>CAZKHX010000003.1:0-99983 GCA_964552755.1 Microcaldota archaeon | reverse complement strand
AGATAGACCTCACCGTTTTCGGCTATGACAAGGGCGCGGTGATAAAGGACCGCGCAGACACGCATGCGCACCTGCGGGCAGAGAGCTAAAAAAGAAAATAGCGGGAGGTGGATTTGAACCACCGATCTTTACCCCACAAACCGGCTGACCGGTCAGTGTCTGGGTTTCCGATGGCCCGATGCCATTATGAGCCCAGCGGGCACTCCAGGCTACCCTATCCCGCTAAGTTGTGAAGGAAACTATGTGCCACCCCCTTTATAAACATTATATTATTCGAACAAGAAATCATTCATCAATTAAAATAGCCTTAAA
The DNA here is from genome assembly GCA_964552755.1 of Microcaldota archaeon. Classification (GTDB taxonomy): domain Archaea; phylum Micrarchaeota; class Micrarchaeia; order Anstonellales; family Bilamarchaeaceae; genus CAZKHX01. The sequence continues at coordinate 99,671 of CAZKHX010000003.1, read as the reverse complement.
AAGAGAAGAGACAACTTATTTTCCCACGGGCCCATAGCTCAGCAGTAGAGCGCTCGCCTTGCAGAGCCTTTTGGCACAGGCCTTAACAAGGGCAAAACCCTCGGGAAAAGCCCTGAGGCAAACTGCGCCAATTTGCTCAAGTACGCGAGAGGCCGGGGGTGCGAATCCCCCTGGGTCCAAACCTTTTTGGCTTTCTGTTTTCTACGGGCAAAAACGTTTACGAAAAAACCCCGAGGATACTTATTTTCTCCCGAACACCAGGTACCCGGTGTGCATGAGCCCCACGTGCTTGGGCCGCACGCCAAAGTCGCGCACCTCGTATTCGCGCACAATCCCCTCGAGCATGAACACCGGCGCAAATCCTTTCTTCTCACATTCAAGATAGAATTCCTTTGCCTGCTCCACATTGGGCAAATAGCCCACTACGTGCCCCCCTGTCTTCAGCGCCTTGTGCGCATGCCCCACCGCTTTCTCCGCCTCGGGCATATCCAGCAGCACCAAATCAACATCCTTCTCCTTTATTCCATCTATTATGTCTGCAGGCCTCACCTTTACGTTCTTCAGCCCTGCGCGCCGGCAGTTCTCCTGCGCAAGCTTTGCAAACTCCTCCTTCCTCTCGTAGCTCACCACGCGCTTTGCAATCCTGCCGAGCACAATCCCCGAAAAGCCGCTGCCGGCGCCCGCCTCCACCACAACAGAATCCTTGCCAATGCACGTATATCCTATAATGAGCCCGAGGTCCTTCGGCAGCATCACCGAAGGCCCCCTCTTTGCCTTCTTCAGCACTGGGGGCAGCCGTATCTCGACTTTTGGGCCTTTGCCTTTTCTTACCATGCGTTTACAAAAAATACCATTATTTATAAGCTTTACTGCCCACTTATTACTACTAGTTTTGATTTATGGTGATGTAATGGCAGAAGCAAACGCACAGCGGAACATGAAAGGTGGGGATGAGGCAAAGAATGCCAGGGCCCCGAGGAGGGAAGCAGAGCTCAGGAAGTTCAAGGATGCCGCTTCAGAAGAGAGGCACATGCCCACTTCGGCCAAGATCGGCATTGGAGTGGCAACCGCGCTCCTTGCGGCTGGCGCTGCCGGCTGTGAAGCCACCGGGCCCAACACCTCCGGGGACGCAACCACCGAAGGCGACGTTGCGCAGGAGGCGGACGCCACCGGCGCGCAGGCCTGCGACGGGGACGAAGTGACCGTCAACGAGGGCACTGTGCTCGAAGTAGCGCCGGGCCAGTACGTGACTGTTTATTCGCTTGACTCAGAAGGGTTTGGAGTTTACGAATCCGACGAGTCCGGCGGCTACCTGGGGGGCGACTCCTACATAACCGTTGGCGACGACGGCCGCACCGACGTGTTCGTCCTTGCGGACGGGACGACCGTTTCCTTCCTCGTCTGCGACATCGGAGTGGACCCGGACGGGAACAACTACGCAAGGCTCGATGTCAGGATAAACGAGAGCGGCGTGCTCTGCCCGGCAGAGGGCGAAGGCACCTACACGGAAACCTACACCATGAATCCCGACATGGCCACCACGTATGAAGACGCCCTTACCCAGCACCTTTTCTGGGACGTTTCGGTTGACATGGAAACCGAAGACGGCGTTTGCACCGGGGAGCAGGTAGCAACCCTCACCAGGGAGCAGACCTTCATCCAGGACGCGCCTCTCGGGGATGAGGCATACGAAGACGGCCAGACCAGTATAAAGCTGATGGGGAAAACCTACACCGTCCTCGGCTTCGACCTGGAAGACGCGGAGAACCCAGAGGTTTTCGTGGGGCAGGAGGCGGCAAAGGGCACCCTCGGCATGAACGAGTCCATCACAGTTGGCGACGTTACCCTCCTGTACGTGGGCACTAACGAGAGCGGGGTCCCGCTGTTCGAGCTGGACGCGGGAACCACGGTAGGGCCTGCCGAGGAAAATGGCTTCTATGTCAACGGGGACACTTACGTGAAGGCGATTGTGAACACGGACGGCACCGTAACCGTGACCGTTTACAACGGTCTCATGTCCCTGAGGACCGGGTCCGAGGTGGAAGGCAGCGGAACCATGACCGTTTACGTGGACATAAACGGCGACGGGGAGAACGTTCCCGTTGAAATCAGCCTCGCAGGCCTTTGGACTGCCGTGGTGGAGGTGTTCGGGGACAGCATGGACGTGTGGCGCATCGCCTTTACTCCGTCCGGAACCGCACCCACCGAGGGCGAGGCAAGGCCCGGAACCCCCTCCGATTAGAGGGGATTCTCACTTTTTCATTTTTTCCCGGTATTTTACCAGTTTTTTTTCAAGCCCCTTGTCTTTCAGGGCCAGAATTTGAATGGCTAGCAGGGCGGCATTCCTCCCATTGTCGATTCCCACTGCAGCCACCGGCACGCCCGGCGGCATCTGCGCAATCGAGAGCAGCGCATCAATGCCTCCCAGCTTTGCGTTCACCGGCACGCCTATTACCGGAACCAGCGTGTGCGCCGCAACCACGCCAGGCAGCGCCGCGGAAAGCCCCGCAACCGCAATAATCACGTCCGCAAATGAGCTCTTCACGAGCTTCACGACCTTCTCCGGGTTGCGGTGCGCCGAGGCGACCTCCGCCTTCCACTCCACCCCGAACCCGTCAAGCAATACGGTTGCCTTCTTCACTATTTCCTCATCGCTCTTGCTTCCGGAGAGTATGAGCACCTGTTCCGCCATGTTTTTCCCTTGCGGGAGAAAAAGATAAAAAGCGGACCCCCGAATCACATACCATGCTCGAATGGATCTGCCTTGCCGGAATAGTGATAGTGATTGTCGGGGGAGTGATTCTTGTTTTCAACCGCCTCGTCACCCTGAAGAACAGGGTGCAGAACGCGTGGGCGCAGATAGATGTGCAGCTCAAGAAGCGCACCGACCTCGTGCCCAACCTCATGGAGACCGTGAAGGGCTACGCAAAGCACGAGAAGACGGTGTTTGAGGAGGTCACGAAGGCCCGCGCCTCGGTGATGCAGGCCGGGACTGTGGCAGAAAAGGCCTCTGCAAACAACATGCTCACGAATGCGCTCAAGTCCCTTTTCGCGGTGGCGGAGAACTACCCGAAACTGGAGGCGAGCAAGAACTTCCTCATGCTGCAGGAGGAGCTTGCGGGCATAGAGAACAAGATTGCCTACGCGCGCACCGCCTACAACGATTCAGTGCTGGAGTACAACCAGACGCAGGAGACAATCCCATACAACATCTTCGCGGGGATGTTCGGGCACAAGAAATCGGAATACTTCGAGATTGAAGCAAAGGAGAAGGAAGTGCCCAAGGTGAAGTTCTAGGGGCAGTCCCATGGGAAAGCAGAGCTTCTTCGATGCGATGGAGGCGAACAAGCGCAACTCCGTAATCCTGGCGCTGGGGCTCACGGCACTCATATTCGTGGTGCTGTTCGCCCTCACCCAGCTCTGGGGCATGGGCGAGACCGGTCTCTTTCTCGGCGCATTCCTTGCCCTTGCCTACGTATTGCTGATGTATTACTCAGGGGACAAGATGCTGCTCGCGCTCAGCGGCGCGAAGCCCGTGAGCAAGCAGGACTATCCCTACCTCTTTAACCTGGTGGAAGGGCTCGCCCTCGCAGCGCAAATCCCCGCGCCGAAGCTTTACATGACCGGGGATTCCGCGATGAACGCATATGCAACTGGCAGGGACCCGAAGCACGCCGCAATAGTGGTGACCAAGGGCCTCGTGGAAAACATGAACCGCGAGGAGCTGGAGGGCGTAATTGCGCATGAGATGTCCCACATCGGAAACCTGGACATACGCTTCATGCTCATTACCGTAGTGATGGTGGGCCTCATAGGCATGCTCTCCGAAGTGATAATCCGCACCTTCATATGGGGCGGGGGCAGCAACAGGAGGGGCGGCGGAGCCGGCTGGATCGCGATCCTCGCAATTGTGCTTGCAATCCTCACGCCAATAATTGCGACCCTGATAAAGCTCGCAATCTCCCGCGAGCGCGAATACCTTGCGGATGCGACCGCGGTGAAGCTCACCCGCTACCCGGACGGCCTCAAGAGCGCCTTGACCAAAATAAAGAACAATTACCGGCCTACGAAGAGCGCGACCGAAACGACCGCGCCGCTCTATTTCGCTGACCCGATAGGCAAGCACCTTGTGAAGGCGCTCTCCACCCACCCGCCGATAGAGGACAGGATCAAGCGCCTCTCGTCCTTCTAGCCCCCTTCATCTCCTTCCAGAAGTACACCCATGCAGGCATTATGATGGTTTCAATCGCAGCGTCCGCAACGAATGAAAGTATCACCAGCAGCGGTATCCCTATGAGGGGCATGATTATTGCGCCCACCGAAAGGAGCATTATCGGTACCGTCACCACGAGCCCGAGCACGTAGGATATCGCCCACATCACTATGAAGAACACCGCCGTTTCCCAGAAGTTGTTCTTCACAAGGCCCCAAGATTTCCGCAGCGCCTCAATGGGCCCCGCGTCCCCGGCTGCCATTTCGAACTGCACGTACACGGTCGCAAATGCCACAGCCACCATCAGCACGATGGCAACGAACAGCATGGCATACATCAGCAGTATGCCCGCAAGCAGCCCCCCGGGCCCTATGAGCCCGAGCGCAAGCGGAAGCACCACAAGCCCAAGTATAATCCCATAGATTATCCCGAATATCAGGAGGAAAAGGAAGCCCTTCCAGCTCATCTTCCCGCTTATGTACGGCTGCCGTGCCCCAGTTGAAATGTAGCGGATGCCGCAGAATCTCGTTCCCATGGAAACTGAAGTGAAGAAAACCATCAGCAGTATGCCTATCGCGCCGCCAAGAGCCATGCTCCACATCGGGACGCTCTCCGGGTTCTCGAGCAGCCCTGCAGGCAGCAGCAGTATGAGCAGCACTGCAGCCGCGAGCACGATCCCGGCAACCATTACGATATAAGACACTATGAAATACGAAAGCAGCGGGAAGAACCGCACCTTGGCGAATTCCACCGCCCTGTTCAGCGCCCTGCCAGCCAAATCTATTCCCCTGCCGAAGCTGTCTCCGATTCCCATGCTTCCAGCATCGCCTTTCAGCATTATAAAAGCTACTGCTCAGCCAACGAGCTTCGCTATCTCTTCCGCGAACTCCGCGGCATGAGCAGGTCCGTCGGCAGTTACTACCCTCCCATCCACCACAACACCCTCATTCACGTGCGCTGCGCCGTATTTCTCAAGCACCTGGTTTGTGCCCATGCCGTATTCCGGGTCGTTGCCCAGCCATACGGTGGACTTCTTCCCCTCAAGCACCCCCGCCTTTGCGAGTATTGTGGGCGCCCAGCATATCGCAGCAAGCACCTTGCCCTTTTCCGCGGCTTCCCGCGCAATCTCCAGCGCGTGCGGGCTGCTGCGCACAGATGGCGTCCCCGGCCCGCCTATGAATACGATTGCGTCATAGCCCGCGGCATCAGCTTCGTCGAGCGAAAGCGCTGCCTCAACAGTGCCCCCCTGCACACCGGCCGCCTCGCCCTTCACCGTGCTCGCAACTGTTATTGCATATCCTTTCCCTTCAAAGAATTCCTTTGGCACAAAGCATTCCTCATCCCTGAAATTCCGGTGCGGCACGACCATCAAAATCTTCTTCTCCATGATATCTCCCTCACTGCACCCCATTCAATGCCTAATCTTAAATCCTATGCGGTCGCCCGCTCTCCCGCTTGGCGAAGTTTTTTAAAAGAGTGCCGCAAATTAACCCCCGATAGCATGAAGAGGATTCTGTTAGCCATAGCCCTCTTTGCGGCGGCGTTCGCATGGACGAACGATGCGCTGCCTGAGGTGTTGGAGGCGAGGTACGAGCTTGCAAGGTGCAACGTTATCTACGCCGAGGACTGGATTGGCATGCGCGAGAGCTGCGCTGAAGATGAGGAGGTGCCTGTTTTTGACGCGGACCCCTACCTCGAAGACATGAATGATGACCTCGATGACATGGCAGAGGCCGCAGCACAGCCCAGCCAGCTGGAATTCGGCCTTGCGGGCCTGCAGCTCGGGGTTGACTCGCTTGACCTGCTTGGCGCAATATTCGTGGACGCATTCCAGAACAAGACGCTCCCGTTCTTCTCGTGCGTGCGCGACGGGGAGAAGCCGCTCATGGAGGAGCTTGACGGGTGCAAGGTGGAGGCGCGCGTGCTTGAGCAGGCCGCAGCCCACAGCTACCTCGGCAACGAGCTGGAGCATGCCGAGGACATAATGAAGGGCCTTGAAGACCAGGGAGTTGAAACCTCCGGCATGCAGGAGATAGTCGATTACGGCACGGAGCTGGACGGAGACATCGATGCCGGGTTCGAATCCGGGGACAACAGGGAAATCTCCGCGCTTTACATGAGGCATTCCCGCCTTGTGCTGCTGTTCAGGCTGGAGCAGATGCTCGCCGTAATCAATTACGCGGAGCCGATAATCGAGGACAGCAACAACGGCAACAAGGAGGAAATCCTTGAGAGGGGCAGTGACCTGAGGGATGACACTGAAGCGCTCCTAGACGAGTGCGAATATTCGGCCGAAGTGGAGAACAATGCGGACTACAGCCGCCAGAACCTTGAGTGCTGGGACGACGCAATCGACCTGTACCAGGAGTTCAATGCACTGAAATGGCTGATACTGGGGGGTGCCTGAAATGAATGCAAAAATAGTACTGCTGTTGCTTTTGGGCTTCTCGTTCCTTTTTATGGGGTGCGGGAAGAAGGCGGAGCCCACAGCCCCCGCCGGGATAGGGCCTTCGGCCCCGCCAACTGAGGAGGGTGAAGAGCCTGCGCCGGAAGCCCCGGAAGAGCCCGAAGCCGGGAAAGAGCCCGAAGCAGAACCTGAAGCTGAACCCGAGGCTGGGGAAGAAACCCCTGCCGGCACTGACATAGACGAGGAAACGCTGGCCGGCCTCTTTGAGGTCGAAACAGACCAGCCGCTTGGGGATGAGGGGCTGCAGGAAGACGGCACTCCCGCGGCACAGGAACAGGACTAGGCTGCAAGGTGGGAGCGGGCCTTCTCGAAGAGGGGCTCGACTTCCCTCCATTCTTCTTTCTCCATCTCTTTCAGGAGATTTTTCGTGTAGTTCCTGAGCTCCTTTGAGCCCAGGGTGGCGATTCCTTCCGCGCCCTGTGCGGTAATCTCTATGGTGTCCGCCATGTCCGCATATTCCGTGAGCTTTGCAAGGTCTGATAGGAAATGCTTCATCGCCTCAGGGCCGACCCTCTTCGCAATCCTGTCGGCGCTGGACACGACCTTCTTGACCGTGGCCCTGCTTTCCGTCTTCTGGAAAATAGTGGCGAGGCTTGAGACGACCTCGTCCTTCTCCACCCTTACTGCCCAGATGCTCATGCCCTTCGAATCCGGAAAATGCTTTCTGAGCATCCTGTCAGCCAGCCTGCCTGCGAGAAGCTGCGCATCAACCGGGGTAAGCTTGGCGGCATCCGCCCTGCGTACGCTCCGTGCTTTGGCTGGCACTGTGTTCATAGTTAAAATTATGTGAAAACAGATTTAAAAATCTTTGTCAGGCTATTGCCGCCTGCCCCCGTTCCCGTCAAGCGGGCCCGGCTCCCCGAAGCCCATGCTGCCGATGCCGTCCCCATCCTGGGCCGGCCGGTTGTAGGAGCATATGCCAACAAGGGCGCCGGAATCATGGACCCCCATCACCTTTTCCATGAAGCCCTCGACAACAGCGCTGCCGAGGTCTTCCGCAACCCACTCCCCGAGCACCTTGAACGCAAACTTTGCGTCAGGCAAATCAGTGTCCAGGGCATTCCCGTTTTCATCCCCTGCGAACAGGATTTCCGCATATTCAAGGAACGTCGGCCCGAGGTCAATCGCCTCCTCCTTTTTCCTCACCTTCATGGAATCCGAATGCCTGATGTTGCTTATGGCAGCCAGCAGCTCGTCGTAGTGGTCGCAGAATTCATCCATGTCATCCCATCCGCCCTGCTGCGCTTCCCCGAGCTTCCTTTCGTATGCCTTGCCGAGCTTCGCGCTGAGGAGGTAGAACCCCCGCGTCATCCTGTCCTCTTCGCTCATTTCCTCGAACCGCGGGGTATGCTGGCGCTTCCTGAAGGGCACTTCCCTGACTGCCGCGTACTTCCCCCCGGCCTTCTCGGCCACCTCAATGCGCTCCGCCTCCCCCGCGCGCTGCGGCTGGGGCGGGATGCTTGCCCGCTCCACAAGCGCCCTGTGGGCCATGCGCTCCGCCTCCTCCTGCCCCCATTCCTGCCGGGGGCTGGGAAGCGGGTGCAGCGGCTTGGTCGCCCTCGGGGCATTCTTCCTCTTTGGCGCCGGCTCCGCCTCCGGCATGCTTAGGAAATTCTCAAGGAAACCGACATCAAACCCTTTCCCTTCAATCTCTTTCCGGTAGTCCTTTATTTTCTCATCGTTTTCTCCGCAGAATTCCACGAGCCCGCCTTCCCGCTCAAGGTCGAGTATTACCTTGCTGAACCAGTCCCCGCCCCCTCCTTCCGCAACTTCCATTGCGAGCAGGAAGAACAGCCCCTCCTTTCCCCCTTCCGAGAAATCAATTTTTGCTGAAAGCCCGTCCGCGTATGCAAGGAATTTGCTTACTCCCGGATCGCCTTCCTTATCGAGCATCCATTCCGCACATGAGCTCATGTTCCTAATTGCCAATGGGTTCTTGCTGCGGTCCCACATGATTTCCGCATACCCCATGAAATCAGCCGTAATGCGCTCCCTTTTTTCCGAGAAAAACCTGTTGATTACCTTCGAGACGGCTTCCATCATCTTCCGGTCCCCGGATTCCGAGCCGAGCTTCCATGCGAACCTTTCGAATTCCGAGCCGAACAGCACGTTGCCCTCAAGCTTCCGCAGGGCAGTGAGGAATTCGTGCCCCCTGAACGCAGAAACCATGTCCAAGGAATACTCAGGATATTTCTCCGCAGTGATGAGCGCCTTGCTCGAGAATATCGTTGCGTTCCTGGGGCTTGCCTCCTGCATCTCGACGAACGTTTCCAGGAGCTCGAGCACAAATGCGCTGTCATTGGTATTGTAAAGGGCCCTCAACACCAGCGAGACTGCCTCCTTGAATGGCGCCTCAGCCTCCAGCTTCCCGAGGCACCCTGCAATTTCTTCCCCATTTGTCACGAATGGCAATGTATCCTTGCCGTCAATCTTAGTGAAAAACAGCCGGGTGCCCTGCTTTATGTGGCCCTGGCTGTTCTTGTGGCCGAACACTACGCTGAGAGCGTTGTCCACGCACTTGTTGAAGTCGTTTTCCCCCCGTGCCCCGGAAATGTCCCTTGCAAGCGAGCCGGTCGATATCTTCTCGGCCACATTAACTAGCCTCCTCTGGAGGTTATCCCGGTTGTATTTGCTGTTCCTCCTGATATAGTGGCCCATGCGTATTAATTTGTGTGGAAAGTTGTTTTTAAAGGTTCCCAATTTGCGGAAACGCCTTCTGAATGGCCACCGAACCTTTTAATAGCGTTTCAATCATGTATCATTACGGGTTTTGGATGAGAATAAGCCGCGCACTTGTAAGTGTCTACAATAAGGAAGGCATCGTGGAATTCGCCCGTTTCCTCAAGGGCACGGGAGTTGAGCTGATATCCAGCGGCGGCACCGCCCGCCTCCTGAAGGAAAACGGCATAGAAACAATAGAGGTTTCGGACCTCACCGGCTTCCCGGAGATGATGGGCGGCCGCGTGAAGACCCTGCACCCGAAAATCCACGGCGCAATCCTTGCAAACCGCGAGGCAGAGGGGCACATGGAGGATGCGGAAAGGCAGGGGATAAGACCCATAGACATGGTTGTTGCGAATCTCTACCCCTTCGAAGAAGTGGTGAGCAAGGATGACGTGGGCATGAAGGAGGCGGTAGAGAACATAGACATCGGAGGCCCCACCCTGCTTCGTGCAGCGGCAAAGAACTACCGCCATGTCGCGCCCGTTTCTTCACCGAAGCTCTACCCGGAAATAATGGGGGAGATGAAGCAAAGCGGCGGTGAAATCTCCGAAAAGACAAGGGAGAAGCTCGCGCTCCAGACATTTGAGCGCACTTCCCACTATGACATCGTAATAGAGGGGTTCCTCAGGAGGAGGTTTGGCCTCAAGGAGGGCTACCCCGACATACTCAACCTCTCGTTCAGGAAGCTGCAGGACCTGCGCTACGGGGAGAACCCCCACCAGGGCGCGGCGTTCTACAAGGACCCGAAGTTCTTCCAGCCCTGCATAGCCAGCGCAAACCAGCTGCAGGGCAAGCAGCTCTCCTACAACAACATCCTTGACGCGAATGCCGCGTTCGAGCTGGTGAAGGAATTCGACGAGCCGACCGTGGTGGTGGTGAAGCACAACAACCCCTGCGGAGTAGCTTCCGACCCCGACCTGCTGCAGGCATACAAGGTTGCGCGCACGGTGGATCCCGAGGCCGCGTTCGGCGGCATACTCGCATTCAACCGCGAAGTGACAGAAGCGGTTGCAAACGAAATAATAACCACATTCATCGAAGTGGTGGTTGCGCCCTCCTATGAGCCCGCAGCGCTGGAAGTGTTCAAGAAAAAGAAGAACCTGCGCGTGCTCGGGATAAAAAACGGAGAAGTGAAGCGCGAGCCATACAGGGAATACCGTTCCGTGGTGGGCGGCCTGCTCGTGCAGGATGCGAACGTGAGCCTTTTCAGGGGCGAGCCGAAAACAGTGACCAAGCGCGCCCCGACCGAAGACGAGATGAAGGCCCTCGAGTACGCATGGAAAATCTGCAAGTACGTAAAGTCCAACTCAATAGTTTACGCAATGCCCAGCCGTGCGATGGCAATCGGCGCAGGGCAGATGAAGCGCATAGACGCGGCCAAGCTCGCGGTGATGATTGCTAAGTCCTTTGGTGAGGACCTGAAGGGCGCCGCGCTTGCGAGCGACGCGTTCTTCCCTTTCCGGGACGGCATTGACTTTGCCTCGGAAATAGGGGTGAGCGCAATCATCCAGCCCGGGGGCTCAATAAGGGACGACGAGGTAATCAAGGCGGCTGACGAGCACAACATCGCAATGCTCTTCACCGGCATGAGGCACTTCAGGCATTGAGGTGAAACCGGATGGCCTCCACACCCCTCTCCATCCTTGATGAAGGCGAGGGCGGGAAAGTTATCGAAATCCTCGCGGGCAGGGGGCTGAGGCAGCGGCTCATGGCAATTGGCTTCGGCCCGGGCAGCTTTGTCAAAGTGCTGAAGAAAACCGGCCATGGCCCCATAATTGTGGAATTGAAAGGGTGCTGCAAGGTGGGCCTTGGCTTTGGCGAAGCTTCAAAAATAATGGTTACGACGGAAGATTGAATGTCCCCGAAAAAAAGGCTGAAGATAGCCCTCGCAGGAAACCCCAATACCGGCAAAAGCACCCTTTTCAACGCCCTTACCGGGGGCAGGCAGAGCATCGGGAACTGGCCAGGCAAGACTGTTGAGAAGAAAACCGGGAAGCTGAAGCATGGCAACGCATCTGCAGACATCATAGACCTCCCGGGAATATATAGCACCACCCCCTACTCAATAGAAGAGGCGATTGCGCGCAATTTCATAGTTGAGGAAAGCCCCGATGTCGTAATAGACATCGTGGATGCCTCTAACCTTGAGAGGAACCTCTACCTTGCTGTGCAGCTGCGCGAGCTCGGCGCCAACATCGTGATCGCGCTGAACATGATGGACGTTGCGCGCAGCAGGGGCTTCAAAATAGACGTGAAAAAGCTCTCCCGCCTGCTGGGAGTGCCCGTTGTCCCGACCGTGGCAAACAAGAAGGAAGGAATAAATGGACTTGTTGACGCCGCCCTCAAGGCGGCCGAATCCCCGGAGCGGGATTTCAGCATAGACTATGGCGCAGACCTCGAGCCAAAAATCAAGGAGCTGCAGGACCATATATGCAGGCACGCAAGGCAACTAGCAGGCAAATACGGCGCCCGCTGGCTTGCGGTGAAGCTCATAGAGCGCGACCCTGAAATCTCTGGGAAGATGCGCAGCGCGGATGATGACATCTGCACCCCGGAACTTGAGAAGTTCATCACGAAGGCAGGGAAGATATATGGCGAAGATGCTGATGTGGAAATCGCGGGAAAGAGGTACGCGTTCATCAACGGTGTTGTGAGGGCGTGCATGGAGCGGCCCGCCATTGCGGAGGCAACCGCCTCGGACCGCATAGACAATTTCGTAACCAACAAATACATAGGAATCCCGCTTTTCCTTGCATTGATGTACCTGACGTACCAGCTAGTCTTCATTGCGGGGGACCCCTTCGTATCCCTCATAGAATCCGGCCTGGGGGCGCTTTCATCGTCTGCCGCTTCCTTCTTTGCCGCTTCCGGCTCCCCGGAATGGGTTTTCACCCTCATAGTCTCAGGGATACTCGGTGGGATAGGCAATGTGCTCGTATTTGTCCCCAACATCCTGCTGCTGTTCCTTGCAATTGCAATATTGGAGGACAGCGGCTATATGGCCCGCGCCGCATTCGTGATGGACCGCCTCATGGCGCGCTTCGGCCTGCATGGAAAATCATTCATATCCATCATAGTGGGTTTCGGCTGCAACGTGCCCGCGATAATGTCCGCGCGCACTATAGAGGACGAAAAATACCGCATTGTAACCGTGCTCGTGAATATACTTGTCCCATGCAGCGCCCGCATGGCAGTATTCGTATTCCTCGCAAGCGCCTTCTTCGCCCCGGAGGTTGCGGGCCAGGTGATATGGTCCCTCGTCCTGCTCAGCTTCGTATTGATAATGTCGCTTGGCTACCTGTTCAAGAAATTCCTGCTCCCCGGCCCGCGTGCCCCATTCGTGATTGAGCTTCCTCCATACCGGGTTCCCTCCCCCCGTGCCCTGGTTGCGCATACCCTCAGCAGGACGTGGCTTTTCATATCCAAGGCGGGCACATTCATCCTCGGAGTTGCAATCCTTATATGGTTCCTCGCCAATTTCCCGGAAGGAGTGGAGTACGGCAGTGCGGAAAGCTACATAGGCATGCTGGGCCAGGCCCTCAACCCTGTGCTCGCACCGCTGGGTTTTGACTGGAAAGGGAGCATTGCGCTTATCTTCGGCCTTGCCGCAAAAGAGGTTGTGATTTCCGCATTCGGGATTCTTTATGACGTTTCAGGCGAGGGCACCTTGCAGGCCGTGCTGGCCCGCGAGTGGACCCCCCTGCAGGCATATGTGTTCATGGTCTTCACCCTCATTTATGTTCCCTGTTTTGCCACGCTTGCAGTAATAAGGAAGGAAACCGGCTCATGGAGATGGGTGGCATTCACAGTGGCATACAGCATTGTGCTTGCTTGGGCCGTTTCATTTGCAGTGCTGCAGATGGGCCATGCAATGGGCTATGCATAGGTGGGAAAAATGCTGAAGGAAATCCTCCGCGCAATCATCTCCGGCTGCACCAGCGTGAAAGAAATCTCCGAAAAAACAGGAATGCAGGAGCCCGCGGCAGCTGATGCCCTCATGCTCCTTGCCGCAAAGGGCTACCTGTGCGCGGAATACGGAGAATGCCCGAAAAATGCCCCCAATTGCAAAAGCTGCCCTCTTCTGAAAGGGCAGCCCAATCTCGGAACGAACCTCTGCATTACTGAGAAAGGGATGAAATATGCGCAAGAAGGTTAGAGCTCCGCCGCGTATTTTCCCATGAGGTTCGCGTACTTCTCGATTTTCCCCCGGGATTTGCCGCCAGGGTTCTGGGAATAGTCTATCGCCGCAACCTTCGCCCGCACGTTTGCACGGTAGCACTTGTAATAGTCGAGCAGCTCCAGCACCCCCCGGTCGCCGCTCTCCTTCACGTACGCCTCCACGAACAGGTTGGAGAGCGCCTCTTTCCCGAACGCGTCCAAATCCATCGCCATGAACGCAATCTCGCTCGCGGTGTCTATATACCTGAACTCCTTGTTGAACTCTATGCAGTCGAATATGCAGATTTCCTCATTGAGGAATATGTTCGCGGAGTGCAGGTCGCCATGGCAGTCCCTTATGAACCCGCCCTCCTGCCGCGCCTTGAACAGGCCCTTGTTCTTCTCCATGAACGCGCCGCATGCCTTCAGCGCGGCATCCACCTTCCTCCCGAGCCCGCACGCTTCCTCTACAGTCTTCCTGTGCAGCGCAAGGTCATCCACCTGCTTCTTTATGACTTCCGGGGAGCTGTATTTCCTGTCCTCAACCTTCATTATGCGGGAATGGAATGCGGAAACGATTTTCGCAATCTGCTTGATTTCGCCCTCGGTGACCACGCCCTTCTCGAGCAGGCGGTCCATTTTCCTCTCCTCGGGATGCCTCCTCATCTTCACCGCGTATTCGATGTCTTCCCCCACCCCGCCGAAATGCAGGCTGCCGTTCTTCTGCACTATGGGCACCACCCCAAGGTACATCTCCGGGCAGAGCCTGCTGTTCAGCTTCACCTCGTTCTCGCAGCATTCCTTCCTCTTCTCAAGCGTGGAAAAGTCCAGGAAGCTGAACTTCACGGGCTTCTTCACCTTGTACGCGAATTTCTCCGTGAGGAACACCCACGAAATGTGCGTCTCAACCATCTCCACCCTATACACGTCATGCAGGTACGCATCCGGATTCTTCAGCTTTTCGAGCATTTCCGCATCCATGCTTTCACCCAAGGTACTTCTCCGCAAGCTTAAGCTGCCCTTCCAGCGGGAGCGCGGTGTCAACCACCAAATGCCCCTCTTCCACGGGCTCGTATTCCGCCTTTACTTTCATGTACACCCCGAAATCCGCTTCGCTGAGGCCCCCCTCCCTCGCCTCCATCCTCTCCTTAAGCAGCCTTTCCTCAGCAGTGCATTCTATTATGCGGAACCCTGCGCCGGCCCTTTCTGCAGTTTCCCGTGCCCTTTCCCTCAATTCCCTTTTGTAGAAAGTCGCATCAAGGACTACGCCCCTGCCTTCCCTGAGCTCCGCCCCGGCTTTCCGCAGCATCGCATCATATACCCGGAATTTCTCTTCAGGGGAATACGTGCGCTCCTCCAGCGCCTCCCTCCTCACCGCATCGCTGCTGATGTATGCGGCGCCCCTCATTTCCGCAAGCGCCTTTGCGAGCGTGCTCTTCCCTGCCCCGGGCAGGCCGCATACCAGAACCAGCATGCCTACCATTCTCAGGAATAATTTAAAAGGAAAAGGCAGGTGGCTACTTCCGCTTTGTGAGATAGTATCCGCTTATTGCAAGCACTATCAGCAGGAGCAGCCACCAGTACCAGCAGATTCCGAACAGGTTCAGGCACACCTCGGGCTCCGGCGCAGGGGGTGCAACCGGCTCCTTCTCCCCAGCCGTTATCTCCTCGACCACCGCAGGCTCTTTGGCGGGAATGAAATGCTCCTCCGGCACGGGCGGCTCCGGCTCCTCCTCCGTTATCTCCGGCTCTGCAGGGGGCGTTTCACCAGGGCTTTCGGCCTCCCCGGGTTCCTCCGGGGATTCCGGAGGCAGCTCCTCCGCAATGCATACCTCTATTATAAAGCTCCCGTCCACGGTCTCGTAGCCCGCGCCGTGCGCGGTGTAGTGGTACCTGCCAGGCTCTTCCGGAATAAATGCCGCCTCTCCGCCCCCATCCGTGCGCAGCGTTCCGTAGCCCACATAGCCGTCCGGGCCGTAGAGGTCAATTATTATTCCCTCAGGGCGGGAGGTCCCGCTCGATGCGCTGAATTCAACCGGCTCCCCTGCGCACTCCCCTTCAACTGAGATCCCAAGCTCCCTGTCATCACCGCCTCCCGTGGGAGGGGGCTCAAGCGTATAGTTTATCACGTATGTCGAGAACATGTTCACGTCCACGTAGAGTATGTCCTCCGTTGCGTCATAGATGACGTTGCTGCATATGGCGTCAGGGCACTCTACGCCGAACTCCATCGCCTCGCTGTAGTTCCGCGTGAAGTTCTCGTAGTAGGTTATGTGCCCGTCGAAAAATCTTATGCCGTAAAATATCAGCGTCGTCCTGGTGCTGTTGGTGATGTTCCTCAGCATGCCCCCGTTCGCGGTTCCGTTCATGGACGCGAAGCCGTTCGCAACGTCAAGGTCATCGCTGTTGAACACCACGATCCCGAATTCGCTCACGTTCAGGTCCCAGAACACCACGTCCGTGTCGCCCCCGTAAATGGTCACGTTCAGCGGCCGGGTCATGTTGCGGATGGTAAGCGTGCTGTTCTCGAGGCTGGATCTGATTCCGCCGAATTCGTTGGCGAAACTGAGGTTGTAGACCGTGAGGTTGCTGTCCTGGAGCATGAACCTGCAGTCTATGGTCCCTGATTCCATGTTGCCGAACCTCATGTCGGATACGGCATCGAGGTACATATGCGACTCCTCGGTGCACCCTATCGGCAGGCCCCCCTGTATGGAAAGCAGCCCGCCGAACATGTCCCCCATATCCATGGTGTTCGCGAAAACGCCGTACCTGCTCCCGTTGAATATCATGTTGCCGTTCATGAGCGTAAGGTTCCGTACATCGGCGTTTTGGAAGTCCGTGAACCCGATTATGGGCACCCCGCTCAGGTTGGAATTCCTCACGTTGCCGCCTATCATTATCACGAATTCCATGTTGGAATCGATTATCTGGTTGTCGCATGGGGGTGCGGAGCCTATCAGCCCGAGTATGGTGGGGTCGTTTATCATGAACACGAGCACCATCTCGGAATCGGTCACGTTGTTGCAGTAGAGCGAAGAGAGCACGACTTCCGAATTGGTGACGGTGCTGTTGTACATGCCGCTCTGGTACCCCACGCTGGAGGCGGATATGTCCGAATTGATTGCCACCCATGAGAACGAGTCCGTGTCTATGGAGGAGGTCGGGGTGGTTCCGTCCTCGCTGTAGGAGATGAGCCCCTTGTAGCTGACGTTCACCTCGCTCATCTCGAGTATGCCCGCGGTGTCCGAGCTTATGTTGAAATCGAAAATCCTGCCGTACTGGCCCGGGCAGTCGCACACTATTATGTCGGCCTGCGACCTGCCGAACGGAAGCAGGCCCATGTCCACCCACATCGTCCCGGTCCAGTTGGTGGCGTAGTCCACGTCAAGTATCTGCACATACCCTATGGACATGTTGCCGTCCCACATATCCGTAACCGGGTCCGGTGACAGCGCCAGGTAGAAATCCTCCGTGGGCGGGGTGCAGTTGTATAGCACCGGGATGTCATCAAGGAGATAGATTATGCTGTCGTTCAGTATCACTATCACGAACCTGTGCGTTTCCCCAGGCAGGATGAACGTGCCGCTTGCGTTGGGAGAGAACGAGCCGGGGCAGAATGCCGCCCATTCGTGCTGGTTGTGTATGAACATGCCACGCACATTCGGCCCGATTGCCGCGCTGGCGCCCGGGTCCACGGTCTCGTTTATCATGAATACCCCGGCAAACCCTCCGCCAACCATCTCCGTTTCGCCCGTGGGGATTGCCACCTCGATGTATACTCCGGAATCGTTGCTGGTTGGGATGGTTATCGGGTCGGAGTAGTACATGATGATTCCGCTGTCGTTGAGCGGCGAGTTGGAGCGGAGTATCGCCTTGCTGTGCGTGAAGTCGTTCACTACTTCCGCAGTGCCCGCCCCGTCAACGGCCCTCACGTCCCATATCGGGTCCAGCACCGTGCTGTTGAAGTCGTCCTCGAATACCGTCGTGGGTATCCATCCGGTGTAGTTCCATATGTATGCGTAAACGCTCCTTACCTCTGCATGGTATTTTCCGGGCTCGGCATAGGCGGGGCACGGGAGCTCGTGCAGGTTGAATACTGCGGTTACCGTTATCGTTTCGTTCGTGTCTATTATCGGGCTGACGTTCATGGGCGGCACGGTGAGGGAAAGGTTCCAGCTCCTGTCCACCCCCATCTTTTCCCTCAGCTGGTCCCCTTCGAAGCAGGTGTACCTGAGCCCGGTTATCCTGCTGTTTTCGTATATCGCAAACTCCTCCGGAACCGACTGCCCGCTGAGGTTGGCAATCATCTCTATCGGTCCGTATGGTATTGCGAACTGGTAGGTCACTTCCTCGCCCACGTTATGCATGCGCGGGTTCTTGAGCATGAGGAACGATATCGTGAAGTTGTTTATGGACGGGAGGCCGCCGCCCATTATCCCCGCGAAATAGGTCAGGAAAGGCGGCGCGCTGTGCGTCGCCAGGTACTCGTTGAACTCCACCGGGTCCGCATAAAGCCTCTGGCAGGAGGTGAGCTCCCCCGCGTACAGCAGCGAGCTGCCCCCCGTGGGCCAGTATATCCTAAGGTTGCTTACATTCGAGCCAAGGTGCTCGTGGGGGCATGCATAGAAGCTGAAATTGCTGATGGTTCCGTTGGGCGGCATGGAATCCGGCCCCACGGCGATGTACTTGGTAAGGTTCAATTCGAAAGTCTCGTTCTCGGAGCTGTCGAACGTCAGGTTCTTGGTGCTGGCATTGTCCGCGAACTTGGTAAGCTCAATCGGCACCGGAGGAACTACGACGCAGCCTATGAAGAAACCGAGCACTAAGATAAGCAGGAGCACGCGGTCGCTCAAGCCGCTCTCTGAACCCTGCATACCCTTATTGGCCATGCTCCCCATAACATTAAGAGATTTATAAATTTTGCGTCAGCGCGCTTTCATGAGTTCCGGCACCGCCCTGATGAATTCCCCCTGCAGGTAATGCTCCCCGAGCAGGAAATAGTGCATTATGAGGAACCAGCCCCACACCAGCGCATATGCAATCAGCAGCTTGAACGCCAGCTTCGCGCTCCCCTGCGTTGGGAACGCGGCAACGTAAATGGAAAGCGCCGCCGCAAACAGCAGCGTCACCTCCCCAAAGAGCGCGATGTTGGGCGCGATGTGCGCATAGCTTGCAACCAGCGCCGTATTTGCGAGGAATACTGCCGCGGCAAAAAGCGCCGCCGCCCTCCCCCCGCAAGCTGCGGCGAATGTTCTCACCCCCAGCTTCCTGTCCCCGTCCATGTCCATTATGGTCGTTATCGCGTGTATTGCGGAAAGGCTGAGGCAGAGGAGCAGGAACCTCCAGTCCATGAAATCCGCCGAGCCGCTGAGCGAATATGCGAGCCCGAATGCAAAAAGCCCGTACCCCGCGGCGGAAAGCGAGTCCAGCACCGGCCTTTCCTTGAGCCGCAGCGGTGGCGCGGAATAGAAATAGGCAACCGCCAGCCCCGCGATTGCAAATGCGATGTGAATGGGGTTCGCGGTAGAAAGCGCAACAACGAAGACAGCTGCCGCGGCAGCATAGCACCATTTCTTCAGCCACGGCACGTCTTCATCCTTTATCCGCTCCCCCCATATCCAGAACTTCTTCCTCGGGTTCCGGCTGTCGCTTTCCCTGTCGTAGATGTCGTTTATCCCGTATATGAAGAGCGAAAGCGGGAAGGAGAGCAATAGCAGCTCCAGCCATTCGAACGCGCCGGTTTCAATGCCTGCGGCCCAAAGCCCCGCCTTGTATGCGGCGACCGGCCCTACCCAGAACAGCGGCCTGCTGACCCAGAATGCCTTCTTGAGCTTTTCCCACATGCTCAGCCCTTCTTCATCGCCCTGTATCCGTAGACTATGGCTGCGGCGACTGCCAGCAGCAAGAATACGGGCAGCAGGTCAATCCCCGGTACGATTGCGGTTTCCCCGGGCCCCGAAGGCGCAGCCGGCCCATCCGCTTCCCCCTCCGGGGCTATTGGCTCCTCTGCCGGGACGAACTGCTCCTTTGGCTCAGGGGGCGCGGGCCCTTCCTCCGCAATCTCCCCTTCTATTTCCCCTGCGGCGGTTTCAGGCTGCCCTTCCTCCCCTGCCGCAATCCCGGCTTCCGGCGCGCTTTCCGGCGGCGCGGCTTCCTCTTCGGGAGCGGGCTCCCCTGCGCATTCTGCTATGGTGAAGCTTCCTTCCTCAATGGCGTAGCCGGATTTCCTTGCTGAATAATAGTACCTGCCCGGCTCATCAATCACCAGCGCCGCCCCGCCGTCCGCACCGGTCCTCAGCCCCCCATATTTTGTGGTGCCCGAATCAGGGCCGAAAATGTCCATCCACACTTCGCCCACCGATGTTTCGAAGATGGTCTCTTCCCCTGCGCACCCGCGTTCCACATCAATATCGAATTCCCGTTCAGTGCCCCCTTCCGAAGGGCTGCTGAGAGCCGCGTAGCTGGAGAGCCCGGGCACGTCGAACGTGAGCGTGCCCGCAACATAGCGCACGTTGGTGCACCTTGCAGCATCGCACAGCGTGCCGTTGCCCACTATCGCACCGATGCTGTCAGCATAGTTCTCATAATGGTATATCTGGCCATTGAAATTGCCCACTCCGTAAAGCACAACCGTGGAATTTGTCTCATTGATGAACGGCATGCCCGTGTGGTTGAAGGAAACGAACCCTTCCCCCAGCACGTACTGGCCCGTGACCACGTAATCCCCGTATTGCGAGAAATTCATGTCCCTGAAGTACACTGCGGAATCCCCCACGGTGTCCACCATCCATATCTCAGGGTAAGCCTCATCCAGGTTGGAGAATGTGATGCTTGCAGGGGCAAGCAGGCAGAACCTTGGCGTGCCCGGCAGGGCGAGCGAATTGTTGAAGACTATGTCCGAGTTCCATACCGCGAACGCGGAGGTTTCGTCCGTTTCGATTTCCATGCCCTCAAGCACAATCGGCGGGGTGAGGTTCACCAGCCCGAAATAGCTGCCGCCCATCAGCCGCACCCTCTGCGGCCCTGCCATTGCCGCATTGCCCCCGAAGCCCATTATGCTGTCATAAAGCACCATGCTGCAGTTGTTGTCCATTATCCAGGTTACGTCATAAATTAGAAGCTCGTCCAGCCCTTCGAACACCCACGCCGCCCCGGTCCCGTTGCATCCGTAAGTGAAAGGCAGCACCTGCTCCCCGCTTACCGGGTCGCCCTGGCTGAAATTGAATGTCATGCTGCCTTCGTATACGATGGAGTCCTCGTACCGGACCCCGCGCGCCTCGAAATAGGACAGCATGCTGCCCCCGGTAAAAGTGGAATCGTATGCCTCGAACCTCTCGAAATCGGTATAGTTTATCGTGCTGTTCACGAGGACCGCGTCGTTTATGCCCGACCAGAGGACGTCGGAATCCGTGCAGGTCACGTTCTCCGCCTCGCTTCCCACCATTGCGCAGCCGTCAAGGTCCGAGTATGCAACTCCGGACTCCGCCTCCAGCGTGCAGCCGGAGATTTCGCTTCCGACCGCCACCCATGGAGGGGTTGACCCCTGCACTTCGGCCGTGAGCTCGTCTCCGGAGTAGCTCAGCCGGTTGTTGTACGTTATCGTGAGGTTGTAGATGTAAAGCGTCCCGTTGTTGTCAGTTCCCACCGCCATCTCAAGCGGGAACCTCTCATCCGTGCCGCCGTCCGCTATGAGGATATCCACATAATACCCGGGGGTGTCCGCCCAGTCGTACGTAGCCCCGTTGAAGGTTGCAACCCGCTTGACCGTGGCAGTATACATGCCTTCGGCCCCGTATGCCGGGCAGGTGAAGTTGAATATGGAGGAGGAGCCGTATTTCATGTCCCTGTCCTTGAATGGCTCGCCCGTGACCACCCTGTCCGCGTCCCCGGCAAAGCAGGTGTAGTTCACCCCCGTGACGTTCCTGAGCGCCTGCCACAGCGCCAGCTCCAACATTTCCGTGGTGTTGTAGACACGCGGGTACCTCTCCTCAAGCTTGTCCGTGTAGCCGCGCTCGCAGCACTCGAGCGGGCTGGAATTCATCGCAACCAGCGAATCCAGCAGGCCGCTGTCGTTCACGTGCACGCATCCGTTCAGCTGGCCCGCGTAAAGCACCTGCCTCGCAGCGCTGAACTGGGGGTAGAATATAGTTATGTTGCGCGGGAAGTCGCCCGCGAACTGCGAGCCGCATACGTCGAACTCCACGGTTCGGATTGCCGGCTTGCCCGCATGCCCGTAGTAGTAGGCATATAGGTACCTGGACATGTTCGCAAAGAGATGGACCCGCTCCCCCGCGTAAAGGTTCACGGTTGCATTCTCCGCCCCGCCGGAAAACCTTTCCACCGTAACCTCAAGGGGGTTCTGCACAACCGGGCAACCAAGCATGAATAGCATTGCCAATGCAAGCACCGCAACGGCCACTCTCATGCGCCGAATGGGAAGATAAACGTTATATTGGTTTCTGAGAATACCCTGCGTGGAAGGGAAGCGGAAGAAGGCGAAAAAAACCGATGAGGAATGGAAGAAAGAGCTCACCCCGGAGCAGTACTGCGTGCTCCGCGAAAAAGGCACGGAGCTCCCCTTCACAGGGAAGCTGCTGCGCAACAAGGAGAAAGGGACATATGTATGCGGCGCCTGCGGCAATGAACTGTTCTCTTCCGATGCGAAGTTCGAGTCGGGCACCGGCTGGCCCAGCTTCCGGGATGTTGTTTACAAGGGCAAAGTGGAAATCAAAACTGACAAGTCCCTCGGCATGGAAAGGAAGGAGGTCGTGTGCGCGAAGTGCGGCAGCCACCTCGGCCACCTGTTCGAGGACGGCCCGGAGCCCACCGGGCTGCGCTACTGCATCAATTCCGCTGCCCTGAAATTCAGGAAGAAGCCGAAGAAAAAGGAGAAGTAGGTCTTTGGGTTTCTGCGCTACTGCTTTTTGCCCGCGGCATGCACATGGCAAAAAGCGGTAGGGTACGCCCTGGCCGGGAATTGAACCCGGGTCGCCGGCTTTCCGCGAACTTTTTGAGGAGTGTTCAATCGCCCAAAAAGCCCCGACAGGCCGAAATGCTAACCACTACACCACCAGGGCAGTGGAGCATATTAGCTGTATATGTTTTTTTAAAACTTCTTCCGCCGGATTCAGAGGAAATGCAGCAGCTCGTTCAGCATGAAAAGGAACAGCACGAAAAGTATCACACCGGAAAACAGGTGTATCTGCTTTATGTATTTCTCGCGGAAGTCGCCCATTTTCTCGACAGTGGTATACCCGAAATAGATTGCCACGGTGATTATCGCCATCGGCAGGATGAACACCAGGTTGTAAAGCACCAGGTAGAGCATCGCGTTCAGCGTGACCGCCTTGGAAATCATCGCCAGCACCAGCAGGTACGGCCCTGAGGAGCACGGGAGCAGGAAGAGCGAGCAGAGGAGCGCCGCAACCACCACGCCCGGCAGCGACGTTGCGCCGTCCATCACCTTCTGCACGTGCGGCCTCACGAACATTGGCATCTCCACCGCGAAGAAGCCCGGCCTGTACCTGAAATAGGCGTTTATCTCCATCGCCGCAAGCACCAGCGCCCCTATGGTGACCACAATAAAGAATATGTTCGTGAGCCCGGGGTCCGCGACCGCGGTGAGTATGCCGAGCCCCATCAGCATGTATGCGAAGAAAATGGTGACGAAGAATGCAATGCCGGAGAGCAGCATCCTGCCCCTCCCGTCTGCCATCAGTATCACCCCCAGCAGCATCACCATGACTGCAAGGGTGCACGGGTTCACGGAATCCACGAGCGCCGCGCCGACCAGCACCCCGAGCGTGAGCTGGGTGGTCGGGTCCTGCTCATGTATCGGGTTGGTGCCGTCTATGCTGTCGGCATCGTAAACTCCGGGGGGGCACGCCCCCGCATTGCACTGGGCAAAGAGCGCCTCCCACTGCCCCTGCCCCATTCCCCCTATAATCAGCGTAGTATTCTCCAAAAGCGTAGTCGGCACCCCGCCCTTTGCCGGGTCCTCGCCGAACCTCTCGTAAAGCGCAAACATCTCGGCGCGGTTTGCCGAATTCTGGTAGACCTCCCTGTATTCCACCTCCAGCCCGTATTCCTCCCCGATTTCCCCGAAAATGGCTTCGGTGGACGCGCAATGGGCGCAGCCCACCCCATAATAGAAAGTGGCATCAAGCGAAAACGCAACGGAAAGCAACAGCAGTAAAAGGGCTGCCTTTTTCATAACTACCAGTTTCCTGAAAAAGAATTTAAAACTGCGCCATTTGCTCAGGCTCAGTACTTCCTGTGCAGGTCCCTCTGCTTCGGCTTTCCGAGCGCGCCGCCTTCCACTCCGCTCACGTCAACACCTGCCATCTCGAGCCCCTCCGCATACCTCCTTTCCGCTTCGGGCGGGATGTAGATTTTCCCATCCTCCATGAAGCAGGTGGGCACGCCGTTGGGCCATGTGAGCGAGGCGAGCGCGTGCACGAACGCCTCCACTTTCGGGGGCGCGTCCTTGGGCGCAACCGGGCCTGAGCCCACTCCGTTGCTGAGCTTGTTCAGCAGGTGCTCAGAAACCTCGACTTCCTTCCCGTCGAAGCTCTGCGCTTCCAGCCATTCCAGGGTTTTTGCCGAAAACCTGTATTTCATAATCCCGCCACCCGGATTTGAACCGGGAACCTGTCGGTTTCTGCTTTTAGCAGTAAACAGGCTACAGCCGACCGCTCTACCGTTGAGCTATAGCGGGTAGGGAGATAAAGGACGGTTTTCTTTTTAATCCTTATCTCAGTGTCCCGAGGAGTATCTTCTCCATTTCTATCGGGTCCCAGACCCCGAGCGCCTTTATCGCGAAATCCAGCCTTGTCTCGCTGCTGGAATATATGTCGAAGAGCACGTCGCCCTTCCTCACGCGGTCGCCCTTGAGGCGGAAAAGGTACACCCCCGCGCCAGTGTCCCGCGGCGCGCCTGCCGCCCTTGCAATCTTCGATATCGCCTTGTTGTCTATGTGGCTTATCTTGCCGTCGCGGGTCGACTCCACAGTGTGCTTGTAGCCCCCTATGGGCAGGTCGTCAACCTTCACCTTCGGGTTGCCGCCCTGGATGTCTATTATCTCCTGCATCTTCGCCCATGCCTTCCCGTTCTCGAGGAAATGCTGGGCGACCTGGTAGCCGTCGCCTTCGGAAACCTTGCCCACCATCTCGAGCAGGCGCCCGGCAATCAGGCAGCTCTTGTTGCTCAGGTCGCCCGGGCCTCCACCCTGCAGCACCTCCATCACGTCCTTGCATTCCAGCGCAGCGCCGATGCCGTTGCCCACCGGCTCGGAGCCGTCCGTGATGAGGCTTTCCACCCTCATCCCGAGCTTCTTCCCTATCTTGATGAAGTCCGTGCCGAGCGCGTTCGCCGCATCCATGTTTTCCACTTTGGTGCCCCTGCCTATCGGAATGTCCATCACCAGGAATTTGGAGCCCACGCTCCTTTTCTTCGCGAGTATGCTCGCAAGCAGCACGCCCCTCGGGTCGAGCGAGAGCGGGTGCCTTATCCGTATTAGCTTGTCATCCGCGGCCGCGAGGTTCATGCCCCCGCCCCATGCGATTGCGCCCTTGGCCTTCCTCACCATCCTCCTGAGCTCGCTTACGGTGAACTTCACGGGGGCGAGCACTTCCATGGTGTCCGCGGTGCCTGCCGCCGAGGTGATTGCGCGGGAGGAAGTTTTCGGGATGTAGACCCCCGCCGCGGCAAGTATCGGGACAACGACCATCGTGGTCCGGTTGCCCGCAACGCCGCCTATGCAGTGCTTGTCCGCAACCGGCTTAACCCCCAGGTCCAGCTGGGCGCCGGACTTCACTATTGATTCGGTGAGCGCAACGACCTCTTCTTCGCTCATCCCCCTGATGTACATGGAGCTTATCCAGCTCGCCAGCTCCGCCTTGCTCAGCCGGTTTTCCATCAGGTCTGAGATTATGGTGCTTATCTGTATCGGGCTGAGCGTTTCGCCATCCAGCTTCTTCTTGATGAACCCTATGCTCGCGGGCCTCTCCATGTGCCCTATCTTGATTATGTCGCCGCCCTTGAGCTTGAGCACCTCCCACACGTCCTTGAAGCAGCCCACCTCCCCCTTTTTCACCATCTCGCTGCTCAGGTCGACTATGCAGATGAGCTCATCGTCCCTGTGCTTTATTATAACCCGGTAGCCGCTGTATATCTCATTCTCCAGCGCCTCGGCCTCGTTGAGCACTATGATGTTCTCCCCCACGCGGATGTCTATCCTCTTCACCTGCGCGATGTACTTCTTCTCAGCCCAGAACTTCTCCTTCGCCTTCCTCTTTTCCTCTTCCTCCTTGGAGAGTATGTCCGCATCCTTCATCTTCCCGTTTTCAATGGCCTTGAGCTTGCTCTTCTCTTCCTTCTCCTTCTTTTTCGGGCTCATCATAAAACCTCCTTTTTCCTTGCGACCATGTCCGCAAGGTTCTGCGGCGGGATTATCCCCATCTCGGTGATGTACCCGTTCATGTAGCGCGCGGGCGTCACGTCAAATGCGGGGTTCGCCACCTTCACCCCGCGCGCGGGCTTCCCCCATACCTCCTTCAGGTCCCGCTGCTCTATTTCCTCCCTCTTGCCGTAGGCGGTCAGCGGGTCGTACTTCAGCGTTTCCGATGCCGAGAAAAACGAAACGTCGTTTATGCGCGCGAGCCGCGCCACCGCGGAAGTCCCCACCTTGTTTATGAGGTCGCCCGTTGCGGTGATTGCATCCGCGCCCACGAGCACGATGTCCGCCTTCTTCATGAACTTCGCAACCCCGAGGTCCACGGTGAGCGTCACCGGGATGCCCGCGGCCGCAAGCTCCGCCGCGGTAATCCTGCCCTGGTACCTGGGCCTCGTCTCGCACGCGACCACGCTGAATTTCTTCCCCTTTCTTTTCGCCCTCTTCAGGATTCCCGTAACGGTGCTGGAATGGCAGTGCGTGATGACTACCGCCCCCTTCGGGATAAGCTCCGCTCCGTAATCCCAGAGCTTCTCAACATTCTTCTTTACCTCTTTCAGGTGCGCGCCAACCGCCTTCCTTATGCGCTTCTTCACCACGCGCATGTCTTTTCCCGGGTAAGCCGCAATTTCGCCGAGCGCAACCTTCTCCGCCTCCGAAACCATGTTCCTGAGCATGGGCTCGGTGGGCCTCACCCTCGAGATTTTCTTTGCCGCCGCCCTCACGTCGCTTGCAAGCCGGCCGTGGGTTTTTGCCTTCGAGCCCTCGATGCTCCAGACAAGCGCGCCAACTCCGGCCTTGGCAACGTTCCTTGCCCCCTGTATCTTGAGCGCCTTTATGTCCGCAAGGGTTTTCTCAACCTTTCCCATCAGCCCACCTGGTAGTCCAGCCGGGTCTTGCCAAGGTATACTCCATTCCCCCGTTCGATGCTGCCGATGACCTGCGCCTTCACGCGATGCTTCTTCGCTATGCTTAATATGCCTTCTTCTTCCCGCGCAGGGGCCACTACGACCATGCCTATGCCCATGTTGAACGTGCGGTACATTTCCTTTTCGCTGCCGACCGATTTCCAGATTTCCCTGAAAATCCCCTGCGGCTTCATCGGCTCGTCAATCTGGAAGCGCACCTTCTTGTTCAGCCGCGTGAGCTTGGAAAACGCGCCTCCCGTGATGTGCGCAAGCCCGTGCACTTTTGATTTGTGCAGCATCTCCATCACCGGCTTCACGTAGATTTTCGTGGGCCTGAGCATCTCCTTCCCCCATTTCTTCATGCTCAATGTCTTCCGCGCCAGCGTGTACCCGTTGGAATGGATGCCCGAGCTCCCCAGCCCTATCATCACATCCCCCGGCCGGGAAGCCGCGCCGGTGGTGTACTTCTCCACGACCCCCAGCGCGGTAAAGGCCAAATCAAAGGGCCTTTCTCCCCCCTTGATCACGTCCTTCATGATTGCGGTCTCCCCGCCTACAATTGAGATGTCGCTTTCCTTCGCGCCCTTCACAAGCCCCTTCATTATCTCAGAAATCAAATATCCATCCTCCTTCGCAACCGCAAGGTAGTCCACGCCCGAAAGCGGCCGCGCGCCAACGCAGATGATGTCATTCACGTTCATTGCGATTGCGTCTATTCCTATGGTGTCGTATTTGCGCACCGCCTGCGCAACCAGCACTTTTGTGCCCACGCCATCAGTATGTATCGCAAGCCTCTCGCCCTTGAACGGCACGATGCCCGCATAATGCCCGACGAGCGCGCCCTTCCTGCCCGCAAAAATAGCCCTGTTTATCGAAGCCTGTATCCCTCGCACCTTCTTCACATTCACGCCGTATTTCTTTCCCATAATGCGCCCCTTCGAAGAAAAGCAATAAAAGGGATTACTCTCTGCGCTGGAGCCTGCTCAGCCGCCTGCCTGCTTCCCGCGCCTTCTCAGCCCAGTCCTCGGACACCATCCTTCCGCTGTGGTGCTCTGACAGCGTGCGCGCCCAATTCCCCCATTTGTAGAGCATGTCGCCGTCCGTGCAGCGGCCCTCCAGCTTCTCCGCCGCCTCGAAAACCTCAATCGCCCTCTCGTGGAACTTCATCCCCTTCTCAACATCCAGCCCGTTCTCGCGGAGCACCAGGCCCGCATGGCCGTAGCTGTTCCCCGCCTTGAACAGCTTCCCCGCTTTCCGGTATGCATCGCCCGCAAGGTCGAAAAGCCGCGAGGATTCCCTCACCGCCCGGATGCCGTTGCCCGAAGCGAACGAGCCGAGAATGTGCGCGCCCTCCAAATAGTTCTCCCCTGCCTTTTCATATTCAGAATTCCGCGCTCTTGCCCCACCCGCCTTTTCCGCAAGCTCCGCAATGAGCTCAGCCGCCCTGAGGCGCCTTGCCATGTGCAGCGCCTTTTCATAGGAGCGCGCCGCGGCTCCCCATTTCTTCCGCGAGGCCTTTGCCTTTGCCCCCTTCACTGCCGCAAGCATGAGATTGTGGGGGCCCACTGCGCGCGTGGGCTCCGGGGCCTTTTGCTTCCTCTTGCCCATGGGGCACACATCACCGGAGCCCCTTATAATACATATACTCCCGCCCCGCTCCCGGAGAGCCTTACCGTGCGAACCCATTGCATCACCCGAACTGCTTCGCCTTCGCCCACACCGCATCGAAGTATTCCCTGAAGGAGTCCGCGATTTCCTGGCTGATTATCTCCACGGTGATGGTTTTCCCGGTGGGCACGCAGATGGAAACGGTGTCCTTGTATCCGAGGAACCACGCCGGAGGCTGGATGCCCTTCGGCATGTATCGGGCGTCGCACCCCGGGAACTCGTTCCTGCCCTTCAGTATCTCGAGCGGAACGTCCCGGTTGTAAAGCAGCTTGCACTTTATGCCTGCCTTTATCCTGCGAAGGTGGTCCTTCAGCCAGTACCTGTGGTGCCTCTCGGTCTGCGTAGACGCTATCCCCATGTAATAGTATTCCTCCCCCCTCTTCAGCTTGGGGTAGGTGTGCTCGTGCACCGTGATTATGCCCTCGAAGCCCTGGTAGAGCGTGACCTTCTGCACCTCCTCCGCGCCCCTTTTCCAGCTCTCCAGCCGCGGCAGGAAATTCTCGAACTTCTCCCCCAGCTCCTTCAGGTTCGTTTCCTTGCGCCTGATGTAGTCCCTTATCTTCGCGGGCTCGACCGCCTGGAAGCGCACCACCCCCCTTTCCTCCACGTGGCCCGCGAGCCCCTTCTTCTCCAGCCGGCCGAGTATGGAATACAATTTTGAGCGGGAGACGCCGCTCTCCTCCGCAAGAGGCCCGGTGGAGGTTGAGCCGAGCTTCAGCAGCGCAAGGTACGCTTTCACCTCCCCCTTAGTAAGCCCCAACTCCTCAAGCACCTTCGTATCCATTAACCCATTCCTCATGCGGAATATTTAATCGTTTCCATTTTGTGTCCCCCATAGGGGAAAACAATATTTATATACCGCTTTAACCCACATATTACCATGAAAATACAAATAAGAAAAAACCCGAAAGAGTTTGACGGGATACTCGGAAGGGAATGATGATATGAAAACCAAAATGGAAGCAAAACAGGAAAAGGTTGCGGAGAAGCCCCGCTTTGGGAAAAGGCTGTGGGATGCAGGAAAGAAGCTAATGGCAGGCACGCTTGCATGCGCGGTCCTTGCGCTCCCCTTCTACTCAAGGCCCGCAATGGCCGAGGGAAAGGGATGGGCGATTGCATGGCCGGGCTACGTGCTGCACGCGAACAAGCCCACCCTCCGCATCGAGGGCGGAGCATCGTTCGATACCGGCACCTCGGTTTATGCGTTCACCGATTTCGAGCCCTCGAAGGACAATTCCGTGAGCTTCGATACGTTCTACGGGGAAGGGAGAATTGCCCAGGAGCTGTTCAAGGGGCTCGCCGCATATGCGGAGGTGGATGCGGGCAGCGGCATGGATTCCGTATTCCGCCCGGGGCTGATGTACAGCGCAAGCCCGGGAGGGTTCTTCCTGCTATTCAGGGTTTCCCCTTGGAGCATGGGCGGCGCAGAAGACATACAGCTCGTGGCCTACGCAAGCAAGACATTTGCGGACAGGGTATTCATGGAGGTGCTGGTGAAGGCGAACATCCTTGCAAAAACAATATATTCCGAGCTGGGCGTGGGCATCCTGTTCGGGGGAAGGCTCTCCGCAGGGATTCAGCTGAGGATGTTCACTGAGCTGGAAGAAAAGCACACGGACGTTGCGCCGGTCGCGAGGCTGGGGGTAAGGTTTTGAGCCCCTACTTCTTCGTTTTCTTCGGGGTCCCCTTGCCCTTGTGGGTGGTGCGCAGCGGCACCGCGGGGGCGCCTTCCCATT
This sequence comes from Microcaldota archaeon, assembly GCA_964552755.1. Lineage (GTDB taxonomy): Archaea > Micrarchaeota > Micrarchaeia > Anstonellales > Bilamarchaeaceae > CAZKHX01. Next base: position 69,343 of record CAZKHX010000003.1, on the reverse strand, counting down.
TGCTCATGCCCTCAACGGCGCCTTCCGCGCCGCGCATCTCGTAGTACTGCACGAGCAGGTCCAGCGTCGCCTGGCCGAAGATGCCGTCAACGAACTTGTTTTCTATGTTCTTCGCGGTTGCCTTGCTCTTAGGGTTGTATAGGTTCCAGGCCGCAAGCGCAGCTTCGGGCCCCACGTATTCCATCAGGAATGCCTGCAGCCTCCTCACCGCCGCGCGCGTCTCTTTGTCGAACTTTCCGTTGTATTCCAGCCCCGGCCCGTCTATGGCCCCTGCCTTGTAGAACTCGTTGCATACCCACTTGAGCCTGTTCACGGTGTTGCCCTTGGATATGCCGCCCTTCCCTCCGATTGAAGTGGCAGTCCTCTTGCCCTCCATGAACTCCTTCTCGAACGGAGTGCCGCTCAGGGATTCCATGTAGGCCATTTCCGCAAGGAGCACTTCCTCGTCTCCCGCGCCGCGCTCCGCGACCTTGAGCAGGTCCCAGGTTGCGGTCCCCATCTCGCGGACGTCCCCCACGGTAAGGTCCGCGGAGGTCTTCTTGGGGAGATTGAGCACGGGCCTGCCGAGCCCGGGCACCTCTGCCTTTTCGGCCGCAGCCTTCCCGGGCTTCGCCTTCTTCGCGCCCGGCTTCTTGCCCGTTTCAAGGGGCACCGCCTCGATTGCGGCCGCCTCCTTCACGGGCACGGTTTTCTTGCGGCTGGGCGGGTAGCCCCAGCTCTGCCCGAAGACGATGCCGAGGAATTCGTTCAGCTCGGCCTCGGTCGCAAGCACGCCCTTCGAGGCGAGGAACTCGTGCACCGTGTCAAACAGCGTATCGTAGTCCTCTTCCTTGCGCAGGTCGGTCCAGTAGTTCATGTCCAGTACCGTAACTTCGGTCGCCAGCTTCGCGAAGTTCGGGCCGAGCGCCCCTTCCTCCACGATTTTCTTTTTCCCGGCGGCCTTCTTGGCAGGCTTCGCCTTCTTCTCGGGCGCTTTCACCGGCCCCTTGTATTCCACAACATAGGAATCCACCGCGTGGCCGAGCACCAGCCTGAGCAGGTCCAGCACGTTCTGGTCGGTCGCCGAAACATTCCTCGCCTTGAGGAATTTCGCGGCGTCTTTCGTGAGCGTTTCCCAGTCCCCTTTCTGGTAAAGGTTCTCCCAGTAGTTCTTGTCGAGGATGGTTGCCTTTTCCGCGGCCTCCTTGAGCACCTTGTCCCTGCCCTTGAACGCGCCGGGGTATTTCTCGGTGACATATACCTTGGATTTCTTCTTTTTCTCTATTATCGCAAGCGCCTCCTTCTCCACCGCATCGGGAATCATCTCGGTGCTCCCCAGCCCAAGCGTCCCGTAGTATTTCTTGTAATAATTCTGCATCTCCTTGCCTGTGCTGCTGCGCACGATGCCCTTATTGCCTACGGTCTCCTTCACCCAGTAGTTCCAGTAGAACGAAGGCACCTGCATGTTCCCCACCTTGTGGAACTTGAGCCCAATGCCCGTCTCCTTCTCTATCCGGTTAATGGTCGCGATGGTCCTCTTCATGATTTCATTCTTGGAAGGGTAGAGCACCCTGTCCTTATGGTATTCGTAAATCTGCAAGAACAGCCCCTTGGTTACCTTGCCGGCCTTTTCCGCCTTGGAGGCCCAGAGGTCGAAATCCTTCTCCTGCGCATATTTTTTCGTTTGCTGTTTCTGGGGAGACGCCATTTTAGCACCTAGTATTATATGCACCAATCAGCATTTATATAAGTTTGCTTTTTTACACTTTCTTCCATTTTTCATCAATCAAAGCGGACTCAGCAGATTTTTAATTTCTCTTTCCCACAATTCCCCTGATTCCAATGAAAATCGAGAAGGGAAAGGATTTCTCGGAATGGTACAATACGGTGATAAAGGAGGCGGAGCTCTGCGACCTCCGCTACAACCTCAAGGGCTTCATGGTCATCCCGCCCAATGCGGCGAAGGTGATGCGCCTCATGTACAGGGAGTACGAGGACGCGCTGGAGCGCAAGGGCCACTCGCCCGCCTACTTCCCCTCCCTCATCCCGGAGCGGAACCTCAAGGCCGAGTCCGCGCACATCGAGGGCTTCGTGCCCGAGGTATTCTGGGTAACCCACGGCGGGAAAACCGAGCTGGAGGAGAAGATGGCGATGCGCCCCACCTCGGAAACCGCAATGTACCCGATGTACGCGCTCTGGATAAACGGGAGGAAGGACCTCCCCCTCAAGATTTACCAGTCCTGCCAGGTGTGGAGGCACGAGACGAAGGCGACGAAGCCCTTCATACGCACGCGGGAGTTCTACTGGATAGAGGCGCACGACTGCTTCACCACCGAGGAGGAGGCGTTCGCGCAGGTGCAGGAGGACATGGAGACCACGGAGGAGATGATACACATGTCATTCGGAGTGCCCTTCCTTTTCTTCAGGAGGCCCCAGTGGGACAAGTTCCCAGGCGCGGTCGACACCTATGCCGCGGACACGATGCTCCCGGACGGCCGCGTATTGCAATTGCCGTCCACGCACATGCTGGGCCAGAACTTCGCCAAGGTGTTCGGCGTGAAGTTCATGGATGACGACGAGAAGGAGAAGCATGTATGGCAGACCACCTACGGCCCCGCGATTTCGCGCATATTCGCCGCGATAGTCTCGGTGCACGGGGATTCGAAGGGGCTCGTGCTCCCCTTCAACCTCGCGCCCGTGCAGGTTGCGGTCATCCCGATATTCAGGAAGGAGGGCCGCGAAGAGGTGCTGGAATACGTGCGCGGCATCGCGGAAAAGCTGGAAGGGAAATGCCGCGTCAAGCTCGATGATTCCGAGGAATCCCCGGGCTACAAGTTCAATAAATGGGAACTGCTCGGCACCCCACTGCGCGTAGAAGCCGGCAAGCGGGAGCTTGACGAGAACGCGGTGGTGCTCGTGCGCAGGGACACCGGCGAGAAGAAAACCCTGCCAATTGAAGAGCTCGAGGAGGAAATCGCGGTGGGCGGGGAAGACCTCAACGCAAACATCCGCAACCTGGCGGACGGGAAGTTCGGGAAGTCGCTCGCAACCGCGGAAACCCTCGAAGACCTGTACGCCCTGGTAAAGGCGGGAATGCTCGTGAAAGTGCCGTTCTGCACCGACCGCATGGACGGCGAGCACTGCGCCGGGAAGATAAAGGACGGGTGCTCAGGGAACGTGCGTGGCTCATTGTTCGGGGAAACGGAAAGCCCGGAAGGCAAAAAGTGCGTTGCGTGCGGCAGGCCCGCAATGGTTTACCTCTACGTCGCGCGGCAGTATTAGGCCGTGCGGCCCAGGTGCCGGGCAGGGCAAATAAAAAAAATTCAGGGGGTTTGCGGGCTCCCCCGCAAACCCATGCGTGGCAGCACTAGTCCTTTGAAATCCTGTAAAGGGCAAGTATCGCCACGAGTGCCGCAGCCGGCGCCGTGAAGGCCACAAGGTAGTTCAGCGCGGCTATGAGGCCCGTGCCAACCATCTCAGGGAGAAGGCCGCCGAGAACTCCAGCCAGGCTCGAGGCACCGACGATAAACGCTATCGAAGCCACGAGGAACATTGTTATCTCCTTGTCACCCACGTTAAGCAGGCCGACTATCAGGCCGAGCACTCCAAGCGCCAGCGCAATCATCCCGTCTCCCGGCATTATGAAACCGGCGAGCAGGGCAATAACCACACCGACGATGTAGGCCCAGGGCCCTATTTCCTTAAGTTTCAAGGCATCACCTCGCTTCCAGCATGCACCCCAACAATTATAAACATTCTCGGAATCGTAAAAAGGGGAATTATGCGGGTATTAATCACCGGGACTCCGGGCACGGGCAAGACCACCGTCGCAAAGGAGCTTGCCCGCAGGATGGGCTGGCGCCTTGTCAGCATTGCCTCCGCCGCCCGTGCCGACGGGCTGGTGGAAGGGCGGGGCCATGAGGTGGACGTGAAGAAGCTGAAGGCCGCCCTGCTGAAGAGGCTCCGCGGCCTTGACGATTTCATCGTGGAGGGCCACCTCGGGTGCGAGTTCCGCCTGCCGGTGGACTGCGTGTTTGTGCTCCGCACCGCGCCCGCCGAGCTGGAAAAGCGGCTCAAAAGCAGGAACTACTCCGCGGGCAAGACGGAGGAAAACCTCATGTCCGAGCTGCTGGACTACTGCCTCCAGCTCTCGGAGGCAAACTATGCGGTGCCGGTGCTGCAGTTGGACACCACGAAGGCAACCGCAGTGCGCACTGCACGCCGCATATCCGATTTCCTGAACGGGAAGGTGAAAACGCTTGACAACGTCTGGTGGGGCAGGGAACTCCGCGAGAAAACTAAGGGCAATCCATAGGAAGCTCATGGAGGAATACGGGCCGCAGGGCTGGTGGCCGGTGCTGCAGCGCGGGGAGCTGAAGTATTTCCCCCGAGACTATTCCATCCCGCGCACGGATGCGCAGCGCTTCGAGATAACAATAGGCGCGCTCCTCACGCAGAACGCGAGCTGGAAGAATGCGGCGCAGGCGCTCATGAACCTCAAGGCCGCGGGCACTCTCTCCCCCCGGAAGATTTTGAAGGCGCCGAAAGCGAGGCTCGAGAAGCTCGTCCGGCCCGCGCGCTACTACCGGCAGAAGGCGGAGCGCCTGAAGCTCCTTGCAAAGGCATACCTGGGGCTCAGCCCCAAAATGCCGACTGAAGAATTGCGCAAAAAGCTCCTTGGGGTAAAGGGCGTGGGCAACGAGACAGCAGATTCGATACTGCTCTATGCATTCAAGCGGCCGGTGTTCATGATAGATGCCTACACGGTGCGGCTGTGCAGGAAGCATAAACTCTGCCGGGCAAAAACCTACGGGGAGCACAGGAAATTCTTCGAAGAGAACCTTCCAAAAGACCGGGAACTGTTCAACGAATTCCATGCGCTCATAGTCCGGTGGGGGCAGGACTACTCGCTATGCGCGGGGGATATCCTCTAAAAGATATATAGTATATATCCATCAGGTGGAAAAATGGTCATAGGGCTGATACCTCCCCACGAGGAAAGGCGCCTCTTCCAGAGGCTGGTGAAGTACTACAAGAAGCTCTACCCGAAAGAAAGGTTTGGGGCGGGCGAGAAGGTGCTTGACCACAAGGCCATAGGCGGAGTGGAGTACACCTTTCCCGGGGAGGAATCCGAGGCGACCGCCGCGGAGAGGATGAGGGCAATCCGCGAGGCGATAAAGTTCGGGTACGACACCCCGGTAATCATCCTGCAGAAGGGGAAGCGGATGATTCTTCTCGACGGGCACCGCCGGCTGCGCGTTGCGTGGGAGAGGAAAATGAAGTGGAGGGCGCTGGTAGTCCCCACGGGCGCAAGGAAGAAATTCGCCATAGAAAAGATGGTTATGGGAAAAGTTAGGGATTTGTGGTGAGGTTCCGTCGATGCTCCGTCGGAGAACTATTTCCGTCAATTCCCGTAGTCATATTTCGCCATTAGACGGAAGAAACGTGGAGAAGTATAAACTACTGTTTATACTTCTGAAGAATCTTTAAAAAGCTTACGCTTAACTACACTCACACTCATACGGAGAAATCTCCATATGGGAGCACCCGAGGCGAAATGCCCCGGGTGGTTTGGGGCCAGAAAAAAAGCCGCCGTTAATCGTTGTTAAGCGGCCCCTAAGGCGGCTTAAAAAGGTGAAAACGTGAAAGGAATAAACCTGAAGAAGATCGGGGCGATCGTAGCTGGGTCTGCTATTTTGGCCAGCTCTGTCGCCTTCGCCGGCTTGATGTACAACAACGTCGAGCTGGTGAACAACGATGGCCAGCCCCTGGCGAAGGTTGTCGTTGGCGAAAATGGTTGGTCTAGTGACGGCGTGGCAGGCGCTTGGATTGCCTCAAAACTTGCAAACGAGGCATACAAGAGCGCCACTTTGACTGCTGAAGTTGTTGGCGAAGGAACCTGCAACGGAGAAGGAGGCGCAGGCACCTGTGAGGTAGTCGAGGGCTCTGAAACAGTGACCCTTGAGATTACCGTGCCGGGCTCTGGCGCACTCGGAAGGTACGACTTCAAGTCCGCAATCGGTGACTACATCGACAGGGAACTGGAGAACAGGTACGAGTCCGAGACCGATGCAGACGAGGCATACACCATTCGCGACGACTACGATGACGATGAGGCGAACATCTTCCAGGACCACATCGGTGGGTATGTCGACACTGATTTCGACGACATCACCTGGAAGGCAGTCCACCAGGCGAACGGCGGCAACTTTGCGCCCTTCGCTGACGTCGAAGTGCAGGACACCAAGTCCGGCGACAAGTGGACGGAGCAGCAGTTCTTCGTCACCAACGCCTGGAACAACTGGGACCCGTCGGACAATGAGCTCGAGCTCAACATACAGTCCGGAGCCTACGTGATCATTTTCGACCCGAATGGCGACTACGGAATCCCGATTTGCCCCGGAGACTCTGGCCTTGGCCTCAGCGGCGTCAACACCATGGCGTGTGACGACACTGACACCATCCCGGCGCACAAGGTCTTCGTCCGCTTCCTGAACGAGGACTGGGTTGTGTCTGAGGTCGAGCCCGCAACCGGCGCAGCCGGAACGTCCGCGGACACCGAGGTGTTCCACACTGACGGCTCCATCATAAAGCTTGCGAAGGAGGCAGTCAGCGGAATCATCAACGTCGGCGAGATGCTTGACACCGGAACCGGGTACAAGGTGAGGCTGGACGACATTTCACGTGAGGTCGGCGCAGGCAACGCGCACCCCGCCATTATTACCGTCCTTGACGCAAACGACAACGAGGTTTGCCAGGACCAGGTATGGCCGGGCCAGACAAAGGATGACCTCTGTGACACGCCTACCGGAGTGAAGCTCCACGTGTACCAGACCGCACCGGGTTTGAACTTCATCGCGAAGTGGGCCGAGCTGGCCATCTACTCCGATGAGATTGAGCTCAAGGACGGAAAGGAATTCATCGAGGACTCTGACTCCGAATGGGACGTCCTGATCGGCTGGTCCAACGAGGGAACCAACATGGCGAAGAGCGACCCGATGTACTGGAGGGCGCTCTACCTGTACACTGATTCCAGCGACTACGATGAAATGGTCGCAGGGGACCAGTTCCCGGTTGTGGACCTCCCGGACTACGAGAAGTTCGACCTCCTGTACAATGGTGTGGACGATGAAGGCGTCGACTACGACACCCTCAAGTACAAGCACATCACCAGCAAGAGGATTGGCGTGAGGAACAGCACCTCGGACGCTGACGACAAGTGTTACATCAACATCTCGCCCAACGAGGCGTACGAGGTAACAGTCAGCGACGGCGAGTTCAGGGGCACCCCGACCTTCCCGGCCGCAGCAGGGACCAGGAGAGGCGGAACCCTTTACTGGCTGTTCGACGGTGCGGTTGACGACACCTGTGGCACTGGTGACCCGCCGACTGGCTCTGCAATCCTGGAGGACAAGGATGGCGACTACTGGCTCTATGAAGGGGCTGGCGGCATCCTCGAGTTCGACTACAGGTGGGCAGGCAGCAACGGGTACTTCCTTGTCTACGACACTCCGGTGAGCTGGACAGGCCTTCCTGAGACTTGGCTCGTTGAAGACGCAGGCAAGTGGAAGGAAGCTGGCGGAACCACGAACACTGTCGTGGACGCGCTCGGCACTGCAGTTGACACCGGAGCTGACAATGAGCTCAGGGACGCGTGCACTGCGGCGGAGAAGGACGAGGTCTGCCTTGCAATTGTAGGGGAGTCCGACGCGCCTGACCCGGTGAACCCGATTGGCGCGACCTTTGGCGACGGCAACCTCGGCTACGAGGACATGACCTCCTACGAGGCGTACTTCCTCTCACTGAGGGGCACCCAGTTCAAGTCTGGGTCCGACAGGAGCAGGGAGTTCCGCGTGCCGAAGAGCCTGCTGAAGGCGTCGTACACCTTCGCAACTGCGGAAACCGCCGAGGCGGAGCCTGACACCAACACCTACACCCTCCACGAGGGCGAGGAGGCGGTCGTCGGGACCACCGGCGTGAAGGTGCTCGTCAAGTCCATCGACCAGCAGCTTACACCGTGCACCGTTGGTGCGGCGGCGGGCGCTGGGACCTGTGACATGAGCTCGGTATCTGCGGTCATCATGCCGGACAACACTCCGACAGTTGAGACCTCTGTGCCGTACAAGCTCACCAGCAACCTTGTGATGCTGGACAGGGACGCGACCGGCCTTGACACCGGCGTGGTCATTACCGTTGGTGGTGACCAGGTCAACACCGTAACCGCTGAGGCGATTGCGGGTTCGGACGTGGACTTCGAGGCAACCCCGGTTGTCGTGAAGGCAATCGGCAACAAGATAGTGGTTGCCGGCATGTACGCGGACGACACCCTCACCGCAGCGAACCAGTTCGTCAGCAGCCTGAAGAGGTCTTAGGCGGACTGAAGGTGTGTCGCGAAAGGCCGGAGAGCCCGGCCTTTTCTTTTGTTTTCTTTTCTTCTTTTATCCCCTGTTTCTCACTCCGTTCCTATATACTATTATAAAGCTAGCCCGCGTTATCCCGCCGGTGTTTCTGATGGCAAAGCAGCAGCCGGTTATTACCCACGTGAGGGACAAGGATTTCAGGGAGATTTACGCTACGGGCGCGCTCGGGGGCTTTGACTCGCAGGGCGCATTCCACATCACCTTCTACGTCCCAGCCGTGGCGCCGGAGACGCTCTCCAGCAAGCCGGAAGAGCAGAAGGTGGAGGTGAAGCACATGGTGAAAATCGTGGTCACGCCCACGACGCTGAAGCAGCTCTCGGACTGGATGGCGAAGAACGTGGAAATCTTCGAGAAGAAATTCGGCGAGGTAAAGGCTCCGGAAGCTGAGGAGAGCATAATCGGCGCAGTGCCTCCGGAAACCATGTACGGGTAGGCAAACGCGGGAGGCACCAGCCGTCGATATATTTAAAAACTTTCAGAGCCCCATTATGCAGGTTTTCTAGAGGGATTTGGATGGATATCACAACAATAGCTTTTGGTTCAGGCATAGTCACGCTCCTGTATGCGCTCCTGCTTGCATTCTCGGTGAACCGCGCGCCCACGGGGGACAAAAAGATGGTGGAAATCGCCTCGGCAATCCGCGAGGGCGCTGACGCGTTCCTCATGAGGCAGTACAAGACGCTGCTCCCCATCGTGATAGTCCTTGCCCTGCTCATATTCTCATTCGTCTCGCAGGGCACTGCAATAGCATTCCTCGCGGGCGTCTTCTGCTCCGCGCTTGCCGGCTACATCGGCATGCAGGTCGCGGTGCGCGCGAACGTGCGCGTCTCTCAGGCCGCGAAGAAGAGCCTCAAGGGCGCCCTCTCCCTCGCCACGAAGGGTGGCGCAGTGACCGGCATGGCCCTCGTCGGCCTAGGCCTCATCGGGCTCTCCGGCCTCTACCACATATTCGGCGGCGACCTCGTTCCCCTGGTGGGCTATGGGTTCGGCGCATCCCTCATTTCCCTGTTCGCCCGTGTCGGAGGCGGCATCTACACGAAGGCCGCGGACGTGGGTGCGGACCTAGTGGGCAAGATTGAGAAGGGCATCCCAGAGGACGACCCCCGCAACCCCGCGGTGATTGCCGACAACGTTGGAGACAACGTGGGCGACTGCGCGGGCATGGCCGCGGACGTTTTCGAGTCCTTCGTGGTCACGCTCATTGCGGCAATGCTCCTCGGCGCGCTCGTTTCGCCCGAGTTCATCCTGCTCCCGCTTGCGGTCGGCGCAGTGGGCGCAATCGCGAGCATACTGGGCTCGCTCTTCATCCGCCTCGGGAAGGGCGGCAGCATAATGGGAGCATTCTACAAGGGCCTCGCGGCGACAATAATATTTGCAATCATCGGGTATTACTTCTTCGCCGCGCCAATAAGCATGAACCTTTTCTACGTGGGCATAGTGGGCGTGGTGGTGACCGCCCTGCTGTTCGTGATTACCGAGTACTATACGGCAAAGGAGCACAGGCCGGTCAAGGAGGTTGCGGCAGCGGCCCAGACCGGCGCGGGCACGAACCTCATCCAGGGGCTTGCGGTGGGCATGGAGTCAACCACCCTCCCCGCGCTCGTGATAATCGCGGCAATAGCCATCTCCTACGTGCTCGGAGGCCTCTACGGAGTTGCGCTCGCGGCTGCGGCGATGCTCTCACTCAGCGCAATCATCATCACCGTGGACTCCTACGGCCCGATTACGGACAACGCAGGGGGCATCGCGGAAATGAGCGGCCTGCCCGCTTCGGTGCGCAAGATTACCGACGCGCTTGATTCCGTTGGCAACACCACGAAGGCGACCACGAAAGGGTTCGCAATCGGCGGCGCGGCGCTCGGCGCCCTTGCCCTCTTCGTTGCATTTGCGGAGGAGAGCGGGCTCACCGAAATCAGCCTGCTCGACCCCGCGGTGGTAGTCGGGCTGTTCATCGGAGCGCTCATGCCCTTCATATTCTCCTCCATGCTCATGACGGCGGTCGGGAGGGCCGCCTTCGAAATAGTGGAGGAAGTGAGGAGGCAGTTCAGGGACATAAAGGGCCTGATGTCCGGGAAGGCGAAGCCGGACTATGCGAGGTGCGTTGACATCAGCACCAAGACCGCGCTCGGCGAGCTCGTCGTGCCCGGCTTAATCGCAGTGCTCACTCCCCTCGTGGTCGGCCTGCTGTTCGGGGCCGCGGCCCTCGCGGGCCTGCTCGCGGGCGCAATCGCGAGCGGCTTCCTGCTTGCGCTGTTCATGTGCACCGCAGGCGCGGCATGGGACAACGGCAAGAAGCTCATCGAGGACGGCGAATACGGCGGCAAGGGCTCCGACGCCCACAAGGCCGCGGTGGTCGGAGACACGGTGGGCGACCCGCTGAAGGACACCGCCGGCCCGGCGCTCAACGCCCTCATCAAGGTGGTGAACACCGTCTCCCTCGTGTTCGCGGGCGCGGTGCTCATGTACGGAATCCACTTGATTGCATGAGCATGGAGTGCAGTGCCGGAGGAATCGGAATGCTTATAAATTAGTATTACGAATAGTCCCATCCTTCTGCAGGGTTGTGGAAGCCGCTGTACTTGGTCACTTGCTTGCAAGGAATTGGCAGTACGTGCAAGCCGGGTTACCAGCCAGGTTCAGAGCCATAGACTGTTGGCTTCGGCCTTTAAAACCCTGCAGAGGTTCTATTCCTCCTGGCTTATGCGCGCCAGGCGCAGCCCTGCCCATTTTATTTTCTTTCTGTCCTATTCCATATGCTACGCTCGCAGGGGTTGCAGAGCACGGCCAAATGCGCAGGACTTAAGCGGCTGAGAATGCCTTGGAAATCCTGTGGCCTCAGGGCCTACGCAGGTTCAAATCCTGCCCCCTGCATGCATGTGCAACAAAGAAGACAGGGCTTTGGTCATGGGTCAGGCAATGGGAGAAATAAGGTATAAGCAAATCGGAATCATCCACTCTCCGTTCAAGGAGCCCAAAGGGACTCCGATACAGTCTGCGGCAGCGGAGGATGCCGAAGGAATGGTGGAGGTGTTTCCCGAATTTGCCAAGGGAATCGAGGGCCTTGAGGGCTTTTCCCGCATAATCCTGGTTTACCATTTTCATTTGTCCAATAAGTTTTCTCTGAAGGTAAAGCCGTACATGGACGAAAGAGCCCATGGGGTCTTTGCTACCAGGGCACCCGGGAGGCCGAACCCAATCGGCATCTCGATAGTGCGCCTGCTCAAGGTCGAAAAGAACAAGCTGCATGTCAAAGGCATGGATGCCATAGAAGGCACTCCCCTTTTGGACATCAAGCCCTATGTTCCCGAATTTGACATTCAAAAAGCCGACAGGATTGGCTGGCTAAATGATAATGTCGGAAAGCTCCACACTACAAGAGATGATGGCAGGTTTGCTGGCAAATAGCGGCGCCACTGCGGCGAATCAGTGCCTATCTCACCTTCATGTGCCCAAAACTATGAAGGTGCCTCATCCATACATCGAGCCGAGCTTCTTCTTCAGTATCTTGGACTTGATTACGGACTCCTTCGCCCCTGCGGAAAGGATTCTCGCCTCCTTCTCCAGCTCGCGCGTGTCCACCTTTATGTCCAGCAGCTTGGAAAGTATCCTCAGCACCCGCACCGCGGCATCAGGGTCCGCCCTCTCCGTGTCGGATTCGCCCAGGAGCGCAAGCGCGGGCATCTTCAGCACTTTCGGGAAGAGCAGCATGCCCACAACGCCCGTGGTCGCGCCCTCCTTCACCTTCTTCACGAGCTTCCGCTTGGTAAGCTCATTAAGGAGCCGCTCATCGGTGGAAACAGCATAAACCGCATTGGGCTCCTCGTGCATGCTCATGCCGCCCAGCGCAATGACCATGGGCGCCTTCACGTCCTCGGCCAGCTTCGCAATGTGCTCTGCCATCTCGTTTGAAATGGAAACCGGGACTATTATCTCCGAAAGCACGACCACGAGGTTCCTTTTGGGCGCCGCATAAACCCGTATCGGCGGCATCGGCTTGTAGTCGTGGATTGCAGTAATCGGGGGAAGCTTGTCAGAGGAATAGAAGCCCACCATCTTCATGCCCAGCTTGCTGGTGAGGTAGGATGCGGCTATGCTGCCGACCAGCCCGGAGGTGGGAAAGCCGATCACCACGGTCGCGTCTTTTACATTCAGTGGGAGGAGCTTTTTGTACTCTATATCCATGCACCCCTTAGGCGAGCCCTAGATTAAAAAACCTTACCATCACTTATCTACCTATGCTGAAAAGAACTTCGCTGAACATGCCTATGGCCTCGGCTGGCATCATCGGCCTCGGCTCAAACATGGAGCTAAGCGGAAGGAAGATGGACCCGAAAACCTTCCTGCTGGGGACCATAATACTAATCTTCATAATCAAGGTGGCGGGCTATTTCGTGCAGTAGGCCTCTGCGGCGCTGCGCACTTTTTCCCTGTTTTCCGCGGGGCAGATTACGAGTGCAAGCATCCTCTCCTCCTCTGCGGAAAGCAGCGCCTTCACCAGCCCTGAAACCTCAAGGATGTTCTTTGTCCCTTCGGGGGTCTTCACCCCGAAGCCACTGAGCTTGGAAGGCACGTTCGGCAGGTCCACAATCACTTCGCAGCCGCACTCCCTTGACAGCTCCTCCCCCATCTTTCCGTCAACCCCGGAAGCGGGAAGCGAATATGCCTGCTTGTAGAACCTCCTGTTGGCAAGGGCTTCGGCATAGGGCATGCTCTCTTCGCAGCCGCGGAGCGCAAGCATTGCCTCCTCATCCCCCATGGAAAGGAAGTCCTCCGCCTTCATCCCCCCGGATGAAAGTGCAGCCGAGATTGCGCGGTTCAGCATTGCGGAGGAGATGCGCACGGTCTTGTGCAGGTACACTGTTGAAAACATCATGAACCTGCCTATGAGCAGGGATTCCGCGGCCTCCAGCCCGCTCTTGTGCACGCACACCTGCCCGTCCTCAAGCATCAGCGTGTGTATTATCCGGTCAGTGTCTATTGTCCCGTATGCGACTCCTATGTGGTATGCGTCCCGGCCGAGGTAGTCCATGCGGTCCGCGCCTATGTCTCCCGCGACTATCTGCTCCCCGCGGCCCTTCCCCGCCTCGAGTATCTCGGAAGGCCTGAACCTTTCGGAGACCGCTTCCCCCACTTCGCCTTCCAGCAATTTCGTTTCCCCGATTTCCTCATGGGTGCCGAGCGCCCTCTCGGTTGCGCGCTCCCCGTCATGGGAAAACGCAACGTGGCCCAGGTCGTGCAGGAGCGCGTACAGCCTTGTCTTCTCCGCTTCTTCCCCTTCAATACCGAGGCGGGAGCAGATGGAGGATGCGAGCTGCATCGTCCCGAGGGAATGCTCGAACCGGGTGTGCATCGCGCCCGGATAAATCATGTAAGCCATGGCGAGCTGCCTTACCCTCCTCAGCCTCTGGAAATCCGAAGCGTCAACTATCCTCTTCTCAAAATCCGTGAGCTCTATATTGCCCCTGAGCGGGTCCCTGATTATCATCAATCCACCTTCACGAAAATTCCGCCCTTCTCTTCTGCGTATTCCCCGCTTTCCGCGAGGATTTTCAGCGCGGCCGCATACCCCATCGGCTCGCCGCCGAATTTCTCAACCAGCATGCGGGGCTCCACTTCCGGCCCGGCCTTTGCGAGCAGGCCGTTCACTTTCCCAAGGAATGCCTTTGTCGCGATGTAGTATTTTCCGTCGAATGCCTTCACGCCGGCGATGGTGAACCTCTGCCTTGAGAGCTTTTCCGAGAGGTCCTGCGCCACCCTCCTGTCGGTTATCACGAGATACCCGTCGCGGAAGAGCTGCTTCTCCATCTCCGAGGGGCCGGCCGGGGCTTCCCTCCCCATGTTGCCGTAGAATTTCTTGCTTATGTTGAACACCCCCTCTTTGTATTTGTCGCTCCTGAAGAACGAGACCGCGCCCTTTTTCTTCAGCCCATTGAGAGCCTCCTTCTCCCCCTCCGTAAGCACTTTTGCAAGGTGGGAAGGCACGCGTTTTCCAAACGGGATGGAAATGAGCTTCCTGAGCAGGGCGCCCTCCTGCGCATCAAGCCCCGGCCCTGCAGCAGGAGGGGGGCCAACAGCGCCGCTTGCGGCATTCCCCGCAGGAGCGCGGGCCGCATCAGAATCCCCCGCGCCTTCAGCCGGGGCATGCGCTTCCCCTCCGCCGCTATTGGCAGCTTCTGCCCCTTTGCTTCCGCCCCCAAGGGGCACGCTGAGCAAATAGAAACCGTCACGGAGGGTGTGCAGCTCTACTTCGCTCTCGCCGCGCAGCTCTTCCGGCAGCCGTATGTAGCTTCCGCTTTGCCTCTTGATGACCTTTGCCTTCATTTTCCCTCACTCATTATCTCCGCCTTGAAAGCCTTTATTTCCACACCCTCGTTTTTCCACGTCCCCGGGGGCAGGCCCGCCTTCATGCACAGGTGGCCGAGGAAAGTTTCCGCGTCCCACCCCTCCTCCACCGGCACCTGCGGGAGCAGCAGCCCGGAGTGGCCCATGCATTCGATGATAAGGCCGTCCTCGCCTATTTTAACCTTCCGGGGGTACTCCTCCGGTTTCTCCACCTCTATTTTTTCAGGAACGGTGAGCACGCTTATCTCTATTGCAATGTCCGGCAGCTCCTCGAGCGTGACCTGCGGGAACCTGAAGTCCGAGCTGGCTGCGGCAACCGCCGCCTGCATCACCGCCCTCCCGAGCGGCAAGGTAGGCAGGGGGAAGCCGATGCACCCCCTGAGCTCGCCCCCGCGCCTGAGCGTGACGAACACCCCGCGCGGCTCGGAGAATTCAGCGGCATCCACCTCCTTCACCACTTCCGGCGCTTCCCCGGTCTCCAGGAATTGCCCTATCGCCTTCCGCGCGAGAAGAAGCAGCTTGGCCTTTTCCTCCCCAGAAAACCCCATGGCCAGCTATCTCATGGAAGCTATAAAATACCATCCCATCAATGCATACACTATGGATGTGCTCTCGGAAATCGCATCGGTTAAAAAGCCGGTCGAAAACCTCATCCCCTCATTGCTTACGACCTATGAACTGATAGGGCTAAGCAAGAGGTTCACGGTTTCCGGGAAGAGCGATCGCGGCATCACCCTGCAGGGCAAGAACATCTCGATTGCGCTCAGGGTGGAGTTCGGCAGCAAGCGCGACTTCTTCGAGACGCTCACCTACCTCAACAGCACTCCCGCGAACTACAAGGTGCTTGTGGTGAGCTCCAACTCCCGCTCCCTTCCAATGGAGGCGGCATATACGGTGCTGAAGAAGAAGCTGCAGGTGAAGGACCGCTGGCTGCTCCTTGATGTTGAGGGGAAGAAGGAGCCCATGCGCATAAACTACGGGGGCAGGCCGCGCAGCGAAATGCTTGATTCGAGGCCCCGGCGCACGGATTCCTGGAGCGATTCGCAGCCGCAGCGCACCGATTCGTACAGTACGGAAGAGCCGCGCCTCAACAAGAATACGGGAAAACCGGTGCGCAGGAAGATGATTTACGGCCGCGGCTACCGGAAGGAGCAGGACTAGTTTTTGCCGACGGAAGGGCGGAAAAGAAGCCTTTTAATCCTTCCCGCGGAAAGCGTTTTGTGGTATGATGGCAGTGTCTCCTCTTGATTACAGATATAAGACGGAAATGAGCAGGATTTTCGACGAGGAAAGCAGGTACAGGAGCTGGATGAGGGTCTGGGTCGCGCTTGCAAAGGCAGAGGCGCAGGCAGGCATGATCCCCAAGCAGGCGCCCAAGGCAATCGAGGCCGGCGCGAAGAAAGTGAAGGTGGAGCGCATCTGGAAAATAGAAGAGGAAATCCACCACGACCTCATGGCCGCGGTAAAAGCATTGGCGGAGAAGAGCGGCAAGTACGGGGGCTACGTTCACCTCGGCGCAACCAGCTACGACATAGAGGACACGGCCACTGCACTGCAGTTCAGGGAGGGCTTCGACCTTCTTGAAGAGAGGCTCAAGCGCCTCATGGGCCTGCTGAAGAACCTCGCAATGAAGCACGCGAAAACAGTGTGCGTGGGCCGCACGCACGGCCAGCATGCAATCCCGACCACGTACGGCATGAAGTTTGCGCTCTATTATGCGGATGCGCAGAGGAACCTAGAGCGCCTGCGCGCGGCAAGGGACCGCATCTCCGTGGGGAAGATGAGAGGCGCGGTCGGCACGAGGGCTGCACTGGGGAATAAGGGCGCAAGGATTGAGAATGACATGCTCCTCCGCCTGAAGCTCAGGCCCGCAAAGGTCACCACGCAGGTAATACAGAGGGACAGGCACGCGGAATCCATGTTCACGCTTGCGTGCATTGCAGCGGCAGTGGAGAAGATTGCAAAGGAAGTGCGCAACCTCAGCAGGCCGGAGATGGGCGAGCTCTCGGAATCCTTCGGCAAGAAGCAGGTGGGCTCCTCCACCATGCCGCAGAAGAGGAACCCGCACAGGAGCGAGCGCCTGTGCTCCCTCGCGCGCCTCGTGCGCGCGAACGTGCAGGTCGCGCTGGAGAACATCCCGCTGGAGCATGAGAGGGACCTCACGAACTCGGCAAACGAGCGGTTCATCTTCCCGGAGAGCTTCATCGTCACGGACTACATGCTCGTTGAGTCGATAAAGGTGCTCAAGGGGCTCCGCTTCTTCCCGGAGAACATAACGAAGAACCTCGAGCTCAGCAGGGGAGGCATCCTCGCGGAGAGGCTCATGATTGCGCTGGTGGAGAAGGGGCTCGGGAGGCAGGAGGCCCACGAGGAAGTGCGCAGCCTCGCCCACAGCGCCTTCGAGAAGAAGACCTCATTGAGGAAGGAGCTCGAGAAAAGCAAGCTCGCGAAGAAGTTCAAGAAGAAGGAGCTGGACTATTTGTTCGACCCCGTTACCTACCTTGGGGATGCGGAGGAAATTGTGAAGGCCGCCATTCAGTAGCTTTATAAACGTTAGATGCAAATGGGAACCGTTGGTGTTCCCGATGATAACCCAAAAGCAGATAGCATACGGGGCGGCCGGCGTTGGGGTGCTCGGGGCGGTGTTCGCGCTCGCTTCAGGCAGCGGAATCCCCAGCCTCTTCGGCGCAATACTCGCAGGCCTTGGGAGCATGGTTGCGGTGCTTGTCCTCAAATACGGATACGTGATCATACCCATGGTGACCCAGCGCACGAATACCGTAATGCTCACCGATACGGGCTATGAAATCCCTCCCGCGCAGGACGTGATAATCAAGAAGGTCGGGAACATGTACTACGCCTCCGCGTTCCTCGGGATAAGGATTTTCGAGTCTGCGACCGAGAGGAGCATGGAGCAGAACATTGCCTACAACGAGGATTTCGAGAGGGCAATCTCCAACATAAAATACGTGGCCAAGATTTCCTACATGATGTATGCCGAGGACGTGGGCCAGAAGAGGAGGAAAATAGAGGAGAAGAAGGCAGAGGCCCAGCTCCGGCTCGCGAGGGAGAGGGACAAGTCGGACCCGGACGTGCTCAAGATAGACCGCTACGAGCGCGAAGTGGGCATGTGGGACACCCAGCTTGCGAAGCTCACAAAGGGAATACGGCCCATGGGCGTGCTCGCGTATGCGATGACTACCGCGAGCGGGGTGAGCAAGGAAGCTGCGGTCGCCGCCACGAAAGCGCAGGTCCGTGAGCTGAGGATTACGCTTGCGAACTCCCTCAACGTGCAGGTGGAGCCGCTCACTGCCGACGAGATGATGAAGTGCTTCGAATGGGAGAAGGTAATGCCGCCCGGCCCCAGGGAGCTGGAGGCAGAGGTGTTCTGAGGTTTTTCCATGGGGCACCTTAACATCGCAAAAATCTCCAACAAGGAACTTGCGAAGAGGAACATATTAGTGCACCCGCCGGAGCCGCCGTTCAGGGCCCTGTGCGACGACCCCACGGATTCCATTTATGTGGGCCGCACAAAGATGCTGCATTCGCCCTTCTACTGGTCCTACCAGGCGCTCACCAACCCGCACATCTGCGCGGTAGGGATTACCGGCTCGGGCAAGTCATATTTCATCAAGACGTTCCTTACGCGCGCATCCTTCGTGTGGAACTCCAACGCCCTCATAATCGACTGGGCGGGGGAATACAAGGACTGGGTGAGGCAGACCGGGGGCCGCGTAATCTCGCTCGGGAAGGGCTCGCACCTCAACCTGCTCGACCTCGGCGGCATGAAGCCGTATGACAGGATAAAGCAGGTGATGCGCACCCTTGCGATACTCACCAACATAGAGCAGTACCCCGAGCAGAGGAGGCTTACCGAGCAGGCAATCGAGAAGGCATATGCGAACAACAAGTACAGGATGGACGTGAAGGAGCAGAGGGACGAGCTCGGCCGGCCGCTTACCCCGCCCACCCTGAAGGACGTCGTGAAGCTGCTTGAGGAGCAGGCGTCCATGGGCGCGTACGAATTCCCGGCGGAGCTGGACAATGCGATTTACCGGCTCAAGGAGTTCACGAAGCCGGGCGAGGACTATTTCGCGAGCCAGAGCACAGTGAGCCTTGACGAGCTTACCACTTCCGGCCTCGTTTCCTTCGACCTGAGCGGCCTCCCCGATGAGCGCTTCAGGGCGCTGGGCGCGCTTGCGGTGCTCCAGTTCATAAAGGAGAGGATGCGAGCCGCGGGCTGGGCAAAGGCAAAGGGCCTCCGCCTCATCATAGTGCTGGATGAGGCGTGGAAGATTGCGAAGGACGACAACAGCGACGCGGTGATGATTGTCCGCGAAGGCAGGAAGTACAATTTCGGGCTGATTGTCGCGTCGCAGAACCCAACGGACATCAGCGAGGCAATCTTCTCGAACGTTGGCAGCACCTTCATACTGAAGATAAAGTTCGAGCGCTTCCTTGACTACGTGCAGGGCACGCTCAACTTCAGCAGCTTCATGCGCAACGAGATTGCGAGGCTGGGAGTCGGCCAGACTGCGGTGAACATGGCATTCGCCACCGCCGAGCCCTACCCCTCGACTTTCCTGATAGACAAGATAGAGGGCGAGGAGCCGGTAAGGGAGCTCTTTCTCGAGCTGGAGGGCGTCCTCACCAAGGAGCAGAAGGAGGAGATGGATGTGGCTAGGTCGGTTTCGTTCCAGAAGGACGACTTGAGGAGGAGGATGCTCGAATTCGGGCTCGGCGAGGACAAGATTGAGGAGATAACGAGGCTGTTCGACACGAAGAACAGGCACCTGGACATAGTCTCCTTCATCATACTGCTGGAGAGGTTCGGCGTGGAGCGCTCCAACATAACTGCCTTCCTGAAGGAAATCGGCATAGAGGACACAATCATCATCAACATATTCACTGCCGCGGACAAGAAGAAGTCCGACCTGCAGGGCAAGGAGATAGACCAGGTTTACCTGGAGGATTGAGCTGATGGCAAGGGTATGCTGGCTTTGCGAAAAGGAAGTGGCGAAGGGTACTCCCCTCAAGGACGACCAGGTGCTCAGCACCATAAGGGAAGGCAAGAAGAAGCTCGGGATACTGAAAGGCAACGAGCTCGTGGTGTGCGACGAGCACCTTGAGGCGTACAGGGGGAAGAGGAAAAGCTTCGAGAAGAAGCTGGTGCTCTATGCGACCTTTGCAGTAATCGTTGCAATTGGGTTCCCGCTGCTGCCCCTGCTGCTCGGCGGCGGCTTCCAGCTGGAGATGATATGCTTCTCGTTCATACTTGCGGTGATGATACTTGCGCTTTCCATACTCAACTACGTGCCCGCGCTCGAGGGCGCGCCGCAGGAGCGACAGCGAGCGGGACGAGCTGTTGCGTTGGAGCCAAAGGCGACTGAAGGGAAGCCTGCGCGGAAAACGGCCGCAAAGCCAGCCGCGCCGAAACCAGCTGCAGCTCCGAAGAGGAAAAAGGGAGGTAGGTGAAGATGCCGGAAACAGTGCCGGAACCGAAGGTGGACGGGTTCAAGATACAGGCGGAAATGAGGGCAAAGCCCGAGAAGCTCGCAAGCACGCTAAGGCAGGCCTCTTTCCTGAAGATTTCCAAGGACAGGGACGGAGTGAGCGTCGCATATGTTGAAAGCCGTGACATAAACAAGAAGCCGTTCGTGTTCTCGGTCACGCGCTTCAGCAAGGACGAGGTGGAGGTGATTTACACAATCCCGCCGGGCGCCTCTCCCACACGGCGCAGGCTGAACGTAATCCGCTATTTCCTCAATATCATGAGCATGCTGGGCGACAGCTACAACATAAAGAACGAGCTCCTCTACCAGCTCATCGAGCAGACGGTGAAGGAGATGGACGAATATGCAACCGGCGACTACAAGAAGCTCTACGACATGTACGATTCGCTCAGGAAGGATGCCGAGGACCTGCGCAGGTCCTCAATCATCCTGAAGAGGCAGGTGAAGGGCCTCACGAAAGAGAACTACGACCTGAAGAACGAGAACGACGAGCTGAAGCTCAAGCTGGAGGCCCTCCAGGGGATGTCCGACGGCGTGCTGAAGACGAAGCTGCAGGGGTGGATTGCCGACCACGGCGGCTCCATCTCCATCTCGGACTTCTCCCGGATGTACAGGGTCCCGGAGGCCCGGATTGAGCAGGTGCTGGACGAGCTTGTGAAAGGAGGGTTCCTGGAATTTGTCAAGTGAGCTGCATGGCACTTAAGGACTTGAGGATATCAAAGAAGGGGAAGGACTTCCGGTTTGAGATAAAGAGAAGGTTCTCCTACGAGAGCAAGTACCGCGTGGTGGAGAAGACCCCGGTTGAGGAGCTGAGGAAGGCCCTGCTTTCGCTTTTCAGGAGGAAGCCGAAGGCGGAGAAGAAGGCGAAGGCCGAAGAGGAGGAGAAGCCGCCCACGAGGCCGCTTATGGCGAGCAGGACGGTGCAGAAAATCGGAGCCGCGGTGGCGGTGCTGCTCCTCGCGATAATCGCAGCGTTCCTTTATGCGCAGACATTTGTTTTCCCGCAGGAGATGTCCAGCGGGGAGGCATTCTTCCCGTCACTTTCCTCCATGGTGGTGGAATCGGACATAATGACAGCGAGTGACCCCGAGAACTACCGCTACCCGTACCATACGGGCTATGCGAAATTGTTCGTTTCATCCACAGACGTGCCCGAGATAGGGATTGCCGCAAATGTCTATGATTCAGTCTCGCCCTCCGCGGTCTACGTGCTGCGCAGCAGCCGCTACCAGGCGGAAAGCTTCGACCCGTTCTACAAGAGCCTCGAGCTTTACCTTGGCGCATACAGCATCCCGGTGAATGAAATCAGCTCCGCTGAGGTGGACAGCCTCCCGATGGGCGCGCTTCTCATAGTGCCGAGCGGCTACGTGCCGGAGCAGCTCATCACAGGGGAATACCCGAAGCTTTACTCATTGATGGACCGCGGCGTGACGGTGCTCTACGTAGGGCAGGCCTTTGACAAGATGATGAGCGAGGGCGGCTCGGTGGTGAATTCCCCGGCCGGCTTCCTCGCGCTGAAAGACAGGAAGCTCACCATAAACAAGCAGGTGCAGCTCACGCCCTCTTCGGACACTACCCTCAAGAACCCGCTTTACCAGGTCAGCGGGCTGGACGGCAGCTGGATGTTCTGGGGCGCGATGAGCGCACTGAAATGCGAGAAGGGATTCCTTCTCGTGGTCCCGCAGACGCTGGACGGCGGGTGGGAAAACGGGCAGCAGGCCGCTTCGGATGTCGCGTACATGGTGCTCACTGACCCGTGGCTGACCCCCTCGGCAACCGCGGCCCACTTCTCCGCGCTGGAGGGCGGGGAGGAATACCTCGAGCTCTTCACAAGCACTTTTGAGGGCGATGACAAGTACATGAAAATAGTGGGGTACAATTCAACGCTTGGCATCGGCTTCATGAATGTAGTGCACCTGCAGAAGAAGGCAAGGGGCGAGGTGTTCAGCCCGGCGGGCCACACCGTGCTCCCCGGGGAGGTGGAGCCCACAGGAACGGACCTGCTCATCCAGCTGCGCGAGCCGGAGCCGGAGGAGAAGAGGCTGTTCCTCGTAATCACGAACATAAGCGGAGAGGTGGACAGGAAGGGCGTGGGCAGCGCGCCCGTGAGCCTGAATTCCGAGCCCAGCACACCGTACACTTTCAGCCTGGTGCCCGGCAACTACATACTCAACGTGCAGGACCAGGACGGGAACACATATGCGCGCGGATACATGCGCGCAGCGGCGGTGCGCATAGTTGCGCAGGCCCCTATTTTCCGCTATGACATATACAGGTATACCGTAATGGCTGATGACGCCCCGCTTGCGCTCAGCGAAGTGAAAGTGAGCGTGGACAACGGCCAGTACGGGACGTACACGTTCATGGACTCCAGCTACCTGGAGGTCGACCTGCATGAGCGCGGGTATTCCCTGCCGGACGGCAGGCACGAGTTCACGTTCACGCTCGGCGGCTATGAAGAGACAATAGTATTGGAAAAGACCGCGCAGGCATCCATATTCACCGACCCGCTTGCAATCGGGGTCGTGCTCCTTGCGCTCATAATAGTGGGCATCGGCATGGCGCTCCGCAGGGAGGAGGCGGCGATATACGGCCTGGACATCCCGGACTTCCCGCCGCAGGAAACCAATAAGATACCCCTGAAGAAGGACACCCTGCTGAAGATTTTCGACAAGGTAGACAGGAAATACAAATGGAAGGACACGCCGCTCAAGCTCTCCGAGGTGAAGAGCGGCTTCAGGGACATGCTCCACCAGGGCAGGCACATCTTCATCAGCGACTACAACCTGGAATTCATCCTCGACAGCCTGATTGCGCAGGGGATGCTGAAGAAGGAACTGAGCTACTATTGCCCCGTTGCATGGGAGAAGGAGTCCGGGAGGAGTGCCCGCTACCTTGCGCTGTTCAGGAAGCTAAGGGACATCTGCATCAACAACGCAGTTCCGTTCACCGGGGTCAGCAAGGGCAATCCCTATGACAGCAAGATAACAATCATGGGCCAGGAGATGTATGTGCATATGCACGAGGGCCCCGAGACCACGATAATGCACGTGCTAAAGTCAATCCCCAAGGGGCCGAACATAATACTGGTGGAGGGCACCGCGGAAAAGGAGGAGCTCTACGACCAGCTTTCCAACGGGGAGTCCATCCCGAGCCTGCTTAAGGCTGAGCTGCAGGCCGGCTCGGTCTCCATAAAGACGTGGAAGGAATTCGAGGAAATGGTCAAGGAGATGAAAGTATAGATTCGTAGAGCCGCACAAGCGCCTCAGTGCGCCTGCTCTTGGAGTATTCCGCGGCCTTTTTACTTGCCGCTTCTGACATCCTGCCCTTGCCCGCGACCGCGGCAAGGATTTTCTCCCTGAAATCAATCGGGCTTTTGAAAGTGAAGCCGTTCACCCCGTCCTCAACAATCTCTGCGGCCGCAGAGTCCGCCTGCACCACCACGGGCACGCCCGCGGCCATCGCCTCGAGCGCAACAAGCCCCTGCGTGTCGAAGGTCGAGGGGAATGCGAATGCGTCCGCCGCGGCATAGTAATCGGGCAGTTCCTCCCTTGGCACGAAGCCCGTGAATACGAAATACTCATCCACGCCCTTCATTCTCGCCATGCTGCGGAAGCTTTCCTCCGCGGGTCCGCCGCCCACCATCACGAACCGTATGTCCGGGTTCTTGTTCACTATGGACTGCGCCTCGTTTATGAGCATGCCGATGTTCTTCTCCTCCACCATCCTACCCACGTGCAGCACGATTTTCTTTTTGCCCAGTGAGTATTTGTCGCGCACCTTCTTGCCGTCACCGTTCGCATAGTACTTCACGCTGATGCCCATGGGGAGCACGCGCGTATTCTCAATCCCGTGCTGCCGGAGTATCTTTGCCGTATGCTCGCTGGGCACGGTGACAATGCGGAAGAGGGAATAGTACCACCTGAGGTATTTCCATGCGACCTTCTCCAGGAGCTTCTGCGTATCCTCCTTCTTTGCGAGGTAGTGGGTCGCCTGCGGGATCATGGTATGGAAGCTCGCGATTGCAGGCACCTTAAGGCTGCGCGAGCACTGCACGGCCGCCAGCCCGGTGGTCGCGACCCCGTGGGAATGCACTATGTCCGGCTTTATCTCCTTCACTGCCTTCACCGCGGAAAGGAACGGGAACAGCGAGAGCCGGTAGTCCGGGTATGGCTTGAACGAGGCGGACGTGAAATAGTAGACCTTCTTGTCCCTGTTCTCCTTCTTCTGCTTCTTCGTGCCCGGGGTGAATATGTACACCTCGTGCCCGAGCTTCTCCAGCTCCTGCTTGTAGTTGACCAGCGCAGTAACCACGCCGTCCCGGTTGGGAACGTATGTATCCGTGAAGAATGCAATTTTCATCAAAATCATCCGCGCAGGGCGGCCTCGATGCTTTCCTTTATGCTAACCTCAGATGCGGGCGAGGGGATGCTGTCCGAGACGATTACCTCCCCGAGCGCCCTGAGCTTCTCCAGCGAGCCCTTGAGGAAGAAGCCGTGCGTTGCCGCGAACATCACCTTTGCGGCGCCCTCCCCCTTCAGCTTCTCCGCGGCCTTTACCATCGTTGAGCCGGTTGAAACCATGTCGTCGAGTATGAGCACGCTCTTCCCCCTGAAGTCGCCCTCCACCTTCATTTCCTTTATCTCGCGGTAGGCCTCTTCGCCTTCGGCCATCCCGCCGCGCTCTTTCTCCATGCTCTTGCCCCCGAAGTCCTCTACCAGGTAGCGCGCCCCCATGTCCGGGCTTATGACTTCGAAAGGCCCGCCGAACTTCTCCCCGGCAGCCTTCACGAGCTCTTCGTTCATGGAGAGGTTTTCAATCTTCAGCCCTCCGTATTCGAATTCGCCCTTCTTCTTGAGGAAGTGGCAATCGAAGGTGATGAGCTTCTCCGCGCCCGCATCCTTCAGCATCCTGCACACGAGCTCCGCGCTCTTTGCCTCCCCCTCCCTGAAAACCTTGTCCTGCCGGGAATATGGCAGGTAGGGCGCAACCAAAATGGGCGAGTAGCCAAGTTCGCTTACTGCCCCTAGCATGAGCACCGCCTGCATGAGCGACTGGTCCTGCCCAGGATATAGGCGGTGGAGGAGGCAGGCTTCCCCGCGGCCCTTTTCCGGCCTGAGGAGCCGCACGTAGCAGTCCCCGTCCGGGAACCTCTTCACCTCTATGTCTGCCCCGTACAAATCAGAGAATGTAGGCGACGTGAACCTCATGGTTGATTACCTGCCCACAGGGGTTTTAAACCTTTTCAGACCAGCTCTTCCGGCCTGAAAAGCCTCTCGCAGTAATGGCACCGGTACTCTTCCTTTTCCTTTGAGAACTTCGCAGGCCACCTGTCCAGCGTGCTTATGCAGTTGGGGTTTGGGCACTGCCCCACCCCGGAAAGCTTCTCCGGCAGCTCGGCCTTGGTCTTGTCCGCGACCTTGCCCTCCTTGATGAGGTTCACGGTCGCATGCGGGGAAACGAGCGCAATCGCATCTGTTTTTTCCTTCCCGACCAGCGTGCCCTCGATTTTCACGATGTCCTTCTTCCCCATCTGCTTGCTGGTTACGTTCATCACCAGCGCCACGCGGCTTCCGTAGCCCTCATCTATCCCGAGGAGCGCGAGCACCTTCTGGCCCATGCCCGCCTTTATGTGGTCCACCACAGTGCCGTTCTCTATAATGTCTACCTTGAGCATTTCACATCCCTCCCTCAAGAAGCATCTTGATTGCCGCCATCCTTACCGGTATGCCGTTCTTCGCCTGCTCGAAGTACTTTGCCTGCTCCATCCGGTCTATTTCAGGCGGGATTTCGTCTATTTTCGGGAGCGGGTGCATAATCACCAAATCTTCCTTGCCCTCCTTTATATATTCGGGGCTGATGGTGAACTCCTTCTTTACCCTCTCCGCCTCGTACTTGTCCGCGAACCTCTCCGCCTGCACCCTGCACACGTAGAGGATGTCCGCATCCGAGAGGTCTATCCTGCCCTCGCTCTTCACCTTGGGCCTGAATCTCTTTATGTCCTCGAGGTATTCTTTCCCCACTTCGAGCCCTTTGGGCGCAACCATGGTGATTTCCGCGCCGAACATCGCCAGCCCGTAGAGGAGCGAATGCATGGTGCGCGCGTGCTTCAGGTCGCCCACGAGGTGCACCTTCTGCCCGGCAATCTTCCCCTTGAGCTTCCTAATAGTATATAGGTCAAGGAGCGTCTGCGTGGGATGCTGGTTTGCCCCGTCCCCGCCGTTCAGCACGGGCGCGTCTGCAACCTCGGCCGCGAGGCGGGCGCTCCCCTCCGCCGGGTGCCTTATCGCAATGACATCCGCATACCCGTCCACCGTCTTTATGGTGTCCACGAAGGATTCGCCCTTCTTCACCGAGCTCTTCTCCGTAAGGAAGTCAATCACCTGCAGGCCGAGCCGCTCGCCGGCCGCCTGGAAGGAGAGCTTCGTCCTCGTGGAGGGCTCGAAGAACATGGTCGCAAGGATGCCATCAATCTTCTCCACTTTTCCGGAAGCGAGCTGCCCATCCATCTTTTTCGCTTCCGCGAAGATCTTTTCCGCCTGTTCCTTATCAAGGTCTCTGAAGGATATTAAGTCCATACCCCACACCGAGCATTATGGGGAGACATAGTATATAAAGATAAGCATTACTCCTCGAGCCGCACCATCACTTTCCCGTGGCAGGAAGGGATTTCCACCGTGTTGCCGCAGATGCTGCAGGTGAGCTCATTCCCCTCGCCCGTCATCATCTCGTCGCAGCAGGTGTCGTCCACCTCGTACTTCCTCCCGCACTCAGGGCATTCGTAAGTCGACATGGGAAAGGTACCGAATCAAGGTTTTTAATTCCCACCTTCCAAATCCCCCTAGGTGCCCTAATGGATGCTGACATTCTCCCCTGGACCGAGAAATACCGCCCGAAGAAGCTCGGGGAGGTTGCGGGCCAGGGGGAGATAGTGAAGACGCTCAGCGGATTCGTGAAGAAGCAGAACATGCCCAACATGCTGTTCGCCGGCCCCGCGGGAGTTGGGAAAACAACCCTTGCGCTTGCGCTGGCGCAGGAGCTCTACGGGGACGAGCTCCGCGGCAAGCTTGCGGAGCTGAATGCGAGCGATGAGCGAGGCATAGACGTGGTGCGCGGCAAGATAAAGGATTTCGCCCGCTCGGTCGCGCTGGGCGACATCCCTTTCAAAATAGTGTTCCTTGATGAGGCGGACGCGCTCACTTCTGACGCGCAGCACGCGCTCCGCAGGACGATGGAACTCTATTCCAAGCAGACGCGCTTCATCCTTTCCTGCAATTACTCCTCAAAAATCATAGAGCCCATCCAGAGCAGGTGCGCAATCTTCCGGTTCGCGCCCCTGCAGGAAGGCGACGTGAAGGGCATGCTTGAAAAGGTTGCAAAGGCGGAGGGCGTGCAGGCGGACAAGGGCGCGCTCGACGCAATCTACTATATCTCAGAGGGGGACATGCGCAAGGCAATCAACACCCTGCAGGGCGCGGCAATCCATTCGGACAAGATAACGCAGGAGCTCGTTTACAAGATAAGCTCGCGCGCCCGGCCCGCGGAAATCCGCGAGATGGTCGAGCTTGCGCTCAAAGGCGAATTCGAAGGCGCGAGGGAGCGCCTGCATGCGCTCACCATCAATTACGGCCTGAGCGGCGAGGATGTGCTGCTGCAGATGTACCGCGAGGTGGGCAAGCTCGAAATCCCCGAGAAGTCAAAGGTGCTCATCGTGGACAGGATAGGCGAGTACAATTTCCGCCTTGTGGAAGGGGCGAATGAGCGGATACAGATAGAGGCCCTGCTTGCGCAGCTGATGCTCATCGGAAAGGGGGGGCAGGATGGCGGAGGATGACGAAAAGAAGAAGGCGCCGCCAAAGGCGCTGAAGTTCCTTGAGCGCGCCCGGCTCGCGGCAATAGTGGATGCAGTATATGCGTTCGCAATGACGCTCCTGATATTCAGCATCAGGATGCCGGACGGCTCTGCCGGGGCCGCGGACGGCACGCTGCTCAGCCAATGGCCCATACTCTTTGATTACGCGCTCAGCTTCATGATTCTCGGCTTCTTCTGGGTTGCGCACAACTGGCAGTTCAGGCACATAGGCCGCGTGGACGAGAAATACGTGTGGCTCAACCTCATCTGCCTCCTTTTCGTGGTATTCCTCCCCTTCTCGACAGAGCTGATCGGGAGCTACAGCGATTCCACCACCGCGGAGATATTCTTCCACCTGAACATGCTGGGCGTGCTGCTTTTCCTTTACCTGCAGTCGCTGTACGTGAACCGCCACCAGGCGCTCGTGGATGCGGACAGGTTCGAGCCGGAGTCATTCAGGATAGGGATGGACATCACCAAGCGCTTCATGCTTGTGGCCCTGCTCGGGATAGTGATATCTTTCTGGGTGCCCGGGTGGAGCAACATTGTCTACCTGCTTGTGCCCCTGTTCAGCTTCGTGCAGAAAAGAAGGAAGCGCAAGCCCGTGGAGAAAAAATCCAAGTGATTTAGAAATAAAAAGAACAGGGAAGGGGCAATCTCCTTCCCGCAATTATCGCTTTCAGGACTTTGAGCCCTGAACCGGAGCACCGAACTGGAGCGGCTTCCCATCTGTGCCCGGGTTGGGTATTCCCCACGGGTTTCCGATGCCTAAGTTTATGCCGGAGGTGACCAGCTCAAGGTTTTCCTCTATTTCGTATTTCCCGGTATCTGGGTTCTTCGAGATGGTGAGGCGCAGCACGGGCATCCCTTCCGCGATGCCGCAGTTCTTGACTTCCGATTCGGTCCCGGGAATGACGTAGACCTCGAGCTTTTCTATGTATTCCGAGCCCCCGGCCAGTTCACCAAGGAAGGGGTTTGCGCCTTTCTTCGGCGCTTCATCCGGGCCGCTGTCAAACGGGTCCTTATAGCTCCCGCCGCTTCCCCCCGGCTCGCCTGCCTTGATTTTCCCGCCGAGCTTCTTTGCTTCGACATGCTTCAGTATTAGGTGCACTGCCTCCAGCTTCTTCCCAAGCGCCTTCTCCAGCTTGTCGAGGTCCACTATGAATTTCTGGTCCACGCCCTGCTTTTCGCCGTCGTAGCTCGTAGGGTCGGCCAGCTCTTTCTTGTCGGGCCCCTTCAGGGTGACCACCACATAGCTGAGGAAGCCGTCCACATGTGAAACGACTGCAGAAGCACTTGCCTTCACCTTCGTGTTTTCCAGCTGGATGGGCTTCTTGTGCGCGGCCTTCACGTAAAATCCATAGTCGCTCGGGATTATCTTCTCGTACGTGATTGCGCCATCTTTGAGTTCATTGACGTCGAGCTTTTTCTTTTCCTCTTTCTTCTGCGCGCCCTTGTCCTTTTTCGGCTTGTCCGCAAGGGTGCTGCAGGGCATGAGCGCGAGCCCCGCGCTGGTCGCCAAAATCACGACCGGCTTCGCCACTGATTTCACAGTGTCGATGAAATGCCTTTTTCCGAAATCAGTTCTTCCCGTATCCTCTTTCCTCCCCTTAAGTTGCGGTGAATTGGTTTTCATAGCAGTACCCCACCACACTTTGTTATGCACAAAAACATATTTAAACAGCAATCCGCCCGCTTCGGAAGGGCGCCCGGCGTGGCCTGAGCCATGGGCGCGTCTAAGGGGTTTGAGATGCCCAAAATGCGTAGTGGGCCTAAGGGTTTTTCAGTCACACCTGCTGGTGCTCCAACGCGACACCTGCGGTGTCGCTCCCAAGGGTTTCCGCAGGCTTTGCCTGCGGGTTGGAGCTGCCGGAAGCGGCGACTGATTGCCCTCGGTAAGACTAAGACAAAAAGGCTTGCTCCGACCGGGATTTGAACCCGGGCCATCGGCTTTCTTTCGAGCCCTTTTCCGTGAACGCTTTTAGGCAGCCCAAAAAGGGTTCGCCGAAAGGCCGACATCCTAGACCGGGCTAGACTATCGGAGCGTGAAAGTGTCTATGGGAGAAACCACTCTTAAATGTTTTGCTGGTCAACGGGCAGCCACTCGAGGACTCCGTCCTTGTTCCTTACGGGCTTCCCGGCAAGGGTTTTCAGCCTCATGGAGGAAATCCTGTCTTCAATTTGCGCTGGGGTTTCCAGCCCCTTGCAGCCCCTTATCGCGCTTATGCGGCACACTTCGAACGCCACCTCGCCCGCGGCTTCCGCGCCGTGCTCCACATAAGTTTCCCGGAATGCGGCCAGCGCCTCCAGTATGCTGCGCGGCTCCAGCTTGCCCGGGAGCCTCAGCGCTATGTACTGCGCCGCCTGCCCGTGCGTCCCAATGTAAGCGGCGTGCTCGAGCGCGCCCTGAACTTCCGGGGTGTTCCTGAAATAGCTGATGAATTGCCTGAGCCTTGAAGTCCCGTTCGCATAATCCCTGTTGAGCATCCCGACCATGGTCGTGACCGCGAGCGCGGCAGCATGCTTCCCTCCGAGCTCCCTCGCCTTTTCAATGACGTCCAGGGTGCTGGGCCTTGCAATGCCCTTTGCAACGAAATTGCCGCACTCAATCCCTGAGGAAACCGCGCCCCTGACGCCCCTCATCGCCCTTACGGCTGCCCCTGTGCCCCCGCGCTCCCTTACCCTGGAATAAACGGTGTTGAGCATCTTGTTGTATGCGTCCCATTTGATATACGGCGCCTTCACCGAGTGCAGTATCCTGGGCTTTGAATATTCCCTCTTGCCATCGTTTGCTTTAGGGGGTACACTGAAGCGTATCTCAATCGCATGTGCCATGCATAAATAACGAAGGCAAGGGTTATAAACCTTCTTTTACCACTTTCTCACATTATTTCTCAAGGAGGGAGAAGATTTCCGCGTGCACTTCCTCAACCGGCTTTGAGGCGTCCACAACCGCCCATTTCTTCGCGAGGAAGCCCTCGCTTGCGAGCTTGAGGAAGCGCCCGCGCACCCCGCGCAGGTACTCCACGTCGCTTTCGTAGCGGTCTGGCGTCTTCTGTTTCGCCTTCCTCCTGGCCGCAACTTCCGGGGGAATGTCGAGCAATATGACTAAATCAGGCTCAATGTAGCCCATTTCGCTGACCACCGCTTTCGCTTCTTCATAGCCCACGCCCTTCAATTGGTATGATATTGTGGAGTGCACGTACCGGTTCAGCACCGCAAGGCCTTCCACGCTGGCAACCTTCTCCTGCTCGTTCGCAATGTCCGAGAGGAAGAGCAGGAACACGCTCTTGGGGTGCAGGTGCGCTTTCCCGTCAAGGTATTCCCTGAGAAGGGGGAAGTTGCTTGTGGGGTACTGGAAAAGGCAGAACTCATGCGTTTTCTTCAGCAGTTCTATCTGCGTATCCTTGCCGCAGCCGTCAAGGCCTTCCAGCACAATGACTTTTTTCATCCGCGGTTAATTCAGGGACTTAAGAATATAAACATTATCAATGGAATACGACTAAAGAGTGGTATTCATGGAGAGGGTAAAGACTGGCATTGACGGTTTGGACGAGTTGCTAAAGGGGGGCATCCCCTTCAAGAGGCACAGCGCGGTCTACGGCGGCCCCGGCGCGGGCAAGACCACGTTCTGCTTCGAGTACCTCTACAGGGGCGCGAAGATGGGCGAGAACGGCATTTACATCTCCCTTGAGGAGACCCCGGAGGACCTTATAGAGAACGTGAGCAGCGCCTTCTCCGAGCTCACCGACATCCCCCAGCTCGTGGAAGAGGGAAAGCTCAAGGTGGTGAAGCCGGACAAGCTCAACCTCGAATCAATCGCCGAGCTCCTTGAGGAGAGCATTTCGGAGGAGGATGTGAAGCGCGCGGTAATCGACTCCGCGACGATGGTGAAGATGTCGTTCAAGGAGGACAGCGAATACAGGGAAACGATATTCGAGTTCTTCTCCCTACTGCGCAACCTGGACATCACCGCGCTCATGACGGTGGAGGCCGCGGGGCAGGACCTCGCGAGGATGGGCTTCGAGATAGAGCACTTCGTGATGGACGGCATAATCAACCTGTACAACCTCGGCCACGGGGAAAAGATAATCAAGGCGGTTGAAATCTACAAGATGAGGGGCACTGACCACGTGCGCGAGCGCGTGCCGTTCAAGATAACGCCTGCCGGGCTGAAGATATTCACAAAGGAGAGGGTTTTCTAGAGGGGGACAATGGACGCACGGCAGAGGGAACTCCTTTTCGCGACGCTGCTTGCCTCAGTGTTCTCGGTTGCGGCCGTGGGGATAAACCTGTTCGGCCTCGGCGAGCAGCCGATAGTGTCGATAGCGTTCCTGCTCGTTTTCGCTTTCACGGCCTACACGCTGGCCTCGAAGCTCGAGCACCAGGGGATGCCCATAATCTTCGGCATATTCGTATTTGCGGTTGCATTCCTCGCCGCCGCGCTCAAGACCGGCCTCGGGCTTTACCTGATTGCGAGCGTTGCTTTCCCCGCCCTGCTCGTTGCCGCGCTTGCGACGCTCGGGCCGCTCAGGACGATGCTTTTCAAGAAGGAGTGATTCCCGATGTACGACCACGGCAAGGTAGAGGAAGAGGTTCTTTCATACTGGAAGAAGAACAAAATCTACGAGAAAGTGAAGGAGAGCAGGGCAAAGGGGGAGCATTATTACTTCTGCGACGGCCCGCCATATGCAACCGGCCAGATACACCCCGGCACCGGCTGGAACAAGTGCGCGAAGGACGCGCTATGCAGGTATTGGCGCGGCAGGGGCTTCAACGTGCGCGCCCAGCCCGGCTACGACACCCATGGACTGCCCATCGAGGTGAAAGTGGAGAAGGAGATGGGCATCAAGAACAAGATGGAGATAGAGAAGAAGGGAATTGAGAAGTTCATAAAGCACTGCAAGGAGTTCGCGACCAAGTATGTGGGGGTTATGGGGGACCAGTTCCAGCGCCTCGGGGTGTGGATGGACTGGGGCGACCCGTACATTACGTACAAAGATTCTTACATCGAGGCCTCGTGGGAAACGATAAGGAGCGCGCACGAGCAGGGCCTGCTCAGCGAAGGAGTCTACGTTCTCCCGTACTGCTACAGGTGCGAGACCACGATGGCGAACTACGAGCTGGAATACGACGATGAAACCGACCCGAGCATATTCGTGAAGTTTCGCATAAAGGACAGGGACAACGAGTTCCTCATAGTGTGGACCACCACGCCCTGGACGCTTGTTTCCAACATGGCGGTGATGGCCCACCCCAATTACTATTATGTGAAGGTGAAGGTCGGGCACGAGTTCTGGGTGCTTGCAAAGGAGCGCCTCGATTACCTCATGGGCCTGCTCGGCGAGAGCGGCTCGGTGCAGGAGGAGTTCATAGGGAAAAAGCTGGATGGCGCCCGCTACGAGCACCCGTTCCAGGACGTGATTGCAAAGGAATATGACAGGAAGGTGGTGCTCAGCGACGAGTACGTTACGCTGGAGGAAGGCACCGGCCTTGTGCACACCGCGCCCGGCCACGGGCCCGAGGACTTCATCATCGGCAAGCGGTTCGGAATAGAGCCCTTCTGCCCGGTGGACGGGCAGGGGAACTACACCGAAGAGGCAGGCAGGCTGAAAGGCAGGAACGTGCGCGCATCCAACCCGGAAATAATAGAAATCCTCAAGGGGCATGATGTGCTGCTGCACGAGGCAAGGATAAAGCACAGGTACCCCCACTGCTGGAGGTGCAAGTCGCCCCTCATCTTCCTCACGACCAAGCAATGGTTCATTACCATTTCAAAACTCCGGGACAAGATGCTCGCGGAGGCGGAGGCGACCTTCTGGCAGCCGGACTTCGCGCGCACGCGCTTCAAGGAGTTCATCGCCAACGCTCCGGACTGGTGCATCTCGAGGCAGAGGTACTGGGGCATTCCGCTCCCGATATGGAGATGCGGCAAGTGCGGGGAGCTCAAGGTTATCGGGAAGGCAAAGGAGCTCGGCGAGATAAAGGACCTGCACCGCCCGTGGATAGATGCGGTGAAGTTCAAATGCAAGTGCGGGGAGGAGATGTCCCGCGTGCCGGACGTGCTGGACGTGTGGTTTGACTCCGGGAACGCGGTATGGGCTTCCCTCAGCCCGAAGGAAAGGGAAACCTGCGGCCAGGCAGAGGTAATACTGGAGGGCCAGGACCAGATAAGGGGGTGGTTCTATTCCCTGCTTGGCTCCGGGCTCGTGAGAAACGGCAAGTGCCCGTACAAGCGCTGCGTCATGCACGGCTTCTTCGTGGACGAAAAAGGAGAGAAGATGAGCAAGTCCGTGGGCAACTTCGTGCCGCTTGAGGAAATCATGGAAAAGGCGGGCGCGGACAGCTTCCGCCTCTGGGGGCTTTCGAACACCCTCTGGGAGGAGCAGAAATTCACGTGGACCGAATTGAAGGAGGCCTCAGGGGTGTTGGACGTATTGTTCAATCTGCACGTCTATCTTACGCGCTTCTACCCCTCAAAGAAGATAGGGGGGGAGGAGCCTGCAGTGGAGGACAGGTGGATACTTTCCCGCCTTGCCAATTTTGAGAAGGAATACAATGCCGCGTTCAATGATTACGAGATGAGCAGGGCGGCAAAGGCGCTGAAGCAGTTCCTCGTGGAGGACCTGAGCAAGTTCTACATGAAGATGGCAAAGGACAGGATAGCGAAGGGCGAAGGCAAAGCCGCGCTGCAGGCACTCTATGAATGCATGTTCACCACCCTCAAGCTGCTCGCGCCCATCTGCCCGTTCATTTCCGAATATTCCTACCTCAACTTCTTCAAGAAGTACGAAAGGGAGCCGAGCATCTCCATTTTTGCAATAGAGGAGCCCGGTGCGGAAATAGATCCCCTGCTTGAGAAGAGGTTTGAGTACGTGCGCGAGCTGCTCCCCGCGTTCCTTGAGCTCAGGCAGAAGGAAGGGGTGAAGCTCCGCTGGCCCCTTGCAGAGGCATACGTGCGCACGTCCTCCCATGACCTTGCGGAAGCGGTCGGGGAGCTCGCGCCGATATTCCGGAAGCTAATCAACGTGAAGTCCATCTCCGCGGGCGAGGAGAACAAGAAGTTCGCCTCCTCCGAAACTCCCCTTGCGAGGATATACCTCAATTCCGAGATGAGCAGCGAGCTCTACGCGGAAGCGATGAGGAACGAGGTAATCCGCAGGATTCAGATGCTGAGGAAGGAAAAGGACCTCGTGGAGAAGGACAAGATATCCACCACGATAGACGCGGAAGGCGAGCTCGGCGAAATACTGAAATCATGCGAAAAGGGGATTGCAGAGGCGTCCAATTCCTCCAAAATCACATTCGCCAAGCTGGGCGACGATGACAAGGGCTGGAAAATAGACGGGAGGCTCGTAAGGGTGAAGATAAGGAAGCAGCCCTAGGAGGTTGACTTGAAGCGCTTCCTCTTCCTCATGTTGGACCAGCAGTCCTTGCAGATCCTGAGCTTTTCCCCTTTGCCTGCCCTCTTCGAGCTCTTTATGCACGAGACGCAGGCGCTCCTGTTGCAGTAATTGCATTCGTCCAGCTTGGCGGTTTTCTCCCCGCACCTTTCGCAGACTTTGATTGCCATGAACACACCTATCGAATACAAATTGAGTGTTATGTATGCCCGGAAACGGTTTAAAACCTTAACTCCTAAGTTCCCGCATGGAGAAGGTTGCGAAAAATTTCGTGTTTTCAATCCTGCTCCTCCTCATTTTGTATGCAACCGGGATGATTGTTTACCATAATATCGAGGGCTGGGACTGGCTGGATTCCATATATTTCATGACGACGACGTTCACCACGGTGGGCTACGGGGACATAGTCCCGAAGACGCAGGAAGGCAAGATGTTCACCGTGCTTTTCGTGTGGACTGGGGTTTCCATCGGGTTCTATTTCCTGTTCCTGCTCTCCAGGTACAGGGAGCGCAAGGTTGACAAGGCGGTGCTGAGGATACTCAGGCGCGTGGGCGCGCGCAGGATGCTGCCCGAGCTTGAGGACCTTGAGAACATAGGCACGGACCAGAATTCCCATAACTACCCCATGCACATCGGCGGAAGCCGGGAAACGCCCCTTTCCCCAGCCTCTACACAGCAGAAAAAGAAGGGGAAGAAATAACCAGCATCACCGCGCCTTTTGAGAACGCCTTTATCGTGGTGGGTATTGCTATCGCCAGCATGAACCATGAGCCGGTAAGGATGAAGAAGAGCATCCAGAGCCCGGGGTAAAGGAAGTTCTTCACGAACTGCGCAGGCACATCGTCAGGGAGCTTGGGCGGCTTCTGCCCCGGAAGGAGCGCGGAAGCCTCCGAGAACACTATTGCGAATGCGCCGAACCCGGCGACGAGCCCGCCCGAGCCCCCCATTATCCCCAGTATTCCAAGGAACACCAGGAATTCTCCCAGCCAGGAGGTTATCCCCCTCATCATGCTCAACCGAACACCTCCGGGTATTCTGCCCCGGCTTCCTCTTCAATCTCCAGCAGGCGGTTGTACTTCGCGTTGCGCTCGCCCCTTGCGGGCGCGCCGGCCTTTATCTGCCCGGCCTCCATTCCCACTGCGAAGTCCGCGATGAACGGGTCGCACGTCTCCCCTGAGCGGTGGCTCACCACTATCCTCATCTTCGCCTTGCGCGCCATGCGCGCCGCCTCCAGCGCCTCGGTGACCGTGCCCACCTGGTTTATCTTGAGCAGGAGGGCGTTGGCCGCCTTCTCCTCAATGCACCTCTTTATGCGCTTGGGGTTGGTGACGAGCAGGTCGTCGCCCACCACCTGCACCTCTTTCCCGAACTTCGCGTTGAATGCGGCAAAGGAGGAGAAATCCTCCTCCTGGAACGGGTCCTCTATGCTCGCGAGCGGGTACTTGCCCAGAAGGCCTGCATAGTGGTCCTGCAATTCCCCTGAAGTGAGTTCCTTCCCGTCAATTGAGTATTTCTCCTTGGAATAGAATGAAGACGCGGCCGCATCCATTGCCAGCACCATCTCCTTTGCATACCCTGCCTCTTCAATGCTGTCAACGATTGCATCCAGCGCCTCTTCGGTAGTTTTCATCGGGGGAGCGAAGCCGCCCTCGTCCCCAACGTTGGTGGCGGATTTCCCGTATTTGTCCTTCAATCTCCCCTTCAGTACGTGGTATGTTTCCGCCGCGTAGCGGAGCCCCTCCGCAAAGGAAGGCGCGCCCGCGGGGATTATCATGAACTCCTGTATCGCGAGGTCGTTGCCCGCGTGCTGGCCGCCGTTGATTATGTTCAGCATGGGCACGGGCATCACTTTCCCGCCCATCATCGCGTAAACCGGCTTTCCTTCCGCTGCGGCCGCCGCCCTCATCGCTGCCATGGAAACGGCGACGATTGCGTTCGCGCCCAGCTTGGACTTATCGTTAGTGCCGTCCAGCTCAATCATCTTTCCGTCTATTGCCTTCTGGTCCGCGATGCCCATGCCCGCGAGCCCGCCGCTTATCACTTCCACATTGCGCACCGCCTTGAGCACGCCCTTGCCTCCGAAGCGCTCTCCCCCGTCCCGTAGCTCGACCGCCTCGTGGATTCCCTTGGATGCGCCGGAAGGCGCTGCCGCGGTGCCGCTCACCGTGATTTTGCCGGCACTGGGAATCATCTTCGGGTCCGTAGTGTAGTACTTCGTCTTTCCATACCCCGGCACTTCTGTGCCCGCATGCACGGTCGCCTCCACCGTGGGGTTGCCTCTCGAATCCAAAATTTCCCTTGCAGAAACCTTCGTAATCTTCATGCCGCACCCTTCTGTTGCAAGGAATAAAAAGCCAACTATTCCCAATTGTTGCATATGAGGGTAAAGGTCTCCAGAGGGGGCGCTCTTTCGGATATGCTTGCCGGGCTTGGGATATGCTCCGAGGAGGTGCTCCTCTTCCTGGACGGGAAATTGGTTCCTGAAACTGCACATGCGAAAAAAGGGCAGGAAATAGACATAGTGCGCACAAAGCACGGATGGCCTAATGAGCATGATGCAAAAGGAGGGGGCGCAGGCAATCCACCTTCAAGTTCTTCTGCAAAACCTCAGAAAGGCAGTAAGAAAACCTGCTCCTCCTGCGGAAAGCCCGCGGTTGCCTACCTGCCTGCGATGCGCAGGCACTATTGCGCTTCTCATTTCAACGAGTATTTCGGGAAGAAGGTGAAGCGCTCCATCCGCGAGCGCGGCATGATAAAAAAAGGCGAGAAGGTCGCGCTGGGCCTTTCGGGCGGAAAAGATTCCACCGCGATGCTGCACTCGCTAAGCAAGGTGCGCAAATCCTTCCCGTTCGAATTGGCTGCAATCACAATAGACGAGGGAATAAAGGGCTACAGGGACTCCACCATTGAGAATGCGAAAAAGGAGGCAAAAAAACTAGGCGTGGAGCACCACGTTTTTTCCTTCAGGGAGGAATACGGGAAGACGTTGGACTCGATACTCAAAGGGACGAGCAAGCCCGGCTGCTCGGTGTGCGGGGTGCTGCGCAGGCGCCTGCTCAACAAGAAGGCGCGGGAGCTCGGCGCGAGCAAGCTCGCAATCGCGCACAACCTGGACGACATCGTGCAGACGATAATGCTCAACCTCATGCGCAATGAGCCGCTGCGCTTCTCGCGCATGGAGCTGCCGCTCGTGGAAA
Organism: Microcaldota archaeon; assembly: GCA_964552755.1. Taxonomy (GTDB): domain Archaea; phylum Micrarchaeota; class Micrarchaeia; order Anstonellales; family Bilamarchaeaceae; genus CAZKHX01. The sequence continues at coordinate 30,637 of CAZKHX010000003.1, read as the reverse complement.
ACCCGAGGCTTGTGCCCCGCATAAAGCCCCAGATGATGCTCACGGAAAAGGAGGTTTCAATTTACGCAGTATTGCACGGGTACGAATTCGGGCCCGCCTGCTGCTGCCCGCACGTGGAGGGCGCGATGCGCAGGCAGGTGAAGGGGCACATGAACGCGCTTGAGGGGAAGTTCCCGGGCACGAAGGCGAAGATGGCCGCTGCCTTCTTCGCGGTGCAGAAGGAGATGCGCAGGGGCATGGAAGGCGAATACGGGATGGGCACCTGCCCCAAGTGCGGCGAGCCATCCGCGGAAGGCACCTGCATGGCCTGCAGGATGCTCAAGCGCTGACTGTGCGGCAGCCGGGCGTTCATGGCTGCAGGATGGCCGCGAGGCGGCGGATTCGCAGCCATCAGGCAACATTTTAATTCTCCTATGGAAAGCTCCCCTATGGAAGTGGTTTTCATCGGCACCGGGGGCGGCCGCATCAACCTCATCAAGCAGGTGCGGGGGACCGGGGGGTTCCGCATAAACGGCCCGCCGAACATCCACGTGGACCCGGGGCCCGGGGCCCTCACCAACGGCGTGCGCAGGAGGCAGTCGCCCCTCAGGCTGGACGCGGTAGTCGTCACGCACAACCATATCGACCATTCAAACGATGCAGAGGTAATCGTTGAGGGGATGTGCGGCTACGGGCTCAAGAGGAGGGGCGTCCTCATAGGAAGCAAGTACGTGCTGGAGGGCGACGAGACAGGCGACCGCGCGGTGAGCCTCTACCACCAGCAGATGCCGGAAGAGGTGTACATGGGCAAGGCGGGCAGGAAGAAAACCTTCAACACCCGGAATGGGCAGTTCACGCTGGAGTGCATGAGAGCCGCACACGACACCCCCGACGCGTTCGGCTTCAAGTTGACAATCGGGGGGAAGACGGTGGGATACACTTCTGACACGGAATATTACGACGGGATAGGGAAGAACTATTCCGGCTGCGGCCTGCTCATCATCAACGTGATGAAGCCGGCGCAGGACAAGTACAAGGGCCACATGGACTCGGGCGAGGCGGAGAAGCTCATATCCGAGGCGAAGCCGAAGCTCGCAGTTCTTTCGCACTTCGGCATGAAGATGATGTGGGGCACCGCGGAGAAGGTTGCGAAAGAGATAACGAAGAACACCGGGGCCAAGACCATCGCGGCAGAGGACGGAAAAAGGCTCAGTGAGGATTCCTTTTAAAGAATTTCCAACGCTTTCCATAGCAACGTGGTTTTTCATGCTCGAGAAAAGGTTCACGCGAGAGACAGAAAGCAAGTGGCAGCAGCACTGGCTCCAGAACGGGACATATGCGTTCAAAGACGATGGGAAGCCAATCTATTCCATAGACACCCCTCCGCCCTTCACGAGCGGCAAGTTCCACATGGGCCACACCCTCTCCTACGCCTATTTCGACTTCGTCGCGAGGTACAAGAGGATGACCGGCCACTCGGTGTTCTACCCGCAGGGCTGGGACACGCAGGGCTTCCCCACGGAAGTGCGCGTGGAGAAAAAGCATGGCCGGCTCCCGCCGCCTGCATTCAGGGAGAAGTGCAAGGAATGGACCGAGGAAATGATAACGCTCATGAAGGAGTCCATGGTGCAGCTCGGCTTCTCCCCGGACTGGGGCTACCAGTACAGGACGATGGACCCGGGGTACCACAAGAAAGTGCAATACTCTCTGCTGCAGATGTTCGGCAAGGGCATGGTATACCGGGCGAAGCACCCGGTCTTCTGGTGCTTCAAGTGCGGCTCCGCCCTCGCGAAAACGGACACCGAGGACCTGGAGAGGGAGAGCATACTCAACTACGTGATTTTCACAGGGCCGGATGGCGAGCCGCTCGAGATTGCGACCACGAGGCCGGAGCTCATGCCCGCGTGCGTTGCGGTTATGTTCCATCCTGAAGACAAAAGGTACACGCACCTTGCGGGGAAGACGATAAAGACCGCACTCGGCGCGGAGGTGCCGGTGCTGCCGGACAGGGACGTGCTCAAGGATTTCGGGACCGGGCTGCTCATGGTGTGCACCTTCGGAGACAAGCAGGACGTTGTTTGGGTATACCGGCACAACCTCCCTGTGATAGAGATGTTCGATGAGCGCGGCAAGCTCAAGAACGCGGAAGGGCTGGACGGCATGACCGCTCCTAATGCCCGCAAGCAGATTATCGAAGCGCTCAAGAAGGAGGGCAAGCTGGTGAAGCAGGAGAAGCTCGTGCAGACCGTGAAAATCCACGACAGGTGCAAGAGCAGCGTGGAATTCCAGCAGTCCTACCAGTGGTTCGCAAACATTACGCAGCACAAGGAGGACATAAAGAAGATGGCCCGCGAAGTGGAGTGGGTGCCTTCCTTCGGCATTTCCTACTTGGATGACTGGGTAAATTCGGTCGAATGGGACTGGGTGATTTCAAGGCAGAGGATTTTCGGCACCCCCATCCCATTCTATTATTGCGAAAAGTGCCCCGAAGTCGCGCCCGCGGAGGAAAGCGAACTGCCGTTCTACCCTGAGAAGGCGAAGGAGAAGACCTGCAAGTGCGGGGGCAAAATGGTTCCCGAAACCAGCGTGCTGGACTGCTGGGTGGATTCCTCAATTACCCCGCTCGTAATTGCGGACTGGCCGGACGGGCCGAAAGTGGGCAAGCTGTATCCGTCTTCGCTCAGGCCGCAGGGCGTGGAAATCATCCGCACCTGGGCATTCTACACTATCTACAGGAGCGGGGTGGCGCTTACGGGCAAGGCCCCCTGGAAGACCATCCTCCTGAACGGCAACGTGCTTGCGCCTGACGGCAAGAAGATGAGCAAGTCCCTCGGCAACGTAATCCAGCCGGATGAGCTGCTCAAGGAATACCAGGCGGACGCGCTCAGGCAATGGGCCGCGATGAGCGGCGCGATGGCAAAGGACAGGCCGTTCTCCTACGAGGACATCAAGTTCGCAAAGTCCTTCCTGAACAAGCTGTGGAACGCCTCAAGGTTCGTGCAGGGCGCCCTGGAGGGCTACGACGGCTCGGAGCCGGCGGGGCTCGGCATGCTGGACAAGTGGATGCTGGAGAGGCTGAACCAGCTCATCGAAAAAGGCACGGAGGCGATGGACAGGAGCGAGTTCCACCACCACATCCGGGAGATGCAGGGCTTCTTCTGGCACGACTTCTGCGATGATTACCTTGAATACGTGAAGCACAGGATTTACGGCGAGGACGTGGAAGCGAAGAAGGCGGCGCAGCACGTGCTGAACAAGGTGCTTTACGAATTCATCAAATTGCTCGCGCCGATTGCGCCGCATATCACCGAAGAGCTCTACCATGAGATGTTCAAGGGCGCGAAGGGAGAATCGGTGCACTTCGCAAAGTGGCCGGAGCCCGGGGAAAGGCACCCCGAAGAGTTTGCCGCCGTGGAGGCCGGCTTCAGGGAAATCGTGAGGCAGGTGAGGCAGCACAAGGCATCGGAGCGCATGGCGCAATCGGCTGAGCTTGAGAGGGTGAGCATTTCCACGCCCGAGCCGCTTCCGGAGGAGCTAATTGCAGAGCTGAAGCAGGTTTCCAAGATTAAGGAAATCGAAACTGTAAAAGGGGAATTTGGAGTCTCGTTCTAGCCCTGCTCGACCTGCGCGCTGAGCCTCCCCGTGACCACGTGCTCAAAGTCAGCGTTCTGGTCGCAGTCGGGGTTCACTTCCCGGGCGCAGGTGTAATATGTGAGGCGGAGCTTCATTCTCTCGATGCTGCCCACGTTCGGGTCGTAATCGCTGCCGAAGCCCACGTGCAGCTCCTCGTTGCCGCCCTGCTCGATTTCAGCGCCAACGTTTTCAGTGGCTATTACCTCATCGTTCTTGAGGAATTCGACCTCGTCCAGGTAAATCCTGTAGCCGAGGCGGTTCTCTATGCGTATGTTGAGGTTGGTGCCGCCGTTTTTGTACAGCTGGAAGCCCGTGCAGGCGATGTCCGGCTGGATGCTGCACTCCTCGGAAACGAAATAGGACGGATTGAAGACCCCTGTTGCGAGGATCGCGATGATTACGGCAACAAGTATGAGCAGTGCCCACCCATAGGTGAAAAGATATTCCATCGCAGCCTGGCCTTTCAGGCGGCGAGCTGCAACCCGGGGTTGCTCAATCTTCGCTTGGCCCTTTATTTTACGCATAAGTATACCTACCACCCAAAATGTTTAAAAGGCATTTATAGATATAAACCAGCAGTGATTTGATGGCGGAGAAGAAGCCCCAGCTCGTGGACGCCATGAGTTATTATCAGATTGGCAACGACTACTTTGAGAAGCGGGACTATGAGAAGGCGATAGAGAACTACAATATGGCCATCCTGCTCAACCCCATCTTCTCCGAGGCCTACTTCAACCGCGCACTGTGCTACTACCAGCTGAAGAATTACGACAAGTCCATTGCCGACTACACCAAGGCATCAGAGCTGGACCCGAAGAACCCCCACGTGTACAACAACAAGGGGGATGCGTTCTACAGGAAGCAGGACTACGCGGGCGCCATAAAGGAGTACGACAAGGCGGTGACGCTCAACCCGAACTACATGAAGGCGCTATACAACCGTGCCCTCTCATACGCATCGCTCGAGGACTATGACAAGGCGGTGGAGGACTTCGGCAAGGTGATACAGCTCAAGCCGGACTTTTCCGAGGCATACCACCTCAGGGGCCTTGCGTACGAATATTCAGGGGACATAGATTCCGCAATAGGCGACTACAAGAAGGCGCTGGAGCTCAACCCCGGGCTTGCTGAGGCGAGGACGCACCTCGAGTCCGCGAAGGGCAAGAAGGAATCAAAGGGCGCGGCCGGCGGAGAGGGCGGCACTTCGGAAATCAAGGTGCTCAAGAAGCCCACGATGCGGTTCACCGATGTCGCGGGCATGGAAAAGATGAAGGAGGTAATCCGCGAGGCGGTCATCTACCCGATGATGAAGCCGGAGCTTGCCCGCAAGTACGGCAAGCTAGGCGGAGGCGGCCTGCTGATGTACGGCCCGCCCGGCTGCGGAAAAACCTTCATAGTGAAGGCGTCCGCTGGCGAATGCCAGGCAGCTTTCATCAATGCTAAGCTTTCCGACCTTTTGGACATGTACGTGGGCAACACGGAGAAGAACATCCACAAGGTGTTCGAGACTGCGAGGAAGAACACGCCGTGCATACTGTTCTTCGACGAAGTGGATGCAATCGGCGGCAGGAGGGACCAGCAGGAAGGCCAGCAGTACATGAAGATGGCCGTGAACCAGATGCTCTACGAGATGGACGGGGTTGAGGCGAACAACGAGAATGTGCTTGTCATCGCCGCGACCAACGCGCCGTGGGACGTTGACCCCGCGCTCAGGAGGAGCGGCAGGTTCAACAAGACCATTTACATTCCGGAGCCGGACTTCACGTCCCGCGCCGCAATCCTCAAGATACACGCGAAGAAGCTCCCTCTCGGGGGCGGAATCCCTTACTGGAGGCTTGCGCTTGCCACTTCGGGCTATGCCTCTTCCGACCTGAAGGCAGTGGTGGAAGAGGCCGCGGCAATCCCGTGGAGGGAGGCTTTCAAGTCGGGGAAGGAGAGGAAAATCAAGTCAAGGGATTTCATCAAGGCGATACGGAAGCAGAAGTCCTCGCTCCCTCCGTGGTATGAGCAGGCGAAGAAGCAGATCGGCTCACAGGAGGAAATCACCATCATAGACGGGAAAGAGCACAAGAAGGTCACCGAGAGCAAGATGGGCCCGGGAGAGAAGCAGGCATTCAAGGACCTGCTGGACACAATCAAGAAGAGGAACGCCTGGTACAGCAAGATATGGCTGGGCTTCCTGAAGCAGTTCGCCCTGATAATCCCCATCCCGTTCTAAGCATTCTTTTAAACGTTAGTGCGCATCTGTAATCATGCTACTGAAGGGCGTGCGCTTATTTTCCAGGGGGAAGCTGGTCCGCAGGGACATACTCACCGAAGGGGAAACCATAAGGGGCATAGGGAGTTTTTCAGGGGCAGGGCTGGACTGCTCAAAGTACATAGCGTTGCCGGGGCTCATCGACTGCCATGTGCACATGCGCGACCCGGGCCCCACGCACAAGGAGGACTTCCATACCGGCACCCGCGCCGCAATCGCAGGGGGGGTCACAACGATAATGGATATGCCGAACAACCCCGGCAGGCCTACAATAACCGCAAAGGCGCTTGAGGAGAAAAGGAAGGAAGCGGCAAAAAAGGCCGTTTGCGACTGGGGCCTGCATTTCGGCGCAACGGAGCGCAACTTCGCGGAAATAAGGAAAGCGGGGCCGCGCTCCCTCAAGATGTACACCGGGCAGAGCACAGGCGAGCTGCTGGTGCCGGACGTGCGCTCAATCTGGATGCACATGGGCAACTTCCCGAGGGAAAGGCCGCTCATGGTGCATGCGGAGGACCAGGAGACGATTGAGGCGATGGATTCGCTCGGGGAAGGAAGGAGTGCCCTCTCCGCAAAGATAGCGGTTTCTAAGTGCAGGCTGATGGCGGAGGGCCACAAGCGCCTGGTATATTTCTGCCACCTGAGCGCCCCGGAAGAAGTGGACATTGCAAAAGGGTATGCGAAGTCTGTTGTGGAGGTTACGCCGCATCACCTCTTCCTGAGCTCGAAGGATGCGAAGCGGCTGAGAAAGGATTTCGGCAAGGTTTACCCGCCGCTGAGGAGCCCTGCGGAAGTTGCGGGGATGTGGAAGCGCCTCGGGAAAATAGATGTTTATGCAACAGACCATGCGCCGCACCTCCCGGAGGAAAAGATGGGGGGCGCGGCAGGGTTCCCCGGGCTGGAGACCTCGCTTGCGCTCATGCTGGATGCATATAACAAGAAGCGCGTTCCGCTCGAATGGATTGTGCAGAGGTGCTGCGAGAATCCGGCGCGCATATTCAATCTCAAAAGGAAAGGAAAAATAGCAAAAGGATATCAGGCGGACATCACGCTTATTGACCTGAAGAAGAAATGGAAGGTGCGCGCGGAGGATATGGAGAGCAAGTGCGGCTGGACGCCCTACGAGGGGGAAATCCTGAAGGGGAAAGCGGAAAAGGTGCTCTTCAGGGGAGAGCTTGTTTACGATGGGGGGGTTGTAAAGGAGATGAAAGGGAAGGACATCATGCCCTGAGCTCTGCGGAGCTCGCTGCCCGAACGGTTATTTCGCCGCCAATGTTCAGGATTTCGAGGCGGTACCTGCCGGGCTGGTCTATCTCTATGCCCCCTTCCTGCGGATCCCCAAGGTTTATCTGGAAGGCAGTGGGCGAAGACACGTCGCTCTCCTCTCCGTGGGAGAAGTGCACCAGCACAACCTCGCCGCCGCCTGCGCCACCATCCCCGAAGCTGCGGAACTGCAGCTCTATTACATTGGTGGGGAGGTATACTTCGGTAATTATTGCGGAGCCGTCGCCCATGTAGCCTATTGCGTTGATGAGCGAGGCAATGCGTATTACCGAGAAATGCGCCTGCAGCACCGAAAGGTCGGTGGTGACGTCTCCGAGCTTGAGGTAAAGCACGAACATGAGGGGTATGAAAAGCAGTAGGATGAAGCCGACCACGACCATCAGTTCGGTGCTTACCTGGCCTTTCATATCGAACCTGCCCAGGGCCTCCTGCCCTGCTTGCGGTATATTTTCTTTTTGTTCAGAAGCCTTTTAATCTCTGCGGCAGCCTCGTCCATCGTTGCCTTGAGGTCATAGCCCTCTGCGCGGACCGTCAGCGGGGAGTGGTCAATGCCCATGTTCACGTTCACCACGTAGCTGTTCTTCCCCTCCTTGAGGTGCACGTTTATGTGGTCAAAGTTGAAGCTGTTCGTATACTTGGTTATCGCGCCCTTTATTGCGCCCTTTATGTTGTCGTGGTAGTAGAGCGTTTCCTCGCTCAGCCCGCTCACGAACACTTCCGGCTCTGCGGAAATTATGCTGAGCACGAATTTCATTGCGTCCACTGCGGTTATTACCCCTATGGGCTTCTTGCCGTCTGCAACAATCAGGGTGGAGACGTGGTCCTTCGCCATTTTCTCAAGCGCGTCGGTCAGCGAGTCGCTCCGGTCCACCGTGATGAGCTTTTCCCTCATGAACTTGCCTACGGGCTGCTCCTCTGGCTTCTTCACCTCGCTTATCATGCCGAGCCGGTCCCTGCCCTTGGGCTTGAGGATCAGCATCGCGAAATCGAATGTGGAAACAACCCCGATTACCTTGCCCATCCGGGTGACCGCGAGCCTGTGCACGCCCTTCTCCCGCATCACCTTTTTAGCCACCCCGAGGCTCTCGTTCATGTCCACAGTATAGAGCGGGGTCTTCATCACCGCCTCCACATTCACTTTCGGGACGAGGCGTTCCTTGAGCATCCTGCGGATTGCCCCGGAACGGCTTACCGAGTCAATGACTTTGCCCTTCTCCACTATGGGGAGGGCCTTGAACGGGCCGGTAAGGAACGCAGTCATGAGCTCGTAGGTTTCGGCATCCTTATGGAGGCCCTGCGCCCGCACCGCGGCGTGGATGCATTTGAATTTGCTCGGGTCGCTCATGTCCTTGCGGATTGTGCGGTCGTCTATTATCCCGTAATACCTGCTGTCCTTGGTCACGGCCACTATGGTGCCGGTCCTGAGGATTTCATCAAGCGCCTTTGATACCGGCTGCCCGCCGTCCAGAACAGTTATTTTGCCTGCTGTCATCGTTCCACCGGAAAGGATTTAAAATCTAAAACCTTAAATAGCCGCAGTATGTCCCTCCCCATAACGTCGTTGGTAGCCAAGGCCAGCTGGAAGGAGTTGCTGGTTGAGCTTGTGGCAACCGAGAAGCTGGACCCCTGGAACATCGACATAGTCAAGGTGGCGGATTCCTTCTTCAAGACTGTAAGGGAGATGCAGCAGTTTGACTTCCGCGTTCCCGCGAACATCATACTTGCATGCGCGATACTGCTGAAATACAAGAGCAGGGTGCTTGCGTTCCACGAGGAAGAGGAGGCGCTGCCCGAAGCGGTGCCTGAGGAGGAGGATGGCGGGGCGGTGCAGCAGCTGGAGCTCAAGGGCCGCATCCCCCCGAAGAGGCAGATTACGCTCAACGAGCTTGTCGGGGAAATGGAACGGGTTATGAAGTACGAGAAAATTGAGAGGAACGCGCCGAAGCCCCAGCCGATGCCGGTCGTGGACCTTGAAATAGGCGAATATGACATTGAGTCGGAGATTGAGCGTGTGTTCGGCAGGGTGAAGGAGAAGGCCGATTCCGAGGGCGTGCTGCTTTTCTCCACGCTGCTTGAAGGGGGCCGCCCCGAGCACGTGATGGAGGCGCTCACTCCGCTCCTGCACCTTGCGCAGAGGAAGGACATCTCGCTGAGGCAGGACAGGTTCTTCGATGAGATTTTCATAAGGGTGTGCCCGTGAGCGAAAAAAACAAGAGGCTGGTGGAGGCCGCGCTTTTCCTTTCCGGAGGGGAGCTTTCCATGGACAAGCTGTGCCAGCTCACGGGGATTGCCGCCCCCGGCGCGGTGAAGAAAATCCTCGAGGATTTGAAGAGGGATTACGATGGGATGGGGAGCTCGATTGAGATACACGAGCTCGGGAACTCCTATGCAATGCGCGTGCGCGGCGACTATATCGAGCAGGTGAAGGACTTTGCAAAGGAGGCGGAAATCGGGAGGGGCGCGCTGCGCACCCTCTCCTACATCGCGAACCATGACGGCATGCTGAAATCCGACCTTGCGAACCGCATGGGCTCGCAGATTTACCAGGACGTGCGGGAACTCAGGGAGAAAGGCTTCCTCTCCCAGAGGAAGGAGGGCAGGAGCTCGCGCCTCTTCCTGACCGACAAGTTTCGGCAGTACTTCAATATGTAACCATGGTTACATAGCCGGCCTCACAGCTTCATCTTCCTTACCGTTACGCCGGCTTCCTGGAGCAGCCCCAATGCATTCTCATGCAGGGGGTAATCCGCATTGTAAACAACTTCCCTTATCCCTGCATTGATAATCATCCGCGTGCAGTACAGGCAAGGGCAAAAAGTAGTATACAGCACCCCGTCCTTAACCGAAATCCCGTGGTATGATGCCTGCACGATCGCGTTCTCCTCCCCGTGCGAGCAGAAGCATTCCTCCAGCTTGGTCCCGCTCTCCGCAAAGTTGTTGCACCGCGGGCAGCCCCCTTCATTGCAGTTCTTCGTCCCCCTGGGAGTCCCATTATACCCGGTGGAAACAATCCTCTTGTCCCTCACAATGATTGCAGCGACCTTCCGCTTCATGCAGTTGCTCCTCTTCGCAACCTCCTTGGCGATGTTCATGAAGTACTCGTCCCAGCTCGGCCTTTCCACCCTGAATTCCTTTGAAAGCTCCCCGAGAAGTGCATCCCACCTGTCCCTGAGCTCGTCCACGCTGCCGTCGTTCACGACCTTCTTGTCCGCGAGCTGCACCGTCTCCTCGAGGTTCTGCCCCTCCTGCTCCTCGCTCTTCATCTCTATGTTCTCAATTTTCTGGAAGGCCTCGTAGGTCTGCGGGTCGCTCTCCCTCCCCCGCTCCTTCATCCTCTCAAACCGCACTTTCGGGTGCGAAGTAACGTAAACAAGGAAGAATTCCGGGAGCTTCTTCAGCTCCTTTACCTCCCCGGGCGTCCTGATGGAGTCCACAACGTAGTTGCGGTCCTTCTCCATCTTCCCAACCACCTTCTTGGCAAGCACCCCCGGCCCGTGCTCCTGCCTGAGCTGCGTGCCCTTCGCAATAAGGTTGTGCCTCGTCGCCTCCCCGCCTCCCGCCGCGACCTCCTCGCGTATCACATCGGAAAGCGAAAGGTAGTAGAAGCCCTTCTTCTTCAGGTATTCCGCGCTTGTCCCCTTGCCAGAGCAATTTTCCCCTGTAAGCCCTATAATCACAAAATTCACCCCAAAAACAATGCTCTATATTCCAATACCTATTTTAAGCCCTCGCCATAATTTCTTCCCATGCGCCTCAACCCGGGAGAGCTCAAGCTGGACCTCTACTGCAAGGGGATGCGCATCCATGAAAGCTGCAATCCGGATGACGACGGCAGGGGCCTGCTCCGCACACGCGGCGGCCTCGGCAGCGGCCTTGAAGTGCTGCTCCCCAGAGGCATCTACACCAATATCCCGGTTGAAGAGGATTTTGCAAAAACTTCCCCCTACATTCTGCACAGGGAAGGCGAAAAATACACAATAAGGCGCGAAGGCGAAGAAGTTGCGGAAGTAAAGCTCCTCCCACGCCCAAAGTTCTACGATATGAAAACCTCGAGCGGCAAGCAGATGAGCCGCGTGGGCGTGCTGCAGGGCACCTATCTTGGCATCTACCCCACCGCGCTCTGCGAATTCTGGAAGATGGAACCGCGCATGAACTGCAAGTTCTGTTCCGTGGGCCTCAATCTCGGCGAAACAGAGGAAGAGGAGAAAAAGGTCGAGGAAGTGGTGGAAACCGCAATTGCCGCCCGCGATGAATGCGGCGTAACCTTCGTGCATTTCAATTCCGGCTTCTGCGAAGCAGGCGATGAGTTGGAGAAGCTCGAGCCCTATATAAGGGCAATAAAGGGGAAAACCGGTCTGCTCGTGGGCGTGCAGGCAATCCCCTCTGATGACCTCAGCAAGTATGACCGCCTCAAGGAGCTCGGGGTGGACCACGTTTCCTTCTGCATGGAGATAGTTGACCCGGCGGAATTCACAAGGACCTGCCCGGGCAAGGCAAAATACCTTGGCCAGGAGCGTTTCCTGCGCGCAATAGAGTACTGCTCAAGGCTTTTCGGCAAGGGCAAGGTAGCCGGGGAGATAATTGCCGGACTCGAAAGCCCTGAAAGCACAATCGAGGGCATAGAGAAGTTCGCAAAGATGGGCGCGGTCTCCACGGTATGCGTGTTCCGCCCCTGCAGGGGCACAGATTACCAGGACACCCCGCCCCCGAAATACGAGGAGATGCTTCCGGTTTTCCGCAGGCTCTATACCGCCTGCCTGGACTACGGCATCCCCTTTGGAATCGCCCCGAACATAAAGGTGAGCATAGTGATGCTCCCCGAGGAATGCGCCTATTTCGTGCCTGAATTGACCCCGAAGCAGAAACTCCAGCTCGCAAAATTGGAGGCAATGAAAGCCGCGTTCCAGGCCTACTTCAGGGCGCAGCTTTCGCTCAAATCCAGTAGGAAATGACCATCCCCACGTACCCCGCGACCATTATGAGGTACATATGCTTCCACGAGGGATGGTTGGAGCCGCGCACAAGCCCTTCCGGATTCTTGAGTATCAAATGCGCAGCATACGCCCCCCAGACCGAAAGCACCGCAAGGAACCCCGCGGCCAAGGGGAGTATCCCAAGGTAAACCCCTATGGGGAAAAGCAGGAAAGGGAGCACAAGGAAAGGCGCGGTGCTCCTTGCCGCCTTGCCTGTCCCGTACATTATGGGCAGGGTGCGCACGTTCTGCTTCGCGTCCCCGGCAACGTCCGCAAAGTCCTTCGTGGTTGCCGCGCCCAGCAGGAACAGCCCGAATATCGCGCCTATGAACCACGGCGCAACCGAAGACGGGAATGCCACCACCGACCATCCCGCGACAATGAGCAGCATGCCCCTGGAAAGCGCAACCGTTGCATTCGCCACCCACCCGTGCCGCTTCAGCCTAACCGCATGCCATGAGTAGAATATCGTAAGCACCGTGGCAAACGCCGCAAGCGCAAAGAAGACAATGTTCACCGACCATGCAAGCGCGAGCGCAATAATATAGACTATTGCGGCAAGCGCAACCGCCTGCCCCTCGCTCACCCTTCCCGAGGGAATGGGCCTGTGCGGCTTGTTCACCCCGTCCGCCTCCACATCGCATGCCTGGTTGAATGCGTTGGAAGCCGCATTGAGCAGCGCGGCGCTCACTGCCGCCGCAAGGATTGAAACCCAGAATATGCTGAGCGGCGCATTTATGGCGCTCGCTGCGGCAAGCCCGCCTGCGCATATTCCGGCAAATGGGGCAAGGAGCGTAAAGGGCCTTATCAGCCCTACAAAATCAACCGGCCTCACGGAAGGTTTTGCGGGGAAATGCAATTTAAGCTTTGCCCCCCATCTTTACTCCGTATGAACGTCCGATTTCTTGCTTATGCGCTTGCGGCGATGATTGCAATCGGCGCAATATATCTAGCATACGATTCAATTTCCAATTATTACCCCCCTGCGGAAAAGAAGGTAGTCGTCCTCGGCTTCGATGGCATGGACTCCGACCTTGCGGAGAAATGGATGGACGAGGGCAAGCTCCCGAACCTTGCGCGCCTGCGCTCGCAGGGCACATATTCCCCGCTGCGCACAACCACCCCTGCGGACACCCCGGTTGCCTGGACCACGGCCGCCACCGGCCTCAACCCCGGCCGCCACAATGTGCTCGATTTCCTTGACCGCGACCCGGAAACCTATATGCCGCGCATTTCCATAATAAAGAAGGAGGAGGTGGAAGGCGGCAAGCCCATAGTATACAATACGAAGAACGGAACCTCAATATGGGAAACAATAAGCGACAATGGCGGCTGGAGCAGCATAATTACCTACCCCGTAACCTTCCCTGCGGAGGATTTCCGCGGCCACATGATTTCCGGACTCGGCACCCCGGACATCCGCGCCACGTGGGGCACTTTCAACATCTATGCTGAGGACGCGCCGGAGGCCGAAACCCTCATGGGCGGCAATTTCATCCCGGTCCATTTCGAGGGCGATTCCGCACAGGCCCTGCTCTACGGCCCGCAGGGCTACACAATCAACATGACAATCACGCGCACTTCCTTCAACTCCGTGACCCTCTCCTTTGGAGGCAGGGAATATGAGCTCCGCGAGGGCGAATGGAGCGACTGGGCAGACTTCTCCTTTGACGTCCACCCCATAATAAAGCTCAAGGGCTCCGCCCGCTTCTATCTTGTGGATGCGGACCCGCTCTATCTCTATCTCCAGCCGGTTAGCATGGACCCGCGCGAGCCGTTCTTCCGCATCTCCACTCCCGAAGGCTATTCCGCAGATGTCGCGCAGGAGCTCGGCATGTACAAGACAGTCGGCTGGGCCGATGATACCTGGGCCCTGAATGATGAGGCAATAGACGAGGCAGTGTTCCTGCAGGACGCCTACCGCACACTCGAGCACAAGGAAAAGCTGGTATTGGAAGAGATGGAAAAAGAGCCGGACCTCCTGATGGTCGTCTTCTACCAGACCGATACGCTCCAGCATACATTCTACCGCTACATGGACCCGGAGAACCCGAATTACTATTATATCCCCGAAGACGAGCGCGAAAAGCATGAGGGCGAAATACTCCGCATCTACCAGCGCATGGACGAAGTGCTTGGAAAAGTAATGGAAAAGGCAGATGATGATACTACAATAATAGTGATGAGCGACCACGGATTCAACCCATTCCGCTATGCGGTCAACCTCAACACCTGGCTCTATGAAAACGGCTACCTCACCAAGAAGCCAGGTGCGGACACCCAGTACTACAAGCTCAACAGCCTCTATGGAGAAAAGGGCCTTTTCTGGAACGACGTCCTGCTGAATGAGACGCAGGCGTATTCCCTTGGCCTCGGAAACATCTACATTAACCGCGAGGGCCGCGAGTCGCAGGGCACGGTATCGGAAGAAGAATATGATGCGCTCCGCGATGAAATAGCGGAGAAGCTGCTAAAGCTGCGCGACCCCGCAACCGGCCAGAGGATAATCGCGAAGGTGCAGAAGCGCGAGGACATCTACCATGGAGCATACACGGACCATGCCGCCGACCTCATAATCTCCTTCAACCCCGGCTACCGCGTCTCGTGGCAGACCTCGCTTGGAGGCGTCCCGCCCGAGATAGTGGAACCCAACTGGAAGAAATGGTCCGGCGACCACTGCACCCTCGACCCGGACCAGACCACAGGCGTATTCTTCACCAACCGCGTAATCGATTTGGAATGGACGCCCGCGCTCCGGGACATCAACCCCACGCTCCGCGACCTGCTTGGCCTTCCCGAAGACACGACGCTTGACGGGCATTCCCTGCTCCGCCCGAAGCCCGAGGAGCCCGAGCTGGAGCCGGAGGCCGGGGCAAAAGTCACCCTCCCGGACACAACCGGCTACAACATACTCTTCATCACAATAGACTGCACGCGCGCGGACTACGTCTCCGCATACAATGAAAACTCCCTTGCAAATACCACGAACATCGACGCGCTAGCCGCAAAGGGCTTCCTTTTCGAGAACGCGCACACCGCGTTCACGTTCACCTGCCCCTCCCACAGCATAATGATGACCGGCAGGTATTACGGCGGCGGCAGCATAGCCGCCCGCTCGGGCGACAACCTGCTCAACCTGCTCAACGAAAGCGGCTATTCCACGGGGGCGACCGTGGGCTTCGGCGGCCTCAGCCTCCACGCCTGCGCAACCGGCCCGATGTTCGAGGATTATGATTCAAGCGCCGTCGGCTACCCTCTGGGCACCCGGGGCGGCATGTCCGCGAACTACACGATAGACTGGATAAGGAACCACAGCGACGGGAAATTTTTCTTCTGGATGCACCTTTACGACGCCCACCCGCCGGGCATAGGCGCAAGCAGGAACGTGACCGAGAACTATGCCCTCAGCGTGGAATACGTTGACGGGCAGGTGGGCCGCGTGCTCCAAACCCTCAAAGACGAGGGCATAGAAGGCAAAACAATAGTCGTCCTCCTTTCCGACCACGGGATGGGCGACGACTTCGGCAACATCCCGGAGAACCGCAAGCTCTACGATACCGCAACCCACGTACCCTACGTAATCTACGTGCCGGGCGCCGAGCCGCAGGGCAACCGCCTCACAACGCTCGCAAGCACGGTGGACCTCGCGCCCACGCTTGCGCAGCTCATGGGGATGGGCTATAACAATACGTATGGGGTAAGCCTTTTCGATTCCATGGAGGCGCCCGAGAAGGAGGTGCGCAGCGAGGTCTTCTCCAGCTACCGCTTCGGCGGGCTGAGCCAGGACATGGCCCGCACCTATGAATGGAAATACATACTTTCCCAGCCCCTCGGCCCGAGGAGCGACCAGCTGAGCCCGTACGTGGAGCTCTACAATGTGATGGAAGACCCGGATGAGCAATACAACGTCTCAGGCTCGGAATACTCGATGCTTACGTACCTTGATGCAATGCTTGCAGGATATATCGCCATTTTGCAGTCCGCCCAATTTCCCCAGCAGCAATGGATAGGCGCGGGCCAGTTCGGCACCGGGGGCACCTATGATGATTGGCAGCAGCAGCATGGCGCCCAGGATGCGGGCAGCGGGGAAGGCACAGCGCCCGAAATCCCCGAGCCCCCGCCCGCCTACGGCGCCCCCGGCTGGTACGGCGGCTACGGCTATGACGGCACGCCCCTTGACAACGAAACCCTCGAGGAGCTCCGCTCCTTCGGCTACATCAACTGAGGCTGCCGCAGCGACGGCATTCGGCGCAGGCTCCACCCGCATGAAACAGGAGATTGGCATGGCAGAAAAAGCCGCGGACACGGAAAAATGGCACGGCGTGCTTGGATGGTGGGGCAAGCTCAACCCGCCTTTCACCCCCTCCGAAGGGGAACTGCAAATCTATGAGAAGCACTTCCGCAAAATTTCAAAAAGGAAAAATCCGCACCTCCTCATCCTCGGGGCAACTCCCTCCCTGCGCGAGCTCGGCCATGCGCTCGGCTTCGAAGTGACGATTGTGGACATAAACCCCGAAATGGTGGAAAGCGCCTCAAAGCTCATCACGGAAAAGAACCCCGATGAAAAAATCATAATCGGCGACTGGCTCACAGTGGAACTCCCCGAAAGCCCGTTCGACATAATCGCAGCCGACCATTCCATAATAAACATAGATTATGGGGAGCAGCCGAAGCTCCTCCTGCAAATCCGCAGGTTCCTGAAGCCGGACGGTCTCGCCCTCATCGCCACAACCATATTCCAGAAGGAAAACCTCGACCTCACATGGGACGACCTGGTAAGGGAAGCGAACGAAAACCCCACCCGTTTTGAAAATGTGCTGGACCGCTGGCTTTTCGCATTCAAGATGATGCGCTACCCGGAAGTCCGCGACCCGGAAACGCGCCTCTACCACCTTGATGCCTACGATGCGAAGCTGGATGCCCTTGCCGCGGAAGGCAAAATCCCGAAAGAGATGGCGGAAAAGCTCAAGTACAAAATGGGCAAATGGGCCGCAGTGTTCCTGGAAAAGCCCGAATTCGAGAAAATGCTTGGAGAAAACGGCTTCGAAACCCTCTCCGCGGAGCACGACCGCTCCCATCCCTTCTTCCGGTTCCAGTGGATTTACACCCTGAGGAAAAACAAGGGCTAGGCCTTCTTTACCATCCCGGTCTTCCCGTCCATCTCCACAACGTCCCCGTCCTTCAGAACGGCGGTCGCCTTCCTCGTCCCCACTATGCAGGGAATCCCCAGCTCGCGCGAAACAACGGCCGCATGGCACGTGAGCCCCCCCTCATCCGTGATTATGCCCGCGGCCTTTTTCATGAGCGGCACGAATTCCGGCCTCGTCATGGGCGAAACCAGTATGCGGCCCTCCCTCATCTTTCCGAACTCCTTCTCCCCGTTCACTATGCACACTTCGCCCCTTGCGTTTCCCGCGGAGGCCGGCACACCCCTGAACTCATGCACTTCCTCCGTTCCGCCAAGCTCGAGTTCCCGGCCTTCAATGATTTTCTTCTCCCCGTAAAGCCCCTTGTGGGAATGGGAAATGGTGAACCACCTGCCGCCTCTCCCCTCCAGCTCCCCTGCCTTCAAGTCGCCGTATAGCACGCGGGGCAATTCGAAAAGGGTTGCGTTCTTCAGCAGCTCCTCCTTCACCCCGCTCCTCCGCGAGATTTCCCCCACGAATTTGAATATGACGTAATCCCCTATGAGGTTGCATTTCTTGCGGTCGTCCTGCATCACCGTCCCCACTGCGAGGAATTCCGCCATCCTTTTTTCCTCTTCATCCAGCTTCTGCAGGAATTCCTTCTTCTTTCCGGCTATCTCCTCCTGCTTGTTCCGTATCGCCTCCAGCTCCTCTTCCGGAGAAGAGAACGAAAGCGCCTCGTCCCTCATCTTCACCAGGAAGTCCAACGGCCCAAGCACCTTTGCCCTCCTGTAATTGTTGTCCACCCAGTGGAACTCCCGCGCATGCTCCACAAGTTTTTCGTAGAGTTCCCTTTCCCCCTCCAGTTCCGCCTTCATCTCCTGCGGCTCCTTCCCGAAGAACCCCGCGCCGAACTTCTCCGCCATTTTGGCCATCAGCCCCAGCATCTTCTTCCTCTGTGCAAGGGAGAAGCTTTCCTCCTCCGGGGCGGTCACGTACGAAATGATTTCACTGGGATTTTCAAACCTCTTCTCAAGCTTCCCGAAAAGCCATTCGGAAACCGGGTCCTTGTATATGAACGGGATTGCGCCCACCGCAAACTGGTCGCAGTACACGTCCGTGAATGTCACGAACCTGCCCATGAGCTCTTCCTTGTCCAGTTTCCCGAAATCCAGCCCCTCGAGCTCGTCCACGTACGAAAGGAAACGCCTTATCTTCCACTTGTTTACCCTGTTCACGCGCCTTATCCAGCCCGGCTCCCTCCGGTCGTATTCCAGCATCCTCCTGCTGTCCTTTGCCTGCCGGGCGGGGTCGGTCCATTCTTCGGCATGCCCGTCCTTTATGATATTCCTGTACTCCCCGAATATGTCCGGGAAGCCGAGGTTCATCTTCTCCATGAACTGCACTATCGGGTGGATGGCCACGATTGCCGCATCGAACGAGCTCGTTTTCTCTATCTTCCCCATGCCTGTCTATTTGGGCGAATTCTTTTTCAAACCAGCGTTTTTCCAAAAGGCATTTATAGTGGGGCATCCCAAATAATGGCAGGTGAAAACCATGAACCAAAAAGGAAAAGCAAATGCAGGTTGCGCAACGCCCAGAGACAGCAGGCGCGCTTTGGTTCATGGCCGGTGGCTCTGAATTCTCCAAATTCAAGGAAAAGCCCGATGCAGTGCTTATGCTGAATTCGGCATGCAATGCAAAGTGCAGGTACTGCTACATACCATATAATGGAAAGCGCACCCCGCAGGATGCGCTGGAGGCTACCCGCATCCTCATGCAGCAGGGCTTCCGCGTGCTGTTCTCAGGCAGCGAAAACCTGCTCGACCTGCGCTACCTTGAGTGCTACAAGGAAGCAGAGCAGGATTACATCCTCAGCAACGGCATAATCCCTGCCCGGCAGCCAGAGGTTCTCAGGCGCCTGAAGGCAAGCGGCATAAGCGAAGTCACCCTGAGCTACAACTTCGGGGAGCCCGGCCGCTCCATCCCGGATTACGTGGTTAGGCAGGCAATGCGCAACTCCCTGAGGGCAGGGCTCAGCGTACGCCTCTCCACGCTGATAACCTCCCGCAATTATCTCAGGCTGCCGGAATACTGCGCCGAAGCCCGCCTGCTGGGCGCCTCAAGGATCCGGTTCTACCGCTACATGGAGGTGGGCAATGCAAATCTCGGAGAATCCCTGATGATTGATGCGGGGCAGGAGGCCCGCTTCTTTGAGCTGATGGAGCGCACCCGGCCCCGGTACCCAAGGGAAGAACTTGAAATCAAGCTCGCCGTCGGCTTCAGCCCCCGCCCCGGCAGCAGGAGCGAGCGGCTCGCAAGGGAAAACCGGTTCTGCCCAGCTGGGGAAACGCTGTTTGCAATCACTCCCGACAACAATGTGTATGGCTGCCCGTTTACAATCGGCGAGGGGCTGGAAATCGGCAGGCTCACCCCTGATGGATTAGAGATATACCGGGACATAAGCAATGGCATGAGGAGCACCTGCCTTGCGCTGGAAGGGATAAACATAAATAGTGGGAAACATCCAAACCAATAAGTATAAATAGTGGGAAAAACAAAGTAAATGTGGTAATCAAAATGAAAGCAAGCGCCACAAAAGGGTGTTTTGTTCATCAGGCTCGATAAGAAGGGCCGCCTAGTCTTACCAGTGGAAATCAGGGATGCGCTCGGATTGAAAAAAGGGGAAGAGCTACAGCTCCTCTTTGAAAGCAAGGGCACCAGCGTGAGCGCTATCTTTTCCAGGCCGGGCAAGGCCAGTTCCCGCTCAATCTCAAAAAATATGAAAGAGGTGAAAATATGAAACAAATGGAAAAAGCTGGTGGACGCCTTCATAGGCGCAAGGAGCTTTGGGAAGAACCCGCTTGCTGAAACGATAAAGCGGAACAACCAGCAGCTTGTGGAAGGGATGCTGGATGCGCTCGAAACAAGGGGAAGGAGCGGCTACCTCAACGTATTGGGCGAAGAAGGGAAAATTGCCCTGGTTTTCGGCATCTCCACAAACATAAGCAGCACCGGCGCGCTCGGCTCGTGGTTTGCAATGCAGCTGCTGCTGATAAACGGGGTAAAAGAGCTGCTGGAAGAGCGCGCGGGCAAAGGCAATGTGAAGCTGATCTGCGAAGTGGACGACGATTTCTGGTATGGGGAATCCGGGGCGCCGCTTGCATTTTCCCGCAGTTTTTCTGAGAAATTTGCCGGCGTTTCCATGCTCCGCGCCCCTGCCCCCGCAATTGCAGACCTCAATGCTGAGGGGCTTTGCAACAGGGAATTCCTCAGCGAAGAGGATGCGGAAACCCTCAGGGAGCTTGCGGCAAGGGATTGGGACTGCTATGCAGCGTTTGGCCTGGAAGCGGCGAAGCGGGGGGCAGAACCCCTGCAATCCCGCCTTGGGGTGCGGCTTGAGCCGGATGCATATCTGAGAATAAGCCGGCTTTTCTCCGGGGGTTATGGCGCAGAACTCATTTCTCCCTACATATGCAGCGCAATGAAGGACAGAAGGTTTTACAACAGCGGCATTGAGAAACGCTGGACCTCCAAGGGCTCCGCCCGTTCCCTGATAACCCCAGTATGCGAGAAATGCGGGAATGCCGACCCAAAGACAATAAGCTCCAAGGTAATCCTCCAAAACCAGGGCAGCAGCTTCCGCATAAACTACAAGTGCGTCGGCGGGCGCGAAGTGGCAAACCGCCTGGACAAGAGCATCCTGGGCATAAGCGGCTGCGGAAACAGCGGAAGCTACCAGGTAGCTCCTGAGGCGCCTTTTCCAATGAACCGATTAGGCACGGTAATAAGGGCGCCTTTCTGGGCGGAATTCAGCTGGCCGAACTCCTTTTTCCAGCTTTATGGCGGAAGCGAATTCCCCCGCCTTATGGCCAGCACGCGCGCAATACTGCGGAAAAGGGAGAACAACCCGCCATTTGTGGCATTGCCGGCATCGCAGATAAAGGCGCCCGGTCAGGAGGAAGGATACCCCGGGGACGAGATGTCCGCCCTGCGCTTCGTTGAGCGGTTCGGTGCCGAGGGCTTGGTTGAGGCAGTGGCTGCAACAGCCTCCTTCCGCGTGGTGAATTCCCCGGTTTCACTTGAGAATGTGAGGTTATACCCATGATTATAATTCTTTCTTTTTCACTATAGGGGCAGATAGCGATGCAGACTCCAAAGGGTATGCGCGACATACTTCCCGAAGACATGATAATCCGAGAAGAGGTCTTCCAGACGATAAAGGAAACCTACCGCGAGTTCGGCTACGTCCCGCTGGAAACCCCGGCGATGGAGCTGATGAAGACGCTCACCGCGAAGAGCGGCGCGGAAATCGCTGGCCAGATTTTCAAGGTGGAAGAAGACTTGGGCCTCCGCTTCGAGTTCACCGTTTCCCTCGTGCGCCTCGCCGCAAACACCTCGTTCCCCAAGCCCTTCAAGCGCTACCAGATGGGCCCGGTGTGGAGGAAGGAGGAGCCGCAGAAAGGAAGGTTCAGGGAATTCTGGCAGGCGGACGCGGACGTGGTCGGCTGCGCCTCGGTGCGCGCGGACGCGGAGCTTCTGGAGATGGCGAACACCGCTTTGAACCGCCTCGGCTTCGAAAAGCCAAAGGCACTCCTCAGCAACCGCAAAATACTCAACGGCGTTTTCAAGGAGATGGGCATAAAGAAGCCGGAAGAGGCAATGCGCATTCTCGACAAGCTGGACAAGCTGGAAAAGGCGGAGGTGGAGTTCATGCTCGAGGCCGCATTCAAGGGAAAAGGCAAGAAGCTGCTCGAGCTCCTCAGCACGAAAGGGGACAACTACGAAAAGCTCGAAGCAGTAGAAAAGTATTCCCCCGAAGGCACAAAGGAAGTGCGCGAGATAATGGAATATTACCCGGATTTCGAGCTGGAGCTCACGCTTGCCCGCGGCCTCGCATATTACACAGGCCCAATCTATGAATTCAGGGAGAAGGGCCTCGGCAGCTCCATCGCGGGCGGAGGCAGGTACGACACCCTGATGAAGCTCTTCGGGAAGGACGAGCCCGCAACTGGCATCTCCCTGGGGATAGAAAGGATAATGATGCTCCTCCCGAAAAGGGGGAAGAAAACGACCTACACAAAAGTGTTCATCGCCTCTTTCCCTGACACCTACAAGTACGCATTGCAGCTCGCAAGGGATTTCCGGGAAAAGGGAATCGCTGCGGAAACCGACCTCATGGGCAGGAACCTCCGCAAGCAGCTTGACTACGCAAACGCGGAATCCATCCCATACGTTGCAGTCGCAGGGAAAAAGGAAATGGAAAAGAAGAAGCTCACCCTTAAGAATATGAAGACCGGGGAGGAGGAGATGCTCACGCTTCCCGAAGCGGCAAAGAGGGTGAAGGCATGAAGCGAATTGTGAAGAAAGTGCAGGAAGTAGACGGCATGCTTAGGCCCCTCGTGGTCACCTCCACGATCCTGCTCTTCCTGATCCTCGCATTCTCCATAATCCGCGCAAGCGTTTTCGGCCATGTGGAGGACCCGCACGAGCATATAATATTCGAAATAGTGTTCCTCATACTGCTCGCAATCCTTGCGCAGTCGATAGTGCTTTATTTCAAGCAGCCGACCGTACTCATACTGATGCTGCTGGGCATCCTAATCGGCCCAAGCTTCCTCAACTGGGCATGGCCCATCATACAGCATTATCTCCTCTTCCTGCCGCAGACAGTGCCGCTGATAATCCAGAACCCCGAAATCGTGGAGCTGTTCGCAACCCTCGGTGCAATAGTGCTCATGTTCAAAGTGGGCCTGCACTCAAGCATCCACAGGATTTTTACCGGCCGCAACTTCATAGTCGCAATACTGGGCATCATAATACCGTTTGCCGCGGGCTACTGGTTCGCGGTTTCAGCAGGCGGCGGCACCGCTTACGCCCTCTTCCTTGCGGCGGCCCTCACCGCAACCAGCGTCGGCGTAACAGTCGCCATCCTCAAGGAATTCAAGCTTGTGGACAAGGACTTCGCCCAAACAATAATCGGCGCGGCGGTAATCGACGACATCCTTTCACTGCTCGTCCTCTCGTTCGTAATCAACATGCCGGAAACACTAGAGCTGGAGGCGCTGTACCCGACTCTGGGCGTGCTATTCTCCGCATTTGTGTTCCTATTGGGCGGCTCGCTGGTGGGCAAGTATTTCGTGCACAAGCGGATAGACCGCTCAGGCCTGGACAACAAGACATTCCTTTATGTGCTCTCCTTCGTATTCTTCTACGCTTACGTTGCCGAATTCATAGGCCTCTCCTCAATTGTGGGCGCATTCCTTGCGGGTGTGCTACTCAACTATTCAAAGCACATCAAGGAAATAGAAACGCGGACAACCTCACTCGAGCTGCTTTTCACCCCCATCTTCTTCATATCCCTGGGAATGCTTGTTGACATCGAGGCAGTGGCCGAGTTCGCCGTCCCAATCCTGATAATCTCGGTGATAGCAATACTCACAAAGCTCGTCGGCTGCGGAGTTGGCGCCTTCTTCACCGGCCTCGACAAGATCAGCTCAACGATGGTCGGCCTAGGCATGTCCCCGAGGGGCGAAGTGGCACTCATCGTCGCCCTCATCGGCCTGCAGCACGGCGCCCTCACCATTTCGGAGTACACGATAATCTCCGCAATGGCCTTCCTCACAACAATTGTCGTGCCGCCCGCAATGGGCGCACTGCTGAAAAGGGTGAAATGATGCGCGTCCCCTTCTTCTACATGAGGGGCAAGCAGGCATTGAGGAGGGAAGGCGGCACCTACCGCCTAATCGGGAGCGCCCCCGCAATAGTGCGCAAGCATTCCGGGGAATACCAGCTGTTCCACATAATTGACATGGACGCGCTGAAGGGCCGCAAAAGCAATTTCGATATCTACGACCACCTCACCTACATCACCCATGTGCAGGCCGAAGCAAAAGATGGCAGGGAGCTTGTGGAAGGCCTGCTCGGGATGAACGTTCGCGCAGTAATCCCACTCCCCTCAAAGCTCCCCCTTAAGGAATACGGGGGCAAAAAGGGCTTCCTTGTGGGCAAGGTAAAGCCCGGCTTCAGGGGTTCAGCGGAAGGCGTGGGCGACATTTACCTCGATGGGAAGGACCCGGCGCTTGCAAACAGGCTCGCAAGGGAGGGGAAGCGCATTTTCGTGAAGGAAGGCGATGCAGAAGGAATCAAGAACGCGTTCGGAACCCTTTTCCCACTCTAGCACGTCGTAAAGCCGAATGCCCTCCCGGCAATACCTTTAAAAACAGTCCTTGACTATTTATAGACACGTTACAATAGAGGGAATTACTATGGCGCAGAGACCAGCGAAGTGCATACGGGACATAGACAAGGTTCCTTGGACAAGGTTCTCGAAAACAAAGCCCAGGAAATCGTACATAAAGTCCATGCCGCACAAAGACATGCACCAGTTCAGGATGGGGACCGCAAAGGACGACTATGACGTCTGCTACGACTTCGTGGCAAAGGGGCCGGTGACGCTCCGCGACAACGCGATTGAGAGCGCCCGCCAGACCGCGAACAAGGAGCTAGAGACGAAAATCCCCGAAGGCTATTACTTCGTAGTGCGCCCTTATCCGCACATGGTGATAAGGGAAAACAAGATGGTTGCGGGAGCAGGCGCGGACCGCATCCAGAAGGGGATGAGGCGCTCATTCGGAAAGCCGACAGACCGCGCGGCAAGGCTCAGGAAGGGCCAGGCGCTGTTCTCGGTCTACACCTACAAGGGGAACGCGAAGGTGGTTGAGGCCGCATTCCGCAAGGCGCAGATGAAGGTTTCCGGAAGGTTCAAGGTGATAGCTTCATGATAGAGGTTGACGAAGAGAACTTCCTCATCGTAACCGACATCGACAGGCTTATCCACATAATCTCCTCAAGCGGCAGGATTGACCTCGGCAGGCTCTCCAAGGAGCTTAAAATGAGCAAGAAGGAGGTCGAGAAATGGCTGCATGTCCTCGAGGACGAGGGGCTAATCCGCATTGAGCACTCACTCACCAAGGTATATGCCGTATGGGTGGGCGAAAGGGAGCCGGAGCAGTCCCTCAAGGTAAAGAGGAAGCCTGCAGCGGTCCCGAAAGGCCCAGACAGGCCGGTGGCGCTTGAGCCGCCGAAGGCCCCGCCCAGGAGGCCCCCAGTTTCAATATTCTATGAGAGGAAGCCCGGTGCCCTTGCAGGGGAGGAAGCCCCTGCGGTCGCAACCGAAGAGGCGGCCGAGGAGCACGCCCCGGAAATAATCGAGGCCCCGGCTCCGGCAGAGATACTTGCCCCCGAGGAACGGAAAGAGAAGGCAATGAGGCCCTTCCTCGAAACCCCGGTAGTGGTGGAAGAGGAGCCCATTACTGAGGAGAGCGAGCAGCCCCTTGACGAGGCATTTGAAAGGGGCAAGCTAGAAAAGCTCGTGCCTGAGGAGCTGCCCAAGAGGCACACAAAATCCGAAAAGGCAGCCAAAAAGAAGGATATTTTCAAACCGAAGAAACCACCGGCAAAAACGAGATATGCGGAAATGGCGCCCGTTGAAACCTCCGGCCTCAGGGAAAGGCTCGACGACTACCTGAAGCTCATAAAGGAAGGCCAAAGGGAGCTCCGAGACCTTGAGGCGGAAAAGGGCCGCATCTACGAGGAGGGCTACAGGCCCCTTGAAGCCGAATTCGAGTCAAACCTCGAAAACATCGAATATGCGATACTTGAGAAGGAAAAGAAAATCCTCGAGGCAAAGGAGCGCGTTGCAGAGCTCCCTGAAAAGCTCGAAGCGGTTGAGAAGCTGCAAGAGGGCCTGTCCGGGGTAGAGAAGAACGCACGCGACACGCTCCAGAAAACAAAGGAGCAGCTTGACGAGCGCTGGGCCATGCTCGAGGAAACCTCCGAAGAGCTCAGGGAGCAGCTTGAGCAGGGCGAGGAGGAGGCGATGAAGGAGCGCACCCGCGTATTCGAGATGAAGGGGCTCCTCCAGTCAATTTCACAGAACGAGGAATCCGTCCGCACCGCACTTGAGGAAAACAAGAAGCGGATTGAGGAAGTGCAGGAAAGCGTTTCTTCCCTTGAGGAATCCCTTGCGGACCTCGTTGACGCGCGCGCCCTCCTTGCGGAGAGGGTCGACACCGCGCAGGGCAGCCTCGAAAGGAGGGTGCAGGCCCTTGAGGAGCTCCGCGAGCAGCTCGAGAGCATAAAGAACGTGGAAGGCTGGTTCAAGGAGTACAGCGAGGACTACGAGCGCAAGATAACCGACCTTGAAGATTACGTTGCGAACGCGCAGGACGAGCTCGCCCACCTGATGGAGGCGGCTGAGCTGGAATACGTGAGGAAATACCTGGACCAGCTCTCCACAACCGAAGAAAAGTACAAGGACAGGCTGCGCGAGCTGGAGCTCGAGGGCATGTCCGTTGACGAGAAAATCTCCGAAGTGCGCTCGCGCATCCGCGAGCTCCTGAAGGAGAGCGGCGAGCTGATGGAGAAGTCCAGGAAGCGCTCCGAGACCTCCGGCAAGTTCCCGGAAAAGGCATCCGAGGCCCGCATCCACTCAAGGCAGAAGCTCGCGATGCTTGAAGAGAAGGCAACGGAAGGCGAATCCCTGTCCGAGGAAATAAAGAAAATCCGCGGAAGGAAGAAGAAAAAGAAGTGAGCTATTTCTCCAGCCTTGCCTCGTCAACGAGCGCAAGCCACGAGTCCCCCACTTTAGCAAAGCAGTTCCCGAATGTCTTGCTTAGCGAAATCCTCATGGGCCGGTATTTCCTCTTGCTCTCCACCGCAACAACGGTATCCCTTTCCACTTTTATCATTCCCACCCTCCTGAGGCGGGGCAGTACCCTGTTGTAGAATGTCGCCTTGGAAATGCCGTTGGAGGAGACGAATTCCCCTACCTCCGTCCCATCTATGTGGGGCTTCCTGAAAAGCAAATCGAGGAATTTCTGCGCTATCTCGAAGTAAGTCGGCTGGTGCTCCTTTGAGAAGACGAGGTTCACGACGTCCTCCAGCTTCCAGAGGTTCCGCGTCTGGTTCTCATTCGAATCCTGGAAGGGCCTTACCCCTTCCGCATTGTAAGAGGGGAAATACAGAGACTGGGAAGACGGAATGCCGCGCGGAACGGACTTCCTTTCACCCAGCACATCACCCGAACATGGAGCCGAAGCCTGCGCCGGCTTCCTCCTCTTCCTTCTCTATTTTTTCGCGGACCTTCTCCTCTTCGCCCTCCTTCATTTCGCGCGCAAGGCCCTTGAGCTTTT
Source organism: Microcaldota archaeon (assembly GCA_964552755.1). Lineage (GTDB taxonomy): Archaea > Micrarchaeota > Micrarchaeia > Anstonellales > Bilamarchaeaceae > CAZKHX01. The sequence goes on along the minus strand of CAZKHX010000003.1, from coordinate 3,192 downwards.
CCCCTGCCTTCTTGATGAACTCCTCGTCCCCTGAGATATAGAGGTATATGGCCTCCTCATCCTCCCCGAGGGACTTCCCCTCCCTCAGCTTGTACCCGAGGCGCGCGAAGCTGTCCTCCGCATAGGGGTCTGCATCAAGGACTGCCTGCAGGTCCTTCTTCTTTGAAACCTCAAACGCAAATACCTTCTTCATCCATCCACCTTCCTTGCCGGGGAATACGCGTATTTCTTCTCGACCCCGAGGAACCCGAGGTCAACCTTCGCAAGGTCCCCGGCGGTCTGCACAGCGCTCGCCAGCGTTACATATGTGAGCGAAATCCCCAGCGAGAATATGCCCCTTTCGATGAGCACCACCGGGATGAGCCCCCACCATACTGTGGCGGGCAGCCCCACAAGGTAAAGGAAACCTATCGAGCCGATTACGTGCGCCTGGAAAGTCGAGGCAATGCTCCTCGCAAGCAGGTTGCCCGCGAAGAATGCTGCGCCAATCGGGATAACCCAGAGCGCCGCATATCCCCATGCTTCCATCCCAACGGGATGCGCAAGGAACATCACTATCCCCACTGCCGGGATGAGCACGCCTGCAAGCTTCTCCTTCTTCACGAGCCCGAAGCACAGGGCTGCCGCAGCAACGGTGAACAGCCTCACCACCGCAAACGGCTCGAATGAAAAGGTGCCTGCAATGAGCTTCCAGAACACCTCGACCACGAGCACGGATGCAATCCCCAGCAGGGGCGAAAGCATCCCGCCAGCCACCGGGCCGATGAACTGGAACATCGTGAAGGACTGCTCTTCAGCCCCTACGATGTAGGAAAGCTCCACATTGTAGAACAGAATCGAAAGCACGGTAAACAGCGCGAAGAATACCCCTAGCTTCAGCTTAGTGTCCATGTTTCCCACGGGTTAATATCCGCGAAAAGGTTTTAATTGCTACCCGCTTCAGGAACCGTACTTGTCCAGTATCAGCTTCGCAAGCCTGTGGGATGCCGGCACCGCGTCGTACCATTTCCCGTCCATGGTGACCGCGAAGTGCCTGCCCGAAGGCAGGTTCTTGAGCATGAAGAGGCTTTTGTCCGTGTCCACGAGCGCAGCCATGGAGCCCGAGCCCCTTATCGCGAACACGTTCCTGTCCTCGCCCATGAGCAGGACTGCTTTCTTCCCCATGACCTCGAGCTCCTTCATCTTCCAGCCCTCCGTCCCGAGCAGCTGGGCCATGCTGAGGACCTTTTCGTCCCCATTGCCCATCCTCACGGTGACCGGCTTCGTTATCTGGAGCGATTCCCTGACTGCTTCCTCATCCTCAACTATGCTGAAAGAGCTCTCAATTTTGAGCACAGTATATGAATAGCTCTCGCCGGAAGGCATCTTCCCGCCTATGATTACCATTTTCTCCAGCTGGCTGACTTTGCCTTCTGCCAATCTTAGGGCTGAAGGCCTTTCCGCCAGGGCAACCAGGCTCTTTTTGCCCTTCCCTCCTTTATCCAGTATTATATTGCGCCCTTCGGTATCGATAGCGCCGTCCATGACAATGCGGGTTTCGCCCTCCTTGTGGAGCAGAAGCGCCATGCCCAGCCTCTTTCCGCTGAGCGTGTGTATGGTTGCGGTTGATATGCTTGCCCCTTTCCTGAGCCCGGTGAACCTTGCATCCTCCAGCCTGGGGTCAAGTATCTTGAGGCCTTCCCGGCGCCCTTCATTGAACCTGGCTCCTGCGAGTGGCCTCCTGACCATTCCATTCATGGTTATATTACATATTAAGATATATTTAAATGTTTCGTTTAGTGGATTATTGTGGAAAAAGAAACCCTGCCTTTAAAAACCCTCTTCGACGTAATCACTCCATGAGGAGGCTTTGCGGGGAAATCAATTCCCTAAGGAACAGCGGCGTTTCGCGCATTGTCGGCCGCAGGGTGCGCTCGTTCCGCTCCTTCCTCCGCAAGCCCTCTACCGAATGGTTCTCGGAGCTCTGCTTCTGCCTGCTCACCGCGAACTCCACCGCAGAAGCCGGCATCAAAATCCAAAAAACCCTCGGCAGCGGCTTCCTCACACTCCCCGGGGCCCAGCTGAAAAGGAAGCTGCGCTCCCTCGGCTACCGCTTCCCGAACAAGCGCGCGGAATACATAGTCGCCGCACGCCCGCTCGCAAAGACCCTGAAGCGCACGGTGCTCTCTTTCCCCTCTGCCGAAGACGCAAGGGAATGGCTCGTGCAGAGCGTGAAGGGGATTGGCTACAAGGAGGCGAGCCACTTCCTCCGCAACGTTGGCATCCTTGACCTGGCCATCCTGGACAGGCACATAATAAAGCGGATGCACTCCCACGGCCTCGTGCCAGGCATCCCCGCCTCGGTAACCCCGAAATATTACCTGGAGGCAGAAAGGGCATTCTCCCGCATTTCGGAAGAATGCGGCCTCCCGCCCGGGGAGGCAGACCTCTATGTCTGGTACCTCCAGACCGGGAAGGTGCTCAAATAGCAAATGATAAAAAGTTTGGGAAACAACCAAGGTGCAGGTGACCAACGTGGATTTCCAGAAGCTTGTAAAGATATTCACAGCTTCCCTCGTGGGGATAGCTGCCTCGCAGGTTCTCATAGGCGCCCCGATTTTCGAGCTGTGGCTCACGAGCTCGTGCGGCAACGTGAATGCGCCCGCAGTGAACCTCGCATACTACATAGTTTCGCTTTCGCTGTTCTTCGCGCTCGCATTCTATTTCGTATATGAGGAGGTGCGCCCCACCCCGACGGCAAGCGTGGGCTTCAAGATAGGCATGCTGTTCGGCGCGGTCTCATCGATACCGTTCGCGCTCCTGATGCTGTTCTTCTCTCCCCTCAGCTACGCATTCGTGGGGGGCAGCGTCCTTATATCAATAATCGACTACGGGGTCGCCGGCGCGCTCACGATGGTGGTGCTTGGCCGCGCCTCCTCCCGCTAGGTGCAGCAAATGAACCGCATGGAGGCAGGCGCCCTTGCGCTCGTAATCGCATCATTCATCATAGGCGCCTATGCCTGCCCGATGCTCCCCGAAACGGTTGCCACCCACTGGGACGAGCACGGCAGCCCGAATGGCTGGTCGGGCAGGGAATTCGCGGTTTTCTTCTTCCCGGCAATGATGCTCGCCCTCCTCGCCCTTCTCATATACCTCCCGCACTTCGACCCCCTGCGCGAAAACGTGGAAAAGTTCTCCGGCACGTGGGACCTG
>CAZKHX010000002.1:160952-220596 GCA_964552755.1 Microcaldota archaeon | reverse complement strand
CAGGGGTTCGAATCCCCTTGGGGGCGAAGAATGCCTGAAGGGGTTCGATCGCCAGTTTGCTGGCGAGTTGGAGGCCCGAAAGGGCCGACTGAATCCCAGTGGGGGCGTTGAAAACCTAGGGGTTCGATCGCCAGCTAAGGACAGCTCCGCTGTCCTGTTGGAGCTGCGCAGCAGCGACTGATGCTGGCGAGTTGGAGCGAGTGAAACGAGCGACTGAATCCCAGTGGGGGCGAAACTTTTTGTCTACTGTATCCTTAGGGCACCGCCACCTCAGGCGGCGAGTTGGAGCCGCGGAACGGCGACTGAAAAACTTTCATGACCAACAGCGCAAGCTGTTGGGTTGGAGCACCGCAGGTGCGAGTGAAAATCCTTAGGTTCAATCATACCAACGGAAATGGAGATAATTTAGGCGTAATTTGGGGGTTATTCCGGTAAAACTATTTATAAGCGGGCCGCGCGCTCCATGCAGGTGATTTGCAATGGGAAGCAAAGCGAAAGCGGGCTTTCTTGCCATGCTCTGCCTGCTTGGGATGGGCTTTGCATGGGACGGGGAGGCCATGAAGATGGGAATGGGTAAAGAGGAGATACCTCTTGAGGTGAAGGCACGGTTCCTTCAAGCGAACGTGGAAGGCGACTACGAAACCGCAATGGCGCTGCATGAGGAGTACGGGCTCGGCGGCCGCAGGATGAAGCTCGCGGACGAGGAAATCTTCTCGCTCAGGGCTGGCATGTTCGGGGAAATAATCGCCGGCAACTACGAGCAGGCGGTACTGCTGCGGGAGCAGCTGCACGGGCTCATCCACGAGAAGATGCAGGAGCTTATGGGCGAACGGCCGGAAGGGATGGAACCCCCGGAAAGGCCCGCATGCGGCGGGAACTGCTCGGAAATGAGGCTCATGCCCGGAGGCAGGCCCTTCGGGATGGGGATGGGGCACGCATGGGATGGAATTGGCTCTCAGGGCGCCGAAACGGAATAGGCGCCCTGCCCCATCAGTTTCACCTTGCTTTTTTCACTTTTTTCTTTTCGCGCAGATGCGCGGAGTTTTTAACCTTGCGAAAAATAAGCTGGTTGGATGGACTCGAAAACCCGGCTCCTGTACTGGCTGCTGGACGCCACGAAAGGGGGCCCAACGAGGGTGAGGATTCTGAGGGCCATCAGCGGCAGGCCCATGAACCTGCGGAAGCTTGCGCTTGCGGTGGGCATGGACTACAAGACCGTGCAGGGGCACACGAAGCTGCTTATCGAGAACGGGATTATTTACACCCCGAAGAGGGGGTATGGCTCTGTTTATTTCGTCAGCCCGGAATGGGAAGACAACGAGTACCTGAAGGAGATTTTTGGAGGTAGTTCGGATGAAGGAGAAGGCAAAAGGAAAGGAAAAAGGAAAAGGAAATAACCTTGCGCTCAAGGCGGGGGCGGGCACCGTGCTGCTTGTGCTGGCAGCAGTTGCAATTTACATGGTTGCGGATGTTGCGCTCTCCTTCCGGCACATAGACAGCAGAGCGGAAGCCAGGATGATAATGGAGCAGCAGTTCGTGCTCATGGGCATGATTTCGCTGCTGATGTTCCTGTTCTCCATATACCTGATATACATATACCTCAAAGATTACCTTGCGCTAAAGAGCGGTTTCACGCTCGGGCTGCTGCTGATGATGTTCTCCTTCATGATGTTCTCAATCGGCATCAACCCGTGGCTGCAGCTGTTTTTTGGGGTGTACGGACAGAAGGGGATTTTCTCGCTAATCCCAATAGGGCTCGCGACGCTTTCGCTCGCGATACTCGCATGGATAAGCTCGAAATAGCGGATTTGGGTAAAAATACTTAAACCATAACTGGCGATAACCGGGCATGGGCGGAAAGGAAGAATTCTCGATCATTACCAACGGGCTCGTGAAAACCTTCGGGAAGCTGAGGGCGGTGGACGGCATTTCCCTAAAGGTAGGGAAGGGGGAAGTGTTCGGCCTCCTCGGCCCGAACGGCGCGGGGAAGACCACGCTCATTTCAATGCTCAATACGCTGAGGAGGCCCACTGAGGGCCATGCGGAGGTGAACGGCTTCGGGATACTGGAAAGCCCGGGCGGGGTGAGGGAAAGCATAGGCGCCGTTTTCCAGGACTCCACGCTTGACGATGAGCTCACCGCGCGCGAAAACCTCGAGCTCCATGCCGCGATGTACGGCATGGGGGAGAAGGAAAGGCGGGAGCGGATTGCGGAGACCGCAAAGATGGTCGGGCTGGAGAGCCGGCTCGGCAGCGCGGTGAAAACATATTCGGGCGGGATGCGCAGGCGGCTCGAGATTGCGCGCGGGCTGATGCACACCCCGAAGGTGCTGTTCCTGGACGAGCCCACGCTCGGGCTGGACCCGCAGACAAGGAACCACATCTGGGAATACATCCGGAAAATGAAAAGCGGGGGGAAAGTCACGGTGGTGCTTACAACGCACTACATGGACGAGGCGGATTCGCTGTGCGACCGCATCGCGATAGTGGACCGGGGGAGGGTAATTGCGCTCGGGACCGGGAAGGAGCTGAAGGAATCGCTCGGGGGCGACGTAATCACGGTGGAATGCAGAAAGCCCGCCGCGCTGATTGCAGCGGTGAAGGGGCTGAAGTGGGTTAAGGGCGCGAAGCAGCACAACGGAAAGGCCACGCTTAGCGTGGACTCCGGGGAAAAGAGGATGGCCGCGGTGATGGCGGCCGCGGAGAAGGCGAAGGCGGGCGTGGAGTCGGTGACGCTGAGCAAGCCCACCCTCGACGACGTGTTCCTGCACTACACAGGAAGGACGATAAGGGAGGAAGAGGGCTCGCCAAATTACCGGATGAGGGCGATAGTGGCTGCGAGGAGGCGATGAGCATGGGGAACCTGGGCGCAGTCTACGCGATGTGGAAAAGGGAGATGATAAGGTTCACCCGCTCAAAGAGCAGGATAATAGGCAGCATAGGCATGCCATTCTTCTTCCTTGCAATAGTCGGCAGCGGGCTCGGCGGGGCGTTCAGCATGCCCGGCATGGAAGGCGGCTACATGGAGTTCATCGCGCCGGGCATGGTTGCGATGACCGTGCTTTTCGGCTCCATATTCTCAGGCGTAACGGTGATAATGGATAGGCAGTTCGGCTTCCTCAAGGAAACGCTCGTCGCGCCGGTGAGCCGGCTCAGCATAGTTGCCGGCAGGGCGCTGGGCGGCGCGACCACCGCGACCCTGCAGGGGCTGCTCATGGTCGCGATTGCGGCGCTGCTCGGCGTGCCGCTCGAAATCGCGGGGCTGCCGCTTGCAATGGCATTCATGTTCTTTTCCGCAACCGCGTTCGTATTCCTGGGGATTGCAATTGCGTCGCTCATGGAGGACATGCACGGGTTCCAGCTGGTGATGAACCTGCTCGTGATGCCGATGTTCTTCCTCTCCGGGGCGATATTCCCCCTGGAGAGCGCGCCTGAAATAGTTAGGTATATAGGGTACGTCGACCCGATGACCTATTCCGTGGAGGCGCTGCGCACCCTGCTCACGGGGCAGGCGGGCATGCCGCTCGCGGTTTGCGCGGGCGTGCTCGCCGCGCTCCTTGCCGCCTTCGGGCTCACGGCGTCCTACCTTTTCGGGAGGATAGAGGGCTGAAGGCGGAAGGCGGCTGGTTGCCCTGGCAACCGCGGGAAGGCAAAGCGGGTACGGAAAAGGGAAGAATTACGGCGTAATTTGGGGGTTATTTCGGTAAAACTATTTATAAAGGCCCGGCCACCGCTTTCTCATGGCAAAGGCGCCAGGCAGCCCGGTGCTGCAACTGGAAGGCATATGGAAAACCTACACCATGGGAGGGGCCGAGGTGCACGCGCTCAGGGACTTCTCGATGGAGGTCCGCGCAGGTGAATACATCTCGGTCCTCGGCCCCAGCGGCAGCGGCAAGAGCACCCTCCTGCACATGATGGGCCTCCTGGACGTGCCCACCAAAGGCCAGGTCCTCATAGACGGGATTGACGTTTCGGAAATGGGGGAGGACAGGCGGGCCGGGCTGAGGGGCAAGAAAATCGGTTTCGTGTTCCAGGTGTTCAACCTGGTGCCCTCGCTTACCGCGCTCGAGAACGTCGCGCTTCCGCTCATGATTGCGGGCGTGCGCAGGGACGCGCGCGAGGCGAAGGCGGCGAAAGCACTGCGGGAGCTGGGGATGGGCGACAGGCTTTCTCACCTTCCGGGCGAACTCAGCGGAGGGCAGAGGCAGCGCGTAGCGATTGCGCGTGCGCTCGTGAACGACCCGGAGCTCGTGCTCGCGGACGAGCCCACCGGCAACCTCGACACCAAGACCGGGGACGAGGTGGTGCGGATTTTCAACGAATTGAACGCGGAGGGAAAGACGCTCATAGTGGTTACGCATGACGAGGACATCGCGGAGCATGCGGGACGGACGGTCCGCATAAGGGACGGCATGCTCTCGAGTTCCCATGGGAAAACGAAAAAAAGAGGATGAAAAATGAGGATGTTGAATGCGCTTCTTGCGCTTCTGGCGATTGGGTTTGTGTTTGCGGGGCTCTCGATTTCGGACTATTCCATCAGCCCGGAAACGGTGGAGCCCGGGGATTACGGGGTGCTGGAGATAACGGTATCCAACCCCTCCGGCACGGGCGCGGTGGAATCCGTGGTGCTGGACGTTTCCTCGGCAACCCAGCTTGGGATTGACCGGCAGTACGTGGTGGGCGACCTGGAAGCGGGCGCCTCCACCATAATCACGGTGCCCTTCGAAGCAGAGGAGGGCATCCCCAGCAGGATATACACCGTGAACATAATCGCGCGCGGGATTTCGGAAATAGAATACTACAGCGAAACCAGCGGCACGTTCAGGACGAGCACTGAAACCGTGGAGAAGATGGCCTCGGTGCCCATAGAAGTCGTGGAGAAGCCGATACTCGGCGTGGGGCTCACTACCGAAAACCTCGGGGACCTTACCGAATGCACCTTTGTTATCACCAACTCGGGAGGCCCCGCGGAAAAGGTCAGGATAAGCATTGACGGCGGGTTCGGCTTCCTCCACTCCGACCAGCTCTACGTGGGGGACGCGGGAGAATACGCGGAGGCCGCGGCGACCATAGATGCCCGGAGCGCGGAGGAGGGCGCGGGCACGATTGCCGCAACGGTAACCTACACGGACGAGCTGGGGAATGGATATTCCGAAACCAGGAGCATACCTGTCACGGTCACGAAGGACGAGGGGAACTTCGCCTTCGTGCAGGATGGCGCGGTGGTGACCGGGCGGGAGGAGACGCTCGTGCTTACCATAACGAACGAGGGCAAGGCGGCGAAGGACGTGAAGTTCCACTTCTCCGATGACGACGTGCTGCTGCGCGGCATGAACGAGGTGCGCGTGGGAGACCTCGCGGAGGGCGAGAGCATGCAGCTCTCCGTGCCCCTCGTCGCGGACCTCGAGCCGGGAACGAACAACGTGGACATGATAGTGGAGTGGATGGAGAACGGCGAGGACAAGGTGGGGACGATAACGTTCCCGCTCAAGGTTAACTCCGACGCGGAGGTGGGGGTGTACTTCGAGGCGAGCCCCTCCCCGCTTTCATCCGGCTCGGAGCACACCCTTTCGGTCACGGTTTCCAATCTGGGCTCCTACAGCATAGAGGGGGTGACGGTCCACATCTCGAGCGACGCGTTCAGGCTGCTCACCGTGCAGCCCGAGCAGTACATCGGCGGCCTGCAGACCGACGACTTCAGCTCGGTGCAGTACGGCATAATGGTGAACCGGGTGGAAGCGGGCGAGCACCCCGTGGACGTCACGGTGAAGTACAAGGACCCGTCCGGCAACTGGGTGACCGAGGAGAAGCAGCTCACCGTGCTCGTCGAAGGAGGCGGCATGATGGAGGCTGACGAGGAGCAGGATTCCGGCTTCAGCATAAGCCCGGTCTCGGTGGCAATAGTGCTCGTGGTCGCAGGGATAACGTACTGGGGGCTCAAAAGATTCAGAAAGAAGCCCGCGGCAAGGTGAGCGGGCATGGCATGCGGATTTGCGCCACCGTGCGAAGCGAAACCGCGTTCTGCCCTGCTGCAGGGCAGCGGAACCGGGTTCGTGATGCCGGGCGCAATGGGGCTGCTTTCCGCCCTTCAGGAAACAGGGAAGCACCCGGAAAGCAGCCCCTCCGAGATATTGTTCACCGTGGTAATCGTGCTGCTTGCGGCGGCCGCGGTATATTGGGGGCTGAAGAGGCTGAAGAAGTAAGGTGTTGTGATGGATGATGCGATGAAGGAAATCAGGGTTTACGGGAAGGCGGCGCTTTTCGCGCTGATTGCAATGGGGGCGTCCTTCGCCATGGTCGGGCCGGGCATGATGCCCCGGTCCGGAGGCATGGGCGGGGGCGGCTTCGGCCTCCCGCTGCTCGAGATAGCGGTGGGGGTCGTGCTCGGCGGAGCGCTCTACTGGTGGCGCGAAGTGCGCGGGAAGGAGAAGAAATGAGGTTCCCGGACGCATTCACGTACGCCTTCAGCCACCTGAGGCACAGGGGCCTGCGCACGTGGCTTACCCTGCTCGGCATAGTGATAGGCATCTCCTCAGTGATACTGCTGGTGGGGATTGCGGACGGCATGAGCCAGCAGGTGAGCGAAAGGCTGGACGAATTCGGGACGGACATAATGACTATAAGCGGGGGGAGCACCGCGATGCGCGGGCCGCCCGGCGCGACGGATTCCACCACGAGCTCGGGCAAGCTCACCTACGATGATTTGGAGGTGGTGGAGAGGGTGGACGGGGTGGAAGTGGCCTCCCCGAGCCTCAGCGTGAAAGTCGAGGTGGGATACAAGAAGGACCTGGGCGACAAGACGATTACCGGAGTGGACACTGCCACCTACCTGGAAACCAGCTCGCTGGACGAGGTTGCGGAAGGGAGGTACCTTGAGAAGGGCGACACGCGCGTGGCGCTCATCAGCTCCCGCACCGCGGAAAGCGGCTTCAGCAAGCCGGTGGGCGTGAACTCCGTGCTGGAGCTCGACGGCCAGAAGTACCGCGTGGTGGGCGTGCTGGACAGCGGCATGGGGGGGATGGGCGGAGGCGGCTCCATAATGGTTCCGCTGGAGGATGCGGAGGACCTCGCGGGCGACAGCATAGCGGACGGGGAAATCAGCAGCATAAGCGTGAAAGTTGCGGAGGGCTACAACGTTTCCGCGGTGGAAGACAAGATTGAATGGGCGCTCATGAAGAGCAGGCGCGTAACCGAGGACGACAGGGACTTCAGCATAATGAGCTCGCAGGCGATGGAGGAATCCATAACCGAGATGCTGGGCACGCTCACGCTTTTCCTGGGGGTGGTTTCCGGCGTCTCGCTGCTCGTGGGCGGAATAGGGATTTCCAATACCATGTTCATGAGCGTGCTCGAGCGCACGCGGGAAATCGGGGTGCTGAAGTCGCTGGGCGCGACTTCGGGCCAGATACAGGGGCTGTTCCTGATGGAGGCGGCGATGATAGGGATTGCGGGCGGAGTGCTCGGGCTTGCGCTGGGCTGGGCGCTCATCCAGCTCGTTGCGGTGTTCGGGTACCCGGGGGTGATTTCGCCGTTCATGACCGCGTTCGCGGTAATCTTTTCAGCCGGAGTGGGGATAGTCGCGGGGACGTACCCCGCAAAGGAGGCGGCGAAGGTGCCGGCAATGGTGGCATTGAGGTATGAGTGAAATGAGGGCCGAGGATTTGATTGGGTACGGAGTGCAGAACCTCAGGCGCAGGAAGCTGCGCTCGTGGCTTACGATACTCGGAATAGTGCTCGGAATAGCAACAATAGTGATACTTGTTTCGATAGGCGACGGCGTGAAGAGCGACATGGGCAGCCGCATGAGCTCCTTCGGCACCGACATGATAACGATTACCCCGGGAGGGGGAAGGGGCGGCATGTGGCCCATGGGAGAGGGCGGCTCCAGCGAGGACGGCAAGCTCTACGAGGCGGACGCGCGCATAGTGAAGGGCGTTGCGGGGATTGATGAGATTGCGCTCTCCGCGTCGGAAAGGGCGGACGTGGAATTCAAGGGGAAGGAAATCAGCACCACGGTTACCGCGACAACTGCAAATGTATTTGAGATGTTTCCGGATTCGTACAAGGTTTCTGAGGGCCGGCTGTTCGGGGACAACGAGCAGCGGGTGGCGTTCATAGGCAGCGAGGCCGCGAGCAGCATGTTCGGGAACAACAAGGTGGACGTGAACAGCAGGATAACCATAAACGGCGAATTGTACCGCGTGGTTGGGATAGCGCAGAAGACCGGGCAGAACGACCGCTCCATATACGTGCCCTACGACGACAAGAACCTGCTCTTCGCGGACTCGCTCGCGGAAAAGGAGGTCGGGCAGATTACCGTGAAGGTGATTTCCGGCGCGGAGCCGGATGACGTGGGCGAGAAGGTTGAGTCCGCGCTCATGCTCTCCCGCAGGGTGATGGAAGACGAGCTCGACTTCACCGTGACTACCCCCGGCTCGACTGCGGGCAATGCGGAGGAGGTGACGGACACCCTTGGCACCGCCCTGCTCATGATAGGGATGATTTCCGCGGTGGTCGGGGCAATCGGCATCTCCAACACCATGTTCATGAGCGTGCTCGAGCGCACTAAGGAGATCGGGGTGCTCAAGTCGCTGGGCGCGACCTCCCGGCAGATATTGGGGCTTTTCGTCGCGGAGGCCGCGATGCTCGGGGCGGCCGGCGGGCTGCTCGGGCTCGCGATAGGCGTGGCGGGCACGGTGCTCGTTTCGCAGATGGGGATTTCGCTCGTGCTCACCGCCTCGACCATGGCCGGCTCGGTGCTCTTTGCAATAGCCGTGGGCGTGGTCGCGGGGCTGGTGCCCGCGAGGAATGCGTCCAAGGTGCCGGCGATAGAGGCGCTTGTTTACGGCTGAGCGCTTGCTTCGGGGAAAGCCGAAGCATTTCTGCAAGGGTTTTTATTGTTCGCGGAAATAGGCAAAGCAGGTGATGCTATGGCAAAGAAGGAAGAAACGTACTCATGCGGCCCGGGCGGGGGCGGCACCATGATGGTTGTCGCTGCCGTGCTGATTGCCGCAGGCATACTCGGGTATGCGATAATAGTTGCGGGCGGCGCGATGGGCGCCGGGGGCGGCGCGACGGAGCCCCAGCAGATTGAGGTGAGCATCGGCGACGTGCTTGCGCAGCCGGACGAGCACACCATCTCTGTGCAGGGGGAGGCGGAAAGGAAGGTGGCGCCGGACCTGCTCATAATCGGGATTACGGTTGAGACCGAGGAGGATACTGCGGACCTCGCGCAGGGCGAGAATGCGCGCATTGCGGACGACGTGCGCGCGGCAGTGCTTGCGCTCGGGGTGAAAGAGGAGAAGGTGAAGACGTCCTCCTACTACGTATATCCGCTGGAAAAGGGAAGGTGGATATGCCCGGCCGGCTACCCGGACTGCGAGGACTGGGAAAAGGAGTACGTGAGCGACATCTACGGGTGGAAAGTCGTGCACTCGCTTACTGTGGAAACCGAGGACCTTGATTCGGGCGGCGACATCGTGGACGCTGCGGTGGATGCGGGCGCGAGCGACATAGACTCCGTCTCGTTCACGCTTACGGATGCGACCAAGGAGGAGCTCAGGAAGGAGCTGCTTGGGGAAGCGGGGGCGAATGCGGGCGAGAAGGCGCAGGCAATCGCGGGCGGCGTTGGCGTAACGCTTGGCTCCGCAATCTATGCGGACGAGGGCTACATGTCCTACCCGAGCGCGAGGAGCTATGACTACATGGCCGAGGCAATGGCGGGCGCAGCTCCGGCGCCGAGCACGGACTTCTCCGCGGGCGAGCTCACCGTGAGCGCGCAGGTTTCAGTGAAGTACCTCATTGAGTGAGCCCCGGCCCACTCCCTTTTTTCTTCTTTTCGGGGGAACTATTATTTTCAATATGGCTGGCGATTCGGATAAACGGGCGCAGATATTCCGCGGGCTGCAGGAACGGGTATGCAGAAGGAGGAAGGACCGCGCAACCGTCATCGGCATTACGGGCATAGACTGCTGCGGGAAAACTCAGTTCTCAAAGGCGTTCGGCAGGTTCCTGAAATCCGAGAGGTGGAAGGTGCAGCACATCCGCCTTGACGACTTCCACAACCCGAAGCGCATCCGCCATGCGGAATATGAGGGGGAGGGCGAAGCGGACAGGTATTTCAGGAGGAGCTTCGACATTGCGAAGGTGGTGGACAGGCTGCTTCTCCCCATACACGAGCACGTGGGGAGGCCTTTCCTTGTGAGGGTGCCGCTGTTCGACCTTGGGCGGGATGCGGCGGGGGAAACCAGGGCTTTCGAGTTCGACCGGGAAACGATGGTGCTTTTCGAGGGAGTCTTCCTCTTCAGGGAGGAATTCAGGCAGTTTATAGACTATAAGGTGTTCCTGGACATTTCCTTTGCAGAGGGAAAGGAAAGGGCAGTGGCAAGGGACGGGGAGGAAGCATGGGCGAAGTACAGGGCCAAATATTATCCTGCGCAGTCGAAATACCTGAAGAATTACCCGCCCGGGGAAACCGCAGACATCGTGATAGACAATGCTGATTGGGAAAGGCCGCGCATCGCATGGGCGCGGGATGGGTAGTTATTAAAAGCTGATTTTCCCTATTCAGGGCAATGGTCGTGCTGAAAAGGCTAGCGGCAGTCATGTTCTATGCGGCAATCCCGCTGCTCGTGCCCACCGCCTATGGGTACTGCCTCGGGGAGGAGATATGGAAAATCCTCGGGATTACGGTTGCTGTGCTCATGCTGCCCGCGCTCCCCGGCCTGCTTGCCGGGAGCTTCAGGGCGATAAAGGAATTTTTCAAGGGGATAGTGGAATGGATTTTCAGGAGGGGCGAAACCCCTTGGAACTATGCGGCATTTGTCGACCTTGCGGGGATACGGAAGAAGCTGGACGAGCTTACGCTGGGGGAGGCGCTTGCGCTCACCTCCCTCGCGTGGATTGTGATACCCGCAATCTGCGCAATCCCATACATTTACTACGGGATGGAGCCCATAGATGCGTTCTTTGAGAGCATGAGCGGCTGGACCTCCACCGGGCTGAGCATGATGGAATTCCCGGAAAATGCGCCGCAGAGCCTAATCCTGTTCCGCTCGGTTACCCAGTGGGTTGGCGGCCTGGGGATAATCATTTTGATGCTCGCGGTGCTCAGGGGCAGGGAGGCGAAAACCCTCCTCAAGGCGGAGGGCAGGGAGAGCCTTGACGTGGGCATTGCGAAAACCGTGCACAGCTACTGGAAAATCTACTTCGTGCTGAGCGTGCTGGGCGTGGCGCTGCTGTTCTGGCTCGGGCTGGACGGGTTCAACTCGGTGAACCTAATGATGTCGGGCATAAGCAACGGAGGCTTCTTCCCGTTCTCGCATTACGAATTTACGGACGCGCAGAAGTTTGCGCTTGCGGGGCTGGTGTTCGCGGGCGCGACCAGCTTCGTGTTTTTCCGCAGGCTGGGGAAGCTCCAGTTCAGGAAGGCGCTGGGGGACGAGGAATTCCTGCTGTACGTGCTGGTGACCGTGGCGGCGATTGCGCTCATTGCGTACGTGGGGCAGGAGGAAATATACAATACCATCCTCAACAGCGTTTCCGCGGTTGCATGCGGCGGCTTTGCAATAGGGGACGTCGCGGTGATGCATTCCTTTTCCAAATACATGATAATACTGCTGATGATTTCCGGGGGGATGTACGGAAGCACCACGGGCGCGGTGAAATTGTGGAGGATACTCGTGGTGGGCAAGTCGATGCTGCTCAGGATTAAGGGCGCGTTCCTCCCCGCGGGAGCGGTGCAGGTGGTGAAGGTTAATGAGGTGGCTATAGGCATGGACGCAGTGGTGGAGAGCGCAATCTTCATCTTCGCATACGGCGCGCTGCTTCTGTTCGGCGCGGGCGTGTTCATCGCGACGGGCGAGGGCATGGTGGATTCTCTTTTCATAGGCGCTTCCGCGCTTGGCAACGTGGGGCTTTCTACGTTCCCGATGTGGTCGCTCGGGGGTGCGCACAAGGCATTTTTAATATTCCTGATGTATCTTGGCCGTATAGAAATATTCCCCTGCCTCGCGCTTGCGAGGCTGGTAATCGAGATGATAAAGAGGTGAATGAATGACGAAGGTTGTCATACTTGGAGCGGGAAGGGTCGGCAGGGCCCTGCTGAAGATACTGGAGAAGCAGAAGCACAACGTTACCGTTATCGAGGAAAACAAGGAAATCTGCGACGAGCTGGCGGCGGAGAGCAATTCGACTGTAATCAACGGGGACGCGACCGAGCCGGAGCTGCTGGACGAGCTCAAGCTCAAGGAGGTGCTCTACGTTTTCGCGGTGACCGGGAACGAGGAAACGAATTTCCTCGCCTCGATTTACGCAAAGCAGGCGGGCGCGGAGAAGGTGATTTCCCGCGTGGGGGAAGCGAAGCACTCCCTGCTCCTCGAGAGGCTGGGCGTGGAGACGGTAATCCCGGAATTCACCCTCGCGATGGAGCTTGCGAACAGGGTTTCCAGCCCAACGATATTCAAGCTGCTCAATCCGCTGGAGAGCAACGTGGAGCTCTTTGAAAAGAAGGTTGACAAGGGCATGGCCGGGAAGAAAATCGCAAAGGTGAACAAGGACCAGCGGTACAACGTGATTGCGACCTTCCACGAGGGGAAGTTCCATGTGGCGAAGCCGGACAACGTGCTCAGGGAGGGGATGAAGGTAATCATCGTGCGCGAACGGTAGCCTTAAAAATCATGCATGGTAGCGCTTAACAGGTGTCTTTTATGGCGAGAAAAAAGGGCAGGAAAGGGAAGAAGACCGCTTCTGAAATGCTCGAGAGTGAGAGGAAGCGCGTGGCGAAGGCCGTGGGCAGGGATACGCAGCGCGCATCCGAGATAATGGCGGAGCTCAAGAACGAGTTCAGGAAGAACGTGAAGAAGGGGGGCAAAACCCTTGCCGAAGAAGCGGAGATGGGGAAGGAGTTCCTCATGAAAGAGGAAAAGGAGATAGAGGAATACATAAAGAAGAACCCGTTCAAGGCGGTCGGCATTGCGTTCATAGTCGGCCTCCTGATGGGGAAGATGAGGTGAGGAAATGATGGGTCTTGTAGGGTATTTGCTCAAGGAGTTTGCGGACATGGAATTCCAGAAATACTCCGCGATGGCGGAGGACGAGGTCCAGAGGCTCGGGGACATACTCCGGTGCTCGATAGAGGACGGGATGCACAATGCGACATCCAAGGCGATACCAGCGATGATGGCTGCCGGGTTCACGCTCTTCGGCGCGGTGTTCCTGTTTTTCGGGATTTCAACCATTATCGACGTGTTTTCCCCGGTTGCGGGCGTGGGCTTCGCCGTGATGGGCATAATAGCGCTCATAGTCGCCGCTTTCATGGGAAGCAGGGCCGGGAGATAGGTTTAAATATGGGTTGATGCGTTTTATATATCACTGGACCACCAGGTTCAGGAGTATAAGAAGTGAGAAAATGGATGACAGAGGAGATAGGGAAATGTACGATGCAGTCTGCAGCGATTGCGGGCAGCCGTGCAAGGTCCCTTTCAAACCGACTGAGGGCAGGCCTGTGTATTGCAGGGACTGCTTCAAGAAGCGAAGAGGATTCTAGATTCTTTAGTTTATAGCTAGAGAAGAAAGAATGGTCGTTTTTGTTTTTCTTTTTGTTTTTTAAGCATTAGCCCCTAATTTTCCCTCATGAAAAGGATGTTGATTGTTGCACTGCTGATTGCAGGCGTGCTTTCAGCGAAGGTGGTTAGCGTGGGCGAGACGTTCGTGCCGAACGAGCCGGACGAGCCCTCAACGCCCCCTGCGCCGGAGCCTGAGCCCGAACCGGAGCCCGAGGATAGCGTCTCGCCCTCCATAGGGCCTTTCGGGAGCAGCGAGGTGGGCATGGAGCCCGCGGGGAGCGATGCGGAGCCGGAAACTTATTCAGAAGGCAGTTCGGGGAGCCCGTCGGGCAGCCCTGCGGCTTCGGAGGAAACGCCCGCACCCTGCATTGCGGGGTTCGCGCTGCTTGCGCTTGCCGCGTTTGCGCTGAAGGGATGATTCGGCTGTGTCCGAAAAAAATCCTCAATGCTATATTTATATAGAGCCAACAGCATGACATGAACGAGCTGCTGAGGTTGCTTGTGGTTGCGATACTTGTGAGCGCCGCGTACGCGCTCCTCGGGTGAACGCCCATGGATGAAGTGGTAAGGCTCGACCGGAAAAGCTTCGAGGCCCTTGCGGGCAGGACAAGGGTGAGGGTGCTCAAGGCATTGCTCGAGCGCAGGAAGACGCTCACCGAGCTTTCCGCGCAATTGAAGTTCTCCCCGTCCACGATGAAGGAGCACATGAGGGTGCTAGAGGACGCGGGGCTCGTGGTGCAGGTGGACGAGGGCAGGAAGTGGAAATACTACGAATTGACGAAGATGGGGGAGCGGGTTGCGCGGCCCGTAGAAATACGCGCAATTGTCATGCTTGCGGCATCACTGTTCCTCCTCGGGGCGGCGCTGCTCAACATGTTTTCCGCAGTGGGGCCTGCCGCAATGGTGCAGGGGGAGGTGCAGCTCATGGCTGCTCCTTCCGATAGCGCGGCTGCCGGAGGGGCGGCTGCCCCCGCAGCGTACGAAAGCGATGCGGAGGCGGAAAAACTGGGAAGCGCGGAGGGGGCCGCTTATGCGGCGCCTGGAGAGATGCAGGAAACTGGGAACCGGGGACTGGAAACACACGGCGGGGAACTGGAAACAGGAAGCTGGGGACAGGAAACTGCCGGGCTGCCGCTTCTCGAGATTGCGATGGTGCTGGCCGCGGCAGTGCTGGCGGGGCTGGCGCTGCTGAATGCAAGGGAAAGGAAAGCGCTCTAGCGCACGGGGCGGGCGCCCAGATACCCTTTTAAGTTTCGTCTTCCCATTCCCGGCAGGTGGGAAAATGAAAGTTGCTGTAAGCTCTGCAGGGGAAGGGAAGGGAAGCAGGCTGAGCCCTGTTTTCGGGAGGTGCCCGTTTTTCGTCATCGTGGACACTGAAAGCGGGGAGGAAAAAAGCGTCAAGAACACTGCGGCGGGCCAGATGGGCGGGGCAGGAATGACCGCGGGCCAGCTGGTCGGGAACGAAGGGGCGAATGCGGTGGTCACCATGGCCATGGGGCCAAGGGCGTTTGCGGTATTGGGGCAGCTCGGGATAGAGGTCTACGAAGGCAAGGAAGGGACCGTAGAGGAGAACCTGGAGCTGCTCAATAAGAAGATGCTCAGGAAGATGGATGAGGCAAGCGGCCCGCTCGCGCCGGGAGCGGGGGGGCGCCCCATGGGCCCCGGAAAGCAGCGCGGGGGAAGGGCGTGAGCCCTCCTCTTGGGCAGGAAAGCGCCGGGCGGCAGTGCTTCGGGTGTGAAAGGTGAGAATTGCGGTAACCGGGGGGAAAGGCGGTACGGGAAAATCAACCGTCGCAACCGCGCTTGCGGTGGAGCTAGGGAAAAGGCACGAAGTTGTGCTCGCGGACGCGGACGTGGAATGCCCGGACGACCACCTCATCCTTTCCATAGAACGGAAGGGATTCGCGGATGTCAAGCTTCCGCTCCCTGCCTTTGATTTTGAAAAGTGCATAAAATGCGGAAAATGCGCGAGCACATGCAGGTACAATGCAATCGTGCAGGTTAAGGGGAAATATCCCATATTCGATCCGGGGCTGTGCAACGGCTGCGGGGCGTGCATGCTGGTGTGCCCCGCGGGAGCGATAAGCCGGGGGCAGCGGAAGGTCGGGGAGATTTTCAGGGGGGAAGGGCACGGGATATCGCTATTCTCCGGGGAAATGGAAGTAGGGTATGAGGAGGCATCTCCCGTTGTGAATGCCCTCAAGGAAAAGATTCCCAAGTCCGAGTTTGAGATAATAGACACTGCGGCCGGAACCCACTGCAATGTGATATCAGCGCTCAGGGGGTGCGATTATGCGGTGGCAGTCACCGAGCCGACGCCGTTCGGGGCGCATGATTTGGAGCTCATCCTCAGGCTGGCGGCAGTGCTGGGGGTCCCTGCGGGGGTGGTCGTGAACCGCTCGGATTTGGGGGAAACGGGGGAAGTGAATAAGATTGCGGAGAAGCATGGCGCGGAGGTAATTGCGGAAATCCCATACAGCAAGGAAATGCTGGAGAGCTATTCAAGAGGGGAGCCGGTGGCGGGCAAAGGGATACTGGGAATTGCGGAGATGCTGGAGGCGATGCTCAAATGAAAAGGATAGTTGTGCTCTCGGGGAAGGGCGGAACGGGAAAGACCAGCATTGTCGCTTCGCTTGCGCTTGCCGCTGCGGCGGAAGGCGGCGGCCTGGCCGCGGTGGACTGCGACGTGGATGCGCCAAACCTTGCGCTCCTCTTCGGCATGGGGGAAGGGGATTTTGAGGAATGGAAAGGCATAAAGGCCAGCGAGAAGGCGGCATTTGACAGCGAAAAGTGCGTGCACTGCGGAAAATGCAGGGAGATATGCGAATTCTCGGCAATAGAATGGGACGAAGGCAGGCGGATGCCTGGGATCGACAGATTCCTTTGCGAGGGGTGCGGGGCGTGCGGCATAGTGTGCCCCCCGGGCGCAATATCAATAGAAAAAGTTGAGAACGCGTCCATCGGCTGGGGCAGGTCGAAATACGGCTTCCCCGTTGCAACGGGCCAGCTGAAGATGGGCGAGTCTTCCTCCGGCAACGTGGTGGCGGAAGTGAGGAAGATGGCGGATGCGGTTGCAGGGAAGGAAGGCGCGGGGCACATGCTCATAGACGCTGCCGCAGGCATAAGCTGCCCGGTTATTGCATCGGTCACTGGGACCGATTACGGCCTGGTGGTGACTGAGCCGACGCCGCCCGCGCTGAGGGACGCTGGGAGGGCAATAAGCCTGCTGGGCCATTTCGGGGTGCCCACGGGGATGGTCCTCAACAAATGGGACCTTAACCCGGATTTCAGTGAAAAGGTTTCGGAATTTGCGGAGCGGAACGGGGTGCCGGTATTGTCCAGGATTCCCTACGACAAAACTTTCACAAAGGCGGTAGCCAAACTGGTTCCGGCGGCGGAACTGAGCTCTGAGCTGAAGGGGATGTTCAGCGGCATCTGGGAAAAAATCCGCTGACTACTCTTCCTTCTTTTCCGCCCTCCCATTCACGCAGAAATAATCCCCGTTCAGCATCATTGCCGCGAATACCGGGCAGGTCGGGCAGATGCAGCCCATCCGGTCTATTTCGCACGCACTCCTTCCCACCTTGCAGTAGAGCACCTCGTTCTTGCCCTTTGAGCACACGTTGTAGCTGGGGCATGCCGGGCAGGTGCATAGCGCCATGCTGCTTTCAATGTCTTCTTCCATGTCTTCCCCCTCCCCGGGCGCCGCGCCCGGGCTATGACGTAAACTCGAAACCAAGGAATTTAAAGTTTTCACTTGAAACACCACCCATGAAGGCGACCATTGCAGTGTTCCTCGGAATGCTGTTGCTATTCGGCTGTGCAGGCAGCGGGGCTGCCCCTGAGCCTGCGGGGGAAGAGCCGTCCGGGCCGGAGGTTTCCGGCTATGCGGCGGAAGTCCCGGAGGAAACGGGGGAAGAGCCGGAAGCTGCCCCGGCCGAAGAGATCGAGCTTGA
The DNA here is from genome assembly GCA_964552755.1 of Microcaldota archaeon. Classification (GTDB taxonomy): domain Archaea; phylum Micrarchaeota; class Micrarchaeia; order Anstonellales; family Bilamarchaeaceae; genus CAZKHX01. The sequence goes on along the minus strand of CAZKHX010000002.1, from coordinate 203,076 downwards.
ATGGGAAACCCAGCCCGAAGACGAAGTGCTGGAGGAATACGCACTTGCCAAGCTCGTGGACGGCAACGGAGGAGTGAGGGACCACTACGGTGCCGACAAATACTCATCCGAATCGATGAGCCTCATGCTGGAGTTCGCGGTGATTGAGCAGGACAAGGAACTCTTCGACCGCGAATTAAATTTCATGCTTGAGCATTTCCTCGACCCGGAGCAGGACCTGGTGTTCGCAGAGCTGGACAACAACTATCAGCCTGAAGGCGGGGTGAAAAGGGGGACTTCGGTAGACAACATGCGCATCGCGAAGGCACTCCGCAGCGCAAGGCTGCAGTGGGGCGACATCGCCTACAAGCAATATTATGAGAGGATTTCCGATGCGGTGCTCAACAAGGTAACCAACGACAACAGGCTTGTGCATGACGTGTGGTGGGACGAGGATATCGAAGTGGGCTACTGGATACACATGTCAGACCCAGACTGGGAATTCATGAAATGGCTGGCGAAGAGGCAGCCGATGTGGACCATAGTTTCCGTGAAGACGCTTCCGCTTGTTTCCAACTGCCAGATGGACAACGGCATGTTCTCGGCGATGTATGACACTGCAAAGGGGACCTGCACTCCGCTGGAAGGCGACAGGATGAGCGCAACGCGGGAAATGCTCTGGGCGGCGCTCAACTTCTACGAATTCGAGACGCTGCCCCCCGGCGAGCAGCTTCTCCTGAAGCTGGAGTCCGACTGGGACAGCAAGGGGAAAATCAGCGACGCGTATGATGCGGCGACCGGGATAGGCAGCGGCGAGGAAAGCATAGGGGTGTACGCGCTCACCGGGAGGCTCGCGGTAAAGTTCGGCAGGTGCCGCTTCGCGGAGGAGATGCTGGACAAGGCAACGAGCTACCGCGTGGAGGACAGGGGCGACCCGCTCTACGGGCTGCTTGCAAAAGACGGGGAAGCGACCGCGTTCGGCAATTTTGAAACGGTAACGCTGATGGAGGAGCTGAAGGGCTGCGTGCAGGCGACTTAGGCCCGCACCTTCTTCAGGTAATTCATGTCGCGGCAATCCGGGCAGATGTGCTTCCCTCCGAGCGATTCGTAAGAGAGGCGCATGTACGGGGCGCCGCGCCTGAGCGCATCGTATTCCTTTCCCCGGACAAGATGGCCGCAGGCAAAGCACCTGAGCATCTCGCGCCTGCTCTTTTTGGGCATGGCCGCATATCGCAGGCAAGAGTTATAAACTGCGCACACACGCGGAAGGGGGCGCAAGGGTTAAATACCTCATCTTTGAGGGAACATGCGAGGGGGATTTTTGATGGCATACGCCGGAAACCTTAGGGAGAAGCCCGTCATAACGGGCGTAGGGTGCACCAAGTTCGGGAGCGTTCTTGAGACCCCGGAGATAAAGGGGCTGACTTTCCATGAGCTTGCGTGCGAGGCCGCCTTCGAGGCGATGGACGAGGCAGGCATAGACCCGAAGGAGATAGACGCGTTCTACATCGGCTCCATGGTCAGCCACATTTCGCATTTGTATTCCCACCACACGCAGCTTGCGGACTGGCTGGGGCTGCAGCTGAAGCCCGGCCTGCATTTCGCGACCGCATGCTCCACTACCAACACCGGGCTGGGGCTTGCGGCGATGGGCGTAGCATCGGGCAAGTTCAGGAACGTGCTGGTTCTGGGATGCGAGATACTCTCTTCCACCGCCACGGACAACCCGCTGAAGAGGGAGGCGCTGGACCCGAGCACGCTCTGGTACTGGACCGACTTCGGGGTGGACCAGATTTACGGGTACCACCATTCCTACGACATCGCGACCGCGTACGGGGGTCTGCCCACGCTGGGCTACGCGAAGAAATACAAGGTGCCGATGGAGAAGATGGACGACGCAATGTGCGCTGTGCACAGGGCGGTGCGCATCCATTCCGCAAGGAACAAGAAGGCGTACGTTCAGACCACGCTCGAGCAGGAGGCGAAGAAGGCGGGGTTCAAGGACATATATGCTTTCTGGAAGAGCAGGAAGAACCCGTACCTTGCATGGCCGACCAGGGTGAAGAGCGCGCTGAACACCGTGGACGGGGCTTCCGCGATGATTGTCAGCTCGAGGAAGGAGGCGAAGGGATATTTCAAGAAGGAGCCGATAAGCCTGGAGGGGTTCCACTGGAGCTCCAGCAACTACCCGTGGTACGGCAGTGACCCGACCGACTGGGCGATAGACAACACCGCATTCAGCACTGCGCTGAGGATGGCGAAGGTGAAGCCCAAGGACATCGGCTACCTGGACGTGCACGACTGCATGCAGATATACCAGCTGATACAGGCGGAAACCTGCGGCTACTTCAAGAAAGGGGAGGCATGGGAGGCATTCCTCGAGGGCCGCACCCTCTACAAGGGAGACAAGCCGATGAACACGTCTGGCGGAAGGCACGGGAAGGGCCATGCGTTTGCCGCGTCCGCGGGAGCCTCAATCTACGAGGCGGTGAAGCAGATGCGGGGCGAGGCGAAGGGGAGGCAGATTCCCGATGAGCCTGAGGTTTCGGTGGTGCACAACCATGGGTACGGGATGCACTCCGCGGTGAGCGTGCTGAAGAGGTGATGCACATGGAGAGAATGGCTGAAAAATTCTACAAGGGGCTTGCGAAGGGCCAGATTTACGGGGTGCAGTGCAGGAAGTGCAAGCACTTCGTGTTCCCGCCCAAGGCAGGGTGCGAGAAGTGCGGCGCGCACAGCATGCAGTGGAAGAAAATCAGCGGCGAGGGGCAGCTGCTGTTCTTCTCCAGCGGCAACCTGCCGCCGATGAAGTTCGCGAAGTACCATCCATATGCCTACGGAGTCATAGAGCTGAAGGAGGGGCCGGCGTTCTTCACACAGATAGAGGGGCTGGACGTATCCAATGTAGAGGCGATAGAGAAGCAGAATGCCGGGCTCCCGATGAAGGTGAAGGCCAAAGTGAAGAAGATGGCCGGCATGAACATCGTGGTATTCAGGAAAGCAAAGTGAAGCCCCATGGAAAGGAAGGAAGTGGAAAAGAAAGTGAAGAAGGTCGTCGCGGACGTATTCGGGGTGAGCGCAAAGAAGCTCTCCCCCGGCACCAGCTTTGTTGACGACCTGCACGCAAAGTCCATGGACATAGTGGAGCTGCTTGCCGCGCTGGAGATGGAATTCGGGTTCCGCGTCCCGCAGAGGGACGTCCGGCAGAACAAGACGCTAAAGCAGGCAGTGGATTACATGTACGGGAAGGCGAAGAAGCTCAAGAAGAAATGACCGCCGCGGCAGCCGCGCCGGCGCGCGTATAGGATACGCTCACCAGCACCTTCCTTATTTTCCTCTTTTTTGCAATCCTTTTAATATCGCCGTGCAGCCTTATCGAGGGCGCGCCGGTTTCGGGATGGCGGACGAGCTCCACGCCCTTGCCCTCAATCCACCCGGTCCCGAACGCCTTGTAGACTGCCTCCTTTGCGGCGAACGCGGTGGCAAGCTTGTAAACGTTCCCGCACTTTGCGCATGCGATTTCCGCTTCGGTAAACGTATTTTCCGCGAAGCGCTTTCCCGCCCTGCCGGAGAGCTTTTTGCGCAGCTCCGCAACGTCCACGAGGTCTATGCCCAGGCCCTTCACCGCCATTATCTCCCCCCTATGGCGGAAACCGCCTGCTTCGCAATCATAAGCTCTTCATTAGTCGGTATAGCAAACACTTTCACTTTCGAGCCGCGGGAGCTTATCTCCATCTCCCTCTTCACCGCCTTTCGGTTCTTTGCAGCGTCGAGCTCCACCCCGAATGCGCCCAGGTAGGAGCAGATCTCCTTCCTCATGGAGGGGGAATTCTCCCCTATCCCCGCGGTGAACACTATCGCGTCCGCTTTTTTCAGCGCGGCCATGTAGGCGCCGATGTACTTGGCCACGCGGTAGGAGAACATCTCCAGCGCGAGGCGGCAGCGCTCGCTGCCCTTCTTCGCGTGCCCCTCAATCACCCGGACGTCCTTGCTCACGCCCGAGATGCCGAGCAGGCCGCTCCTGTGGTTGGCGGCCTCGAAAAGCTCATCGTACTCAAAGCCGTATTTTTTTACAAGGTACTGGAGGGCTGCGGGGTCCATGTCGCCGGTGCGGGTGGCCATCATCACGCCCTCCAGCGGAGTCATCCCCATGCTGGTGTCCACCGATTTCCCGGCCTTCACCGCGCACAGGGAGGAGCCTGCGCCGAGGTGGCAGGTAATCACGTTGGGCTTTTTCTTCTTCAGCAGCTCGGCGGCGCGCAGTGACACATACTTGTGCGACATCCCGTGGAAGCCGTACTTGCGCACCGCGTACTTGTCGAAATAATTGTAGGGAAGGCCGTACATGTAGGCCTTCCTGGGCATGGTCTGGTGGAATTCTGTGTCGAACACCATAACCTGCGGGACGTTGGGCATCGCCTCCTTCGCCTCCTTTATCCCTGCGATGTTGTGGGGGTTGTGCAGGGGCGCGAGCATCTCGAACGACTTGAGGTAGTTGAGCGCGGCACCGGAGACAAGCGCGGACTTCGCCATCTGCCCGCCGTGCACCACGCGGTGGCCCACCACCGAGATTTCGCTCACGCGCTTTACTCCTCCCCATTTTTCGTCATGCAGCATCTCCAGCATCAGCCGTATGCCCTGCCGGTGGTTCCTGACTCCAACCTTTTTCCTGAACTGCTTTCCGCCTTTCCAGTGGGTGAGCTGGGTGCCCTTCTCCCCGATTCGCTCTATGTGGCCCCGCAGCAGGGTGCTGAAATCGCGGCCGAACAGGCGGTACTTTATGGATGAGCTACCGCAGTTCAGCACGAGCACCTTCTTCATTTTTTCCGCCCCCTCTTCGCCCATGTGCTGAGCATCGCGGCCACGCCGACTATGTCCTTCGCTTTCGCGCCGCGGGAAAGGTCGCTCACTGGCTTCCTGAACCCCTGCAGTATCGGGCCGTAGGCGTTCGCGTGCGCAAGCTCCTGCACGAGCTTGTAGGATATGTTGCCGGAATCCAAGTCTGGGAAGATGAGCACGTTTGCGCGGCCTGCCACCTTGCCCGTGGAGCCCTTCATCTTCTTTTTCGCGGTGGCCATGGAAAGGGCGGAATCGCCCTGCATCTCCCCGTCTATCGCAAGCCCGGGGGCCTTCCTGTTCGCCAGCTTCACGGCCTCAATCACCTTGTCTGCACGAAGGTGGATTGCGCTTCCTTTGGTGGAAAATGACAGCATCGCCACGCGGGGCTTCCAGCCCATGAGCTCCTTTGCGGTCTGCGCGGTGGTGACTGCGATGTCTGCGAGCTCTGAAGGCGAAGGGTCTATGTTGACCGAGGAATCTGCGAAAAGCAGGAGCCCTTTCTCGCCCGCGCTGCAGCGCGGGATTTCCATGAGGAAGAAGCTGGAGGGGACGGAAATCCCCTTGCGCAGGCCTACCATGCCCTCTGCCGCGGTTATGACTTCTGCGGAAGAGGTCGCGGCGCCCGCTATCACCGCATCCGCCTCCCCCATCCCGACCATGAGGCACCCAAGGAAAAGTGGGCTGGAGAGCATCTTCTCCGCGAGCGCGGGCGGCGCGCTGCGCACCTTCCGGTATTCCTTTACGTATTTCGAATCAACCCCGCCCGAAGTGTCAATGACCTCAATGCCCTTCAGGGAAACTTTCAGGGATTTCGCGAGCACTTCTATTTTTTCCCGGTCGCCAAGCAGCACCGGGCTTGCGATGCGCCTGCGCCCCACTTCCGCGGCCGCGGCAAGTATGCGCTCCTCCTCCCCCTCCGGGAAAACCATCCTGCAGCCCGGCCACGCGGTTTTCCTGAATGCGGAAACAACGTCCATGTTCTCCCCGCTGGGCTTACCGGCCCCATCAATTTAAACCTTGCCATGGAAAAAAGCGCATGAGAGGCATCGTTTTGCTCGCGCTCGGCATGCTGCTGGTGTGCGGGTGCATAGTTTCGGAGCAGAGGTACGCCGGGTCCGGGGAAACCGTGGTTTCCCCGCAGGGAACTCCGGATGAAGGGGCCGGAGGGGCGGCTTCCGCGGAAACCGCTTCCGTTTCTGGCGAAACTGGTGCGGGCGCGGAACCGGCCGCCGAAGTTCCGGGGGAAGCCGGTACGGATGCGGCATCCGAAGGCGTGCCTCCTGCAGGCTCGCCAGAGCGCGATGAAACGGGCGCGGGCGCCCTGATGGGCGAGGAGCACCTTACTGTTGAGAAGACCGAAATCGGCGAGGGCGAGACAGAGAAGGAATACGGCGGGATGCGGTTCGACGGATACACCCTACTATTGGAAGACCTCACGGACGACTACCCTTATCCGTGCGCGGCCCTGCGCGTAGTGAAAATCTCGGGCACGGAAATCACGGAGTACGAGAGGACGGAAATCTGCCCGGGCAAAAGCCGGAACTGGGAATCGCCCGAGGGGAAGGAATACAGGATAAAGGTGTTCGAAACCGCGGCGGGGTACAGCGAAGGCGCGGCCTGGGCTGACATCGCGATTTACGGGCAGTAGAGGCTCCAGGCCGATGGCGGGAAAGGACTCCGGGCGCCCCCCCGGATTCGGCTTCTGCATCCCGGGGCAGCGGGCACGTGGCTCAGGAGGATTCCGCTTCCTCTGCTTCCGGCTCCTCAATCACGATTACGCCCCTCTGGGGGGTGATTTTGCACTGGTAGTTGTACACGCCCGCCTTGTCGAATGTGTAGGACCAGCTGACTCCCGGCTCAAGCTCCGGGGAATTGACCCCGTCGAAAACAATCATGTGGGGCATCATGTCATTGTTCACCCAGGTGACCCTGGTGCCAACCGGGACGACCGCAAACGAAGGGATGAAGCCGAGCGGCTTTATCTTTATCTTCAGGGCGGACGCATTTGCGTCATACCCTGGGGTCGAAGTGAGCATCCCCTGCGAGGCGGTGCACCCTGCGAGAAGCACTGCTGAAAACATCACGGCAAAAAGCAATGTGCGGCTTGTGTGCATCTATTCCCTCCATGCCTGCTTCGGGCTTAAGGTATAAAAATGCTTTTGAACACTAAAACGTCGGAGAAGGTGATGGGGTGGAGACAAACGAAATTACTAAGGAGGAGCTGAAGAAGAAGCTTGGGCGGAAGGAAGACTTCATCCTTATCAACGTGCTTTCGGCGGAATCGTATGAGAGCATGCGCATACCCGGCTCGGTGAACGCGCCGGCGGACGACCCTGAATTCCTGCAGAAGGTGCAGCAGCTCGTTGCCGACAAGGGGAAGGCAATAGTGGTATACGGCCCGAGCGGCGCGAGCCCGGCATCGCGGAAGGCGGCGGATGCGCTCATGGCCGCGGGATATGAAAACGTGCTGGACTTCCGCGGCGGGATGGCCGACTGGATTGAGGGGAGCTACCCCATAGAGAGGAGCAGGCCGCCCGAATACCGGCCCCCGCACCACGGGCCGCCCGTTAAAAAAACAGGGGAGCCGGAGAAGGAAGGGGAGGAAGGCAAGGCCGCGCCTGCAGAGGGCGGGCCGGAGCCGTCCGCGCTTGCGGAAAAAAGGTGCATGCCCTGCGAAGGCGGGGTGCCGCCCCTTGATGAGGCAAAGGCGCAGGAAATGCTCGGGGAAACCGAGGGTTGGGAGCTGAAGGGGAACAGGATAGTAAAAGAAATCAAGTTCAAGGATTTCAAGGAGGCAATGCACTTCGTGGACTGGGTGGCGGACATCGCGGAGGAGCAGGGCCACCATCCCGACATCCACATCTCATATGACAGGATAAGGCTGGAGCTGTGGACGCACGCCATTGGCGGGCTCTCGGAAAACGACTTCATAATGGCGGCCAAGATAAACCGCATCTAGAGCTTTCCGCGCCACACTTCGGATTTCCTGAGCTGCTCCTTTGCTTTTTCTTCCGCCTGCTCAGGCGGCATGCCCTGCGAGATGAAAAAGTTCTTGAACCCTTCCAGCACCTGCCCGAGCGGCTTGAGGCTTCCTTCCGCATCGGTGCAGTGGGTGCAGTAGGGAATGCTCTTGTCGCCCTTTGCATGGTCGTCCGGCTCAACCAGGGGCATTCCGCAGCTCATGCACTTTGCGCCTGCGATGGTCTTTGCGAATGCGAACATGTGCCCGTCCGGGTCGCAGATTACGAAGGTGCGCGAGCCCCACGTCTGGTCCGCGATTTCCTGGCAGATGAGCACGTCCCTGCCCTTCAGCTCGTTGTAATAGGCATCTATGTCAAAATCGTCCGGGACGCTGACATAGTGAATTACGCCAGCGCCGACCGCGGCATCCTTGTCGAAGCGGAAATTCTCCAGCAGGCTTGCCTTCATGTCCACGACGCCCTGCAGCATTATGTTCGAGCCGAAGCGGGAAATGTCCGCATACTCCGGGCCTTCCCTGTCCGGGAAAACCATCCCCAATTTGAAGCCGAGCTTGCCCTCGTAGAAATCGAGCGCCCTCTTCAGGTCCTTTACTCCCAATAATGGCGATATCTCAGACACATTCCCACCCTGCAGTAAATTGCGGTGGAAACTATAAAATGCTTACTGTGCAATAACGCAGCCATGATAAGCGAGCTGATAATGCTGGTGCTTGCGGCAATATTCTTCTTCGTGGCACTGTCAAAGTTCGGATGGGTCGTGCTCTTCATAAACATGGTTATTGCGCTCATCGTGCTCAAGCTGCTCGGATGGCTCGGGGTGAGGATACGCATAGACGCGTTTACCCTGTTGTTTGTGGTGCTCGGGGGGATACCTGCAGTGGTGATACTCGCTTTCCTCGTGCTCACCGGGCTCGGGTTTAAGGAGAGAAGATAGATTCCACCGGGTAGCGGGAAACCCGCTTTGAGATGGAATACTTGTGCGCGTCGAAGCCTTTTTTCGGCACTAATTCGTAGATTGAGTGGTCGCCCTCATTGTCTATGAGGTGGCGCAGCACATTCACGCCCATCCCGTAGTTGCTGCCGTGCGCGCCCGGGTCGTTGCCCCTGCCCGCAATATGCGAGAAGGGCATTATTATGCGGCCGCCGGGGCGGAGGTGCACAGGCGCCTCCAGCATGAACCGCCTCAGCACGCGGCCGTGGTCCATGAAGGACGGCGCAACAGGGTGGTCCTTCAGCGGCCGGTCGTGGAAATGGGGGTGGTGGAAAACGATGACATCGAAGTATTCGCCGGTATTGACCGGCTCGAACAGGTCGCCCTTCCTCACTTCAAGGTTCTTCCTTGTGTTGTGCAGCTTCGCGTTTTCAGCGGTGTTCATCACCGCGGCCTCGGAAATGTCGGTTGCGACCACGTGCTCCGCGCCGTATTTTGCCATGAGGACGGAATAGAGTCCCGAGCCGCAGCCGATTTCGCATGCCATCTTCCCGCGGTACACGGCCGGGTTCTCGAAGAGGTACTGGGCCATATGGGTCCCCGCAAGGGAAACCTCGGGGCGGACTACGCCCTCATAGACTATGAAGTCGTGGAGGCCAAGATGGCTGAAGAAATCGGTATTGTAGGTATTGTGGGTATGGTCACGGAGGAGCTTGTTCAGCCGCCTCCGCTGGTCGGGTTCCAGCATTGGGTGTAATTGCAGGAGCAGTATTAAATTAGTATCGCAAAAAGGGGGAATGCGCGTCACCAATATACTATCATTTTGGGGCAAAAACCGGCAATCCCTTTTAAACCATTCCCTGCACTAGTTCTCAACATTTTCGGGGTCATGAGGTAACCTGGTATCCTGCGGGCTTCGGGAGCCCGTTATCCGAGTTCAAATCTCGGTGACCCCATCAGATTCTCAGCGAGCCGGCGAGCAGCGCGAAAAGCCCGAGGAACAGCGCCACAAGCGAATACTTTCGGGTCATTTCCATGGACGCCTTGTCGTGCACGAACAGGATGTACAGTGCCACCACCGCTATGCCCGCGTCCGCAAGAAGGAGCAGCGCCCCCGAGACGATTGAAAGGTGCAGCCCGGAGAAGAACGGGATTACGGAGAGGGGGATGAACAGGAGGTAGAGCGCGGCCGCAAGGCCCATGGACGCATTCTTCCCGATGAGCATCGGGAGCGTCTTCGCCCTGCGCGCCGCCTTGTCGCCTTCCATGTCCTCGACTGTCTTCACTATCTCGCGCGCAAGGCCGGAAACAAAGCCAAGGAGCGCAAGTATCCAGATTGTGAGGTTCGGGTACACCTGGTACACCACTGCGCCGAAAATGAAAGGAATGGACATCGTCGTCGCGATGAACACGTTGCCCACCACGGGCAGGTCCTTGAGCTTTATGCTATAGAGCACCGCGAACAGGTTGTAGAAGAAAACTATCATGAACGCAATCGGATTGATGAGGGATGCCAGGAATATGGAGATGAGGAATGCAAATACCGAGAAGCGGAATGCGAATTCCGGCTTTATCGTGCCGCGCACGAGCGGCCGGTCGTTCCTGCGGTTTATGCGGTCTGTTTCCACGTCCATGTAGTCATTGAGCGCAAATGAGCCCATTTCGCTGAATATGGGGACGAGCAGGGAGAAGATGAGTATCGCGCCAAATTGGGGGAACCCCTGCAGCACTACGATTTCCCCTATAAGCACGGCCACGGCGAGCATGATTGCATGCTCGAACCGGACCAGCCGGAAAAACTCTTTAATTGTTTTGAGCATAAAGGTACCTCACAAGCAAGCTTAATAAATAGTTAAAGGTGCGCAAAATGCCGCTTTTCATGGGAAAAAACAGCGGGCCGGGAAGCCCGCGCTTCTGCATAATTCCGGTGCCTTATGAGGGCACGGTATGCTACAGGAAGGGCGCTGCGCAGGGGCCCTCCGCGCTGCTTTCCGCAAGCGCGGAAGTGGAAACCTATGACGATGAGCTGCGCACGGAAACAATTGGGGAAGGCTTCCATGTGCGGGGGATGCTTGGGTGCGCCGGGAAGGGGCCGGAGGAGGTTTCCGCCCTTGTGAAAGACGAGGTGCGTGGGGCGCTTGAGGGCGGGATGCTGCCCATAGTGGTTGGAGGGGAGCACTCCGCAACCATTGGCGCGGTTGAGGCATTCGGGAAAGAGGTTTCCGTTCTATGCATAGATGCGCATGCGGACCTGCGGGATGAGCTCGGAGGCGAGAAGTTCTCGCACGCATGCACGATGCGCAGGGTGAGGGAGCGCGCAGGGAAAGCTGTGCAGGTTGGCGTGCGGGACATGAGCGCGGAATGCGCGCGCATCGCAGAAGGCGAGGCGAAGGGGACGGTCTTCGGCGTTGATTTTGACTTGGATGAGGTGCTGGGGCTGCTTGGCGAAAAGGTGTATGTGAGCATAGACCTTGACGGGTTCGACCCTTCGGAAGTGCCGGGGGTAGGCACTCCTGTTCCGGGGGGGCTGCGCTGGGCAGAAGGGCTTGCGCTCCTCAGGAAAGTTGCGGAGCGGAAAGAAATCGTGGGCTTTGACATAATGGAGCTTGCGCCAATCCCCAACCAGGTTGTGAGCGAATTCTTCGCCGCGAAGCTGCTATACCGCATGGCAGGATATACTTCTGTTTCCAGGGGGCTGGTTCAGCCGGGAGTGGGGTGGAGCCACACGACTGGCTAGCGAATTCCTTGCGGCGAAATTATTGTACAGTATGGCGGGGCATTCACTTCTGCGGAATCCCCAGGTGCTCCAGGATGTAGCCGAGCACGTGCTCCTGGAAATGCCGGTTGCTCGGGTGGCCGAGCTCCTGCCCGGCCTGCAGGAGGTAGGGGTGCGGGGAGAAATGCGGAACAGTGATTACATATCCTTCCAAGTCTGCTGAGGCGAAGATTGCATGCGCGGGCAGGCGGCCGGAGTACATGCGCCTTATGAAATCCGAGCGCATCGCCTCCTCCTTCTGCAGTATGCGGCCCTCAACACTTTTGTGCCTGAACGTGAATGAAACATCTATTGTTTCCTGCTCCCCGGTAAGCAGGTTGGCGGCGGGCTTGCTTGCCTTCACCGAGAGTGTGAGGTTCTTGCCGTCGAATTCCGTGCTGTATTCCCCCTTCCCGAAATCGAGGAGAAGGTAGGAGCTGAAGTAGTCCACGCCGGAGTCCATCCCCACGGACTTGCTGAAGAGCATGAGCTTTTCGGGCGTGAAGAATATTGAGCGGGTGGCGCCGTGCGCGAAAAGCGGGGGCAGGCGGCTGCCATTGAGCATCACCTGCTGAAAATAGTTGTTGGGCATTGTGTATGCATTGCGCGCCTCGAAAAGGGGCGCGGTGATTCCCATGGGGAAAGGGACGGAGGAATAGAGGGAGCGCTTGAGGGAGGGGAACTTCCCCATGAAGCCCTTCGTGCGTTCAAGGCGGGAGGAATCCTCCTCCTGCATGAGCTTGATTTTGGAAGTATAGGTTGCGCTTTCGGCGGCCAGTTCGCAGAGCCTGCACATCCTATCCCCCTTTCTTCCCAGCTTCTTCCTTCTTTTTCACTTCTTTCTTTTCAACCTTCAACTGCTTGAGCTCCGGCATCCTCGCCCTGAGAGAGATGAGGAGCAGTGCCTTGGCGGTCTCGAATTCCTGGCCCGAGCCTTCCCTGAAAGAGAGCGAAAGCGCGCCGTCCCTGTAGTCCCATTTCTCCACTATGCCGGAATTTTCGCACATCGCGCCGATTTTGGCTTCGTGAGTGGAGTGGATTTTCGCAAGCCTGATTTTGTAGGAAACCTTCTTCCCTGCATAGGGGTGGTTGAAGTCCACCATCACGCGGCCGCCGCTCACGCTCTTCACGGTGCCGTAGTTCCTCCCGCGCTCGGTATCCACGTGGATTACGAGGCCGGGCTCTGGCGCGACGTTGAACTTGCGGAATTCCGCAAGGGACATGATTTTCACGAGCTCCTTCCTGCGGCCGCCGAACGCCTTCTCCGGGGGAATTTCAATCTCCTTCTCCTCGCCTTCCTCCATGCCCTCCAGCGCATCATGCAGCCCGGGGATAACCTTGTCGGATTCTAGCGAGATGAGCATCGGGCCTTCCCTGCCGTGGAGCCTCTTCGCAATTTCGCCCGAAGTGGAATCAAATACCGTCCCTTCGTCGTCCCTGCCCTCGAGCTCAACAGCCAGAAGGTCGCCTTTTTTTGCCATCAGCAAACACTCTCCGTCGTGATAGAGGGATGTCCGATTACTATTTTAAACATATCGCAGAAGAAGTTAGGAAAGGAATTCTTGTGGTGCGTTGAATGGACAAAAAAAGCCTTTTGCTGAAAGTGGTCGTGGTCGCGATAGTGCTCGGGTTCATGCTGGAGAGCTTTGCAATCGGCATGGGCGGCGGCAGCGAAGAGGGTGGCGGCACGCAGGCCGAGGTGGCCGAGGGGAATGCGGACATAGGCCTGACCATAATCTCGTACCGGCCGTACCTTTATTCCCCGGTGCTGAACGGGAGCACTGCCTCCGAAGTCTCACAGATGGAAGGTGTGGAGGAGGTAATCCCCGGGGATTCGCAATACGTGATTTCGCTTCTGGACGGGGACTATGCACACAGGGTTTATGCGCAGATGAAGGAGAAGTACGAAATAGAAACCAGTACGGTGGCCACCGTTTCAATGCCCGCGTACTTCAACATGACTACGGATTCGGGGGAGAGCATGGGTGTTGCAGGCACCCGGTTCGAATATACCATGAACCCGGTTGCAGACATATCCGGGAAATTCCTCGTGAGGATGAGGCTCAGGGCAAGCAACGAGGTTGCGGTTGCGGTAATCGGCATAGTGCCGCTTGCGGAGGATGCGGCATTCAGCCTCAACGGCACTGTGGAATCCTATGAAGGGGAGGCCGTCGCTTACTCGGTCCCGTGGGAACTGCGCAATATTGACGAAGAATACCTTGGCGGCGCCGAGTACGGGCGGGTGGATTACGTGGTGCTTGCGGAGCCGCTCAGCCCGCTGGAGATGCAGTCGAAGAAGTTCGAATACGTGGAATACATTTCCGAAAGCATAGTGAAGGTTTCTGCAAATTTCACGGACAGGAACAGGGTGCTGATCGATTTCGGCGCGGATGTGGAGTTCCCGGAATCGGAGCTGAATGCGGAAGGCGCGCTCCCGGAAGAAGTGCTGAACATCACGCCAAGCGTTTCGCGGATGTATCTGGTTGCAGTTGAGCCGGGCGAATATGCGCTCCCGAGGGAAACCTACCTCGTGGAAACCGAAAAGAACTGGAGCGAGGGGCAGGAAATCGAGTTGCTCGTGAATGCAACCGTGCTCGGGGAAACGGTTGTTGAAGTGAATTCGATAACCGGATGAGCTCAGTTGTTCGTGGATGGCAGCTTCACGCCAACCACCTGGGAATTGCCGTCAATCCTTGTTACGCCAAGCACCGCGCTGGCCATGCCCACCACAGTGTCATCGTGGCTCACCACTATGAACTGGGACTGGCCCGAGAGCTGGCGCAGGAGGTTCGCGAGGTTCTTGCTGTTCGCCTTGTCGAGGGAAGCGTCCACCTCATCCAGGATGTAGAAGGGCGAGGGCTTGTGGAACTGCAGCGCGAATGAGAACATAAGGGCAAGCAGCGTCTTCTCCCCTCCGGAAAGCGCATCCAGGGGGCTCTCCCTGCCGCTGCGCTTGAGCTTTATGTAGAGGCCTGAGTTGAATATGTCTGCGGGCTTGTCTAGGTAGAGGTAGCCCTCGCCTATGCTGATGTATTCGAAGAGCTTCTTGAAGTTGTCGTTCACCGAATCAAATGTTTCGGTGAATGCCTCCTTCTTCTTTTCCTCTATGCTGGAAATCATCTCCATTACCGCATTGCGCTCTACGCGGAGGCGCTCAATCCTCTCCCTCACTTCTGAGATTTCCGCCTTGCGCTTTTCATACTGCTCCGGGGCGGCGAGGTTCACGTCGCCAAGCTCGGAGAGCTGCTGCTCCGAGCTGCGCATCATCTCTGTGAGCCTTTCCTTGCCCTTCTCCTCAAGCAGTTCTACTTCTCCGAAGGATTCCATTTCCGCCTTCAGGTCGGTGAGGCGGGTGGAGATGGACGCCTGCTCCACCTCCAGCTGGTGCAGCTGCTTTTCGGACTTCTGCGCCTGCGTGAGCACTTCACCCCTTGCCCTGCCCTTCTCCTGCAGGAAGGATTCATGCTCCTTGGACTTCATGAGCAGCTTCTCGAGCGTCTTGCTGGATTCGCCAATCCTCTTTTCCACTTCCCCCATCTGCTGCTGGAGCTCCTTGCACCTGGAATCCAGCGAGCGTGATTTCTTGCGCACCTCGGAAAGCTCGGAATTGAGCTGCTTTTTCTTTTCCTCCCGCGAGGCGATGCCGCGGAGGCGCATCTCCTTCTCCTTTTCAAGGGAGTCCAATTTGCCGCGGAGCTCGGAGTATTGCTGCGTGAGCTCCTCCTGTTCCCTCTCAACTTTGCGCATGCGCTCCTCGTGCTTCTTTTCCGCGGACTGCAGCTCTTCGTTCTTCTCCGCAATTGCGGAGGAGATGCGCCCTTCCTCCTTTGCGAAGGCGGCGCGCTTGCCCGCGAGCACGGAAAGGGATTTTTCGAGCTCTTCGATTGCGGCCGCGGCCTCCTTCTCGGCTGCGCGGCGCTTCTTCTCCGCCTCCGCGCGCTGCCTTGCGGATTCTTCAACGAGCTCGGCCTTCTTTATTTCAACTTCGCAATCCGCCTTTTCCCTGCGCAGGGAGGACATTTCCTCGCGCACGTTGCGCAGGTCCGCGAATATGCCGTTCCTGCGCTGCTTTGCGTCTTCCAGCTGAGATTCCATTTTTGTGAGCTGGGCCGCAACCGCAACGCCGCCGCGCTTCTTGCCTCCGGTTACGATTGCGGAGCGCTCGAACAGCTCACCGCCGAGGGTCACCATGCGCGCTGAGCCGAGCCCGGCCTTCTTCGCCTCCGCATAGTCCTTAACTAGGAAGGTGGAGCCGAATACGTAATCCACTGCCTTCTTGTACTGGGCGCTGTAGCGCACGGAATCCGAAAGGGGGCTGAGCCTGCCTGCGGGCGGCTTGGCGAAATTCAGCTCCTGCAGGGGGATGAATGTCGCGCGGCCGGCATTGGATGCCTTGAGGCGCTTTATCACCTTCATCGCGACATCGGAGCTGTCCACCACCACGTAAAGGAGGCGGGCGCCGCCTGCCGCATCAACAGCTTCGGCATATTTGGGGTCGAATTCAATCAGTTCAACGAGGGGGCCGTGCACCCCTTCCATTTCCCCGGAGTCCTTGAGGCCCTGTATGAATTTCACCGCGGGGTTCATTGCGCCCGGAGAGCTTTGGGCGCGGAGTATTGCAACCTTTTCGCGCAGGTCGAGCAGGGTGCGGTCAAGGGAGGCGCTTTCCTCGTTGAGCTCCTTTTCCCTTCGGAAAAGCGCGTCTATTTCCCTGGAAACCTGCTGCTTCTTCTGAATGAGGTCCGGTGCGGAAGCGGCGCTGCCCCCTTCTGCGTCCTCCCCGGAGGAGAGGCTTTCCAGCATGCGCTTCTTCTCCCCAATCAGGGCAGAGGTGCGGTTCTGCTCGCCCTCGCAGCGGAGTGATTCCTCGCGCACGCGCGAAAGCTCCCTTTCAAGGGAAGAGATTGCGGAGCGCACTGCCGCGGCCTCGCGGCCCTCCTCGTATTTCACGCGCTTTTTCTCAAGGGGGGCGATCAGCTTCTGCAACTCGGCGGCATCCTTCCCGATGCCTTCGAGGGCCTTGTTTTCGAATTCCATTTCGGAATCGATTGATGACATTTCGGACCTGAGGCGCTTCTCCATTTCCTTCGAATCCTCTAGGGCCTGGGCCGCGGAGCCGAGCTCGGACTTGAAGCCCTCCATTTCGCGGAAGAGCGTGTCGCGCTTTTCCTTTTTCGCAAGCTGCTCGGCAATCTTGCCTTTCTCCGCCTCGCCCCTGCGTATTTCCTCGTCGATTGCATCAAGCTGCCCCTGCAGCTCAGTGAGCCTTGAATTCGCGCTCTCCATCTGCGCGGCGATGCGGTTCACGCGGGACTCGCTTGCAGAAAGCTCGCTGTGGATGAGGGTCGCCTTTGCGCGCTGGTGCATGCCGCGCGCGGAAACGTAGCTCTCCGCGCGGCCCTTCTCCCTCTCCAGCTCATGCAGGAAGGCCTCGCGCTCTCCTAGCACGAGGTTTGCCTCGCGCATGCGGTTCTCCACGGTCTCGAGCTCGTGCATCGCCTCCTTCTTCTTTGCCTCGAATTCCGAGATGCCCGCGACGCCGTCGATTATCTCCCTGCGCTGGCGGCCGTTCATCTCAATTATGCGCTGCACTTCGCCCTGCGCGATTATGTTGCGGCCGGTCTCGTCTAGGGAGTATTTCTTGAGCGTCTCGACGATTGTGCCGCGGGTGGCCTTCTTCCCGTTGAGGCGGTAGGAAATCTTGCCGTCCTCGCGGATTGCGCGGCGCAGCTCGGTCTTCTTCCCCTCCTTGTCCACGAGGGTCATCAGCACGTCGGCAACTTTCGAATTGTGGCATATGAGGTCCTTCACCTTCTTCGCGCGGAGCGCCTTGAGGCGCTGCTCGCCGGTGACGAAGCGGATGGCGTCGCATACGTTGCTCTTGCCGGAGCCATTCGGCCCCGCGAGGCAGGAGAAGTCTTCCGGGAACAGCAGGTCCGCCTTTTTGAAGGACTTGAAGCCGCGCATTTTGAGTGAGGATATCCTGAGCATCTGTTTTCCGCCTCGCCGAGGGGTATTCTCAAATTCAATTTAAAAAACTTGTGCGGGCCGGAGGCGGAACGGGGGGCGGAGCTGCGCAGGAGCGGAAGGTTTATAAGCAATAAAACACTAATTATAACGCATGCGTTCGTTCAAAACGCCCCATAACCCATCCGTCAGCAAGGATGTTGCCGAATTCCGCAGGCTCAGCAATAAAGTTATTGATGGGGGGGACCCGCAGCCGCTGCTCAGATTTGCGGAGAAGGCATTCGGGAGCCCGGGGGAGAGGCCCTATTTCTGGGTTACGATGGAGCGGTTCCTGCGCCATAAAGGAAGGGTGGACGAAGCCGACTGGATAATCAACGAAATCGTGAGTGAAGCCTCCAAGGCAAAGTGGAGGATGGTAGAGATGCTGCACCGCAGGGAAGGCAGGGAAGGAACCGCGGACATGCTCAGGAAAAAGCTGAAGGAAGAAGGCATAGACCTTGATGAGAAAAGCGAGGCGGAGCCCAACCTCTACCATGCAGGGAGAAGGCTTGCGTATGCGAAGCTCTGGAGCGACGCGGAGGAATGCGCACTGCTGATGGAAGAGCTTGGCGCGGAGGAGGCGGCGAAAGCGGTCTGCAAAATCCTCGAATGCCACGAAGTGGGCAGGATGCATGAGGAGATAGGGAGGTACGAAGATGCAATAAGGATGTACTTCAAGGCGCACGACTGCGGCGGCCTGCTCCGCTGCTACAAGAAGAAAGGCGATTACGGCGGCCTGCTCATGATAGCGCTCGCGATGGCGACGGACGAGGACAGGGCGTACATCGGCGAGAACCTGCTCAAGGAAGGCCATATCAAGGATGGCATAACCTGCCTCAAGTCCTCGGCAAGGGCCGGCGGGACGGGCAGTCTGGACGTTGCGCTGGGATATGCAAACAGGCTGCTGCATGAGGAAAGCCCGGACCACCTGAAAATCGCAGAAATATACGTGCTCATGGAGAAACGAAGCCTTGCGATGGACTACGCGGCAAAGCTGAGGAGGAGGAAAAGCCCGGACTACGAAACCATTGCAAAAATGTACATGCTGATGGGTGAGATGGGGAAGGCTGCTGCGCTTGCGGAAGAATGCGTGGAGAAGGGGCGGCTGTACCACGCAGTTGCGATAAGGAGGGAGCTGGGCGACCATGAAGGCGCAATAGATGCCATCAAGGTCATGATGGAGAAGGGCGAGCACCAGGCCGCGGCAAACCTTTTCGAATCAATGGAAGCCTGGGAACTCGCGGCGGGCGCGCGCATCGAGCTGGGGGATTCGTTCCGCGCGGCGGAAAATTTCGAGAAGGCGGGCATGCTTGAGGCAGCCGCGCACAGCTACCGAACCGCAGGGGATAACAAGGATGCGGAGAGGGTCGAGAAAGCGGCGCGCGGCGCTTGGGAGAAAGATTAAAAAGAATGCAGAAGATAGCTGGAGAGGGGGAGATGGCACCGAAAAACAGGGTACGGAAAAGGGCCACAAGCGGCAGGCACATGTGGTGGCATAACCCTCAGCAGATTACCATCGATTTCTCAGGGGCCGCGGTAAGGGCCGGGAAAGGAAGGTCCCTCAGCCCCAAATTCATACTCACGCTGGATGTTGCGCCGACAATTTTCAACAAGTACAAGGCAAGGCCGGACCTTGGAAGCGCCAAGCGGGCGCAGAAGGAGGAAAGGCTCGTGAAGGCGGCGCTCAGCAAGGTGCGCAAGTTCGAGAAGGGCTTTGCGGAGGAATTCAGCCGCATCGTAAGCAGCAGGTATAAGACGGTCTCGTACACCACAAAGGACCTCGGGCACATGGTTGAGGGGAGCCTCAAGCTGAACAGCGAGTTCCCGGTGGTGAGCCTCGATGACCGGGTATTCCCCATCAAGGGGAGCGAAATCGCGGCATACCTGAACGTGCGCCGGCTCGCGGACCGCAATGGGGACATCGTCGGCATAACCTCAAGGGAGGGGTTCCCGCCCGTTGAAAGCCAGGTGCAGGGGCTGGTTGACATGGGGCTCCGGGAAATCGAGCTCGTGGACGTGGGCATCTGGACCGGCGGCACGGTGGTTGAGCTGATAGGCGCCCTCGGGCACCCGGACAACGTGCGCATCGTAGCGGTCTATTTCGCAATCGCCGCAATGGACAAGTCCAAGGAAACGCAGGAGATACTGAAGTCGCACGGGATAGACGCGTACATACCGCTCCCCGCGGAGTTGGTGGTGGACTGGGTGACCACGACGCACATACTCAACTTTACGGGCATGGCCGGTGAAATGCCCAACGGGAGGATAGGGAGCATGAGCTACTGGGACTGGCTGCCCAAGTGGGCAAGCATCCCGAAGGAGCACGTGGAAGGCGTGCGCCAGCTGTGCATGAAGTATCGCTTCGAAATCCTGCATACGCTGGAGGAGCTGCATTCGAAGGTGCCCCGGCTGGGGGATTACTACCCTCTCGATGCGGTGGGCAACTAAGTTAAAAAAGATATCGGAACATATTATTTACCGTATTGGAACCGGTTAGGAATTGTTATTCCCCAGAATAACAAAAAGTTTTGTAAGAACCAAAGGTAGGTTGAATGGCAGGCAAGAAAAAGTTCGCGGTGCTGAGCAGCTTTGCGGACGACATCATACTAAACAACGATGCGATGACCCTCGAGAAGCGGGAGGGGGGGCCGGCGCTCTTCATAAAGAAGACGCTGGACGACCTCGGCGAGGAATACGACATGGCGAGGAGCAAGAAGGGCATCGTCGAGATACTCATAGAGGGAGGGGTTGAGAAGGGGAGGATAGTGAACCCCGGGAAGGTGTACCATCCGCGCATAAACGCCGACACCGTGCTGGTTTCCACGCTCCTTGACGAAGTAAACCTCGAGCGCATAACCGGCGAGTACGACCACATTTTCGTGGACGTGCAGGGCTTCGTTCGCGACCCCACCCAGTTCGGGTGCAAGAAGGACTGGAACATCAGGAGGTTCAAGAAGATAAAGATGCTCAAGACTACCGACTATGAGATGAAGCACATACCCGCTGCGCTCCTTGAGCAGGTGAAGCAGAACGGCATACTCATTGTGACCCGCGGGGGCGGGGATGTGACGGTGTACGACCACGGGAAGGAGCGCACCTTCAAGGTGGAGGAGCTCCAGGTGGGGGACACCATCGGCGCGGGAGACACCCTGTTTGCCGCATTCTCTTCCAAATATGCGGAAACCGGCGATGTGTCCAAGGCGATGGAATTCGGGCTTGAGCACACGAAGAAGTTCCTGATTGAGACCAAGAAGAGCGGTGCGAAGAAATGAGGAAGCCCCAAATCGGAGTGATCGGCTCCACGTCAGACCTGAATTATGCAAAGGACGTAGAGAAGATGGCAGAGCGCGTGGGCGAGCTCATCGCGCAGAAGGGCGGCACGCTTTTCTTCGGTGCGGAGAAGCACCACGACTCGCTTTCGACCGCCGCGTGCAGGGGCGCCAAGAAGAAGGGCGGCCTCACCATCGGGGTGACCTACAGCAAGAGCAAGGACGTGTGGGAGGACGATACCGATGTCATTGTTGCGACCGGCAGCGGGAAAGGCGGGGGGCGCGAATTCGTGCTCGTGCTCTGCTGCGACGCGGTGATTGCGATAGGGGGCGGCTCCGGAACGCTTACCGAAATGGCCGTTGCATACCAGGCGGGCATTCCGGTGATTGCAATAAAGGGCACAGGGGGCTGGAGCGACCGCCTCGCGGGCCAGTCCATGGACGAGAGGAACAGGTTCATCATAGAGGCCGCCGAAACCCCCGAGGAAGCGGTTGAGTTCGCAATAAGGAAGGCGGGCAACGGCTCGCACTAGTTACCTGGATAAATCAAAAGACGGGATATGTCTTAGGGTTTTCAGTCGCCGCTTCGCGGCTCCAACAGGACAGCAGGATGTCCTTCGCTGTTGGTGAGATGCCTGCTTTGCCAGAATGCGAGGTACGCCTAAAGGTTTTGCGATACCTGCTTTTGCCAAATGAGTAACTAAGGCAAAGCGGGTACATGGACCGGACGGGATTCGAACCCGTAGCCTCTACCATGCCAAGGTAGCGATCTACCGTTGATCTACCGGCCCGAGCACAGCCCTGCGGCCAAAGGGCCGCGGGCCGTGGAAAATGAAGCTCCCTTTCAGGATGGGGAGATATACACCACGCTGTCCCCGCGGAGCAGCACGGTGCCGATGCCCTTCTTCACCTCGTCGTTCTCGAGGATTTCGGCCTTCTCCAGCACGAGGTTCATGTGCACGTCATATGCAACCATCGTGCCGCGGATGGTAACTCCGCCCTTTAGGCCAATCACAACCGTGTTGTTCAGCGCTCCGTTCAAAACATCAAAAGGTCTCTTGTCTGCCATTTTCACACCTTAAGAACATACTTCTATTTCTGAATGGCGGGATAGGTTTATAATGTTATTCCGGCAGGCGGAATCCCCGGCTTTCCAGCGAAACCGAAAGCGCGCGGGCGCGCTCGAAAGTGAAATGCAGCAGCGGCAGCGTGAACGACCAGATTCCCGCGCCGCCGCGGCTCTGCTGCGCGATGCGCACCGAGCCCGCCTTCTTCCCCAGTACCCGGGAGTATGGGAGGGAGATTGCGAGCATGAACGAAAGGGAGGAGGGAAACTTTATGCGGGAGAGCGAGCGCACTATTTCGTGCGGGGAGCAGGATGCCGCATAAACGTAGAAGGGAAGGAAAAGGGTTACCGCGCGGACCGAGTTGAGCGCGCCGCGCGCAGGGTCGTTGAACGCATAGAAATTGAACAACATGATAAATGCAACGAATGCTATTGAGGAAATGAAGAACGGCAGGAAGGGAACGCGCTCGTACGCGCCCCATATGAGAAGGGCTGCGAAAAGCAGGGGCGACCATTCCAGTGGGGCCGCCACGGCGGCGAGGAAGAGTGCAAGCGCCGCCAGGAGCTTTACGAACGCTTCCATGGAATTTTCACCCCGCAATCCGCAACTTCCCCCCTGAGGAATATGCTTTCGTCCCCCTGTGCGACCACCCGGCCGGAATCAAGGACCAGGAACTGCTTGCCGAGCCCAAGAAGGAGGTCGGTATCGTGCTCGACCACTACGACTGTCTTGCCTTCCCTGGTGAGGCCTGAGAGTATCGAATATATTTCCAGCGAAGTGCGATGGTCGAGGCTTGAAGTGGGCTCGTCAAGCAGGATTACCCCTGGGTCCATCGCGAGCACGGAGGCGATTGCGAGCTTCTGCCTTTGGCCGTGGGAAAGGTCAAACGGGTCTTCCTCCGCGCGCTTGTGCAGCCCGACTTTCCAGAGCGCCTCCGCGGCACGCTCCTCCAACTGCCCGTTCCAGCGCTGGTTGCGCAGGCCGAATTCCACTTCCTCGCGCAGCGTGGGGCAGAATATCTGGTCGTTGGGGTTCTGGAACACTATCCCAATTCCCATGTCCATTGGCTTGCGGGCGGCGCCGCCAAGCAGCACCGAGCCCTGCATCTCCCCCTTCACTATGGAGGGGATTATCCCTTTTATGCAATGGAGCAGGCTTGTCTTGCCGGAGCCCATCGTGCCCACTATGCCCAGCGAGCCGCCTGCGGGGACAGAGAAGGAAACACCGTCAAGGACTTTCCTCCCCTTTATTGAAAGGGAAAGGCCTTGCACGTCAAGCGACATCCGCATACCTCCGTGCAAGGCCGAACCTGTAGGCGAGCATCCATGCGATGCCGAATTCGATTGCGCCCTGCACCGCATTCCAGAAGAATATCAGGAACCACCAGCCCGAGCCGCCTATGAACGGAAGCTCTATTGACTGGAGCAGGCCGATGAAATCCTCGGGCGATATGTGGAAGAATACCGGACCGGCGAAATAGAGGTTCGCAATTGTTGCAACTATGCCGCGGATGATTACTGCGAGCAGCAGCACCGCTACCGCGAGGCGCGGGCTGGAAAGGTCCACCGTGCTTTCCTCCTTCACATGAGTGATGAGGTAGGCGAGGGCGAGCAGCACCGCAATGGGCACAAGGCCCGCGAGATAGGAGGCGAGCAGGAACGCCTGTGCGGAGAGATAGAAGAACGCAAGCAGTACCAGCATGGCTGCCGCGGCAAGAACTGCATAGTCCTTCAGCGTCTTGGATTTCAGCGCGTAATAGGGGATGATTACCATGGGGAGCGTTGCGCCCACCTTCATCACTGCGCCGATCGCGCCCGTGGGGGAAGTGCCGAGTATTATGAGGCCGAGGAGGAGCAGTGAATATGCCCCGAATTCCGCACCGAGCACGAAGAATGCTAGAAGTATTGGCACTGCTGCAAGGTCAACGGTCATGCCAAACCCTGTCGGGATGCCAAGGAACGAATTGGATATCTGCAGCACGAACGCAAGGGCACCCAGCAGAGCCGAGGCTATTAGCTTGTAAGTCCTCATGGTTGTTTCACCGCAGTTCCAAATTTAAAGCATATCACAAGGATATTGGTATATACCTATTAAATGGTTATCATATGCGGACCTTCCCGATGTGGTAATTCTGGTCCACGCCCCATTTTCCCGGGGGGACGGGCTTTGCGCGCCCTGCAAGGAGGGAGCCCGCATAGGCTATCATGGCTCCGTTGTCGCGGTTGAACTCATCGGGTGCGGCGCCGAATTCCACCCCATCCTCTTTGCACATGGTGCGGAGCATCTTCTGCAGGCGGCGGTTCTGCGCGACCCCGCCGCAAACGACGAGGGATTTCTTGCGCGTGAGGAACAGGGCGCGCTCAGTTGCCTCGCAAAGCATCGGGAACGCGGTCTCGAAAAGGGAGTGTGCAACGTCGCGCTTTGGCGTGCCCTTCTTCATTTCGCCAGCGGCTGCGGTGAGCAAGCCGGAGAATGTGAGGTTCATGCCCTTTACGGTATATGGGAGGGGGAGGTATTTTCCTCCGGAGGCGAGCTTTTCGAGTGTGGAGCCGTGCGCGTATTCCATCCCTGCCTCGCGCGCAAACGAATCGAACAGGTTGCCTACGCCAATGTCAAGGGTTTCGCCCAGCACGCGGAAGCCCTTCTCTTCCTCAATTATTATCTGGGTGTTGCCCCCGCTCACATATAGTACAAGTGGATTTTTTAGGCCCGTGAGGTGCTCGGAGATTTTTATGTGCGCATATGGGTGGTTTACGCCAATGAGGCGTTTTCCGTATTTCAGGGCAAGGTATTTTGCAGCGTTCAGCCCTACGTGCAGGGTTGCGCCTATGCCCGGCCCTTCGGAATATGCAATCAGGGAAACGTCGTCCATGCACATTCCCGCTTTTTTCAGGTTGGCGCGGAGCAGGGGGGCGAATTCCGAGGAATGGTGGTCCGCGGCCTTGCGGGGCACTATGCCCTCGCCTTTCGGCCTGTAGATTGAATGGATGTTGGAGAGCACTTTTCCATTTTTGGTTATCCCTATGCCAAGGGTGTGCGCCGTGCTCTCTATGCCGAGGGCCGTCATCCCATCACGACCTTTATGATGAGCACCGAAAGCAGGTTGAACGCGCCGTGCGCAAGTATGCACGGCAGGATGTCGCCGCGCCTGTAATAGTAATAGGAAAGCACCAGGCCGAGGAGGAAGGCGCCGGCCATCTCCGCGACCGAGCCATATGCGTGGTGGACAAGGGCAAACATCACGGATGCAGCGAGCGGGCCCGCGCGCGGGACGAGGAAAGCGCGGAAGAACAATTCCTCGGTAAATGGCGCAACGATGAAGCTGAATGCCAGCACATAAAGGGGCAGGCCTTCCACAGTCTCTATTATCTTGCCCTGGTCCGCGGAGCCGCCAAGCATGCCGACAATCACCCCGAAAATCATTGAGAGCGCAATGAGCAGGAGGAGCAGGAGCACGGATTCGAACAGCCGCTGGTAAAGCTTTCTGTAGGGCGGGTGGATTAGATGCCTCCGCTCGGGCCATAGGTAGTGCAGGGCAAAGAACAGGAACGCCATGTGCAGGAATACCGTGCCCGCGTATTCCAGCGGGAAAATGGCGAGGTTGATCACAGACAGCAGGAACATGTACGGGACCGAGCGGTTGCCGCATGTTTTCCATGAAAGCGCGACCGCGCCGACAAAGCCGAGCAGGCCTGCGGCTATGAGGTATGAGGGGCCGACAATCTGCTCTGCATATTTCAATACGAAAAACAGTATGGAAGAGAAAAACAGCGCCGCGAAATAATGAGTCCGCATGGGCCTCTACTTCTTCTGGTAGTATCCGCATTTGCCGCAGGAGTGCCTGTCCTTGTGCTCTGCGAGCCACACTCCGGGGCCGCACTTGGGGCAGTGTTTCTTGGGCTGGTATGGCTTGGTCTTCCTGCCTTCGCGTTTCTTTTTCTCTTTCTTCTTTTCCTTTGCCATGCTCATTCACCCTTCTTCTCCTCGGGAGGCTTCTCTTCCTTCTTCCCCTCTTCTTTCTTGGGTTCTTCTTTTGGGGCTTCCTTCGGCTTCTCCGCGGGCGCTTCTTCCTTAGGCGCCTCCTTCGGCTCTTCCTTTGCGAGGCCGTTCCTCTTTATCACGTATTCCGGCTCGGTGGTGCGCATGCTGCCTTCGTCGCGGTAGACGTTCACGCGGGCGACCACCTGCCTCTTGCCGAAGGTGCTCTTGGTGCGCCTGAGCACGGTAAGGTCCGGGCTGCACCCGAGGCCCTGCACGATTGCGTCGCGCATGTCCTTGCGCGGGGGCGTTGCGCCGTCGAAATCCAGGGCGAGCTCGTACTCCGTCCTGGAGAGCAGCACGTTCTCTCTTTTCTTCCTTACATTAACTTTCATACAAAAATCACCGACGAGTATGGTTAAGGATTATTGGCACTAGGCTTTATAAACGTTCTTCCGCACGCGAACGGAGAGCTACCTTACGCGGACCATCGCGCGCCTGCCCATCGCCTCGAGCACTTCCACTTCCTTGCCTGCTTCTACTTCGCCCTGCAGCTCCTCGGGGATGGCCATGTCGAACACTTCATAGCTCACGGGGTCCATCACCTGCGCGGACGTGCCCGAAACCGAAAGCACCTGCACGCTCTTCCTGTCGATTATCGGGACCTCGACATCGGAGCCGGAAGAAGTGAGGAGGTTCTTCTTCTCCCCGTCGAAAATGCCTACGCCGACAATGCGGATTTTCGCCGCGCCGTGCTTGCCGGGCTTGGACTTTTCCATGCTCATAATCTTGCATGGGACTCCGTCAATGAGTACGTATTTGCCAATCTTCAGGTCTTTTGCATCCGCAAAAATCTTCTCTGACATCCGGGACCACCTAATGAGCTTTTCGTTAGTTTTATAACCCTAGATTTTATATAGGTTCCTTATGCTCGTTGACGCCCACTGCCACCTGGAATCGTTCAAGAAAAAGCAGCTCGAGGAACTCCCTGCACACATACTGCCCGTCACTTCCGGCTATTCGCACAAGAGCAACGTGGAGAACGCGGAGATTGCGGAAAGGCTGGGCGTGCCCTTCTGCCTCGGGATTGCGCCGCAGACGGTGATACGCGAGGGGCTGGGGAAGATGGATGGGTGGATTGAATTCATCCGGGGGAAAAGGCCCAACGCGATAGGCGAGATAGGGCTGGACTTCCACTGGGGGAAGACGGAAAAGCACTTTGCGGACGAGAAGGAAGCTTTCGGGCGCATGCTGGGGCTTGCCGAGGAGATGGGGCTGCCAGTGGTGCTGCACACCCGCAGGGCGGAAAGCGCGGTGCTGGATTTCATGGATGGGTGGGGCTGGAAAAAGCCGTTCATGATGCACTTCTTCTCCGGGAAGGCGGAGGAGGGCGCGCGAGCGGTTGAAATGGGCGGCATAATCTCAATTCCCCCGTTGCATTCTAAGGAGCGCAGGAAGACCATAGAAGCTGTTCCGCTGGGGAAGCTGGTGGCGGAGACCGATGCGCCGTACGTTGTGCGGGGGGTCGAGGGCGTGGAGAAGTCCGTAGAATACATAGCCGAGGTGAAGGGGGTAGGCGTGGAGAAGGCGGGCAGGGCCACCGCGGAAAACGCGCTAAGGTTTTTTAATGTGCGCAAATAAATGGGCACATTGCCTTTTTGCGGGTGTTCACTATGGCATTTCTCGATGGCCTATTCGGAGGAAAGACGGAAAACCAGATTGCGCTTTTTGTTGACGGCCCAAACGTCATACGCAAGCAGCTCAACATAGATTTGCGCGAAGTGAAGAGGCGCGTGGAGGGGCACGGCAACATCCGGCTCGCGAAAATTTACCTTGACCAGTTCGCATCGGACAAGCTTATTGAGGCGATGGTGAACCAGGGCTTCCAGCCCGTAATCACCACCGGAGACGTGGACGTGACGATGGCGGTGGAGGCGATGGAGCATGTGGTGGACAGCGGCGTGGACACCATTGCGCTGATGACGCGGGACACGGATTTCATTCCCGTGCTGAACAAGGTGAAGGAGCACGGCAAGAAAACGATGATTGTGGGCGTGCAGCCCGGGTTCAGCGCAGCTCTCAAGAACACCGCGGACACCCTCATACTGCTTGAGGCGAATGAGGCATACCGGCCGCATGGGCCGCGGCACGGGAAGGGCAGGCCGGGGCCGCAGGGCCAGAGGTAAAGTTTATAAGGATGCCGTCGAAATAGGGCCGGTGACCAGGATGGTTGAG
The DNA here is from genome assembly GCA_964552755.1 of Microcaldota archaeon. Lineage (GTDB taxonomy): Archaea > Micrarchaeota > Micrarchaeia > Anstonellales > Bilamarchaeaceae > CAZKHX01. Next base: position 175,036 of record CAZKHX010000002.1, on the reverse strand, counting down.
AAGAAAATGAAGAAGACGCTCAAATGGGTCGGCCCTGGGGCATACGTGCTTGGGCTGGTCGTGGCAATCGCTGCGGGGATAATGATGCCCAGCGACCCCAACATAATGACCCTGCTGGCAGCGCTCGGGGTCATTGTCGGGCTTGTCAACATCAAGGACAAGGAGAAGACCAAGTTCCTGCTTGCGTCGCTCACTTTCCTTACCGTTGCGATGAGCCTGAGCATGATCACGCAGAGCATCCCCGAGATAGGGGACAAGATACTGCAGGTGGTATACTACGTAATGTTCTTCACCGCCCCTGCGGCTGCGGTGGTATCGCTCATCGTAATCAATGAGGTTGCGAAGGGGAGATGAGCCCCTTCCTTGTTTTTTTCATTTTCATGAGGATTAGCAGGATGCTCGCGCTCATGCGGCGCGAGGCGGATGCGAGGGGCGCGCCGGTGCACGGCGTGGGGCCCGCTGTGCGCGGCAGCCCGTTCAGGATACTTGTTTTCACATTGCTTTCCGCAAGGACGAAGGATGAGACCACCATTGGCGCGGCAAAGCGGCTCTTTGCAAAGGCGGAAACCCCGCGGGCGGTTGTGAAGCTGGGGGAGAAAAGGGTTGCGGAGCTGGTTTACCCTGTGGGGTTTTACCGCACGAAGGCGAAGCACCTTGTGCAGGCATGCAGGGCCCTTGGGAAGGAGCACGGGGGGAAGGTGCCGGATACGCTCGAGGGGCTGATGTCGCTGCCGGGCGTGGGGCGGAAGACCGCCAATATAGTGCTCAACAGCGCATTCGGCAAGCCCGCACTGGGAGTGGACGTGCACGTGCATAGGATAAGCAACCGGCTTGGGCTGGTGGAAACAAAGAAACCGGCTGAAACCGAGAAGGCGCTGATGGAAATTTTGAAGAAATCACAGGTGCGCACGTTCAACCATGTGCTTGTTGCGTTCGGGCAGACGGTGTGCAGGCCAAAGGCTCCGCTATGCCCGGAATGCCCGTTGAAAAAAGAGTGCCCGAAGATAGGGGTCAAACGGAGAAGGTGAAGGAGCGGTAGCCTTTTTTCCCCATTTTCTTTTCCGCAGAGGATGCGGCTTTTGCGGAACTGTACAATGAGATTGCGCAGCCTCCGCCGCCCGCGCCGGTGAGCTTTGCGCCCAGTGCGCCGCACCCGCTGCGCGCATACGCCATTATCTCCTCAAGCTCGGGCGAGGAAACGCCCACTGCGGAAAGCAGGCCGTGGTTCACATTCATCAGTTCGCCCAGGGATTTTGCGTCCCCGGAGGAAAGGGCGGCTTCGCCCCGCTTCACTACCTCCGCCTCCGCATCCATGAGATGGGAGAACAGGGAGTGCATGCGCTCCTTCAATGAGGTAACGCCTGCGACGAGCTCCTTCGTGGGGCCGGACTTGCCAGTGTAGGAAACAAGGAAATGGAATTTCGAGCCTAGGGGGATGCGGCGGTGGGGGAACCCCCTCCTGAACCAGAGTGCGCCCCCGTAAGTTGAAAGGGTGTTGTCTATCCCCGAGGGATTGCCGTGGAATGCCTTTTCGCCTTCGAAGGAGAATTCCGCAACCTTCCAGTCGTTGAGGCAGGAGCCGAGGTCTTTTGCAACTGCGCGCACCAGTGCAACCGAGTAGGAGGCGCTCCAGCCGAGGCCCGCTCCCACCGGGAGCTCGCTCTCCACTTCAATTGAGTATTTGCGGCCCGTGCCGAAGCGCCCCAGTATGCGCTGCGTGGCCTCGCGTATGCGGGGGCTTGCGCCCTTCCAGAGCTTCAGGGATTTGGACTGCTTTAGTTCCACGGTTGTCTTGCGGGAAATGCCCAGCCCTATCGAGGGCGAGCCGTGCACCACGAAGTGCTCGCCGAACAATATTACCTTTCCGAAGCCGGTGCCTGAAGGCATGCTGGGATAAGGGGGGAATAAAGTTTAATTAGCTATCTGCTGTGCGTGGAGGGGAGAAATTGGAAACATTTTTATGCATAAAATACGAATATAAGCGCATGCCGAGGCCAATGAGGAAAGCAAGGGCGAAGAAAAGCGGGGCAGGGCAAGAAGCCGCAAGCGAATTCGCCGCAAGCAGGAACTTCAATTCCATCGAGAGGGTGAACTTCCTCGGGAGGTTCAGGAAGCTGATGGATGAGCATGGCTTCGCTGCGGTGGACGCGAAAAAGATGGAGGAGGATTTGAGGGACAAGAAGCTCTGGAAGGAAGGGGGCGCGCTTCCCATAGTCGAGGAAGGGGAGCTCATATTCAACAGGGGCATAAGCGCGAAGCCCGGGAAGGGCACGCGCGCAAACGGGAAATCCAATTTCTACGTATTCGTGAGGGAGAAAGCGGACAGCGTGGAGGTATTCTACAGCAACCCGGAGCCGAAGAAGGGGGAGGACCGCATAATCCACCGGGTTTTCATAACCGGGAACTATGCGAGCATGGCCGGGAAATACGCAATGGAAATACTTGTTAAATCGCAGAGGAAGCCGCTGAACGATTACTGGGCAGACACGCACGGGCACTGGGGATATGTGGGTAGGAAGCCGGTGCAGGATGACGGGGTGTGCAGGTTCCAGGACCGCATCCGCACTATGATGCTCTACCACCTGGACTTTGACATGACCTCCCCGCACAATTCGTTTGAAACCATGCTCTACAGGCTTGTGCACAGGATAGGGAAGCATACCGGCATGGTGAAGGTGCCTGCGCTCGAGCTCACCATGAGCACGAAGCCGCCCAACGGGCCGCATGCGGTCATATGGATAGACGGCGAGCGCACAGCGAATGAAGTACGCAGGGAGATACTTTCGCAGCGGGAGCCGCTTGAGATGATTTCCTGCTTCTCAGGGATGAAGATGGATGCGATGTTCAGGAAGCTCGCGCCCCTGAGGAAGGAGGGAAAGGTTGCGGTGGGCATCGCTCACCCCGTGAACTACAGCGACAGGCGGCTGCCGCTATTTGAGATAGGGCTGATTACCGCGGCGGAGGACGGCTCCATTTCTGTGGACAAGATGGTTGAGGTCGCGCTGCAGTGCGATGCGGCAGCCTGCTGGAACCCCTCCCTGGACGGGAAGGGGCCCGTGCCGATAGAGGACGGGCGGCTGAAGAACCGCCTCTGGGGCCTGATCAATGCGCACGGTGTGGGTAAATCGTGGAGGGCGAACCCGCTCAACATGGCTTTTGCGATGGAGATGCGGAAGCACGGGCTGCATACCACCTACGACCCGGACGATCACAGGGTGCTGCCCATAGTGGGCAGGCCCGGGGACTACCTTGCAGGCGGAGATGCGCTCGGGATGGGCCGCACGGTGATAACGCTTACCCCATCGCAGTTCAATGAAATGAGGGAAAAGGGCAGGAAGCCCTGGCCCAGCGAGCTGGTGCCCTGGATTGTGAACCGCGAGGTGCGCATGGAGGGGAAGGCCTTCACGAAGATGCACCACGGCGACCTGATAATTGACCCCGCAGCCGCGAAGATGCCCAAGGAAAAGAAGAAGCTCGACAGGATACTGAGGAAGCACCAGGGCAGGAGGTACGTGAAGTGGGCGCTCCATGACATCGGCTACCTGCTTGCGCACGGAAAGTGGAAGGAGCTCGGGAACCTCGATGCGGACTAGCCCTTTGCCTGCCTCCCCCTCGGCTTCGGCGGCTTTATGTCCGGATACTCCTTGGTGAGCATGCCGCGGTTCGCATAAGGCTTCGGGCCGAGCGCGGAGAGCGCGGTAAACAGGAAATACGAGGTTTGCATTTCCGAAAGCGAGGGCGGCACCGCAGAGAGGACTTCTGCTATTGCGCCGTATGATTTCCTTTTCCCCATTGCCGCTTTTTCCGCGGCTTCCGCAATTGATTCTTTTCCAAATTCTGCAAACTGGAATGCCTTGGGAACGAGGGTTTCGGTTATGCCGGCAAGCATGCCTGAGATTTCCCATTTGGGCACCCCTGCATCAAGGCCAAGCTTCTTTATCGAAATCCAGTCCCCATAGCGTGCCATGAGGCCTATGCGCTTCTTCGGGGGGGAACTCTTGGGCTTTATTGAGCTTTTGAGCAGGGCGGATGGGAGCTTTGCAGGGATTCCGAACTTCTCAAGGAATTTTCCGAAGAAATATGCTTCTGCAGCGGGAAGCAGGGTGGGCTTGCCCGCTGCTTCTGAAAGGGAAGCGCGCAGGCCGGAGGAGACTGAGTTGAGGGCCTTTGCAGCGGCTGGCGCGCCCTTCCCGGAAAGGGGGGCGAGCAGCGCGTCTGCCCTTTTCAAATCAATGCCGCTGTACTGGAACGCGGGCAATTCAGCCTTTTCGGAAGCGAAGGCGCATGCGTACGCTACATCGCCCGGATTGGCGCCGGAAAAATCAAACCTTTCCGTGGAATTTATTTCGGGTATCCCGCACTCGAGTATCAGCTCTTCTGGCATTTTCGCACCGGCTCCATCTTGTGCGGCAGGGTATAAAGGTTTTTGCCTGGCCGCGGGCTGGAATCCGCCCGGGGAAAGGAATAAAAGCTTGAAAAGAGCGAATTTATGCATGGGAAACGGATGGAGGCCCGGCGAGAGGGCGCAGGCCGTTGACAGGGCAAATGCCATGGAGGCAGGCCGCAAAGACAAGAGGGCCAGCCGCTTCAGGGGCAATATTGCCGGCAGGAACGGCCACGCATCGCTTGACGGCGCACGGGTAAGGAAGCTCGAATTCGGGCTTTGGGAGGCGACATTCACCCGGAAGGGCAAGAACGGTGACGGGACAATCGTTTCCAGGGACGTGATGATGGTCACTGACATATTCGCGCTCACACGAATGATGGGCCACATAATCGAAAACCACGGGAACGAGCTTGGCGGGAACGATGAAGTGCTCCTCAAGGCCGCAGTGGAGAACATCAGGATTGCCGAAACGAAAACAGGCCAGGCCGCGCGGCTTGGCATAGGGATAAGGCAGCTCAAGCGGATACATCAGAAGCTTGAGAGGAGCAGGGACCCGGACAAGGTGAATGCCCGGGAAAAAATCGGCCTCATGATTGCGGGGCTGGAGGAAATAGAATCGTATTCGATTGAAAACGGGGGCAACGGGAAAAAGGTGCCCGGCCCGCTCGTGTCAAAGATGATTTCCGCGAGGACTGACTGCGGGGAGAAGAGGGACAGCAATGTCGCAGGGATAGACGCCACCATCTGGGAATGGGAAGGCCTGCTTCTGGAGCAGCGCAGGAAGGAGCTGGGGAAGCTCCTCAAAACCTGGGAAAGGCTCATGAAGGAGAAGTACGCACACGGGGTTGCGCGGAACTGGGGCAAAGACCTTGAGCTCGCAGGGAAGCTGGATGATGCCTACGGGCAGAAGAAGGCAGTGCTGCTTGAGGCCGTTGTTGAAGTGGGCAAGGAGCTCAAGCGCATCGGCGACCTGAGGAGGAAGAACGGCGGCGTGGTGCCGATTGAAGAATACTGCAGGAACCACCTGCGGGAAGCGTACTGGCACCTCACCGGAAAGAACGGGAGGAAGATGAGTACCCCGGAGGCGCGGAAGATAGCCAGGCGCGTGGCAAGGGCGCTGAGCAACAACAAGCCGGGATATGTCACTGGCGAATTCGTGAAGGAATTCGCGGAAAACAGGGGCTTTGAGCCCAAATCCGGAGAGGCCCGCGAGGAGTTCAGGGCAACGGTGAAAGGGCTCACTGAGGATGCGGTGCCCGGAGTGCCGAACAAGGTTCTTGAATACCTCGATGCCGGGGCCGTGCTGGTTGAAAGGAAGGTTTACGGGAGGGCGGCGGATTGCTTTGGGAAGGCGGCAAGGATACTGCGCGGCGAACGCCTGGACCGGCCCCATGCAACCAGGGACGCCCAGCTCTCGTTCCTGCTGGACGGGCAGCAGTAGGATTTAAAGAATGGCCTGCAATCTGGGAGCATGAAACTGCCCAGCCTGATTTTGGCATTTTCAGTTGCATTTATTTTGCTTGCCGGGTGCACCGGAAGCAGCGGCGCTAACCTTGTGCCGGAGGGGGAGGAGCCTATCGGGCCCAAGCCTCCGGAAACGCACGGTAATTATGGGCTTGCGGCAAGTGAACGAGGCTATTATCTGGGGATGGTGCCCACCCCGGAAACCGTCCCCGAAGTGGACTTGTTCGGCGCATATGAGGAAGCCGGGGAAATATGCGAAGTGGTGGGGATATGGCCGGAGCCCTCGGCAATAGGCGCATATGCTTCCCTTGAGGGGAGCCGCACGGTTGAGGGGGTGCGGGTATACGGGCTGAAGCCGATTGTCAACATGAACTTCTATACTTTTGAGCGCGTGGAGGGGGAGGGGCTTAAGATTGTTGTGAATTCGCCGGAAGAAATCCCGGCTAACCTGAGCGACCCGGCATTCAGGGACGGCTACGTGAATGATGCGCGCAGGATTGCGGAAAGGTTCCAGCCGGAATACCTTTCCCTTGGGAATGAGGTGAATGCATATTATGCGGCGTACCCGGAAGATTTTGGGGATTACATATCGCTTTACAAGGAAGCTTACGATGCAGTGAAGGGGGTTTCCCCGGAAACCAAGGTGTTCGTGGTGTTTTCGCTGAACCAGATGGATGCGCTGGGGCAGTGGGGGCTCATAAGCAGGTTTGAAGGGAAGGCGGATTTGGTTGCATTTACTACCTATCCGTGGAAGGAGTACGAAACCCCGGGGGAAATCCCGGAGGACTATTATTCGCGCCTTGCGGAATACACCGATAAGCCGGTTGCATTTGCTGAAACAGGCTGGCCCTCGGATGAATCGGTTGGCGCATCGGAAGAGGAACAGGCGGAATACCTTGCGCGCTTTGTGGAGCTTACGGACGGCATGGATGTTGAATTCGTGAATTGGCTTTTCCTGCACGATGTGGAGGTTTCGGGGGACATGGCTTCCATTTCCAGCCCGGCTACGGGGACGATTGCACTGAAGAAGAACGACGGGCGGCCAAAGGACGTTTATTATGTGTGGCTGGATTTGCATGATGTGCCGCTAAGCCGCTGAGATTCTGCCGGGTTTTAACGGGCACTATGCGGCACCGGCGGGCATGGCTTCGCCGGCCGGCGCGGGATTAGAGCCTTAGAAAATATTCGTGGAAGATTGTCGAGCCTGAGAGCTCGGGGTGGAAAGTGGTTGCAAGGCATTTGCCCTGCCTTGCTGCAATGGGCTTGCCTGCATGAAAGGCAAGCACTTCGGCGCCATTTGCCTCTTCTATCACCGGCGCGCGGATGAAAACGCCTTCCAGTTCGCCGATGCTGGTTTTGAGGGGGGCTTCGAACGAATCGAGCTGGCGGCCGTAGGCATTCCTTGAGATTTTCATGTCCATGCGGCCAAAGGACTTCTGGCCGTTTTTTGCGCCCAGCACTTCCTTTGCAAGGAGTATTGCGCCCGCGCACGTGCCGAATATCCTCGGGGCCTGCACAAGGGCTTCGAACATGTTTTCCTCTTCTAGGAGGAGGGAGAGCGTTGTGCTTTCGCCGCCGGGGAGGATTATCGCATCGAGGCCTTCCAGTGCATCCCTTGTGCGCACTTCGGAGACTTCGCCGCTTATGCCGAGCTTTTCCATTGCAGCCCGGGTGCAGGAAACATGCTCGGAAACCGCGCCCTGAAGGGCGAGGACGCCTGCCCTCATCAGGCTCCCCTTTCAGCAAGCCTCTGGCCTTCGGGGATGTCGGACATTTCAATCCCGGGCATTGCTTCCCCGAGGTTTTCGGAAACTTCCGCGAGCTTCTTCGCATCCTTGAAATGGGCAACGGATTCCACTATCGCCCTTGCGCGCTTTTCCGGGCTGGAGGATTTGAATATGCCCGAGCCGACGAAAACTCCGTCGCAGCCAAGCTGCATGCACAGCGCCGCGTCCGCAGGGGTGGCGATGCCGCCCGCAGCGAAATTCACCACCGGGAGGCGGCGGAGCTTCATTGTTTCGAGGACGAGCTCTTCGGGGATGCGCTCCCTCTCCGCAAACTCCTTTGCATTTTCTTCGGTGAGCGCCCCTATTTCGCGGTTGATTGCGCGGATGTGCTTCACCGCTTCCACTATGTTGCCGGTGCCGGCCTCGCCCTTGGTGCGTATCATTGCCGCGCCCTCATTTACCCTGCGTAGGGCTTCCCCGAGGTTGCGCGCGCCGCAAACGAACGGGACTTCGAATTTGCTTTTGTCTATGTGGAATTCGGAGTCCGCAGGAGTGAGCACTTCGCTCTCGTCTATGTAGTCCACGCCAAGGGACTGGAGGACCTGCGCCTCCACGAAATGGCCTATGCGGGCCTTCGCCATCACAGGAATGCTCACGGATGCCATTATTCCCTTTATCATCTGCGGGTCGGACATGCGGGCAACCCCGCCGTGGGCGCGAATGTCGGCGGGCACGCGCTCGAGCGCCATCACTGCCACTGCGCCAGCCTTCTCAGCCACCGTTGCGTGCTCGGGATTCACCACGTCCATGATGGCCCCGCCCTTGAGCATCTGTGCAAGGCCCCCTTTAAGCCTAAAAGTCGAGTTCATGATATTGGATTGTTGGAAATCCGTTAAAAGGCTTGCGGGCAGCTATTTGGCCTTCTTCGAAACCTTGCCAATCCAGAGGGTGGCAACGACCGCGAGGATTGTGACGAGCACAGCATAGGCCCACGGGCCCCATGATGCAATGAAATAGAGCGCGCCACCTTCGGCGAACAGGCTCCTGATGGCATCATTCCATGCGAGTGCCGCGACCAGCCCGAATGCCGCGGTTATGAGCGCGGCAAGCTTTTCTACGACTTCCTTCTCCATAGTCACACCAAGCCCCGGAAGGGAGTTGAACCCTCGACCTCTCGCTTGCTTGAAGCCAAGATGGCTTGTTCTGCCTCAGGATTTTTCCCAAGGGTTTTTGCCCTGAGTTTGCAGATGCCAAAAAGGCTTCTACAAGGCGAGCGCTCTACCGCTGAGCTACCGGGGCACAGCAGGCCCGCAGGGGGCTCAGACCTCCCTGAGCGGGAGGGTTGGCAAGGGGGGTCGGCCCCTTGCCCGCTGAGCTGCTGGGGCACTTGTAGATAGATGGGTGGGGATTAGCTATTTAAACACTTCTGAGGGATATTCTAACAACTTTTCATCGAAAGGTAATGCTCATGGGAAAATTTACTGAAGCGGACGCCGAAATCGGGCGCATATGGATCTGCAAGAGGTGCAAGGCCAGGAACAAGGCGCGCACCGAGAAATGCAGGAAGTGCGGCTCCCGCTACCTCAGGCCGAAGAACAAGGAAATCAGGGCTAAGAAGTAGGCCTATTTCTTTTTCTTGGCAGGCATTTTCCTGAACTTCTTCAGAATGTCCGCAAGCTTGCGCAGCCCTGCCTTTGCAAGGCTCTTCCTGAAGGTTACGAGAAATTCCGCATCAAGGAGGAGGAGGTCCACAAGGAGGGTGCGCTCAACCTTTTTCTTGCTGCGCAGCAGCGCCTGGAACCGGGCGCGGGAAAGCGGCGGAAGCTTTTCCATTATCTTCTTTTCAGGGGCATCGGTTTCCTGCAGGGCCTGCACCGCCTCCTCGAGGGCGACTATCTCCCTGTCGAGCTCTTTTTCCACCGCAGCCTTCCGGTCCGCGAGCTCGCGGATCGCCTCGACCGCGACGATTTCCGCGGCGGTGCCATCATCAGCTATCTCCCGCATCGCGGCTTTTTCCTCGGGGCTGGCAAGGGACATCGGCGCGCCGCCGCCAAAAGGCGACGGGGAAACCACCTCGATGCGGCTGAGCACCGCCTCCAGTATGTATGGGTTGACCTTGGTCCGCATCAGGGGCGACGTGACCAGGGAATAGACCGGGTAGGTGCTCTTCTGTGAAACGGATTCCTCGACCGCCTTCTGCTCCGGGCTGGAATAGTCGGAATACTTGAGGGAGACGTCCTCCTGTATCACTTCGGTTTTCTTGAGCTCGGGATTGTAATAGAGCAGGGTGAAATGGGTTGCCGCGGTTTCCTTGTGCTCGCCGCCCTTCACTTCCGGGCTTTCTGAGACCGCCTGGGTGCGCTCCTCGCGGGCGCCCTCTTCCGCGTCCTCCCTCATGCTCTGGTCCATGCGGTAGAGCTCTTCCTCGGCGTATTTCTTCTGCAGGAAAAGGATTGGTGCGGAGAGCGTCTGCGCAAGGAGCATCTGCTCCATGAGCGGGCTGACCTCGCCGAATTTGAAGAACTGCGCCATCCTGCTGGCGAACTTTCCCGCCATGGGTTCCCTTTGCGGGACAAAGGTATATAAAAACTACAGAGCTATAAAATGACATAAAAAAGCACTGTTAAACTCTGTGATACGCATGGCTGTGAGGGAAATGAGGCTGATTGGCAGGAACCCGCTCCGCAGCGGGTGGAAGCCCGTTGCTGCGGCAGGCGTGGCAATCTTCATGGCAATGGCTGCCCCAAAGGCAGTGGCCGAATTCGGGAAGTTCCTCAAGGATACGCCCGGCATATTCAGGAACCCCCAAAAAATGCTCAGCGAAAGGATGGAAGAGAGGCATCCGGGGAGGAATTTCAGGATAAAGGCGGACAGGAACGTATGCACTGTGGACTGCGGGGACAGGGGGAGCTTCACGGAAGGGCTGGAAAACAGGGGCATGCTCAAGGTCGATTTGTCTGAAAACGGAGTGTACAGGGCCGAGTTCTACCTTCAGGACAGGGGCCTTCCGCTTGTGATGGAAGGCGTGGGGGATGACAAGGACAGGTACTTCATCCGGTATTATCCCGAAGGCGAGGGCATCATCCGGGAAAGGGTGCAGCACACCATGGACAGGGGCGACGGCTGGAAAGCCGGGGAAGAATTCAGGGACGATGACGCAAGGGCCATCTGGAACGATGCGCTGGAGCGCTTCTCACCTGAGAGAGAATAGGAACTCGCCTATTTTTGCATTCGTCTTTATGCCCGTGGGGCGGAAATGGGTCCTTGCCGCCGTGAAGCCGTTCTCCTTCAGATTTTCTATTGCGTTCTGCATTGAAGAGAGGGATGGCCTGCGCACCCTCCTGCTTTCGGAATGCACGTCGTAGAAATAGGGCGGGAACTTGTCTTCCTCTTTCATTGTGCCAAGGAGCTTTGCAAGCTCCGCCTTGTCCGCATAGCTGCGCTCTTCATTCAGCTTTTCCATTTTTTCCAGCATTTTTGCATCGTGGAGGGGGCCGAGCCAGAGCGGGCCTGCCCATTCCATTCCCGAACTGCACGGGGGGCAGGATTGGAGGGCTGCCGGGCCCGCGGTGCGGAAGCCGCATTTATTGCAATAGCTTATGTGCCCTGTCTTGGCAAATGTGTCCGCGGCCTTCTTTGCGCCGCGTTCAAGCTTGAGGATGGTTTTGAAAAAGTGCCTGCTGGAAAGGGAAAATATTGGGGAAACGCCGAAGTCGAATTCCGACGCTATTTCCGCAGCGTGGCGGAGGAGTATGCGGATGCCGGCCTCGTGGCAGAGCTCATTGTGCAGGGGGTGTGCGTGATAATATTTGAGGCAGGCGGAGCGGTGCGCGCCGCAGAGTATCGCGGTGTCAGTTGCGGTTATCGAGAGGTAGCCTTCCTTCTTCCTGCGGAATGAGCGGATTGCGAAATATGCATATGGCACGGGGGAGCCGAAGGGGTCTATTTCAACGAAGCCGTACCTGCGGTTCATGAGGTGGGTGTTGAAACCGCCCGCATAAGTCCTGCCTTTCACTTTGCTTGCCGCCTTGTTCTTCCTGCAGAGCTTCAGCACATCTTCATTTATGTCGACGAAATCAACGGATTCCACGTTGGGGTTTTCCTTTGCGTAGCGGATGCCGCGGATGCCGGAGGCGGAGAAGCCGTCGCATATGGAAAGCTTTTCGCCTATTGCGCCGACCGCAAGGGAGGCGATTGAGCGGCAAAGCTGCATGCGCGGGTTGTAGAATGCCGGGCCTGCTTCAAACCGTATGCCTTCCTCCTCCATTCAGTCCACCTTGAGGAATTCCCTTATTAATGATGTCGCGTAGCTGCCCGCAGGCAGCGAGAAGCGGAACGTGCTTTCAGAAAAGGAGAAATGCATGTACGGGGCCAATAAGGTGCGGGAGATGCCCTTTGAGGAAAGCTCCGGGATTTCCCTAAGCCTGAAGTCGCCTGTTTCAATTTCATGCTTTTCAAGCAGCGCCTTTTCCCTTGCATTGGGGATGGTTTCGTAGCCGATCAGCCTGCCGAGGACCCATTCATTGCCTTCAGCCGAGGGGTCAGGGAAGCCAAGCGGGCCGGAGCCGCATTTGGCCTCACCCTCTTCCGGGGAGATTGGGCCTTCCTTTATTCTTGCTGACAGCATCTCATTGAACAGGCAGGACTGGAAGGCGTGCACGAAGAGGAGGAGCACCGGGCGGGGCAGCTTGCGGAAAGCGCCGATGCAGTCGCTGGGGTTTTTGGACAGCCAGTAGAGCATGGTGCGCTCAAGGCGGAGGTGCTTTGGGAATGTGTTGAGCGCCTGCTGGAAATTGCCTGTTTCCTTCAGATCCGCGCGGGCTGCGCGGGCGCCTTCATGGAGCTCTCCCTCGGATTCTGCAAGAAATGCGAATGCCGCATCCCGGAAGCGCCTCCTAAGGAGGAATTCCCCGACAATATGGGTATTGCGGCGCGTGCTCCCAAAGCGCTGGGGGCCGAAATAATTCGGGAATTTGCCTCCAAGCTCTTCATGGGCTGCATGCACTTTTTCTTCGGGGCCAGCTTCGCCCTTCCATCCGATTGTGAAGCGGTTGCCGAGGAGGGCGCCCATGGGCACCTTGCCCCCTGCCTCCCATGCGCCGTTTATAGAGATGTCCTTTATTTTCAATGCGAGAAGGTCGGAGGGGGGAATCTTGAATGCGGAAGCCATTTGGGTGGTTACCGCAGTCTTGTCCTTGTTGCCCGCGTAGCTGAAGCGCTTCGGGCCTGCGCGGAGCTTTTTCGCAATGGTGCGGATCGCGTCCGCAGTGGACCAGTCGCGCTTCTGCAGTATGAAATGGCAGTGGCTGCCCTCTTCGCCCTGGTGTTCGTAGAAACGGTCCTTTTCCAGCACTTGGCCTTCAGGGGTGATTTCCTCCACTATGAAAGATTCGGGGGAGAACTTGATTTCACCGCCTGTGCCGGCGGATTTTGAAAGGAAATCCCAAGATGGGAGGGTCATTTGTTTTCGCCCTTGTAGGCGCCCTCATAAAGCTCGGAAGCGGCTTCGGAGAGCCGGACGAAAACCATCTGCCCTATCTTGGCGCCCCTCTTGAAGCGGATGCCGTGGGGGTTGGAGACCACGAGGAGCGCTTCGCTGCGGCCGTCGTATCCCGGGTCCCAGAGAGCGCACTCAAGGGTTGCGCCCGAGCGGAGCAGGGATGAGCGGGGGAGGCATATTGCGGCGGAGTCGCAGGGGATTTTCACATACTCGTTGAATTGCACTTTGTAGGAGCCGGGCGCGAGCTGCACCCATTCCCCCTCAAACGGGAGCTCCTGCACGTCGCTTATCCTGCGCTCCGTGTTGTCGAAATCAATCTGCCCGTTGGAGGAAAATGAGAATGCCTTCTTCAGGGTCACGTCCACGCCTGCGGGCTGGAACTGCGAGTCGCCAAGGTGGTCGGAGACTATCGCGAGGGAGAGCAGCTTCTGCTTCGGGAGTATCATTCCCGCTCATCCTCCGCGTAAAGGTATTCCGCGCATACCTGTGAATAATCAAAGAGCTCCTCCGGCTTGAAGAAGCGCCCGATTTCGGCTTTTGCGGTTTCCGCGGAGTCGCTCGCGTGGATTGTGTTCCTTCCCGTGCTGAGGGAGAAGTCGCCCCGGATAGTGCCGGGCTCGGCCTTGCGCGCGTTGGTCGCACCCACGAGCTTCCTGCACACCTCGATTGCTTCCTGGCCTTCCATTACGAAGGCGAGAAGGGGGGCATGCGTCATGAACTTCTCAAGCCCGGGGTAGAATGGCTTGCCGGTGAGATGGGAGTAGTGCTCCTTTGCGAGGCCTTCGGACATCCGGAGCATCTTCATGCCAACTATCCTGAAGCCCTTCTCCTCGAACCTTGAGACTATCTTTCCGACCAAGGCGCGCTGGAACGCGTCCGGCTTCACCAGAACGAGTGTCCTCTCCATTGCCATATGAGCACCTACTTCTTCTCTTCCGCTTTCTTAGCTTCCGGAGGCTTTCCCTTCTTCGGTTCCTCCTTCGGCTTCTCCGCGGGCTTTTCGGCC
>CAZKHX010000002.1:160288-160852 GCA_964552755.1 Microcaldota archaeon | reverse complement strand
TTGGGCTCAGTTGCCTTCGGCTTTTCAACCTGCTTCTCCGCGGGCTTTTCGGCCTTGGGCTCAGTTGCCTTCGGCTTTTCAACCTGCTTCTCCGCGGGCTTTTCGGCCTCGGCCCTTGCCTTCCTGGACTTTCCGAAGCGCTTCACCCATTCGGCCTTCTTGCCGACGCGCTTGAGCTTGAGCTGGTTGTTCCTGCATTTTGAAGAGCAGAAAAGGAAGCTCGTGCCGTCCTTTTTCGCAAAAAGGAAGCCGGCGCCTTTTGGAACTTCCCTGCTGCAGAATGCGCAATCCATCAGATTCACCTCGCGCGTATCTCCTTTGCCTCGCGCTCGGACTCGAGGAGCATTATTATAGTGCCCTTCTTCACCGGCCCCTTCACGTTGCGGAGGATTACCCTGTTCTTGTCGGGCCCTTCTAGGATTTTGCAGAGCACCTGGTAGATCTCGCCGTAGATGCCGGTCTTGGCCTTCACTTCGACGATTTCAGCCGCTATCCCTTCTGCCATCTAATTCACTCCTTTTTCTCCCCCTCGGGAGCTTCTTCCTTCTTTTCCTCTTTGGGCTC
>CAZKHX010000002.1:88663-160188 GCA_964552755.1 Microcaldota archaeon | reverse complement strand
TTCCTTCTTCTCTTCCTTCTTTTCCTCTTTGGGCTCTTCCTTCTTCTCTTCCTTCTTTTCCTCTTTGGGCTCTTCCTTCTTCTCTTCCTTCGGCTTCTCGGCCTTGGGCTTCTTCTCCTTCTTGGGCTTCTTCTCCTTCTCTTCCTTCTTCTCTTCCTTCGGCTTCTCCTCGGCCTTCGGGGCCTCCTTCTTCTCTTCGGCGGCCTTCGGCTTCGGGAGCCTCTTCAGGACGTTCTGGAGTATTTCGGTTGCGCCGCCTGCATCCTCAACCGCAATGGATGAGGTGGGCACCGGCAGGCCGCAGGCCTCGCCGAGCTGCGCCTTCGTGGGGATGTAAACGTAGGGGATGCCCTTGTCCTCGCAGAGGCCGGGCAGGTGCATGATGACCTCTTCCGGGTCAACGTCCTCCGCAAGCACAACGAGCTTTGCGGTCTTCTTCTCGACCGCCTTGGTGGTCTCGTTGATTCCCTTGCGTATCCTGCCGGAATCCTTCGCAACAGAGAGTGCCTCTACCACGCCGTCCACTACTTCCTTTGGAGTCTCAAATTTCACATAACTTGGCATATTCAATACCTCCTATACAGTCATAGGCAGGGTAAAAATAGGGTGGGAGGTTTTAAAAATCCCCCTATTCCGGCTCGCGGGGCGGCCTCTTGCGCTTTTTCTTCCTCCTCCTGAGGAACAGCAGCGCAAGCAGGAGCAGCAGCAACAGGAGGAACAGCCACCAGTAGGTGAGCAGCGTCTCCAGCAGCGTAGGCTGCTCTTCGGGCGGGACCGGCTCGGGCTCGACGCCGGGCGCGGAGACCACTATGCGCTCCTCATCAGGCCCATAGCCCGCCTTGACCGCGTGTATCCAGTAGCCGCCGGCTTCTCCGGGCACGGTGAGCACCACCTCGCCGTATTCGTCGGTGATTCCAGTGGAGCCGCGCACGTCAACCTGCGCGCCGGGCACGATGGTGCCGTTCTGGTCAGTGACCGTCACGGTGATCCGGTCTCCGGTCTGCGCTTCAGGCGGGGAGTGGATTACGAGCTCCTGCTCCTCTCCGGGCAGGCCAGGGCCGCCGGGCTCCTCGGGCTCTTCGGGCTCCACCGGCTCTTCCACCTCATTGACCGTGATGCCGGCAGTGGCGGTTTCGTAGCCGTATTTGGTTGCTGTGATTGTGTATTCGCCGGGGTCTCCCGCGGTGAAGGTCACCTGGCCGTTGCTGTCTGTCGTTCCGGTGGCTCCGTCAAACGTGACCAGCACTCCGGGCACGGGCACCCCGTGCGAAGTGACTGTGACCGTGAATTCCTCTCCCGAGTCCACGGAGCCGGGCGCGTCGATTTCAAGCGGCGCCTCTATTACTGTGATATATGCCTTGTCAGAGGTCACATAGCCGGACTTGCTCGCCCAGAGCGAGAAGTCGCCGAGGCGGTCCGCGGTGAAGGATGCCTCCCCGTCGCTGTCCGTGAGCTCGTTGTCGATGGAGGAGGTGCTGATGTGCCTCAGGTACACCTTTGCGCCGCTCACATCATCATGGTGCTTGTCCTCCACGTGCGCAAGTATGTCCTCGCCGTATTCGTACACTGCCTTGTCGGTCTCGAGCTCAAGGTACTTTGTTTCTCCGCCTCCGCCGCTGGGCGGGATGGGCGTCATGTTGATTGCGTAGCCGGAGAACCCGGTGACGCCGAAGTCGATTGTGGGCACTGCGCAGGCCACGTAGGCCGCGGCGTATTCCGCGCCGTTGGTTACTATGCTGAGCCAGGCCTGCGGGAAGCCCTGCTCCCGGTAGACTGTGGGCTCGAACCCGCCTCCGCAGAAGGAAGTGTTCACAGTAACGTCCGCGGTCGCGTTGAACTCCGTTGCATTGGTGTCATTCAGGGAGATGAAGTCCCTCTCGAGCCTGAAGTTGAAGCGGTTGAGGGTAACGTTGCGCCCCGCAGATTCCACGGACGGGAAGTGCACCCTGCCTGCGGTGTCCGAGAAGTTGTACAGCAGGTAGAGGTCGGTTATGTTGCACGGGCTTGCCATCGTGAAATAGGTCTGCGCCGCGTCAATGTTCTCTTCTATGGTTAGGTCCGAGTTGTTATTCAGCGCCACAATCTCGAACTGGGTGTGGCCGAACACCCTGTTGCCGTCCACAATGGTAACCAGGTCCGTCTCCAGCAGGGCGATGCCCATCTGGCTGGTGTTGATGTGGTTCCTGTGCACGTCCACTGCCGTGGAGTTGTAGATTATGAGATTCGCCATGCCATGGTTGGAGATGCCGTTGTCCTCTACGGCAACCGTGTCGCCGTTTATCACAAGCAGGCCGCCGACGCCGTTCGCGGTTATTGTGTTGTTGAAGAAGTCGGCCGCGTCGCACACCTTATAGGCGGAGAAGAGGCTCGGGTCGTCTCCGCAGACCACTCCGAACAGCGGCACTCCGGTGATGGAGTTGTTGACCACGCTGTGGCCCGTGCCTTCCAGCACCAGCCCGAGGTTGCCGCTTGCCAGTATTGTGTTGTCGGAGAAAGTGCTCGAGGAACCGAACCCGCCGTATGAGGGCGCCCAGATGGCCCATGTGGAGGCGGGCTCGTTCACGAGGTTGCCGCTCACATTGAGGCTGTTGCCATGGAGCGCCATGCCCGCCATGCCCGCAGCCCCGGACACGGAGCTGTTGAACAGCATAATGCCCGTGGACGAGGTTACGTTGAACCCTGTCCAGTAGTTGCCGATTGCGGTGATGTTCCGCGCAATCGAGTTGGCTGCGTCAATGAAGTAAACCCCCTGGTCGTAGCGGGTTACGTTGCAGTTGCGCAGGGTGACCGCGTTGGAGTTGTTCACCATTATGCCGTAGGTGCCCGAGCCGGCGAACATGTTGCCCGTGACGTTGTAGCCCGCGCAGTCGATGATTACGTTGGAGGCATTCACCGTGATGCATGCGCGGTCGGTCTTGTTGCCCGGCAGGCTGTTCGGCAGAGTATAGGTGCCCGGCGCGTCCGCGTAGAAGCATCCCTGCAATATGGTAATATTATCGGTTGCGAACAGCGCATCAAACCCTGAGGTGGAGTTGCACGTGACGTTCCAGTCGTAGGAGCCAGCGAGCATGAACGTGCGGGAGTATTCCCAAAGGCCGGAGCCCGCGTTGTATGCCATCGCGTGCATCACAGGCGAGTCATTGTGCATCACGTAGCAGTCGCCCGCGAGGTTGGTGATGGGCGCGCCGTCCGTGGTGTTGGTGTAGTTCGCGTAGAAGGTCGCGAGCTCATATGTATATACTGCCACGCCCGTGTCGTTGGTATCCCAGATGGTGAGGTTGGAGTAGTTGCCCGCGGAGTAGCCCGAGAAGCTGTACGCGTCGAAGGTCACGAGGTTCGCGGCGCAGGAATGGATTGCGGTCGGGTAAACTGAGCCGTACGCGATTATCTCGCCCCTTGTCTGCGGGAAGCCGGCGCGCCTGTATATAACCGGGTCGGGGCAGTAGGGCGTGAAGATGGTCACGTTGGCGGGGGCGTTCATCTGCGCCTCGGTCGGGGTGTCCAGGGAAACGAAGTCCGTCCGCAGGTATGCGGTTGTGGAGTCGATTGTTACATCGGTCACTCCCAGGAATGCCCAGTTCACTATTCCGATTGTCTGGTTGTAGGCAATAGTTAAGTTGGTGAAGTTGTTCTGCAGTGCAGCGGTTGCATCCTGCTGCAGGTAGTTGCTCGTTTCCCAGAGGAACACGTCGGTGAAGGTGTTCATGTCGGAGTTGGAGTCCATTTCTATTTCGTAGCCGCCGCTGAGGTTGTTGAGGCGAAGGTCCGGCAGCATTATGGTGTTCAGGTCAGAGTCCAGGAAATAGAGCCCGCCTGCCAGGTTCTCTGCAGCGGTGGAGTTGGTGAGGTTGGTCGTAATGCTGTTGAACACCGCGAAGCCGCGCAGGGTGTTGTTGTACGTGCGGTCCCCGATGAACGTGGTGTTGGCGCAGGTGTCCAGCTGGATGCCGTGCCACGTGTTGTTGTATGCATCGTTGTTGAGCAGGGTGTTGTTTTCAGCAACCTGCAGGTAGAGCCCTGAGTAGCCGTTCCCATAGGCAGTATTGTTCACGAGCAGGGCTCCGCCGCTTGAGAATTTGATTCCGCTTCCGATATTCTCATAGGCGGTGTTGTTGATGAGGAGCGCATCGTTGCTGTTCACCATGTTAATTCCGTCCAGGGTGTTGTTGTAGGCGAGGTTGCCGATGAGGTTGGCGCCGCTGCTGTCAACGAAGTAGAACCCGATTATGGTGTTGTTGTGGGCGTCGTTGCCGGTGAGGGTTGCCCCGTCCGCGTCGTTGAGGTAGATGCCGTTCTGGGAGTTGTTGTAGGCGACGTTGTCCGTGAGGTTGTTGCCGGTGTTCGAGGCCAGGTAGAAGCCCTGGTCGCCGTTGCTGTGCGCGGTGCAGTTGGTGACGTTGTTGCCGTCCGAGCTGGCCGCGAAGTAGAAGCCGTGGTCGCCGGTGCCGTAGGAAACGCTGTCCGCGAACGTGTTGCTGTCCGAGCCGCCTACGGAGAAGCCGTAGGTGCCGCTATCGGATGCGGTGTCGCCGAGCAGCATGCAGCCGTTCGAGCCGGAAACGAAGAAGCCGATGCCCGTGCTGTCCATCGCGCGGCTGTCCGTGACGTTGCTGTCGTCGGTTATCCTTATGTAGAAGCCGCGGCTGTTGTTGTAGGCGGTCACGTTGTCTATGGTGTCCTCCCTGGTGCGGTAGGTGTACACGCCCGCGTAGTAATGGGCGAGGTACGGGCAGTCCACTATGGTTACATTAGTATAATCTATAGTGGTTGAGCCGTTGACCACGATTGCGGCCGCAGTGGTGCTCTCGTTGTGGGTTATGTTATGCCCGCCGCAGCTGAATAGCACGTTGCTCGCGTTGATCTTTATGCAGGCAAAGTCTATGTCCGGCACTTCGGGAGTTGCAAAGGGCGCGCCCTCGATGCTGTTCGCGAGGCCGTACGTGCCCGACGCGTTGATTATCATGCACGTGGAGAGGTTGTTCTCGAATATCGCATAGGTGCTCGCCGGGTCGAAGCCGGAGAGGCCGAGCATGTCCAAGGTCGTGTCGGGGCTGTTGTTCAGCATCACCCAGCCGTCGGAAACGTTGTACTTCCAGAGCTCGAACTTGGCTTCATTGTAGCCCCCTGCAATTACCTCTGCCTGCGTCCAGTGCCAGGTGGCGGAGTCTATCGAGACCGCGCCAAGGTACCTGCTTATCTCCATGTACTTGTTGTCGAACGGGATGAAGCCGCCCGGGGGCGCAACCGGCGCCTGCGTCCAGTTCAGGGAAAAGTCCCTGTTCGCGTCTATGCTGTCGTCCAGGCTGAGCACCGTGTAGTTCTGGTAGGTGCCGAGCGGGTTCAGGAAGGTCGCGTTGGTCACGTTGACCGTGAATGCTGCGGGTATTGTGGACTGGAAGTACATGTCATAGCTGTTGTCATATACGGTCGGGTAGTCCAGCACCAGGTTGTTGGTCTGGTAGACTGCGAACCCGTAATCATTGCCGAACGCGGTGTCATTGTAGGATGTTGAGCCGGTGTCCCACCAGATGTAGAAGCCCTGGTTGGTGTTGTTGCATGCGGTGTTGTTGAGCAGCATGAGGTTGATGGACGAGGACATGCTGAAGCCCGCGGTGTTGTTGCAGGCGATGTTGTCGGTGAAGTTGTTTGCGGGTGCGGAATCTACGCGGAAACCGAAGCCCGTCCCGTGGTGGCCGAACGCGCGGTTGCTGTAGAATTCGTTGCCCGTCGCGGTGTTGTCCAGCAGGAAGCCGTGGACCGAGTTGTTGAAGGCGAAGTTGTCCACCAGCAGGAAGCCGTCCGTGGAGTCCATGTCGAAGCCCGAGCCGGTGTTCTCCATCGCGGTGTTGTTGAGCAGGATGCAGCCGTCAGAAGTGAGGGAGAAGCCGTTGCCCCGGTTGTAGATTGCGGTGTTGTTCGTGAGGTTGCTGCCGTCATGGCCGATTACGAAACCCACGGTCGCGTTTTCCGCAGTGTTGTTCTCGAGCCAGGTCCTAGCTCCGGTGGGCAGGGTGAATGCCACGGAATTCTGCATGTTGCGCGCGGTGTTGTTGACCAGTATGTTGTCGGTGGAGCCTGCGCCGGTTATGCGGAAGCCCCAGTTGGTAAGATTCTCCGCTGCATTGCTGATTACGCGGTTGCGGGCCGAGTTGGACTGGAGGTCGATTCCGTACGGGGTACTGTAAACAAGGTTGCCCGTGAGGTTGTTGTCGTCGCTCGCGGCGATTGTGAAGCCGACGCAGGTGCCGGTGTTGTCGCGGGCGATGTTGCCATCCAGGATGTTGAAATCCGAGCCCGTGAGGTATAATGCATAGAGCGGGTGGCCGTGTGCAATGTTGTCAATGAAGAAGCTGTTGCTCACGCCGCGGACGTAGATTGCGCGGTCGGTGTTGTTGCGGGTGGTGGTATTGGTTACAGTATTGTTTATCGTATCATGTATGTAAATGCCCGCCCAGTATTCGGTTATGTCAGGGCAGTCCCGGATGGTCACGTTTTCGTAATCGACTGCGGCGGAGCCGTTCACCACGATGCCCGCAGCTGTCGCGGTGCCGTTGTTCGTTATGTTGAAGCCGTTGCAGCTGAAGTCAACGTTGTCTGAGGCAATCTTTATGCATGCCCAGCTTATTGCGGGCACTTCGGAGGCGTCATAGGGCGCGCCGATGCCGTTGGCCAGCATTTGGTAGCTGCCGGGCGTGTTTATTATCTGGCAATCCGAGCCGTTGTTCTGCAATATGCCGAAGTCGCTCGCGGGCTCGAGGCCCAGTAGGGTTATGGTGTTGTTTTCCGTGTCGGGGGTGTCGTTAAGCATCGTCCAGCCGGCGGTGGTGTTCCACTTCCAGAGCTCGAACCTCAGCTCGTTGTAGCTGCCGAGCTCGGACGGGAGCCAGTGCCATGTGATGGTGTCTATGAGAGGGGTGCCCGCATGCGCGGTTATGTTCACGAACTTCTGGTTGAAGGATATCCTCTCCGTGGGCAGGCCATGGGTGTTCGCCGTCCAGTTGATGGAGAAGGCCGAGGAGGTCCAGACGTCGTCATCGAGGCTGAGCACCGTGTAGTTCACGGGGGTGCCCGCAGGGTTCAGGAAACTGGTGTTGGTCATGTTCACGGTCATGGGGTTAACGGTGTCGGTGTTGTTGAGGAGGAGGTCGTAATAGTTGTTGTAAAGGGTGTTTAGCGCCAGCCGGCTGCCGGTGCAGTTCGAAATATGGATGCCGATGTTGGCGTTGCCATGGACCGTGTTGTTGGTGTAGTTGCTGTTGGCCGAATCAGATGCGAGAAGACCGTCGAAGTTATTGTAAATCTCGTTGTCCGTGAATTCGTTGTACTGGGAGAAAACGGCAACAATCAGTCCGCTTGCGGTGTTGTCGTATATGCGGTTATACTCAAAGTCGTTGTCCCATGCGGCGAAGGCGACGAAGCCGTCGGTGTTGTTGCGCACGGTGTTATTGTAGAACGTGCTGTTGTGGGCTATGAGGGCGCACATGCCAAGGGTGTTGTCCAGCACAATGTTGTCCTCGAAGAGCATGTAGTTGGAGGAGAGGGCGCTGGCAGAAGTGCCGATTGCGCACGTGCCCGTGTTGTTGTACGCGAAATTGCCCGTGACGTTGGTGTAATTGGCCTGGTCTATGCGGATGCCCCAGTCGCTGGTGTCGTGCACGACGTTGTCCACTATGCGGCTGTGCCTGATGCCGCTGACGAACCTAATGGCGTTGGTGGAATTGTACATCGTGTTGTTGTAGATTGTCACGTTGGTTGCAAGGTCAAAAAATGCGTCAACTGTGTAGTTGCTCACGAAGCAGTTCGCCACAGTCACGTTCTCGACGCCGCTGGTGACGTAAGTTGAAATCCCTCCCGTGATGCCGGAGTGGTTGCCCGTGACGTTAAAGCCGGAGCAGTCTATCATTATGTTGGAGGCATTTATGGTGATGCATATCTGGTCGGACTTGTTGCCCTCCAGGTTGCCCGTGAGCATGTAGAGCGTGTCGTCGTCATTCGCATAGAAGCATTCATCGAAGGTCACGTTCACGGCGTAGCCCGAGAAGGACAGCACGTCGAATGTGACTATGTTGTTGGAGCAGGAATAGACGTTTGCGCCGGGGTAGAGCATGTTTGCTGCGAATATCGCGGCCCTGCTCTGCGGGAAGCCCGTGGCGTACCACACGCTGGGGGTGGGGGAGCAGTATGGGCTCCATATCGTGATGTTCGCGGACCTGTTCGCCTGCGGGTTCTGCGCGTCATCCAATGAAACGAAGTCCCAGTAGGGGATGAAGTTCGAGGAATTCAGGGCGAGCTCGGTGATGTTCATGAAGCCCCATTTCACGAGGCCGATGCTGAAGTTGTAGCCGATTGTGAGGCCGGTGAAGTTGTTTTCGCTCGGCGCGGTGGGCTGCTGGTAGATGTAGTTGCTGTCGTTCACTATGAGGACGTCTACGAAAACGTTGCTGTTGGAGCCGGAGCTCATCCAGATGCTGTAGTTGCCCCCTTCGCTGTTGTTGTAGAACTCAAGGTCGCCGTATGCTCCGGAGTCCGAGCTTGCGAACAGGAAGCCGCCCCCGATGTTGTCGAAGATGCTGGAGTTTATGAATATGTGTATGTTGGCATTCTTGGAGTAGAAGCCCCAGCCGCCGTTGCCTGAAATGTTGTCGAAGCGCATGGCGTGCAGGTTGCAGCCGTCCTCAACGTAAATTCCGTGCTGGATGTTGTCGTAGATTTCGCTGAAGGTGACGAAGTTCCCGGTGGAGGGGCCGGAGGAATGCACCCCATTGCCCTGGTTCCCATAGGACTCGCCGTAAGCGAAGAGGTTGACTCCGCCGCTGAGGAATCCTACGCCGTCCCCGCTGTTGTTGTACGCCTCGCAGCCGGTCAGGTTGATTATCGAAGAGGAGTGGAGCCTGTAGCCGTCGCGGGAATTGTCGTAGGCGTCGCATTCGATGCCCCACACCGTGTTCCCGCTGGTGTTGAAATAGAACCCGTCGAGCGTATTGGAGTATGAATCGCTGTACTGGATGACGGCGGTGCGCACCAGCAGGGTCTCGAACCCGTAGGTGTTGTTGTACGCGACGGAATCAGAAACGTTGATCGCCCTTGTCTGGCCCACTGCGGAAGCGTAGAGGGTGATGCCCGCGCGCGTGTAGTTGAACGCGGTGCAGTTGAAGAGCGTGTCGTCCCAGCTGTCGTCCACGAAGAAGCCGCTGAACTGGCCGAAGCCGGGCACCTGGTGGCGGGCGGTGCAGTTCTCTATGGTATTGTTGTCCGCATCGTCTATGTAGAAGCCGTGCTCCATGCTTGCATGCGAGAAGGAATTGCCGACGAGGTTATAATCTGACCTGTCCAGCCAGAAGCTCACGTTGCTGTCGTATGCGTACTGCTCAAGTAGCACATTGTCCGCGGTTTGACGAAGGTAGTACTCCGCATAGCCGCTGTCAACTGAGGTGCCGTTCACGAATGTTGCATTGTCCCCCAAGCGAATGTAATATCCGTATTCCCCTGCGTTTTCACCATAGGTATTCTGCAGCAGGGTCTGTGAATGGTAATAATTGAGGTAGAAGTTCCTCCTTCCGCTGTTGTTCGCAAACGCGTTGGTTATGTTATTGTAGGAGGAAACAGGGGTGTCTACTCCGATAACAAAGCCATCGTTGCCGTTGAGCTCCGCAACGCAGTTGTCAATCACGTTGTAGGAAGAGTTGGACTCGATTACGAAGGCCTGGTTGGTGGCGTTGTATGAATTCGCGTTGAGGATGTAGTTGCCCCAGCAGTTGTCTTCAATATAGGCGGCAAAGGTATTGTTGGAGAAGTTGGTGCCAGTTACGGTGGCGTTGCCTGCCCCATCTAATATATGCGCGCCATAAGAGTAATTCTGTACGTTGCAGTTCCGTATTAGGACGTTGGTGGAGTTTTCAATGAGGACTGCCTTGCCCATGCCCCAGCCGATTATGCTGAAGCTGTTGCAGTCCAGCACCACATCATTTACGTCCTTTATTGTGAAGCAGGCTTCGTCGGACTTATTGCCGTATTCGTCTGCGGCAAGCAGGGTGTTGGTATTCGAAAGGAGCGTCTGGCACGCGGCGCTTGCCGCCGGGAGCAGGAACAGCAATACCAATGCAGGGAGCAATACCCTAAACTTCATGGCGCTTATTCTAAAATAAGCATTAAAAAGGTTCCGAGAGGCCCCCGGCGCGGGATTCCGGCTCACATGTCGAGCACGCAGCCTGCGGGCGCGTCACTCTCATAGCTCGGAGATGCCGGGGCGCGGGTCTCCGCATCCCTGACGGTGCCGTATAATATCCCTGAAGGGCCGATGTAAGAAGAATATTGCCCCACAGTGTGGTAATTGACTGTGGCATCTATATCTGTCTCTTCCCCTTCATCGTAGCCGGGGTCAACATTGGTGCGCAGTATGGACAGGATTATCTGGCCAGGCACCATTTCACCAGTAGTGGGGTCCCTTGCGCCCATTGAACTCACCGGAACAATTGTGATTCCAGAGATGCTGTAGAAGCCTGCGAGGTGGGGCGGGCGTATGTCCAAAGAGGCGTTGTCTACGACCGGAACTACGCCGTCCCCGGCACAGCCACATCCATCTTCAATCATACATGAGGTGGGCAGTACTTCGAACACCATCTCGAATGTGTCGAGGCTGCCTCCCGGGGTGCCGGGGCCGCACCTGAAGAAGTGATATTCCAGTGCAGGAGAATATATGGTGGTGGGATATACAATTACTGCTTCGGGCAGCATAGAGTATATTACGAACGTCTTAGAGCTGGCCGCAGGCATCGTGCCGGTGTAAGCGTATTCGTTGCTGCCGCCGCTGAAGAAGGTAGTCACGCCTAGCGTCCATTCGCTCTCGCCAATCTGCGCAACCACTGCGTGGCCGGAGAAGCCGGCGCTTGCAAGGGAGAATGCGCCCGATGTCTCAACCCCGTCTACGTAGAGGCCGTAGGTACTGAGGTCGGGCATGAGCTCGAAAAGCGCGCGGGTTGCCCCGTCCACCGAGGTTGCGTTCTTCGCAATCGGCTTCGTGGTGCTCCCGCTTGTCCTGAGGGTAGTGGCATCTGACTCGAGCGGCTCGCATTCGCCTTCGGGGATTGTTGCGTCCCAGCCGGCATCTCCAAGGTCGCCCACTTCGGAAACAATCTGGGGCTCAAATTCAAGGGAATCGTCAGGGGACGCAAGGTAGACGGGAGTTTCTCCGTCGTCGCAGGTGCCGATGTAGGTGAGGCCGGAAATGTCGCCTTCCATGCTGACGGTAAGCTCGGCGTCCGCGGTGACTTCCTCGCCATCGGGGCCTTCAAAGGTAACTACTGTGCGGGCGGTGCCCGCGTTGTCCGTGTTGAAGACAAGCTCGAGCGGGCCTTCCTGCTCCGGGCAGACCGGCGGGATTACCTCTCCGTCTTCGTCCGCATCCCCATCTTCAATCTCATCATCAACAGGGTCTTCAATTATGTCTGGGAGCGCGTCTCCGTCGGTTTCGCCGTCGGTGACTTCCGCATCGGTGTCTGAATCGGTATTGGTGTCATGGTTGGGGCTCTCGGAACTGCACGCGGCCATCCCTCCTCCGAGCGCAACCACCATGCCTGCGGCAACTGCCGCCTTCTTGAGGCCAGTGGGAGTGGTCGCTTCGATTGCCTTTTCGATTGCATCCTTTGCGGCCTTCCATGCCTTGAGCACAAAGCCCTTGTTCCTATCGGCCCTCTTCCTTTCTGCAGAATGCGCGCTGTGGGAAATTGCGCGTGAATGTGTTTCCATGTGTTTAATTATGAACATGAAGGTATTTATAGGTTTCGATTGGGGCCGAGGGCGAACTCATTTTATAAATTTACCTGGGCAAATGGGAAGCAATGGATTTGGTGGCTGCGCTTGCGTTCGTCCTCCCGTGCTATGTTGCCAATGCAGCGCCAGTGCTGCTCGGGGGTGGGGCGCCGCTCGACTTTGGGGCGAAGTGGGGCGACGGGAAGCCCATCTTCGGGAAAACCAAGACCATGCGGGGCTTCGCTGGAGGGGTGGCTGCAGGCACGCTTGCGGCAGGGATTCTTGTTTACGCATACCCGCTCGCGATTGGGGCGCACGCGCAGATGCTCTCCGGCATTGCGCTCTCCTTCGGCGCGCTCATCGGGGATGTGCTCGGGAGCTTCATAAAGAGGCGGATGGGGCTGGGCGAGGGCGAGCCGTTCCTGCTGGACCAGCTGGATTTCGTGCTGGTGGGCCTGCTGCTCGCATACCCGTTCGCGGCCTCCATGTATGATGCCGGGGCAATAGTGTTTATACTCATACTGACATACCTGCTGCACATAGCGGCAAATTTCGCAGCGAACAGGCTGGGCCTGAAATCGGTCCCATGGTGAGGAAATGGCTTTTGAAACTGAAATCTTTTTCGCGCTGATTGCAGGGATAATATTCGTGGGGTTCGCAGGGGAAGTGATGTTCCGGAAGATAGGCATCCCGGGCGTGCTCCTGCTGCTGCTCATCGGGTACGCGCTGGGGCCCGCGCTGGGCTTCCTTGACGTGCAGCTGCTGGAGAGCATGCAGTTCCTCATCAACCCGCTCGCCCTTCTGCTGCTCACGTTCGGGGGCGGCATGCAGATGAACATCTACCGCCTTGTGCACGAGAGCAACCGGGCGCTGCTGCTTGCGGCCATAGTAACTGTATTCTCTATCGCCGTAGTTGCGGGGATATGGGTGGCACTGGGCTACAACCTGATGCTCGGGATAATACTCGGCGCGATACTTGCGGGCACCGCTTCGGAGATGGTCGGGCCGATTGCTGAGGGGCTCACAATGACAAAGAAGGCGGTGCAGGCGCTTTCCCTCGAATCCGCGACCACGGACGTGCTCAGCGTCGTGCTTACCATCATACTCACTACCCTGCTTGTGGGCGGCGAAATCACCATACAGGGCGCAGGGAAGGAAATCGCCTCCTTCATCTCAATAGGCGTGGTGATGGGGCTCGTTTTCGGCATGGGTTGGATAAGCCTGAGCAAGAGGATGGAGAGCTACAAGTTCTCTTACATACTCACGCTCGCGATACTGCTGATCGCATACGTGCTTACCGATTTCATAGGGGGCAGCGGCGCGATCGCCGCCCTGCTCTTCGGCATTGTGCTGGGCAATTACCGGGAAATCGGGAAGATGTTCAAGTTCAACGTTTCCGGCCGCACGCAGGTGGTGGAGTTCCATGGGGAGATCACTTTCCTGGTGCGGACTTTCTTCTTCGTCTACATGGGCATACTGGTTTCCATCAGCAGCACCTATTTCGTGGGGATAGGGGTGGGGCTGATTGCCGCGCTTATTGTTGCGCGCTGGGCTGCCACAAAGATTGCATTCTGGAAGAGCGACCTTGCGGCGTACCGCTCAAAGTTCAATTCGGTAATGCCGAGGGGCCTTGCAACTGCGGTGCTTGCGAGCTACCCGATGATGTACATACTGGACAACTCCCCATACCTTGCGCATGACACGTTCACGCAATTGTACAACGAGGCGAGCACGTTCCCTGAAATTGCCTTCGTGGTGATTGTGGGCTCGATTGTGCTCACCACCATTTGGGTGTACCTCGGGAAAAGGGGCGAGCCCTCCACAGAAGAGAAAGAGATGGTTGAGAAGGAGGTCGAGGAGGTAAAGGGGGTCGAGGAAACGGAGGAAGAAACCGGGGAAGAGAAAGAGGAGGAGGGAGAGCACAGTGAAAAGCCTGAGGCAGCACATAAGGGAGGGGCTAAGAAAAAAGCGCATCACGCTAAGTGACGGCGTTTACCGCTTCTCCCAGGCAGTTGGCCCGGTCCCGCGCGGGACGGTAGTAGTGGGCAAAAGGGTGATTTACGGCTTCCCGAAAATAAGGAGGATTTTCTCGCTGGGGGCGGGCATTGGAAGGAACATGAATTCCCCTGAATTTATTGCAGAAGAGAAAATAGACGGATTCAATGTGCGGGCCGCGCTTTTTGGCGGAAAGGTGATGTGCTTCTCCCGCAGCGGGCTCGTGGACCATTTCTGCTCAGAGAAGCTTAACATGGATGAAAAGGTGCTCGGGTTCCTTGAGGCGCACCCCCATGCCGTATTGTACGGCGAGATGGTTGGGAATACGCCGCATACTCCGCCCACCGATGAATACGATGTGAAATATCTCGTGTTCGACATAGGGAACGGCAGGAAGAGGTACCTGAAGGCGCTTGACCGGAGGAAAGAGGGGGGGAAGGCCGGGCTGGAGATGGTGCCTTTCCTCGGGAAGTTCGGGAAAGGCGATGCCGAAGGGCTGAGGAAGCTTGCGCGGAGACTGGATGCGCAGGGGAAAGAGGGGATGGTCCTGCGCGGGATTGGGAAGCGCGAATTGATGAAATACGTTGTGCCTTCTTCAGACATCCATGATTTGGCGCAGAATTCCGCGCAGGTCTTTGACATGCCCGCGGGCTTCATGAAGCAGAGGGTTTTCCGCTCCGCGATTTCCGTGAACGAGCTCGGGCTGGACAAGAGGAAGTATGCGCAGAGGCTTGGGGAAGCGCTGCACTCCGGGCTGGAGGAAATGCTTGCATCCGGCGGAGGGGAGGTGCGCGAACGGTTCAGGGTGCGCGTGAGCAGCGAAGATACCTGGGAGAAGATAAAGCGGCAGATGGGGAAGGAAGTGAGGATAGAGGTGGAGAGCACCAAGAAAAGCGGGAAGCACATTGCTATAGTATTCTATAAAGTATACAAGGAAGGGAGCCGCCGCGCGCGGCGGGCGCTTGAGGGCTATGCGCAGACTGATTAGAGCGTCTTGAGAAGCGCGGGGAACTTGTTCGCCTCAAGGTACTGCACACCGATGCGGTTCGCGAGGCGGATGATGCCCTCGTCCAGGGTGATTATGGTCGCCTCGAGCTGGTAGGCGAGGAGTATTATCTCGAAGTCCTCCTGCGAGTCGACGATGCCGGTGCGCACCGCCTCGCGGTACTTCTCGCGCAGCTTGCGGAGCTTCTCGTCGTTGTCCGGCCGGTTGTCGCGCGCAAATTCCTCCGCGAGCCTGAGGCCCTTGTTCATCCTCCTGCGCACATCGTCAATTATCTCGTGGAATACTGCAGCAGGCAGGTAAATGGAATAGATGTTCGGTGCGCGCTTCTTCACTATGGTTTCGAGCCTGCTGAGGTCCTCGGCAAAGTAGGAGAGCTCCTTGAATATCGAGGGCGGCATGTAGAATTCCGCGTCCGCCTTCTTCACTTTCTTCACGAAGCCGTCCACAGAGGCCTGCGGGGTCTTGCCAAAGGCGGTGCGCGCGGCCGGGTTCACGAATAGGCTTGTGTCGAGGATGAATTTTTTCATGGGAACACACTCTTCTGTGGAGCTTTTAAAACTTTATATCAGTTTGACGAAGCCGCGGCCGATTTCCGGGAGATTCGCCCCGAGAAGGTTGGTGCCGGAAAGGATAGCGCTCATGGTGACGACCATCGCAAGGAACGGCAGGCAGCACATGCCCACGCAGAAGCCGCTGATTGCCTGCTGGATGCTGGAGAGGGAGGCCTGCAGCGCCTGGGTGTTCGCATCGGCCCAGAGGAGCGTTTCGAAGGGCTTGCCCGGATTTTCCAGCCCGCACATCGCGGGCGTGGGGGAAACGTCGGAGAATATGTCGCAGGCAACGTGGGAAACGGGATACATCGCAGCGAGCATTATGTAGGCGAGGGGGAATACGAAATAGAACCCGATTACGAATGCAAGCACGTAGGCGCCGACGCCCCGCGTGGGCGGGAAGGCGCGGAGCAGTATCCCCGCGGGGAGGAATACCTGCAGCGCGGTGGCTTCCACGAAGTTGAGCATGTGCACGAATACGTAGTAGATGAAGAGGGTGAAGGCAATCTGGTTGGAGAAGTTCATGAACGTCTGCACGAAGCTGTTCAGGAACCATCCGGAAATCGCGTCCGCCATCCATGCGTCAGCCGACATGCTTGCGCCATGGGCAATCGGGATGTTGATGAAGTAGATGAATGAATAGTAGGTGACCATGCAGTCGAAAACCTGCGACATGTAGAATTTCGCGAAGGAGAGGAGCGTCGCCTCTCCGCCTCCGAGGGCGGCTTCGCTGACGTAAATGCCCTGCTGCGCATAGCCAAGCATCATGAAGTGCTTCGCGACCTCGAGCGCGATCTGCTCGCCCTGCGTGAACAGCGCGACCAGCAGCGCGGCTATGAATACGGTGGAAAGGGCGAAAATCATTTCCGCCTTTGCCCACTGCTCGAGCTCCTTGTACTGGAAGGCGCGGGAAAGCGCAATCAGCAGCGCGGCTACCCCGAAGGAAAGCAGCACCGCGGCGAAAGCAGCCGTCTCCCATGCCATTATACCATCCTCGTAAGGTTCGTCACGTCGACCTCCTCACCGAGCGTCTTGCTCAGGTACCTTATCGTTGTTACCAATATAAGCGTGTTGAATGCCGGGAAGAACAGTCCCATCAGGAATGCGAAGGCAATCGTGTTGGCGATGAAAAACAGCACAACGAATGCGGCGGCCCCTATGAGGCCGGACATGAAATTGCTCAGCACGTCGAATCCGCTGGCCGGGTTGAGCAGGCCCCAGCCGCTGCTGATGTAGTTCCTGGCCGAGTCCCAGAAATCCTTGAAAGGGACTCCAAAGTCCCCCCCGAATGTATAACCCCCTATCCCGCCCTCTTCGCCGCTCAGCGTCCATGCCCTTGCGACGAACTCCCAAAATGAGTTGAACGGCCATATCATCATCTCGCCGTCGAGGATAATGAGGAACGGGTAAACGAACATGAAGCCCAGCGCTATCGCTATCAGTGTCCCGCCTATGCGCCGGGTGGGCGCGAATGCGCGCATTATGACCCCGAGCGGCAGGTAGTATTTCATGAATGCAAATGTGAAGAAGTCCACGAGGAACTGCTGGGCCTTTGTGATTATTATGGCCATCGTCATCATGTTCATTGCGTTGATGAGGGGCGGCTTTACCGTTGCGCCCGCGCCCGCGAGGGGCTGGATGCGGGTGCCGAGGCCCATGGGCCATGCAGTGAGGGTCATCGTGCTTGGGATGTCTATGTAGAAAACGTAGAAATAGTAGACAGTGCTCATTATCGTGGTCATGGTGTCCCCGAAGGTCTCGAGGTAGTAGGTAGAGGCGTCATATATGTTCATGTCCGCAATATCCGAGCTGGGGAACAGGATGCCCACATTCACTCCGCATGCGGCGTTGGCGAGCGCAATCACCCCTATCATTATCGCAACGGTTATGAAGGCCTCGAAGAGCTCCACCTTTGCCCAGGCAACGCCCTGCTCGTTCTGGAAGAAGCGGTTCACCATGTAGAGGAATGCGATGAGGCCGATGGAGGCAAGAAGGGCCGCGCCTACCAGCGCCTGCCATGTGGGGATGAAGAACCCAGCGGCCAGGTCCGGGCAGAGTGCCTCCGACATTGCGCTTGCCATGCTTCGCCTCATATCAGTTTGGTGAATGCAGTTATGTTTATTTCAGTGCCCAGGAATTTCGCGATTTCCCTCGCGAAAGTGAGCGTCACGAATATGTTGAGCAGGGGGAGGAATATGCTGAGTATGAATACGGTGAATACCAGGTCGTATATCATCGCAATCGAGCCAAACGTGATGAAGAAGAACCAAAGGGTGCCCAGCGCGCCGCCGCCCAAAAGCACTATTCCTGCCAGCATTATGCCCATTCCGATGAGGCCGCTGTCAAGCATGAAATTGTTCATGAGGTTCCTGAGCGGGCTGCTGTAATAGCGCGTTATTTCGGGGGTGGCGGGGTCGTTGTCATGGTCACTGGTGAAGCTTTCGTGGGTGTACGCGCCATACTTGAAATTGTATATGTCGTAGTTTATGCTGAGCATGAGCGGATAGATGATGAAGAAGGCAAAGGCGAACGCTATCAGGGCGTTGCCGCCGCCCCGCAATTGAGGCACCGCACGCATGAACAGCCCAAGGGGCAGGAATATCGGCATCGCCACCCGCTTTATGAAGCAGAGCAGGTTTATGTTCGCAAGCCACGTGCCAAGGGACAGGGCCAGGAGGTTGGCAGCAACTCCGAAAAGGTCCACCAGCGGCTTGAGTATGGGGCCGATGTTGAAGCGCACCGCCTGGTGCAGCGGCCCCCCGAACCGGAAGGTGGTGGAGGAGTACATGTACAGGCCGGTGTTCATCACGCCCACGTAGACTATGTCGCCCGTGAGCTTGAGGGCGATTACCTTTGAGTATTCCATGCCACGGTCAAAGAGGCCGGTTTCGCCACTCGTGCCCAGCACCACGCTGTCCACGAGGCCGGCGACCGAGAAGAATGTGAGGGCGATTGCCACGGTCAGCATCACCTCATAGGCTTCCTGCCTTGAGAACGCCTCCAGCGCAGGCGCGGTGAAAAGCGTGCTGAGCATGTACATTATGGTGATTGCAAAAATGACCACTATGAGGGCGATGAACATTGGCGTGAATATCCATGTGCTGAGGTCCTCATCCGCGACACCGCACGTGCCCAGCCTGTCCATTTCGTTTGAGAAACTAATCAGGGAGCGGTCTATCGTGTCCCCAATAATGGGCGTGGTGAAGCCGGCACCCACCGGCTCATCCGGGGCTTCAATTGATTCTGCGGGGGCCGCGGGCGCGGGGATGCCCGGCGTGGAGGCCTGTGCATGGAGGGGCAGCATCAAGATTAGGAACAACGCAACGAGCAGCGCCGGTTTCCCCATTTCCATCTTCATTTTTCACACCAGGTGCGTAAGCCCCGCTATCTCTATGTCCCCTCCCAGCATCCCCGAAATGCCCTTTATGGCCGCGATTGTAGACATTATCGAAAGGAACGAAAAGAAAAATGAAAAGAACACGAGCCGTGAGGTGTTGTCTATTATGCCGCGCTTGCCGGTTATGCCCTGTATCAGGAGGGAATCGCGGGTTGCTTCGGAGCCGCCGGCCGTGAGGCCGCTGGGGGAAAGGAAGCCCCGGATGGAGGAGAACGTCTTGCCGGTGGCAAAGGACCACCAGTCCATCTCCGCGAGGCTGTCGGTCCATGCGCTGACTTCGGTGGTTGCGGCATCGAAATCCTCATCGGATGTTGGCTGGCAGATGCTTTCGAGGGCCCCGCCGTAGGCCTGCAGGGCCTCGCCGCTCGCTATCTGCTCGTCCGTGAACCCGGCCTCGCCAATCATTTGCCCATCGGAAGTGTAGCCGGGCGGGTAGAGGGGGCCCATGTCCACGTACATCGCAGAGAGCACCTTGTTGTCCGGCGCGGCCGCGGCGATGCTGTCGAACACTATGCCGCCCATCACCATGAATATCGGGTAGACATAATAGAGGGAGACGGCAATCGCCATCAGCAGGCCGCCGAGCCTGCGGCTGAGGTTGAACGCGCGCAGCACGGTGCCCACGACAAAAAGGACGGGGCCCAGAGAAATGCCTATGAACGAGATGAATATCTCCTGGAACTTGGTCAGCATGAGCGCCTTGCTGGTGAAGTCAAACATATAGGAATATGTTGAGGAGGGCATGTCGAATATGCCGCTGAACGGGCTCATGCTGGGCGAGCCCATGCTGTGCTCCTTGAAGTCTATGCTTATGCCTATGCTCGAGATGAAGGAGAACCATATGTTCGTGCGGAGCATGCCGAAGCCATGGTCCGCGCCCTGCGCGAAAAGGGAATTCAGGAAGCTCTTGGCAAATGCAAGGTGGCACGGAAGGTCCTGGTAGGCGGGAGAGGAGAAAATCGGGCTGGAGCAGATATTGGGCGCGGGGTGCGAGGCATCTATCACGCCTTCCGCAACTCCGTTTGCAAGGGAGAAGAGCATGCCTGCCAGCACAAGTATCACGATGGAGTAGAATGCCTCAACCACGCCCATGCGGGCGTTCGCCTTCACCTGCTCATTGTTGAGGAAGGAACCCACTGCGTAGATAAGGGCGGAAAGGGCTATGGATACGAGTACTGCGGCCGCAATGACCGGAACCCATATCGCCAGCAGAGTGCCTATCGGGTCCATGTCAGCCCCTCCCCGTGATGAACTTTGTCACTGCATTTACAAATGCAACTGTTACGGACATTGCCAGAGCGGGCTGGAAAAGAGCAACCAGCGAGAGCGACGCAATCCCCTCGAAGAACGGCTCCAGCGCGGCGAAGTTGAGGAAACTCAGGAACGGCAGGAACAGCAATACCTCTGTCACGAAAGTTGGGTGGGCGACCTGCGCCGCATCCGGGATGTGAAGCCATTCAGGTATCGCCTCAGGGTCGAGCAGGGAGAATTCCTTGCCGAAGAGGTTCGCGGGAAGGGACGTGTAGGGCTGGTACTCGTCGCCCCAGCCGTGTGCTTTCCATATGTCGTCCATCGCCATGCTGTTGAGGGAATAGATTAACGGGAAGAATGACTGGAATGCGATTGCCAGCACGATGAGGTATATGCCCGCGTCGCGCGTGGGAGGGAAGAACCTGAGCAGCACCCCCGCAGGCAGCATGAAGCCCGCGGTGAGGACTGGTATGAGGTTGAATATCAGCACCTGCGCGGTGAGCGTGCCGAAAATGGCGGTCATCGTAAACGTGAGGGTGCGCACCACGCTTATCACCGGCTCAAGGCCGGGCATGGATTTTACTGCGTAATGCCATACCCCCGGGCCCTGCCTTCCCTCCAGCGCAGAGAAGTACGTGAGGCGCACATCAAGGGAAATGAGGTCCATATAGGCGGGCAGCACGCCGCGCTGTATTATTTTCTGGAGGTAGTTGAGGGAAACCGTTATGGGCTCGCCGCCCACGAGGGCCTTGCCCGCCTCCTGCGAGAAGGCGAATGCGCCGAATGCGACAACGAATATGATTGCTGAGATGAAGAGCTGGTAGAGCTCCACGCGCGCGTATGCCGAGAGCTCCGGCTTGTTGAATACCCTGGATGCCATGTAGACGAGGGCGAGGTAGGCGGAAAGCACGAGCACCGTCCCGGAGGCCACGAAAGCGAAGAAGTCCAGCATTCACACCACCTTCGTAAGCCCCAGTATCTCCAGCTCGCCGCCTATTGCATGGGCTATTGCACGGTAGCCGGTCACGGTTATGATTATCTCAAGCACGAAAGTCGTCATTACAAATACCGCGAAGCGCATGATATTTGGTATCTGCGCCATGGAGAAGTAGTATGCGGCATGCGCGAACGTCACCGGGTTTATTGCGGCTGAGGGCCCCATCGTCGCATACTTGCCCGCCATCGCCAGCCAGGCGCCTCCGGTGTTGTAGTGCGTCTTGAAGTAGTCTATGAAGCCGCCCTCCTCCCAGAGCTGCTCGCCCGCGAAATCCGCGGACTCGCCCACGAACGCCTTGCTCTGCCACCACCAGCTTTCGTAGGAGACCTGGCTCTCCCCAGCAAGCTTTTCCCCGGCTTCGATTGAGGTGCTTGTCGCGTAGTCGCCATTCGGGTCGTCGCATATTTTCGCGAACGTGGGCACGTCGCTGATGTACGTGCTGGTGTCAAGGTCCGGGGTGTATGCGGAGCCGAATATCAGGCCGTGGGAAAGGATTACCGAGAGGGGGAATATGAAGTACGCGGCAAAGGAAAGGGCAATCAAGGATGAGCCGGTCCTGCGCGTGAACGGCAGGGCGCGCATCGCCAGCCCCATGGGCAGCATCACGTATGGGACTATCGCGGAGAAGAAATTGAGCAGGAAAATCCTGCCGATTACCAGCCCGATGAGGAAACCGACGGATTCAACGAGGGTGATGAGGACGTTGCTGAGTATGCCAAGGCCGCCGAGGGGGGAGAAGCCAATCCACGTGTTTGAGGCAATCATGTTCGCCATCGGGATAGGCAGGCTCACGCCTACTGTGGAAAGGAAGCCGATTATTGCCTCGTAGCCGAGGATGTTTATGTAGATGCCGAAGAGCTTGGCCTTGATTATGCTGAGGGAATAGAGCGCGACTGCCATTATGTCGCAGGATGCGCCCCCGCACACCGTGGCGGAGGCGATGCCAAGGAATATGGAATAGAAAACCAGCCACAATGCGAAGATTGCGACCGTGAGGATGAAGTGGGCGAACTCCTCGCGCATGAACGCCTCGAGCGGCGGGGAGTTTACAATCCGGGAAAGCATGTAGACGACAATTATGCCCACGAAAGTGAGCGCGAGCGCAGCGATTGCAAGCGTGGGGGTTGGCACTGAGGACAGTGTTGTCAGTAGCGGCAGAGCTGCACCCTCTAGCATGCTTTTATACAAGGCGACTAAGGAATATAAATCTATTCCGGCGTAAAAGAACACCACGCGGGAGGCGGTTTTCATGGATTTCAGGGACATTGAGGGGAAATGGCGCGAGAGGTGGGAGCGCGCAGGCGTTTACGGGAGCGACCCGGATGCAAGGGAGAAGTGGTTCCTCACCGCGGCTTTCCCCTACCCGAACTCGCCCCAGCACATAGGCCACGGCAGGACATATACCGTTACTGACATTTCCGCGAGGTACTGGAGGCTGAGGGGCAGGAATGTGCTCTACCCCATGGCGTTCCACGTGACCGGCACGCCCATCATCGCGATGGCGAAGCGGCTTGAGGAGAAGGACGACGAGCTGCTGGAAATCTTTGACAAGGTCTACGGGATAGGCAGGGAGCAGGCCGGGCAGCTCACCGAGCCGGAGGACCTCGTGCTGTACTTCTCAAGGGAAATCGAGGAGGGCATGAAGGAGATGGGCTATGCGATTGACTGGAGAAGGAAATTCTACACTTTTGACAGGCTCTTCAACAGGTTCATACAGTGGCAGTTCAGGAGGCTGAAGGATGCGGGCTGCCTTGCGAAGGGCAGCCACAGGGTCGCCTGGTGCCCGAAGGATTCGAACGTGGTTGGCGCGCATGACACGCAGGGCGACGTTGACCCGGAAATAGAGGAGGCAACGGTGGTGAAATTCCCGTACAAGGAGGGCTACCTCGTAACCACCACCTACAGGCCGGAAACGGTTTACGGGCTCACCAATGTGTGGGTGAACCCGGAGGAGATGTATTTGAAGGTTCAGCACGGGGGCGAGTTCTTCTATCTTGCGAAAAAGGCTGCGCCCTTCTTCAGGCTGCAGCATGAGATACATGAGGTTGAGGAAATCCCCGGGAAGGAGATTGCGGGCGGCGAGTGCGAAACCCCCTTCGGGAGGAAGGTGCCCATACTTCCTGCGGGTTTCGTGGACGCGAATTCGGGCACGGGCGTGGTGATGAGTGTGCCCGCGCACGCGCCATACGATTTCCTTGCGCTCAGGGACCTCGGGAAGCTGGGGGAGATTGAGCCCATCATAATAATAGGGAAAAGGGAGGGGCTGGGCAGGGAACCGGGAACTGGAAACAGAAAACGGGCCTCGCCCGCGCAGGAGGCCGTTGAGCGGCTGGGCGTGAAAAACCAGGGCGACCCGAAAGCGGAGAAGGCGACGAAAGAAGTTTACAAGCAGGAGGCGCACGAGGGCGTGATGCTCGTGGGCGACTTCAGGGGCGTGCCCGTAAAGGACGCGAAAGACAGGGTGAAGGAGAAGCTGCTCAAGGAAGGGAAGGCGCTTGCGCTTTTCATAATCGGGAACGGCCCGGTGCGCTGCAGGTGCGGCGCGCAGATTGGGGTGAAGAAGGTCGAGGACCAGTGGTTCATCAGCTACGGGGACGAGGCATGGAAGGCGAAGGCAAGGGAATGCCTTGGGGAGATGGAGATACTGCCGGAGCGCGAGAGGAAGGATTATCTTGCAACGATTGAATGGCTCAGGGAGAAGGCATGCACGCGCTCCTCCGGGCTGGGCACGCGCTTCCCGTTCGACGAGACGAAGATGATCGAGGCGCTTTCGGATTCCACGCTCTACATGGCGTTCTATACCATTTCCCACCTGCTGGGGGAGTTTCCGGAAGAGGAAGTCGGGGAGGAGATGTTCGATTACGTTTTCCTGGGGAAGGGGAAGGGAAAGAAGGGCTGGGACCGCCTGCGCTCCGAATTCCTCTACTGGTATCCGCTGGATGCGCGGCACAGCGCCTCGGACCTGATAAGGAACCACCTGCCGTTCTTCATATTCAACCACGTTGCGGTGCTTGCAAAGGATTTGTGGCCGTGCGGCATCACCACAAACGGATTCGTGCTCATGGAGGGGAAGAAGATGAGCAAGTCCTTCGGCAACATCCTGCCCCTCAGGAAGGCGATAAGGGAATACGGGGCGGACGTCGTGCGGTTCTCGGTCGTGGCGGGCGCGGACATTTCGCAGGACTCCAATTTCGAGCGGAGCGTTGCAGAGGGCGTGAAGAGCCGGCTCAGCTACCTTGAAGGCATGCTTGCGCATGCAAGGGGGGACGGGAAGGGCAGGATGGAGAAGTGGCTCAGGTCAAGGTTTGCCGGCCGGCTGATGGCCCTGCCCTCCATGTACGAGAAGCTGGAGATGAGGGAGCTTGCGCACAACCTCTTCTACGGCGCGGTTGCGGACCTGCAGTGGTATGAGAGGCGCACGGGCGAGCCCAAGCTCAAGTGGTTCTTCGAGAACTGGGCGGTTGCGGTTTCGCCCTTCATGCCGCACTTTGCGGAGGAGGTATGGGAGCGGCTCGGGAAAAAGCCCTTTGTGGTGAATGCGAAATTCCCCGAGGTTTCCCCGGAACTGGTGGAGCCTGAGCTGGAGATGGGCGAGGAGCTGGTTGCAACCGTGAAGAAGGACGTGGAGCGGATTGCTGAGCGGCTCGGCTCGTCGCCGGAGAAGGCGTACATCTATGTGCCGGCGGGATGGAAATTTGCGGTTTACAATGCAATGAGGGAAAGCAAACAGGTGCCTGCCGCGATGGAGGCCGCGAAAGCGGGAGGCGCGGACATGGGGAAAGCGTCCAGATTCGCGAAGTCGCTGCTTCCTAAAGTGCATGCCCTCCCTGAGGCGCTGCCCCCGGAAAAGGAGCTGGAGGCGCTTGAGGGCGCTGCGGAATTCCTCTCAAAGGAGTGCGGCTGCGAAGTGGTGGTGGGCAGCGAGGAAGGCGCAAAGCATGAGAAGGCCTCTGTTGCCGCGCCGGGCAAGCCCGCGATAATGCTGGAGTGAGCGGGATGGCGACTGCGGTGAAAGTGAAGGCGCGGGAAGCCGAGAAAATGAGGAAAAAGCTCTCATCCTCCGGGCTGCTCGACAGTTTGCACAAGGCGGAGACGGAGGGGGGATTTGTCTATTTCCCGGTGCGCGGGAAGGTGCCGGGGCACAAACTGGTGAAGCGGAGGATGGCGCGCGTGCGCAGGAAGCCCGCTTTCAGGGAATTGCTTGCGAAGCTGCTCGGGAAAGGCGCGGGGGATGCTGTTTTCTCATACGACGTTATTGGGGACATTGCGGTGCTGGAAGTGCCGGAAAAATTTTCCAAGAAAGCCCGGGAGATTGGGCTGCTTCTTCTCGAATCGGACTCGAAGCTGAAGGCGGTTTTCAGGAAGGCAGGCGGAAGGGAAGGCAGGTACCGTGTCACCCGGCTGGCGCACCTTGCGGGGGACATGCGGACGGAGACCGTGCATGCCGAGAACGGAGTGCGCATGAAAGTGGATATTGCGAAGGAATACTTCACGCCCCGGCTGGCGGCTGAGAGGAAAAGGGTTGCCGGGCTTGTGGAGGACGGGGAGAAAGTGCTCGTGCTCTTTGCGGGCGTGGGTCCCTATGCGCTTGCGATTGCAAAAAGGAAGGATGCGGAAGTGGCGGGCATCGAGCTGAACCCCTCCGCTGTGAGGCATTTTGGGGAGAGCATCGGCATGAACAAGCTGAGGGGGCACGTGAAAGTGGTTAAGGGTGACGTGAAGAAGGTCGTGCCGAAGATGTTCCGGGGATTCGCGGACCGGGTGCTCATGCCCCTGCCGCACTCCGCGGAGAAGTTCCTGCCCGAGGCAATCATGGCGGTGAAGAAGGGGGGAATCGTGCACCTGTACACGATTGCAGAGAAGGAAGGGGGCGCGGAAAAGGCATGGGAAGCGGTGCTCATGGCTGCGCGGAAAGCGAAGAGGGGGGCAAAGGCGCTGCGGGTGAAAGCAGTGCGGCCGTTCTCCGCGGCGCGGGAGCAGCTTGCAATAGATTTTAGGTGCACCTAAACTTTTAGCGGGAGAAAATTTTTAGGGGTGCCTAAAAGTAGTTATTTTAAATACTTTCAATAACAGAAATTGCCCATGATGGAAGGTGCAGTGGTGGGGAGAACCGCTACTTCGCTGGGGCGGCATATCATTGCTGAAGTGTTCACAAACGAGGCCGGGCTCCTGAATGATGAGAACTACCTCAAAAAGGCAATGATAGCGGCGGCAAACTCCGCGAAGATGACCATCCTTGACGTGGGCATGCACAAGTTCTCCCCTCAGGGCGTAACCGGATATTTGCTCCTTGCGGAGTCCCACATCTCCATCCATACCTGGCCGGAGTACGGCTATGCCGCGATGGACATATTCACCTGCGGCGGGAACCCTGAAAATGCCCTGAGGGAAATGGAGAAGCACCTTAAGGCCCACAGAATTGAAGTGCAGCACTTGGACAGGGGCGCACTCTGATTTTAGGCAGGAATGAGCATGGCTGCGATTAGGAAGACTGCTACCGCAAGGAATGTGCCCCCTGCGATAAAGGGTATTGCGGGGAGCAGGGTCCTGTTTTTCCATGCGTAGAAGAGCACCGTGCCGACCCCGGCGAGTGCACCGAGGAACGAGGCAACTGCGAGGCCGGGGTGCACCGCGAATGCGGAGACCTCAACCATTATCGGGAGCGCGATGTCGCCCGTGCCTAGGTCCATCCTTGACACCTTGCCGGAAGGCATTTTCTGCACGGAAGTTATCGTGAAGCTCAGGTTCCTTTTCACTATCTCCTTTGCCATGTGCACCATGTGCTTTGTCCTGAAGACAGCAAGGTAGTCGTAGGCGGCCATGAGCAGCATGAAGAGCATTGCCGCGGCAAAGCTGAATGAGAATCCGAACGCGGCGCCCGCGCCTATGCTTGCCGCGATTGCGGCAATGTTCTTGAGCTGCGGCCGGAGCAGCTTTGCGAATGCGAGCGCGAGGCCGAGCGCTGCAGCCGCTGCTGTCGCGGATACCGCATCTGCGATGAAGGGCCGGACCAGGGAATAGAAGAATACTGAGGAGGTTGCTGAAACCACCATTACTTCGAGGAGCGTGAACAGTATTCCTATCCTGAGCCGGATCAGCATGAGGAATACCGCAACCCCGATTAGTATGTAAAAGAGGAATGCGGGGAAAGAGGGGGCGGGCTCCTGCGCAATCATGTCCTGCACTATCGGGTTCGCGGGTGCATCCTGTATTATGAATACGCCTGTGTACGCCCCAAGCAGCTGCGCTGCTACGAATAATATGAGTATTTTGGCGAGGATGTGCATCGGGCTACCTGTTCACCGGCCCTATCCAGCCGGGCTCCTTTTCGTAAATCTCCCCTTTGCTGAGCAGTTCGCGTATTATCCTTTTTGCGAGCGGCGCGTCGACCCCCGCGGATTCTGCTTCGGTAATCACCTGGTCTATCTCCACTGCCTCGGTATCCCTTGTCTTCTCCTTGATTATTCCTACTATGGCCTCTATCTTGTCAAAGTAGGAGCGCGGCTTGCCGGCGGCGATTATGTCAACGTCAAGCTTGCCTGTTTCCCGGTCGGTCATCACCTTTGAGAGGACATAGTTCAGGAGGCCGATTGAGACGTCGGCGTCGCGCTCGGTCACTTCCTCGCTTAGGCGGAGCTTTGCGTTCGCTTCCGCAAGGCGCACGAGCCCCTCGAGGTACCTGGGCGTGATCGGGACCGAGCCGGAGCTCTTGCCCATCCTCCTGAGCTCAACGTAGAAATCCTTTATCTTTGCCTTTGCGCCCTCGCTGAGGACCGGGTGGATATAGCGGCGCGCGTATGCGATATACTTGCGCAGGAAGGTGCGGTCTATCGTATCCTCTTCCACGGGGGAGCCTATCCCGCGTGCAGCATCGTAATGGGAAGTGAGTATGTGCTCCGCAAGGCGTGAATCCTTCTCCTCGTCCAGCACGTCCGTGATGGGGAACAGGAGGTCGAACCTTGAAAGCAGTGACGGGGGGACGTCGAACTGGTCCGCGAGGTTCTTGGTCTGGTTGAAGCGGCCGTGGCGGGGGTTCGCGGCCGCGACAATTGCGGTCTTTGCCTTGAACTTTGCCACTATGCCCGCCTTTGCAAGGGAAACGCTCTGGGATTCCATCACTTCGTGGAGGGAGGCGCGGTCTTCCTCGTCAATCTTGTCGAATTCGTCTATTGCGCACATGCCGCCCGAGCTCAGCACCAATGCCCCGGCTTTCAGCGTCCATCCGCCATCGCCCAGCTCATCCTTTTCCGCGGATGCGGTAAGGCCGACCCCGCTGACGCTCTTGCCGCTCACGTAGATGCTCTTGGGCGCGATTGTGGTGGTCGATTGCAGGAACCTCGTCTTGGCGATGCCCGGGTCGCCGATCAGGAGAATGTGGATGTCGTCGCGCACGGGCGCGTCTCCCTTCATCACCTTGCCTTTCGTGCCCCCAAAAAGCTGGAGCGCAAGGGCCTTCTTCACCTCATCGTAGCCGTAGATTGCAGGGGCTATGGAAGAGAAGATTTTCTTCTCAAGCTCCGGGTCCTGCGAAAGCTCGAGTATCCTCCTCCTGTCCTCCTTGCTGATTTCTATCTCCTCGAAATCGCGCTTCAGGGACTTGAGGTGGAGCACCTCCACATAGCGGCCGTAAACGAATTCCTTCTTCTGCCTCTGCTTGAACGGGACCTTTATCCTGAGCACCCCCACTATTTCAACATTCTCTCCGGGATTTATGCGGTTCACCAGGTCATCTTCCATCCAGAGGTCTATCTTTGCCGCCGGGGCGCCGCCGCTCACCTTCTCGAGCATGTCCTGCACCTCCGCGCGCTGCATGTCTATGAACGTGGATTTTTCCTCTTCGGGAACGAGAGCGAACTTCTGGCATGCCTCGCACTTCTTGGGCTCCTTGAAATTGCGCTCCACGGGCACGCGGTAGGTTGCCCCGCAGGCCTGGCATCGGTAAAATGCCAGCTTCACCTTGTGCATCACATCGGTCCGCTTGGTGATGACTGCCTTGAAAGATACGAGCTCATTGAGGGATTTTGAGCTGAGCCGCTCAATCATCACCTCGGAGCCCGGGAGGGCGTGGAAGCGCACGTTGGGCTTGAAATCGCCGGTGCCCTCCGGGAGCTGGAGCTTCATGTTTGCGACTGCCTGCCTTGCGGCCTCGAGCACATCATCCGGGTCGTTGAGCAGGGCATCCGCCACGCCCGGGTCGAAGCGCTCCAGGTCGTTGTAGTCCACCTCCACGCTCCTTATCCGGGGATAGGAGAGCGCGACATCTGAAACCCTCTCCTTGTAAACGGAATTGAAGAATTCATCGA
Source organism: Microcaldota archaeon (assembly GCA_964552755.1). Lineage (GTDB taxonomy): Archaea > Micrarchaeota > Micrarchaeia > Anstonellales > Bilamarchaeaceae > CAZKHX01. The sequence continues at coordinate 130,940 of CAZKHX010000002.1, read as the reverse complement.
ATACCCCCACCAAAGAGGATAAGTCCTTCTCCCCCATAGGATTGATAGTATTAGGGTGTCATGTTAAAAAAGGTTGGTGGGGGGTGTTGCCGATGGCGGGAAGGCGCGGCTAATCGGCATAGCCGCCCATTTCACCGGGGCACTCTGTGACCGGCCCGGCCCAGCCTTTTGTTTCCAGGCAGCCATCTTCGGAATCCTTGTCATAATAGCCGTTTTCGTACCTCCAGCCCCTGACAAGGCTCTCCCGGGCCTTGTCTTTAATTCCAAGCGCAAGGTAGACCCGGGAGATTTCATAGGCAAAATCGTAAGCCCCGCCATCTTCCTTCATGGAGTTTATGCACCTCATGGCATCACCGGTTTTCCCCAGCAGCGCATAGGCAATCCCTGCCAGCATGTCGTCGTAGTCCTCAATCCCCTTTGCAACCTGGTATGCCTTTTCAAGGTCTGCGGCTTTTTCCGCTTCCCCTTCCTTGGGCCGCTGGATGTAGAAATTTGCAAGGGAGAACATCGCCTCGGGGTCCTTTGGGCTGAGATACTGCGAATATTGCTCCGCAAGCCCATATTCCCCTTCGAACGCCGCCCCCTTGAACTGCATATGGAAGTTTCCGGCCACCAGGAAATCGTAAAGCGGACCCTTTTCGAACCCCCCGCCCAGGAGGTGCTCCACTTTGGTCAGCTCATATGCAAGCTCCGCGGGAACCTCAATGTGCACATCTTCACTTTCTTTGAAACCCTCTGACCACCAGAAAGTGCTCTCGTACGCCTTCCTTGCCTTTTCTGTCTCGCCCAGCTTAATGAGCACGTTGACCGCACGGACTGCTTTCGAATACTCCCGGGTGAATATCTCGTGCATCCTCCCATCGGAAGGCTTTTTGCCGTCCGAGATGTCAATAAAGAGGGCGTTTATGTACAGGCTTGATTCTTCCGCCTGCCATTCGGCGGAGTGCATTGCATCGTTGCGGAGCGCCTCATTACCTGAAAGTTCCCAGAGCGAGCATTCCAGCTCCGCGACCGTGGCCGAATCCAGTGCGTCCACGGCTTTGTTCCATTCGAGGACGGATTCCATGCCTTTTTGGTCCCTGGCGGCGAGGAGAGCCTGCGCGGAGGTCTCCGGCTCATCGTCCCAGAGAAGCCCTTCGGATATCTGCCTCGCCCATTTCTCGCCCTTCTTCCCCATTTTTGCAAATGCCTCCGCATATTCCACTTTTGTGGCATAGTCCATGCCCATGCCAATATACGGGCTCCAGCCCGGGAGGCTCTCGCGCCATATTGCCTTATCAAGGTTCTTGGAGGCGCGTTCCTTGTCTCCGAGAAGCAGCGCTATGTCCGCTGCTTCATTGAACTCCCCCCCGATTTCAAGGGCGTCGAGGACCTCATTCATTGCGTTTTCCATGCCCAGCTCATAATATACGAGCGCAGATGGGTATTTCCAGTCCATCTGGTGTGCAATCTCCATTGCTTTTTCGATATACTGTAAGGCTTGCTTTGCGTCTTTCGATTCGGCCGTTCCGGGGCTGCCCCTCTTTTCAAGCCATTTTGCCAGCTCCCTGCTTCGTTCTATAGAATCGAGCTTGAGCATCTGCCTGAGCTCTTCATTTTCTGCCAGCTCTTCCGGCACGAACACCTTTACCGAGCCGCCCTCGCCCCAGATTACGTAGCAGCCCATGCTGGCCGCCTTGCGTGCGTAAAGGACGGCTTTTAGCTCTTCGCCCATGACGCCCAGGGATTCTCCGTTTTTCTCGGCATTTTCCACAATCCATAGTGCATCATCATAGAGGCCGACGGAGGTTAAAATGCCCACTGATGCGCCGGGGGTAAAGCGGTCCTTTGCCTTTGCATATTTGACGAGCATAGCCACTTTCTCCGCATCCCCAAGCTCCAGGTAGGCCCGTAGGGCGTTTTCAAAGAACTCCTGCTCTCCGGGCATTATGTACTTGCCCTTGAGGTCGAAATGCTTGGTTATCTCCTGCTCTGCGGCATCCATCGCCGCCTTTGCCCTTTCGCGTTCGCCCAGCTCAAGGTAGAGGAGGGCGGACTCCGGGCCCTGTGGAGCGCCATCCAGCGCCTCGAGCGCTTTTTCCCTGTATTTTTCCCTTTCGTCCCCTGAAGAAAGGCCGTGCAGAGACTTGTACAGCCGGGCCGCCAGATGCTGCTCGCCGGCTTCGGAATAAACTGCATCCTTTTCCAGCAGGGAGATGCATGCCTTTATGCCCTGCCTGTCGCCCAGCTTCATGAAGATTTCCGCCGCACCGTCTATGAAATCATCGCCTTTCGCTTTCTTGAGCAGCTTGTTCGCTATCTTCTTCGCCTTTTCCTTGTCCCCCACTTCCGCATATGCCATTCCTAGGCCAGGGGTTTCACTCAGGTCGAACCCGTAGAAGTCCGATTCCGCCGCAGCGGCCGGCCTTGGGCCGAAGAGATTCTCAGCGGCGTTGCGCACTGCCGGGCTCGCAATTAGCAGGTATGCGCCAAGTGCCGCTGCGGGCAGTTTCCATGCAAGCGAAAGCGGCCCCTCAAGCATGCGCTTCCCGAATGTCCGCTCCGCGGGCGCAGCAGCCCCGATTCCCTGCATCCCCTTCCCAACCCCAATAGTCCTTGAATTGCCTTTCATAAACATCACCACTCGTCCAAATCTATCCCTGCGGGCTTTGCCTGCAGGGCCTGATTGTGCCCGGCTTTCTTTTTGTGCGGGTGCGGAACCGGCTTTTCGCCCGGCCCTTTTCCCTTGTGAGCACTATGCGCTGCTTTCGCTTTTTTACCGGGTTTTTCCGCAGGCGCGCTGGTTCCTTCAGGGGCAGCATCGGCTTTCCCCGGCACTTCTTCCGCTGCCTTCGATTTTGCTTCAGGCTGCTGCGCCGCTGCAGAGGGCGATGTTCCCGCAGCGGATGCAACAACAGAAGGCTCTGCGGAAACGGCGGCATTCTGCCCATTTGGCATTTCGGCATCGCTCCCGGGCACCGGCCTCAGGAGCATCCATCCCGCGAAGGACGCAGCGGCCAGCCCCAGCACGCTTGCGCCGATTGCCGCGGCCCTTGCAAACCTGCCTCTGCCAACCCTTACCGGAGCGTCTTCCGCACCAAAGCCGATTTCCATGGTTTCCGGGATGGCCGCTCCGCTTGCCCTTGCAATCCATTCGGAAAGGTACTGCCCGTCCGCATCTATCCGGGTATCCCCGATGTCCACCTCGCCGGCCATCACCATCTTCGCAACGGCCATCGCCGCATTGAGCGCGTATATATCGAAATCTATCCCGTCTATCTTCAGGTTGATGTGCCTGCATTCCCTTATCGCGCCCCTGAGCGCAGGCAGGGCAACTGCGGGGATTGCCTCCATCTCCGCAAAATCATAAAGGCTCTCCAGGAAAGCGCCCAATGCCTTCCAGTCGCTTTCCGCGTGCATCCTCATCTCCAGCATGTCGAGGTCGGATTCGTTGAGCACGACGTTCCTGGCGAAGTCCTCCACCCTCTCGCTGGAGAAATCCTGCCCCTCCGCGCGCCTTGCGATTTTCTTTATGAGCGCCCAGGACCACAGCCATTTTTCATACGGCGCATTCTCTGCGGTGTGAGCGGCTTCCTCCGCGTGCACTGGTTCCGCCGCACATTTGAGTTCCTCAATGCGCTTCGGTTCAACTGTGCGCCCGGTTTCTTCAATGCGCTCCGGGGTTCCCCTCGCAGGCAGCGCCTTCGGGCTGAACGGCATGCCGCCCGTTTCCATGGGCAGCGCGGCCAGAGGGAGGTCGTTTTCTATGAAAGTCACGGTAATCCGCTCATGCCCCGCCCCCAGCAGCGCGTCAAGCCGCTTCTGGGCAGCGGCAAGGTTCTGCTGCATTTCCGCAAGGAAGCCCCTGAGCTGCCTTATCTCCGCTTCGCGCGAGGCATCCCTTATCCTGCCCCTGAACTGCGCGCCGTTCCTTCTTCCCTTTTCCCCGATTACAACCCCTGGCCTTGCTGAAACCATGTTTACCCCGCTATGTATTGTGCACAGCAATATTTAAAAAAGGTGTGGTTTAACACATATAATTAGAATATTTATAGGTGAAAACACATGAAAGAGCTCGATAAATTGGATAAAGATATATTATTTAACCTGATAAAGGATGCGAAAATCCCGCACAGGGAGCTTGCGAAGAAGCTGAAGGTGCACACCAACACCCTGATGCAGAGGATAAAGAAAATGGAGAAAGGCGGGGTGATAAAGAAGTACATGGCCGCGGCGGACTACAAGAAGCTGGGGTACGACCTGCACGTGGTCGTCATGGTGCGCGTCAATAAGGGCAGGGTTGGGGACCTTCCCCAGCTGAAGGAGCTTTGGGAAATCCCGGAGGTGCAGGCAGTGTATGCGTGCACCGGGGATTACGACGTAATCGTAGTGGCGTACGTGAAGGACAGGGACGGGCTGAGCGCGCTGCTGAGGCGGATAGAGGACAACAAATGGGTATATAGGACGAACACGCACCTCGTGCTTTACGCCTACAAGACTCCGGACGAGTACAACCCGCTGGAAACGGAGAAGAAAAAGAGATAGCTACTTGCCCGCCACCGCAGTAGGCGGCGGCGTGAAGCCCTCGGGGAGCTCCTCTGCGGAAGTTGCGGGGGCTTTTTTCGGTGTGGACGCGGAGCCGGACTTCCCGGTGCTCCCTGCAACTGCGGTGGGCGGGGGTACGAAGCCCCCTTCCCCGGAAGAGCTGCCATAACCTTCTGAACCACTGCCTCCGGCATTGGGCTTCTTTTTCGCCTTTTTGCCATGGTAATCCGGAAGCTGCCATGGCTCTATCCTGAGTGGCCCGGCTTCAGCTGCCGGTTGCTTGATAATTTTTATTGTTGGCGGCTTCTGCCCCTCAGGTGCCTGCTTTTTCCCGAAGTGCTCCTCAATCCATTCCTCATTTGTCTGTTCCAGCGCGCCCCCTCCCTTGGCTTCGGGCGGAGAAATGGGCGCTGACATGGATTTGGCCGGAGCCTCCTCCTTTGCTTCCGGATTAGGCGCCTGCGTGCCGACAAGCGCGGAATGTGCCTTCCCACACGTGGCCTTTACGCGGTCCCAGTTCACCGCAACCGAGGTCCCGCTTAGCAAAAGCGCGGCAGATGCGAAAACAAGTGCAACAGCTGATTTCCTGCCTGCAGATTTTGATTCGCTCCCGTTCCCCTTTCCTGCATTATAGTGGACTTTCATTTGCTTATCCCCTAAATACTACTGTTTGAAACTGTTTAAAAGTGTATTTAAGCGCCTAAAGAGTGCCTTTCCTGCCCTTCTTCAGCGCGGCCGCAGTGAGCTTTTTCGCGTTCTTCTTCTCGTAGGCAAGTTCCGCCTTTATCTTTGAGGGGTTGAAGTAGCCCCACTGCTTCAGCGCCTGCGCAAGCTCGGGGTGCGCCTTCGCGTACTTCGGCGCGGGAACGCCTTCCATCACAGCATCAACCGCCTGGCGCATGGACATCGCACCCCTGCGGGTGCCCCCGGGGTGGCCGTGCACGCCGGCGCCCGCCTGGATGTTTACATCTTTGCCCTGCAGGGCAACCAATGCGTCCACCTTGCCGGCATCCACGCCGCCGGAGGCAATCGCGAGCATCGGGCTGATGTGCTTCCCGAACTGCATTTCGAGGGAGCCAAAGTACATCTTCTCTTTCAGGCCCTGCTCTTCCGCAATGTCGCGGAGGCGGCGTATCATGAGGGCGGTGCCCTCCATCTTGCCCACTCCGGTGCCAATGTGCATCTGGTCTATTCCGAGGAGGCGGTAGAACTTTTCATATATCTGGAAATTCACCCCGAAGCTGCCGCGGTTTGCGGCGGCAAAGCCCGCGCGGTGGCCGTGGGTTGCGAATTTGTACTGGCGGGTGAGGGAGAGCACGTCCTGCAGGGCGCTCATGCCCATTACGTATACGTCAAGCATTACCAGTATGTTTTTCTGGAGGCCAAGCTCCCGGAGGTATTCAAGGCGCTCGACCATGCGGTAGAATCGGTCGGTTATGTTGCAGGAATAGAGGTGGCGCTGGCCGGTTTCGCCTTCTGCCTTTTCGATTGCCTTCACGGTTTCGTGCAGGCGGTCCTTCCACCTGCAGAAATCCTGGTCGACGAGGTTCTCATCGTCCTTTACCAGGTCGAGGCCGCCTGCGAAGGATTCGTATGCGACATTGGCCCATTCCTTCGGGGCGAGGCCGACTTTCGGCTTCACTATGGTGCCTACGTGGGGGCGCCGGGACTTCTGCGTGCCCGCGAGCTTCCTTATGCCTTCCACGCCCGCATAGGGGCCCCTGAACTGCTTCTGGTATTTGGAGGGGAAGGAGATGTCGAAAACGTAGAGCTCTTCCAGTTCCTTCAGGCCGAATATGTTGCCGAGCACCGAGGCCTGGAACTGCATCACGTTCTTGGCGTCGAAATGCTCGAGGGGGTAGGCGATGCGCATGAAGCCGCTGTTCTTCGTCACCTTGTCTATGCGGAACACGCGGGCGCGGTAGTGCTTCCAGACGAAGTCGTTCATTGTCTGGAGCTTGGTCCAGGAGCCGACGCTGCTTTCCGCGGCAATCGCTTCCGCGATCTTCTCTATGGGCATGGAGCCCTTTGCCCAGAAGAGCACCACGAAATCCGTGTCCTCTTTCGGCCTGTATTTTGGGTCGTAATAGCCGTATCCGCCGTAGACCATGTCTGCACCGCTAGGATAAAGCAGTTGCGCATAAAAAGGTTTTCACTTCAATTGATTTGCATGAGGAGGCTTTTCTGGGAAGACCCTTACATGAAGAGCTGCAGGGCGAAAGTGAAAAAGGTCGATGGGAAGGGGGTTGAGCTGGAAAGTACCTGCTTCTTTGCGTTTTCCGGGGGGCAGCAGTCTGATTCGGGGAGCATCGGCGGCATCCCGGTGGAGAGGGCGGAGAAGAAGGGGGAAACAATAGCATATACATTGGAACGTGAGCCGGAATTCGGTGCAGGGGACGAGGTTGAAGTTGAGGTAGACTGGGGGAAGAGGGGGAGGATAATGAGGCTGCACTCCGCCGCGCACATTGTATGGTTCATTGCCGAGAAGAGGCTGTCTACCAGGAAATTGATCGGGTCCAATGTTACCGAGGAAAAGGCGAGGATTGACTACGAATACCCCGAGTCAATTGGACCGCTCCTTCCGGGGATTGAGGAAGAGGCGAATGCGTTTGTTTCCGAATCCCATCCCATCAGGACCCATGCGGATGATGCGGACCCGATGAGGAGGTGGTGGGAGTGCGGGGGATTCAGGTGCCCGTGCGGGGGAACGCACCCGCGGGACGCGAAGGAGATAGGTAAGATAAAATTGAAGAGGAAGAACATAGGCGCGGGGAAGGAGAGGATTGAGATTACGCTTGCGTGATACTATGAAAATATTGGCTGTATTGGCGCTTTGGCTGCTCCTGCTGGGCGGCTGCGCGATGGAAGGGGGAAATGCGGCATCCGGAGGTGCAGGGGATGGCGCTTCGGGGGCCGGCGGCTCCGGGGATGGAGGTTCCGGCAGTTCTGATTCCGGAGGCGGGGGCGCGGGGGCCGCAGTTGAGGAATCCCCTGGGAATGTGCTGGGGCCGGAGGACGCGCCCATCTACGTAAGGCATTCCCAGTTCTGGCCCGAGGTGCTCACCGTGGAGCCGGGGACTACAGTTGTGTGGATAAACGAGGATGACGAGCCATGCAGCATTGTGAGCGACCCGCAGAAGGGGCTTGAGGAAGGCGGGCTCTTCCAGAGCGGCAGCCTCGACATGGGGGACACGTATTCGGTTACTTTCAAAGAAAGCGGGGAATACGACTACCATTGCGGGACAAACGGCGAGATGTTCGGGAAGGTGCTTGTGGAGAATTAGCTTACTTCAGCTTTTCCAGCATCACCGCCGGGCAGATGCGAGTAACCCCTTTTATTTTCTTCAATTTCTTCGTGAAGCGGGTGAGCTCCTTCGAGTCCCTGAACCAGCATTCCATCATGAGCATGTGGTCCCCGCTCGAAGAGTGGAGGCTCATCACTTCCTTCATCTTGCCGACTTTCTCCGCAACTTCCAGGAGGGCCTCCGGCTTTGCATCTATCCCTATCAGCGCGTCTACCTCATAGCCGATTTTCCTGGGGTCGGCATCCACGGTATAGCCGCGGATGGTGCCGTCCTCCTCCAGCTTGCGCAGGCGCTTGCGCACCGCAGTCTCGCTCACTCCAAGCCGATGGGCGATTTCGACTGCCGGGGTGCGCGAGTTTTTTTGCAATATTTTCAGAAGGTTTAGGTTTGATATTCGAACCATATAGTAATATTATTCAAACATAGATTTTTAAAGCTATAGGTACAATAGTTGATGCAATATTCTAGGTGATTCAAATGGGAAAAACAGCACAGGAAATAGCGGATTTGAATGTGGAAGAGCTCGTTACGGAGCTGAACAAGGCGCTGTGTGATGAGTGGCTTGCATACCTTCAGTACACCAATGCCGCAAAGATTGTGAAGGGGAGGATGTTCCCCAAGGTCGTGGGCGAGCTTGAGGCAATTGCGAAGGAAGAGCTGGAGCATGCGGATGAGCTCATTGACAGGATAACGAAGCTCGGCGGGAAGCCCATCGTGGACCCGAAAGAATACCTTGAGAAGACCAACTGCGGGTACGAGATCCCCACTGAAGAGGTGCCGAAGGTGCTCAAGGACGCGATAAAAGGCGAGGGCTGCGCAATCCGGGTGTACAACAAGATAATGAAGATGACCGCGGGCAAGGACGCGGTGACCTACCAGCTCATGCTCCACATCATGGAGGAGGAGATGGACCACGAGCAGAGGTTCGAGGACATACTTGATTCCCTGGGGGAATAAGATGACCGAGAAACTGCAGATATACAAGTGCAACGTTTGCGGCAACATTGTTGAAGTGCTGCACGCGGGGAAAGGGGAGCTCGTGTGCTGCGGCCAGCCCATGGAGCTTCAGGCGGAGAAAACCGAGGAGGAAGGGGACGAGAAGCATGTGCCCGTAATCGAGAAGACGGAAACGGGCGTGACGGTGAAGGTCGGCTCGGTGCCGCATCCCATGGAAGAGGCGCATTACATAGAATGGGTGCAGGTGATTGCGGACGGGAAGGCCTACAGGAAGTTCCTTAAGCCGGGAGAGCTGCCCGAGGCGGAATTTGAGATAAAAGCAGAGAACGTCACTGCGCGGGAATACTGCAACGTGCACGGATTGTGGAAAGGCTAGGCCTTTCCTCTCATTTTGTTTTCTCCAGGTTGTTAGTGCAGGTTTTTACCATATGCGCCGGAATAGCGAGCCGCTAGGAAGGCGAAGTGGACCTAAGGGTTTTGCGCTGCTGCTTTTGCCCGGAGTATGACTAAGACAAAAGCGGCATGCGGAACATTTATAACTAATCCCTGCAAATTGCGGAGCATGAAGGCAATTGTTCTCATTATGGACGGGCTGGGCGATTTGCCCAATGCAAAAGGCCAGACGCCGCTCTCCGCCGCAAGCAAGCCGAACATGGACGAGCTTGCGGGGCAGGGGCAGGCGGGGCTGTACTCTTCCATTGCGCGCGGGGTAATACCGGGGAGCGACACTTCGCATTTGAACATATTCGGGTATGACTACAGGGAGTATTACCCTGGCAGGGGGCCGCTTGAGGCGCTGGGCGCGGGTATTGAACTGAAGCCCGGGGACATTGCCTTCAGGGCGAATTTTGCCTCTGTGAAAGGCGGGAAGATTATTGACAGGCGGGCGGGCAGGCTGCCCACCGCAACCTCTCGGAAGCTCGCAAGGTACGTGGAGAAGAGCAGGATTGACGGGGTGACCGTGCAGTTCATGAATACGGTAGAGCACCGCGGGGTGCTGCTTTTCCGCGGGAAAGGGCTTGGCGCGGAGGTTTCGGGGACGGACCCGCACGTGCTCGGGCCGCTCGGGGTTTCCAAGCCGCTTGCGCCCGGTGCAAAGAACAAGAAAACCGCAGACGTGCTGAACAAGTTCACCAAGTCCGCGATGAAGAAGCTGGAGGGCGCGGGCGAAACAAGGGGGAGCAGGGTGCCTGCGAACGCGATTATTGCACGGGGCGCCGGGGCCTATGCAGTTGTGCCCTCGATGGAAGACAGGTACAGGATAAGCGCAGCTTGCGTTGGCGGGGGCGCGCTGTATAAGGGCGTCGCGAAGTACGTGGGCATGGACGTGCTTGAGGTCGAGGGGGCCACGGGCGACAAGAAGACCAACCTCAAGGCAAAGGCGGATGCGGCGGCAGCGGCGCTCAAGGACCATGATTATGTGTTCGTGCACGTGAAGGCGACGGACAATTTCTCCCACGACGGGAACTTTGGCGGGAAGAAGGAAATAATCGAGAAAGTGGATGAGCTGCTCGTTTCGAAGCTCATGGAAGAGGAGGCAGTATTTGTCATAACGGGAGACCATTCGACGCCCGTGGAGAGGAGGAGCCATTCCGGGCACCCTACGCCGCTGCTTATCTCGGGGAGGGGCGTGAGGAAGGACACCGTCTCCAGGTTTGACGAGATGGCATGCATGAGCGGAGGGCTGTGCCACGTAGTCGGCACGGAGCTCATGGACATAGTGCTCAACGAGATGAACAAGGCGAAGATGATTGGAACCTGATTTTAAGAAATCGGAGCCCGCGGAAAGCGGGCACAACATAAAAGAAAAGACAGGCGGCCCGGGAAGGCCCGGGCCATGCTCGCAAAGGGAACCTAAGTGGTTTCCTCTACAACCAGCGAAATGACGTTCGCCTGTGCCTGGTGCTTGATTGACTTGTCGATGTCATCCGCGTAGTTATACCACACGATGAGCCTGCCCCTGAATTCCTGGTTCGGACTCATCTCGATGACGTCGCCTTCGCTGTCAACGCACTCGAGGCCCTCGACAACGGTTGAGGAGCCGGTGAACACCGTCTCATCGTGCGAAGTCGCGTCGCTGTAGGAAATGTCGGAAGACGGAGAGCTGGTGCACATCACGCTGTCAATCTCCACGGTCTGTCCGAGCCTGTTCCATACGCGGACGTTCATGTTCAGGTCCCCATGGGTATCAACATACAGCTGGGGGTTCGGCTCGCTGCAACTAAATCCTTGCTGCTGGAAAAGGCAGATCTCAGGAGCCCTGAATGGGTTGAGGTAGATAAGTGCTGCGATAACAATGACTATCGCGAGCAGAGCCCACCCGTAGGTCATCAGGTATTCCATGGCCGCCTGTCCTTTCATGGTCTTCATGTTTTACACCTCATATGAGCATTGACGCAAAGTAACTCTCCAGCACGGACGACACCACGAAATAGATGATGTACGCCAGCACCAGCATGAAGGGGAAGTACTTCAGCCCCTGCATCTTCGAGCCTGCCTGTATCACTCCGAGCAGTAGCGAGGAGATGAGGCAGGTGAGGAAGAGCGTCGCGACGCTGAACCAGAAGAACTCCTCCGTGGTGATCAGCGGAGCGCTGGGCTGCACGAAGAACGTGTAGGGCACATTCCCCTCCACCGGCGCGCCCGCGGGCATATATGAGAATGCCACGAACAGCACGCCTATGAGCTTGTTCGAGACCGCGAACAGGAACGGAGTCCCCACCGCAGCCGCGAATATGAGGAAGATGATGTAGATGAGGAGCGTTGAGGAGATGTCCTTCTTCTGGATTGCCACTTCCCTTGCGTCCTCCGCAGTAATCTCTAGGATTTCCGCGACTTCGCCTCCCGTGGCCATCGCCTGCTTGATGAGCAGGATGGTCCTGCGCAGTATCTTCGAGTTGAAGCGCGCGGAAAGGCGGTCAAGCGCCTTCTCAAAGGGCTCTCCGGAGAATGCGCTCTTGATTACATTCCTGATTTCGATTGAGAGGATGCCGAACTCCGGCTTTGCGGCGTACCACATCGCCTGGTCTATCGTCATTCCGGAGCGGACATTCCCGGACATGAGGCCGAGGAAGTCGGGGAGCACGGCCTCGACGGCCATCCTCCGCGCCTCAATCTGGAGCAGGAGCAGCACCCACACGAGGGTGGCGCTCGCAAGGAACACCGCCGCCAGAGCAAGCACGAATGTGAAGATTATGTTGGCCCATTCCGGCAGGAAGACCGTGGGGCCGAGCACCGAGAGCAGGAACGAAGGCAGCACCTGGTAGTGGAGCCCAAGGAAGAACACAACGAGGGTGAGCAGGATGTTCACTACCAGCAGGAAGCCTACGAAGCTTTCCGCAGGGGCGGTAATGCCCGCATTCCTGAGCGTCCTTTCCGTGCTCCTTATCCTTTCCCTTGACAGAAGCCTGCCGACCGTTTCATAAAATCCCATGAGCACTCCCATTTCAATCCCTCATATCGCGTACCTCGGCCTGGAGCTCTCCACCATGGAGAGGAACAGGAACTGCACTACTGCTATCAGTATGAACGCCAGCACGAGCAGGGAGCCGGACATGCCGAACCTGCCTGCGCCGAGCAGCGAGAACAGGATTATCGCGAACGCCATCCCCAGCGAGGGGAAGATGATGCCAAAAATCATGTAGAACATCACCAGCGGGTTGAGCTTCTGGCCGTATGCCTTCAGCGCGATGATCTGCTCGCGGAATATCTGGTTGAGTATCACCTCGAGCGCCTCTGCGACATCTGCTCCTGAGGAGAGCGAGTTGGCAATCTGGAGGATTACGCGGTTGAAGTCCGGGGAAGGCGAAGTCTGGATTACCTCGCGCATCGCCTGCGACATCGGCACGCCGAGCGTGACCTTCTCAACTATCTTGTTGAATTCCTCGGAAACCGCCCCATAACCGCGGGACACGCCCACGAGGGCATCGAAGAGGGGCATGCCCGACTTGAGCGCAATCAGGAGATGCCTGCCCGCGAACACGAGCTCGTAGTCGATGTCCCTCCTGCGCTTCAGCACCCTGACCGAGGGGTACATCATGAAATACCCGAAGGAAAGGAGCAGGTACAGGAAGAACAGGGGGATGAGGAACATCATGTTGATGAACAGCATATTGAAGAACACAAACGTCACGATTGTGAGCGCGATTGCGGTGAAGATGGACGAGACCACGACCTTGTCGAGGAAGTCCTCGGAAGTCTGCTGGATGTCCCCGACAACCAGCTTCTTCTTCAGGTCAGGGAAGTAGGGGAACAGCTTTTCCGAAATGAAACGGACCGGCTTTGCCGCCTTCCTCCTTGACCTTACTGGAACGGCAACCGGAGAGACTTTCTTTTTCTCGGCCATTTTTCACCATCTCCTATTTGTTTTTACCACCAAAATATTTATTAATGACAGATGCCGGCAGCCCGGCCTTTTTCGCCAGCGTGCGGCGCGCATTTGAGAGCGCTTCCAGGCGGGAGAGCTCGCCGCGCGAGTATTTTGCGTACATGCGCGGGTCTTCCTTCTGCAGCGCGATGAGCAGTTCCTCGTCGGTTTTCTCGGAAATCTCCATAACCTTGCGCGTCTTCTCGTCCAGCCTGCCCTTCCCGAGCGCCTCCTGCTTCGCGAGCAGGGAGGCCATCTGGCTGTCGAGCGCTTCCCCCATCCCGGAAAAGGCTTCCGCATAATCGGCCTGGATGGAGGAGAGGCGCTTCCTGAGCTTCGCAGACTTTGATTCGGGCACGAGCGCTTCCAGCTCCGCGGAGTGCTTCTTCAGCAGGTAGCTTTGGTAGGACTGGGTGAGCGCCTGCAGCTGGCCTTTAAGCTCGCCCAAGCGCTGGGAAAACTGGGGGTATGCCTGCTCCGCCTTCCCGAGGGCAACCTGCTCTGCGAGCGTGGACTTGAGGGGGACAAGCGAGGACTGGTATGCATTTTCGATGCCCTTCTTCGCCTCGGAGAGCTCATATTCCTGCTCCTTTTCAAGTATGCCTGCAAAGTCGGCCTTCTTGGCCCTGCCGCCTCCGGGCGCGGAAAGCATGTTCTTGAGCGAAACGATTTCCTTCTTCAGCTCTTCCCTCCTGCCCACGGATTTTTCCTTGAAAAGCTCGCGGGTGAGCTCGAGCATGCGCTTCTTCACTTCGGTCTTGTCCGCGGCGGCGGGCCTCCTGCCCTTCTTCGCGCCATACTGCGCCCTGAGGCGCCCCATTGTTTTCGCCGCGGCTTCCTCCGGGGAAGCTGAAAGCTCGGGCGGGATTGGGATTTCAACCGGGGGAAACGCAACGCCCGGCGACGGCTTGGGCTCGATGGGCCTTGTTTCGGCTTTCTCCTCCGAAGGCGGGGGCGGCGGGGGCGCTGCAGGAGGGGCGGCGGTTTCCCCGCCCGGCTTTTCGAATTCTATCTCAAACTCCGGCTTCGCCTCTTTTGGCTTTTCCGCCTCCTCCTCAATTTCCTCGAATTCGACAGGGAGCTCTTTCTTCACTTCCGGGGCCTTCGGGGGGACTGCCGGCATTGCGGGCTCCTCTTCTTCCGGAATTTCCTCGAATTCCGGCTCTTCCCTTTTCCGGGGAACGGGTGCTTCTTCCTTCTTGGGGATTGCTTCTTTTTCCTCTTTCTCCGGGGCCGGGATTTCCTTTTCCGGCTTGGGGAGCTCTTTCTTTTCTGGGGGCTTTGCCTCCTCGGGGGCAGGCATCGCTTCCGGAGCGGGCATCTCCTCCGCGGGCTTTTCGCCCTCTGGCAGCAGGAGCTCCTCAAAGCGGGAAGCGCCTATCACCTTCTCTATGCGGTTGTATCCTGCCAGCGCCTCAAGGTAAGACATCTGCGTAATTGAAGGGGGCGAAACGGTCAGCGCCTGCCTGAGCTTCTGGGGTGCAGGGCCGCTGGGGGTCTCGTAACCAAGGGATTTTGACTCGACCTTGGCGACTTCCTCCTGCGCCTCGCGGAAATCCATCAGCTCTCCTCAGAAAGTCCACTTCTCATTCTTCTTTACCGATTCAAGCACTTCTTCCGGGTTCGCGTAGTAGTGGGAAACCAGGGCGCCGACCTCATTCACAGCTTCGTAGCCGTGGTCGACCATCCAGTTGAGCACTCCCACCTTTTCCCTGACGTCTGCATCTATTTCCTTGGGCGTCATGCCGGAATAGAGGTTGAGCAGGTCCGCGATGCGGTCGAGGTTGCCAACCTTGTTGGTCTTGTCGGTCTTGGAGTCCCACCGGTAGATTGTGTTGAACTCGCCGCGCTTGAGCATCTCGGAGAACTCCAGCGTGCGCCGGATGTTGAGGCGCCTGTGCCTGTACTGCACGATAACTCCTGAAAGGGCGTCGAGCATTTCCTCCGGGATGTTGAGGGGCGGGTTGGTGAGCCTCGAGATTGTCTCTTCCGTGTTGTCCGCGTGCAGGGTTGCATATACTGCGTGGCCGGTGTGCATTGCCTCGAACAGGATTTCAGCCTCACGCTGCCTCCTTATTTCACCGACGATTATCCTGTCCGGCCTCTGCCTCAGGGCATTCACCATGAGGTCAAGCATCGTTATCTCGCCCTTGCCCTCGGGGTTCGCCTCGCGGGTGACCATGGGCACCCAGTGCAGGAAGGACGGAAGGGTGAGCTCCCTCGTGTCTTCAATTGAAACGATGCGCTGGCTTGCCGGGATGAGCCCGGAGAGCGCGTTCAGGAAAGACGTCTTGCCCGAACCGGTGCCGCCTGAGATTACGAGCGAGAGCTCGTTCTGCACGCAGGTCCAGATGAGCGCCGCGACATCGGGCGTGATGGACTCGGTGCGGATGAGGTTGGTGATGGTCCACGGGTTCTTGGAGAACTTCCTGATTGTGAGGGTGTTCCCGAACGAGGAAACGGGCGAGAGCGTCGCATTTACACGGTCGCCGGAGGCGAGATGCGCATCGAGGGTGGGGGACAGTATGTTTATCTGCCTGCCGACTTTCCTCGCGACGAGCGAAGAGTAGTCGTATATCTGCTCCTCGTCCTTCATGCGTATGTTGGTCTTGCACCAGCCATACCTCTTGTGGTATATCCATACCGGGTCCTTTGCGTTGTTGACAACGATTTCCTCGAGGTATTCATCGTGGAGCGGCGTCTCCAGCTCGCCAAGGCCAAGGGTGCCCTGCACGAGGTAGGATGCGAGGATTTTCATCTTCTCTTCGGTAAGCTGCGGGAAGTTGGCCTGCAGCACCTGCATTGCCGCATCCTCGAATTTCTTCTTCACTACCGGCGCCTTTTTCGGGTCGAGGATATCGGTGATGTCCAGCTTCACGCGCGTGATGAGCTCGCCGCGGAGCTTGGTTTCAAGTAGCAGCTTGGTCCCTCCGGCAATCCCGGGGATTGAGACGGTGTAGTAGGGGACGAAATCGTCCTTCTGCACGATGGAGACTTCCACCGGGATGTTCTCGCTGAGGAAGGAATATGATTCCAGCACCTTCTCCTTGCCCCTCTTCATGGGGTCGTAGACTTCGGGCTGCCCCTCGACGGCCTCAAGGGCCTCCCCGGCGTCCTCGGGCTCGTCCTCAAATTCAGACATAAGCTTGCTCTTCCTTTCTTCCATGCTTTCTTCCTTCTTCGAAGAATTTTTTCCGGATTTCTTTTCGGCCATCAGCTCACCAGACCCATTCTATTCTATATCCCATAACTTTTTAATCAAATCCTTCAGCTCCGCCCTCTTTCTCTCGAAGTCCTTTTGCTCTGTTGACGTGAGTTTTACCCTGCTTGCCCTGCCCTCGGGGACGGGGACGCCTTCCGGAAGCCCGCCCTTCTCCGCGGGGGCTGCGGGCGCCGCACCCGGGGGGGGGCCCTCTGGCTCGCGCAGGTGTATGAGCTCCGCCTCTCGGGAGAGCAGCCGTATGTTCTTCTGCACGCGCGTGGCGCGGGCGTTGAGGTCGCCGATTATCTCGCGTATCCGCTTCAGCTCGTCGCGCTTGCGCATGAGCTCCTCGAGCAGCACGATTGCCTTCTTAGTGCTGTCGCTCTCCAGCTCCCTGGAGAGGGAGTCTATCTTCTGCGTTGTTTCCGCCTCCAGTGCGGAAAGCCTGTCCAGCAGGGAGCGTATCTCGCCCTTTATCTTCTCAAGCTGGGACAGGTAGCCATCCAGGGACAGCTTGGATTTTGCCTTTATCTTCTGGAACGTGGTGTATGTTGCCTTTTCCTCCTCAAGCGTGTCGAATATCTCGCCCGCGCTCTCGCTCATCTGCTTCCTGAGGTCGTCAACCTCTTCCTTGAGCGTGGAGAGCTCCGAGATGAGGTCGCCGAGCTCCAGCGTGCTGCCCGAAACCCCGGAAATCGCGGCCTCGAATTTCCTGAAGTCGGAATCAAGCATGCGCTCGGACTTTTCTATTTCGGAAAGCTTGGACTCCAGCTCCGCGGTTGTGGGTATCTTGTCCGAGATTTCCTTTGCGACCGATATCGCGTCCTCGTAATGCTCCATCAGCTCCATGTCGTCCTGGAGGTGCTTCTCCATGTCCGGGATTTCGGCCTTCAGGGACTGGAGCTTCGAGTATGCGGAGTCCACCTTTGTGCGCAGGGTCGTCGCGCGCCTGTTCACTTCGGTCACGAGGTCCTGCGCGGTAGCGAGCACCTCCGCGTTCTTCTTGAAATCGCCAATGGTTGCCTTGAGGGCGGCGGACTCCGCCTTCATTTTCGTGAATTCGCCCGCGAGCTTTTCGAAATCCTTGGATAGCGAGCCCACTTCCACGCCCGGCTTCGCCTTGCCCCCCTTTAGCACCGGCTCCGCCTTTTTCAGCACTTCCTTCACTTTTTTGTCGAGGGCGTCAACGCGGCCCTTCATCTCGGAAACGTTTTCCATCTTCTCCAGGACGTCGGTCTTCCCGAACATCTTCCGGTATTCGCCGAGCTCGGCCTCGAGCAGGGTGACCGAGTCGTTGATGTCCTTCACCTTTTCAGTGGTGTCGGAGATTTTTTTCAGGGAGCTCTGCGCGATGTCCGCACGCATTTCCTGTATGTTCCTGAGCTGCTCGGAAAGGATTTCCAGCTTCTTGAACGAGTCCTCAAAATGGGCGTACAGGCGGGTGACCGCCTCGGCCTGCTTGTCGAGCTCCTCCTTCCCCACCTTCTGCGTCCTGTCGAGGAGCTTGAGCTCCTTTTCGACAACCTCCTTCTTTGCCTTGAACTGCTTTTTCTCCTCCTTTATCTCTTCGGGGGTTGCCGCGGCCCAGACAAGGTAGACATCGGTGAGCCGGTATTCAACTTTTATGATGCCCTGGTCTTCCAGGACGGATACCCAGTCCTCGAGCGTTCCCTGCGGGATGTTGAGGAGTTTCGACGCCATCCCGATTTCGATGCGCTTCTTTTCCTTCAGAAGGCGAATTAGCGCATCCACTCCTGTACTGATGAGCAGCTCATCGAACTCCATGGCGTATATGTTAAAGGTATGCTTAATAAAGATTTTGGAAAAGAATAAGTGAGAAGACACGGCGGGGAGCTAATGGCAGGCGGCAATTCGGAAAAAACGGTAAAAAAAATGGAAGAAGGCTCTTTGCAGAAGTTCAAGAACCAGAACCGCATGCTGAAGAAATTCGGGAAGGACGGGCTCAGGGTTTACAAGGCGGTTTTCAAGAAAGGCACTACTGTTTCTGCGATTGCGGAGAAGACCGGGCTTGCGAAGGCGCGAATCAACGAGATACTGGATTTCATGCGCGACGGCGGCATGGCGGAGTACGAGGGTGATGAGAAGGCTGCGCCCCCCAAGGCTCCGGAAGCGAAGGGGAGGCTCCCGGCCCCCAGGCCCCCCGAGGAAGAGGGGGAGCCTGCGGAAGAGCCGCTTGAGGAGAAGCCGGAGGAAGAAGAGGCTCCTGAGGAGGAGGCGCCCGGGCCCGAAGAGATTCCGGAAGCCCCGAAAAAGCCGAAGAGGAAGGGGCTGATAGTGCCCATAGGCGAGGAGGGGCAGGAACTTGGCAGGAAGAAGCCGGAGGAGGAGCCCGAGGAAGAGAAGCCTGGGGAAGAGGAGGCGCCTGCCGCGGAGGAGGCCGAAGAAGCTCCGGAAGAAGAAGAGCCGGCTGGGGAGGAGGCGCCAAAGGAAGAGGGGCCCGCTGAAGAAGCTGCAGAAAAAGAGGCGCCTGAGGAAGGGGAGCCGGAAGAAGTTTCGGTTGAGGAGGAAGAGGAGGAGGTTCCCGAGGAAGTGGAAGAGGAAGAGCCTGAGGAAGAGGAGGAAAGCGGGGAGCTCACGCCTTCAGAGCTGATGATACAGAAGAAGTATGGGAACGTCGGGATAAAGGTCTACAACCTTATTGACGGGCAGCGCACCGCGGAAGAGATAATGGAGGAGACTGGAATCACCGAGAGCGAACTCATAGAGATGCTGGACTTCATGGAGAAGGAGGGCATCATCCGCCTTGAGCACCCGGAGAAGAAGAGGGGCGCGGTTACCGAGGAGAAAAGGTCGCTGTTCGCACCGCTCGTGGAAGAGGAGTCGAAGCTGGAGCAGCCCATTTCCAAGCTTGAGGGCCATGGCGTGGACGTGCCTTCAAAAGTCAAGGCAAACATCTTTTCGGAAATACAGCTCAAGGCAAAGATAATGGTGAAGCTGGGCAAGAAGGGCGTCGAGGCGTACGAGCTGATGGACGGGAAGAACGACGTTGTCGACATTGCCTACAAATCCGGTGTGCCCCTGTATTTTGTATACACCCTGATTGACCTGCTGAAGAAAGTGCAGGCGGTTGAGCTGAAGCCCATGAGCAGGGACCAGATACGCGCAAAATACGGGGAGGACGGGTATTCGGTCTACAAGAAGTACGGGCGCGACGGGGTGATGCTGTACCAGCTCATAGGGAAGGAGCTGAACCTTAAGCAGATGGCCGAGCTCACCTCCATGGACAATGAAAAGGTCGTGGAGATGTTCATGTTCATACACAAGCTGCTCGGGATTGACCTGCCAATTGATGCGGATATCCTGTATCAGCGCCTTGGCGTGGAGAAGAAAAAAAAGGAAGAGCCCTAGGCCCGGGAAAGCGATATTTCCTCTATTCTTTCCATGACCGCATCTTTTTTGAGCTTCTTTTTCCCCGGCTTCAGCCGGAGCAGGGAAACCAG
Source organism: Microcaldota archaeon (assembly GCA_964552755.1). GTDB lineage: Archaea > Micrarchaeota > Micrarchaeia > Anstonellales > Bilamarchaeaceae > CAZKHX01. The sequence goes on along the minus strand of CAZKHX010000002.1, from coordinate 111,125 downwards.
CTCTTTTTTGCCTGGGCCGAAAGAGACAACGAGCATGTGCTTCGGGCTTTTTGCGCCGAATGAGGAGAAGGCGCTCCGTATGTCCGTTTTGCCTGAGAGCCATAGCAGGAACTCTACCGTGCGGGACCTGGAAATTGCGCGCTTTTCTTCGGTTGACTTTTTGGCGAGGCGGGCTGCGAGCAGAAGCTCCTCTTCAGAGCGCACTTTGGACGCGTCAAGCAGCAGCACGGGCTTCTTTCCAAGCTTTTCGAGCGCCTCTTTCAGCGGGAGGGCCGAAGATGCGGGGAAGGCGAGCATAGCATTATAAAACTATGTTAGGAATAAAACCTTTACCGTTTTTTGCGGTGAAAATTATGGATCAGTATCACGAACCGAGAAAGAAAAAGGTATCCTCGGGAACCGGGGGCCGCAGGCGCAAGGGCAGGGACAAGAAGCTCGCGCACATGGGCGGCACCTTTACTGCCACCAAGGTCGCGGACAAGGATGTCCGTGTGAAGAAGAGGGGCCGCGGCGGAAAGGTCCGCGAGAAGCTCAAGAAAGCGGCCTACGTGAACGTCATGGCGGAAGGCAAGGCGAAGAAAGTGAAAATCATAGGAGTTGTGGAATCGCACAACCCCCACTACGCGAGGCAGAACATAATCACCAAGGGCGCAATCCTGAACACCGAGGCGGGCAAGGTCCGCGTGACCAACCGCGTTGGGCAGGATGGCTCTGTTAACGGAGTGCTGGTGAAGTAGGGGAAAATTCTGAAGTTTTTGATGTTGTTCAGCGCTTAGAACCTGATTTACGCTCCCTCCGGCCGGGGCGGCCTGCATTGCGCGGGCTCCCCGGCCAACCCCCCCTTTTTTTCCTATTCAAGCTTTTTGAAAAGCACCTTCGGCTCACCGAGCTGGTGACCCGCGGGGAGCGGCTTCCCGAGGTTTTCCCATTTCCTTTCTTCCAAATTGAGGTTTAGCTGCCGGGAAATGCCTTCGCTCTTGCTTGGGAGGTATGGCTCGATAAGTATGCTGAGGTCTTTTGCCTGGGAGAGGATTGTGCTGAGCACCGTGCCTGCGCGCGCCTTGTCCTCTTTTATGAGCACCCACGGGGCGGTGTCCTGGAAATACTTGTTTGCGTTCTTTGCAAATGCCATTGTGAACTGCAGGGCGTCCCTTATCTCAAGGGCGTCCGATTTTGATTTGATTTTTGAGATTGTTTCCCCCTGCCCTTCAAGGAATTTCTTGTCTTCTTCCGTAGGGGCGCCCTGCTCCGGGACTTTCCCCCCAAAATTCTTGCCCGTGAAGACCATTGCCCTGTTCACGAGGTTGCCGAGGTTTGCAAGGAGCTCGTTGTTGTTCTTTTCTATGAGGGCCTTTTCGGAGAAGTCGCCGTCATCGAAAGTCGGGGCTTCGCTGAGCAGGCAGTAGCGCACCTCATCCGCGCCGTACTTTTCAATGAGCTTGAGCGGGTCCACTATGTTGCCCAGGGACTTGCTCATCTTCTGGCCTTCCACCGTAATGTAGCCATGGACGAATATCGTCTTTGGGAGCTTGAGGCCTGCTGAGAGGAGCATTGCGGGCCAATAGATTGCGTGGAAGCGCAATATTCCTTTCCCGATTACGTGCACGTTTGCAGGCCAGTATTTGCTGAACTCTTCTTCGTTTGTGCCGTAGCCGATTCCGGTAAGGTAAGTGTCCAGCGCATCGAACCACACGTACATTATCTGGGACGGGTCCCCCGGGACCGGGATGCCCCAGCCCTTTGCCCGCTCCACTGAGCGGGAGATGCTGAAGTCGTTCAGGCCGCCCCTGATGAAGCTGAGCATCTCGTTTTTTCTTGATTCCGGGAGAATGAGTAGCTCGTCGCTCTCTATTAGTTCTTCCAATTTTTTTGCGTATTTTGAGAGCTTGAAGAAGTAGTTTTCCTCCTCAACTATTTCGGGCTTTGTCTTGTGCTCGGGGCATACGCCTTCGGGGAGCTCGCTCTCTTCGTAGAAGGACTCGCAGCCCACGCAGTAGAGGCCGCGGTATTTCTTCTTGTAGATGTCCCCGGACCTGTTGCACAGCTCCCAGAAGCGGTGCACGCCCGGGGAGTGCTTTTCCTTGTCGGAAGTGTACTGGAAGGAGGTGTAGGAGAGGCCGATTTCGTCCGCGAGCTTCCTGAATGCCGCGGCATTGTTTTTGCAGAGCTCTGCGGTGGTGATGCCGAGCTTTTCAGCTGCGTGCACGTTCTTGAGGCTGTTTTCATCTGAGCCGGTTACCAATGCGACGTCCTTTCCCAAGAGGCGCTGGTAGCGGGCGAGCGCGTCGGTCTGCACGAACTCCAGCGCGTGGCCTATGTGCGGCGCCGCATTGACGTAAGGGATTGCAGTAGTGATGTAATATGTTTCTATTTTTATCACCGTTATTGGGGGAATTGGGGGAGAAGAAAATAAAAATCAGGCGGATTTCCGCCTTGCCTGCCTTGCCTAGTCCCTAATGTGCGCACCTTCAGAACTTGTCCCTGCTTCCGCGCCCGAGCTTCGGGCTGCCTTCCTTCGCGAGGAGGACTATTGATACTATGATGAATGCAGTGGCAGCGGCTGCCAGGGGCGCATCATCCATGTCGAGCTTTGGCAACTGCTCCGCCTTTGCGGCATATCCCTGCACGTCCTTTGGCCCTGCCTGTGCATCTTCGGGGAGCAGGAGCGGAGCCGCAACCAGCGGGGCGGCAAGCATCCCTGCGCGCATCCCCTTCGATTCATCGAATTTGTCTGAAACAAACTTGGCCATGGCATGGGAGGCGAAATACGCCAAGCCGAGCGCGGCGATGAGGGTTGACGGGTCATGGCCTGGGGCGCGTGCACTTTCCCGCCCGCATTCCGCTGCAATGCCTTCGTTTTCCCCTGCAGATAATGAAGATTCCCCCTTTGAGTATGATTTGCGCTTCGCGGGCTTCTGCATCTCCTTCTTGAGGTCCACTGACTTAACCAGCGTCGCAGGGATGAATGGTGGCGCGGCAAAAGCACGGAGCCACCTGGCACCCCTTTCGGAATCCTCCCTACCATGGGGCTTGCCCCCGGGGCGGCGGTGGGGCTGCGTAGCCCTGGAGCCAGCTGCAATCTGTAGCCTGCGGTTGTGCATGAGGAGGGAAGTGTGCAGAAATGCTTAAATATGCTTGGGGCTGGGGAAAAAGAAACAAAAAGAAAATTAGGAAAAGGAAGGGCTCAGCCGCAGGAGCCGGCAGTGGTAGTGGTGGCCGTGGTGGCACCGGAAAGGTCCACGGTGCAGCCATCCGGCTCTTCCACGTACGCATCGCAGATTGCGTCCCTGAAGGTCTCGGCCGTCCTCTGCCCGGAGTAGTCAACGCCGTTGATTACGATGCTGGGGGAGCCGAACTTCTGGTAAGTGAAGGTGAGTTCCTTCTGCTCCGCGAGAATTTCGAACTGCCTCTCATCAAAGCCCGCTTGGATGTCCTCAACGCTGAGGTTCTGGGCCTCCGCAACGGCCTTCCAGCAGGTCTCGATTGTGCTGAGGTCGCACTGGGCGTTCGCCGCCTTCACGTAGTCGGACCAGGCGCCCTGGCCGTAGAGGTCGTAGATGACCAGCTCGCGCACGCCTTGGTCAAGCTCGGGCATGCCGTGCATCGAGCAGTAGGTCTCATTCTCATCCGCGATGCAGTAGTCGGTGTTCTCCGCGTTGTAGCCTGGGTTGATGGATTCGTCGTAGATTATGTAGATTGGCTTCACCGTGAAGGTGTCGCCGAGCGCATCAACGACCGGCTCCATCGCGTCCTCGGCAAGGTTGCCGTAGGGGCAGTAGCTCATCACGAACAGCATTACGGTGGGGCTCTCGGTTTGCGGGTAGCCAACTTCCGCCGCCTGCTGCTGCATCTCGGCCTGCGCTTTCGCGGCGTTTATCTGCTCTATAACCGCATCAAGCTCCATCATGCTGCCGAGCATGTACTGGTAATCATATGTGACATAAATCGGCATTACCTCTCCGTCAACTTCGTAATTGAGGGTTGCGTAGTAGCCATTGTCCTCATAGCCGACGAACGTGGCGGCGGTCTCGGTTCCGGTCTGGAGGTAGTACGAGTCGGCAATTGCCTGCCCGAGCTCGCTGATTTTCGCCTCATTGACCGTGAACGCAGGCTGCTGCGCCCCTTCGCCACCGGCGGGCGCTTCCGCCCCCTCGCCCGCGGGCGCTGCGGCCGGCGGGAACACTGCATATGCGACGATAAGGCCGATTACGAAGCCGGCGACCAGCAATAGGTACGGCATCGCATTTGCATCAACCTTGGCGCCCTCTTTCTTCTGTTCCTTGGTCATTTTTTCACCAATTAAAGCATAGAATGCGCTTTTCGGATTTACTAAGGGTGTATATAGTATATAAAGGTAAGGGTTTTTGTTAGGCGTCAGCCCTTCCAGCCCTTCCCCCTCATCGCTTCTTCGACGCGCTCGCGCGCAATGCCCATCGCGGCCGCGCGGGAGTCGTTGTCCTCCCCGAGGCGCTCCATCATGAGCTTGGTGTTGTGGGTGATCTTCTCGGTGACCACTTCGAACATCTTCTTCTCGTCCCAGCCCTCGGTCTCGCAGTAGGAGCTGATTACGCCGCCCGCGTTCGCGAGGAAGTCGGGGATTATGAGCACGCCCTTGCCCATGAGCACCTTCTCAACCTCGTAGGTCATGGGGATGTTGGCCGCTTCGGGAACGTACTTTGCCTTCACGCCGTTCACGTTGCCCATTGTGATTACGTCCGGGCGGGCGCCGGGCACCAGGATGTCTACGGGCAGGGTGAACAGGTCCTTGCCATCGAGCACCTTGCCCTTGCCGTGCGCGGTGACTGTGCGCTTTTCCTGCTTTGTCTTGAACAGCTCTTCATAGTCGAGGCCGGCCTCGTCGTAAATCGTGCCCTTGGAATCCGAAACCGCAACCACCTTCGCGCCCCATTCGGTCAGGAACTTCATCGTGAAGGTGCCCACGTTGCCGAAGCCCTCGATTGCAACAGTCATGCCTTCGAGGGGCTTGCCCTGGTGCTCGATTGCGACTTTGGTTGCGAGGGCGACTCCGTAGCCGGTTGAGCCGAGCTCGTGCGGGAGGCCGCCCATTGAGGCGGGCTTGCCCGTGGCCACCCCCGGGTTGCCGAGCTCCTCCGCCATCTGGCCCATTTCAACCTCGGTCATGTTCATGTCCGGGCCCGCGATGTATAGGCCTGGCATGTACTGCTTTATTTTTTGCGCGAAAGCGCGGACAAAGGCCTCCTTGTGCGGGCTTTTGGGATCGCCCATTATGCCGCTCTTCGCGCCGCCGAAGGGAAGGCCCGCGAGGGCGTTCTTCCAGGTCATTGCGCGCGCAAGGCCCATCACCTCTTCGGTGGTGATGTCCGGGACGAAGCGTATCCCGCCTTTCCCTAGGCCGAGGGCAGTGTTGTCTATCACGGTTATGCCCTTCATGCCGGTATTCTGGTCGTATACTTCTATCACATACTCCGGTCCGATTTCGTCTCGCTTGTACATGTATTTTCACCTAACTAGCCGGTTGCGCTTAATTCCCGGAAAAGATTATTAAAGGTTGGGCAAATGAATATTTTTTTGTATATATCAAAAAATAGATATAGTTAGATTTTTAAATATATCCGAAAATAGATATCACGATGGAAAAACTGCATGAAATGATGCTGAAGCTCAAGATGCCCGAAGGCCAAAGGGACCCCGGGAAGATGATGATGAAGGGCCTCGGGAAGCTGTTCGTGCTGTTCATGCTAAGGAAGAAGCCGATGCACGGTTATGCGATAATCAAGCTGCTGAATGAGGAGCACCTGTACGTCGCCACCCCCGGGCGGGTCTACCCGTGGCTCAGGGACCTCGAAGAGGCGGAGCTCGTAGCCGGCAAAAGCATAAAAGGCGACAAGAGGATGAGCAAGGAATACAAAATCACCGAGAAGGGCAGGAAGCTCCTGGAGGCATCCAGGGCATGGTTCGGAAGCGGAGTGAAAGGGGAATTTTTCAGGTACATGGTGAAATGAGATGGCAAAGAAGGAAGTGCTGAAGCTGGAGGGCGTATGGAAGACATATGCCATGGGGGGCTCGAAAGTGCACGCGCTCAGGGACTTCTCCATGCAGGTATACCAGAATGATTACATTTCCGTGCTCGGCCCCAGCGGCAGCGGGAAGAGCACGCTGCTGCACATGATGGGCCTGCTGGACGTGCCCACCGAGGGGAAGGTATTCATAGACGGCATTGACGCTTCGGAGATGAGCGAGGACAGGAGGGCGGGGCTCAGGGGGAAGAAAATCGGGTTCGTTTTCCAGGTTTTCAACCTGGTGCCTTCGCTCACCGCGCTTGAGAACGTGGCGCTGCCGCTGATGATTGCGGGCGTGGACAGGGGGAAAAGGGAGGCAAAGGCCGAGAAGGTGCTCAGGGACCTCGGGATGGGTGACCGGCTTGGCCACCTGCCCAGCGAGCTGAGCGGCGGGCAAAGGCAGAGGGTTGCGATAGGCAGGGCGCTTGCGAACGACCCCGAGCTCATACTTGCTGACGAGCCGACCGGAAACCTGGACACGAAGACCGGGGACGAGGTGGAGAGGATATTCGATGAGCTGCACAAGGCGGGGAAGACCATCGTGGCGGTCACGCACGACGTGGATATTGCAAGGCGCGCGCAGAGGACGATAAGGATAAGGGACGGGATGCTTTACAAGAAAGAGGAAAACCACAGGAAAAGGAGATGAATGGGATGAAGATGTTGAATGCGCTTCTGGCGCTTCTGGCAGTTGGGTGTGTATTTGCAGGGCTTTCGATTTCGGATTATTCGGTTTCCCCGGAAACGGTCGAGCCCGGGGATTACGGCGTGATTACGCTGACCATTTCCAACCCCTCGGCTACGGGTGCGGTGGACACGGTGAGCATCACCGTTTCTTCGGCCACGCAGCTTGGGATAAACAGGGTATTCTCCGTGGGGGACCTTGAGGCAGGGTCTTCCACGATACTCTCCGTGCCCTTCCAAGCAGGGGAGGGGATACCCAGCAGGATATATACCGTAAACATACAGGCAAGGGGCATTTCGGAAATAGAGTATTACAGCGAAACGAGCGGAAACTTCAAGACCAAGACCGAGACGGTGGAGAAGATTGCCACCATACCCGTGGAGGTGGTGGAGAAGCCGGTGCTGAGCATCTCCCTGAGCCAGGACAATATCGAAGACATAACTCCGGAAACGTTCACTATTACGAATGCCGGAGGGCCGGCAAAGAAGGTGAAGCTCAGCCTGGGCGGCGACTTCGGGTTCACGAACGTCGACCAGCTCATTGTCGGGGATGTGGCGGATTCTGTTGGCGCTGAGGCGACAATAGATGCGAGGGGAGCGAGCGAAGGCGCATCAAAGCTTGAGATAACATTGGTTTACCAGGATGAAATCGGGAACGAATACACTGAAACCAAGGAAATACCCGTCACCGTGAAGAAGACTGAGGGGAACTTTGTCTTCAGCCAGGAGAGCCCGATAGTTACCGGCCAGTACGAGACCATCACCTTCACCATCAGCAACGAGGGGAAGGGCGTGGAGGACATCACGTTCCATTTTTCAGGGGACGAGGTCAGGCTGCGCGGCATGAACGAGGTGCGCGTGGGCGACCTGGGGCAGGGCGATAGCAGGCAGGTTTTCGTGCCCGTGGTCGCGGACCTCACGCCCGGCACGAACAACGTGGAGGTTGTTATCGAATGGGTTGAGAGCGGCGAGGACCGCCTCGGGACGATTACCGTGCCCATCGAGGTCACTTCGGACTCGGAGGTCGGCGTCTACCTTGAGGCAAAGCCCACCCCTCTTTACCCCGGGATGGAGCACACGCTTTCGGTGACTGTTTCCAACCTGGGCTCCTACAACATTGAGGGCGTCACGGTTGACGTTTCCAGCGATGCGATGGAGCTGCTCACCATACAGCCGGAGCAGTACATCGGCGGGCTGAACACCGACGATTTCAGTTCGGTGCAGTACAAGGTAAAGGTGACTGCAACGGAAGCGGGGACCTACCCGATAGACGTGAACGTGAAGTACAAGGACGCGTCCGGAAGGTGGGTGACTGACAGCCAGCAGCTTACCGTGCTGGTCGCGCCAATGGCTTCGGACGGCGGTTCCGGCATTGAGATGTTCGCCCTCCTCATCATAGTGGTGGCAGTGCTGTACTGGTACTTCAGGATGAGGAAAAAGAAATGAAGACGCAGGACATGCTCAGGTATTCCTGGAGGAACCTGACGCACAGGAGGCTGCGCACGTGGCTTACAGTGCTGGGCATAGTGGCCGGCATAGCCGCGGTGATAGTGCTGGTGGGGCTGGCGGATGGGCTCAGGGCAAGCATAATAGGCGAGCTTGACCTGTTCGGCGCCCAGACCATAATCATCACCCCGATGGGCACCAGCGGGGGCGCGAGCACCGCTTTCCTGTCGACTGCGGGGAAGCTTTTCGAGAAGGACGCGGACAAGGTCGCATCCGTGGACGGCGTGGAATACGTGTCCAGGATGGTCCGCGGGCTCGTTGACATTAAGTACCGAAAGGACTCGATAACCAGTTCCGTATACGGGATAGACCCGGACACTTTTCAATATACCATAGGAAGCCTTGAGGTGGAAGAGGGGCGCTGGCTGGAAAACGGGGACAGGCACGTGGCAGTCATCGGGCACAGCATCGCCATGGATTCATTCGACGAGGAAGTGCGCGTAAACAGCGTGCTGGAGTTTAGGGGGGAGAAATACCGCATAGTCGGCATACTTGCGGAGAGCGGGGCGTCATTCGCGCCAGTGGACGATTTCATATTCGTGAGCTACCAGGATGGCAGGGACCTCGCCGGCAGCCAGCTCGCCCCGCGCGAGCTTAACTCCATAAGGGTGAAATCCGCGGACGAATACGATGTGGAGGAGGTCGCCGAGGATATTGAATGGGTCCTCGCGGCCGCGCACAAGGTGCCGCTGGACGACAAGGACTTCGGGGTCGTCACTGCGCAGTATATCACGGAGCAGATTGACTCCATAATCGGGATGCTTACGCTTTTCCTGGGGGCGGTTTCCGGGATTGCGCTGGTTGTCGGAGGAATAGGGATCTCCAATACCATGTTCATGAGCGTGATGGAAAGGACAAAGGAGATAGGCGTGCTGAAGGCGATAGGCGCCAACAGCAGGCAGATAGAGCAGCTGTTCATGGTGGAGGCGGCGATGATAGGGCTGGCAGGCGGGGTGAGCGGCGTGCTGGTCGGCATCGGCGTGCTTTCGCTCCTCCCGCTCGTGGGGCTGCATACCCAGGTTTCCCTGCTCATGGTCGCAGTGTCGTTCATTGTTGCGATGGGCGTTGGGCTGGTAGCCGGGACCTTCCCGGCGAGGCAGGGGGCAAAGGTGCCCGCGATGAATGCGCTGAGGTATGAATGATGAAGTTCTCCGACATGGTGGCTTACAGCCTGCAGAACATCCGGATGCGCGGGCTCCGCTCATGGCTTACCATCATAGGCGTCATCATCGGGATTGCAACGATAGTCACGCTCATGGGCATAGGCGACGGGGTGAAAGTGGATATAGAAAGCCAGATGGAGGCATTCGGCTCGGACATGATAGTGGTTTACCCGGTTGCGATGGACGAGGGGTTTACCTCCTCCGCAGCCTCATTCGGGACGGGTAAAACCACCGGCAAGCTCTACGAATCGGATATTGAGTACATCAAGCGGGTGCCCGCGGTGGACAAAGTGGTGAGGATGAACTACGGGCAGGCGAGCCTGGGATTCAGGGACGAGGAAATAGGGGGGTTTGTTTACGGGGTGGACGAAGGGATTTTTGAAGTGTATTCCGATTATTTGGAGATTGAGAGCGGCCGGTATTTCCAGGCCGGGGAAAAGAAGGTGGTCGTGCTTGCGAATGACGCGGCAAACGAGCTGTTTGACGACCCGCTCAAGGTGAACAGCAAGCTGAAGGTAAAGAACGAGACCTACCGCGTGGTGGGGGTGCTTAAGAAAATCGGCACTTCGCTTTCCGCGCAGGACGATTCGGCAATTTACATACCTTACGAGCAGGGGGTGGAAGTTTTCTCCGAGCAGCTTGCGGAGGGCGAGGTCTTCGGCTTCATGGTGACGATACGGGAAGGGTTTGACGTGGATGCGGCCGGGGAGGACATAGAGCAAAAGCTTGCGGACGCACACCGCACCACCGTGGAGGATGCTGACTTCAGCGTGATTACGCCCACAATGCTTAACGACATGGTGGGGCAGGTAATCGGCCTTCTCACCGCCTTCCTGTTCGCGATTTCACTGGTTTCTGCCATCGTCGGGGGCATCGGGATCTCCAATACCATGTTCATGAACGTGCTTGAGAGGACAAGGGAGATAGGGGTGATGAAATCAATAGGGGCGAGAGAGAGGGAGATACTGCTTCTGTTCATTGTGGAGAGCGCAATAATCGGGCTTGCAGGGGGCATCCTGGGGCTCCTCCTGGGGATAGGGGCGATGGTGCTCGCGGGGAATTTTGGCGTGCCTTATATAATTACCCCGGGGGCAATTGTATTCGCGCTTCTTTTTGCTGCGGGCGTGGGGGCTGTTGCGGGGCTGATACCTGCGAGGAACGCTTCGGTCATCCCTGCGGTCGAGTCGCTCAGGTACTGAAGAGAAGGATTATCCCGATTGCGGCGCCTGCAAGGAAATACCCGAGGTCCCCGCGGCTCCCCCTCGGGAGCATGTGCCTGATTGCGATGTAGAGCACCGCGCCGGTCACGAATGCCAATAGCAGGTAGAATGCACCAGTTTCGAAAAGGAGGAGCTGCGCGATTATTGCCCCGAGGAGCGGCGCGAAATGGGAGAGGAGCCTGATGGGCGCGGGGGTGCTAAAGCGCCTGTGGTGCGCCTCATAGGCAAGGGTTGCGGAGAACGTGTGGAGGGCGAAGGGGATTAATGCGAAGTAGAGGGGGCGGCTTATGTCAAGGAGTATTGCGAGGGCAAACCCTGCGAATACCGAATCCAGCACCGTGCCCGCGAACTGCAGTTCGTCAAGCTCCTTTTCCCTCTTGCTCTTGTCCTTCACGTGCTGGTAGAGGTATTTGCTCAGGGCATGGTAGGAAATGAAGCCGAGGAAGAGGGCAAGGAGCACGGTTTTGCCGAGCGCAACGTGCGCCTGGAACATCGTTTCAAGGGATTCCAGGAAAATGTAGGAGAGGAACAGCCCCGCGCTCAGGCTTGTGATCTGCACATGCCTGCCGCTGGCGAATTTCTCGAACCTCGGCCCTATGATGTGGATGAGGGAAAGCAGGAAACCTGCGGCAATGGGGACGAGCCAGTCTTCCATTGGCTATGGATTGCAGGAAACGCTTATATGCCTAACCTGCTGCGGACCTCTTCCAGCAGGGGAGCGACCTCGCTTTCTTTGTACGCGTATTTCACGTGGGCAATGGGCTTTTCCGTGCTTATTGAGAGGGAGAGGTCTATGGGCGTTCCGGTGACCACCATTTCCGCTTCGGAGGAATTGATTGTCTCTTCCAGCTCCTTCATCTGCTTTTCGCCGTAGCCCATTGCGGGGAGGATGTTTTTCATGTGCGGATATTTAGCGTAGGTTTGCAGGATGCTGCCTTTTGCATGGGGCTTCGGGTCGATGATTTCCGCGCCTTCGCGCTCCGCAACCAGGTAGCCGGCTCCGTAGTCCATGCCGCCGTGGGTTACTGTTGGGCCGTCTTCCACCACTATTACCTTCTTCCCCCCGATGTCTGCGTCGATTGCCAGCTCGAGGTCGGCCTTGAACACTTTTGCCTTGGGGTTTGCCTGCTTTGCATTTTCCTCAATTTCTTTTGCGCCTTCGGGGTTCTGAGAGTGCTTGCTTATTAGTATTATATCTGCCATGCGAAAGTTCACTTCTCCCGGATAGTATTCCATTCCATGGCCTGCGCGCAGGGCATCGGCAACCGTAATCATGAGGTCCGGCCGATAGAATGGAAAGTCGTTGTTGCCCCCGTCCCAGAGGATGAAGTCCGCTTCCTTTTCCGCCCCCGTGAGTATTTTCTGATAATCTACGCCCGCGAAGAGGGCTGCGCCGTTCTTTATGTGGCCTTCGTATTCCTCTCTTTCTTCTATTGTGCATTCATGCTTATCAAGGTCTTCCAGCTTTTCGAATTTCTGCACTGCCTGCTTTTCCAAATCGCCGTAGGGCATGGGGTGGCGGATTACCGCGAGCTTCTTGCCGAAGGTTTTCGTGAGGAGCTTGGAGAGCGGGCTCTTGCCTGCGCCCGTGCGCGTGGCGCACACTGCGAGCACTTTCTTGCTGCTCTTTATCATTGTGTCGTTGGGGCCGAGGAGAAGGAAGGATGCGCCGGCGGCCATTGCCCTTGAGGCGGTGTGCATCAGGTGGGCATAGGAAACATCGGAATAGGAGAAGGCCGCGGCATCAATCTTGTTTTCCTCTATTATCTTTTCGAGGTCTTCTTCCGGGTGGATTGGGATTCCCGCGGGGTACTGGGCGCCTGCGAGCGATGCAGGGTAAGTTCTTTCCGCTATGCCGGGGATCTGGGCCGCGGTGAAGCATACCACTTCGTATTGCTCGTTGCCCCGGAAGAAGGTGTTGAAGTTATGGAAGTCCCGGCCCGCCGCCCCGAGGATTATTGCCTTCCTTTTCATGGGTGCAGGATGGCATTTCAGCATTAAAAACCTTTCAAGGCAAGGATTTTGCAATGGAGATGAAAAAGACTCTCTTACTTGCAGCCATATACGGCTCAATGATGGGGGCGCTCTCGCTGGCTTTGCCGCTTTTCCTTGATGCACAGGGATATTCAATCGCATCCATAGGATGGATTTTCGGCGCGGCGGTGCTCATCTCCGGGCTGCTGGGGATAGGGCTGGGGGCGCTGAGCGACAAATTCGGGAGAAAGCCGCTGATTGCCTTATACAACCTGCTTACCGTGGCTGCGACAGCGATAATAGCCGGGGTGGGCGGGGCATATGCATTCATTGCCGGGAAGTCTCTTGGGAATTTTGCGAGTGCGGGGCTGTGGAACGCGCTGCTTTCACGCATGAGCGACATATCGAAGAAGAACGAGAGGGCGCTCTATTTTGGGAAGTACCTGGGGGTTTTCGCGCTTTCCTTTGCGCTGGTGCAGCTGCTTGCGGGCGAGGTTATTGAGCGGTTCGGGTTCACGTTCCTGTTCATTGCGGTAATCGTGGTTGCGCTGCTGGGGGTAGCCGTTACCCTGCTGTTCAATGAGGTGGGGAGGCGGAGGGAAACACACCACTTTTCGCTTGAGGTGCTTAAGAGCAGGAACGGGAAGGTACACGCGCTTGCGTCATTCATGAACGGGATAGGGACCAGCGCGGTATATTCATATGTGCTTTACATCTTCCTTGCGGAGAGGTACCTGTTCTCCCCTGCGCAGATAGGGCTTTTCATTGCCGCGACGTTCAGCCTGTGGGGGATTGCATCTTATTTCACCGGCAAGTTTGTTGACCGGCTCGGAATGAGGCAGAGCTACCTGTACGGAGGGCTGATAAACGGGGCGTGCTGGCTCGGGGCGGCGGCGTTTCTGGGGGACTTCTGGCTGTTCTTCGCATTCATTGCGCTGGAGAACTTCACCTTTCCGCTCATGAACCTTGCCGGGACAAAGCTCGCATCGGTAATACCAAAGGAGGAAAACGTAGGCAGGGACATTTCTGTGTTCGGGTACGCGCACTCCCTTGGGGTGCTGGTTTCGGTTTCCCTTGCGGGCATGATTGCGGAAATAGATTATGCGTATGTTTTCCTTGGGAGGGCCGGCGCGTTCATAATTGCAGGGCTGGTCGTATGGTACGGGATTACGCTCAGGGACTAGTTGAAGCCGGCGAGCGTCGTCTGCGCGTGGCCGTTCACTTTTATGAAGGGGAGGGCGCGGCGGAGGTTAACGCCGTGCTTCTTCAATTGGGTGCAGGTCCTTAGCGGCTCCTTCGCTTCTGAAAGCTTCTGGGCGGTCCTGGGCCCTATGCCCGGGATGCGGATGAGGTCATCATAGGAGAGGCCGTTCAGCTCCTGGCGCTTCTCCCCGAAGAAGGCGCGCGCGATTGTTACCTTGGGGTCTGCATTGGGGAGGAAGTCCTCCTCCATTGCGGAGAACACCTCGCGCTCGGAGAACCTGTATTCGCGGTATAGCCAGTCCAGCTGGTACAATCGGTGGCCCCGCCACCTGGGCGCGGGGTTTCCGCGCTCAAGCGGGGTGCCTTCCAGGGGTGAAAACGGTGAATAGTACATGCGCCTGATCTCCATGTGCCTGTATTCCAGTATTGCTGTGCGGAAGACTTCACGGTCGGTTTCGCCCAGGGCGCCCACGATCAATTGGGTGGTATGGCTAGCAGCAGTGCGGGGGTGGCGCGCAGCGCCTTTGGCCCCGTTTTCAGGGGGCAATCCCGCATTGCTGGTCCGACCCTTCCTCTTGAGGATTTCCCTGATCCAGCCCTGCCTCTTGAGTATGTCATTCTTGAAGTCCTTTGTGGATGAAAGCTCGGAAAGGTGAGATGGGGAGATGCTCTCGAGGTTTATCGAGAGGCGGTCGGCAAGCCGGGCGGCCCTTTCAACCTGGTCCCTCTCAGCCCCGGGCAGTATCTTGAGGTGCACGTAGCCCCCAAAGAAGTAGCGGTGGCGCAATATGGCCACTGCCTCGAGCATCTCCTCCATGTTTTTCACCGGGTCCTCTATTGAGGAGCTGAGGAACAGGCCCTGAACGAGCCCCTTCCTCCAGAATAAGTGAAATACCTGCGCAAGCTCCGCGGGCTTGTAGGACGCGGGCTGCCTGCGGCTGCTGCACTTTGAGTTCATGCAGTACCTGCAGTCCATCTTGCAGTGGTTCGTGAGGAGCGTCTTGAAGAGGTTGCAGTTGCCCCTCGGGGTGGTGGCCTTGTATATGGGCACGCTGGAGCTGCCCAGCGGGATGTGGGTGGCCGCATCGCAGTTCTCCATGTCGAAGAAGGCGCTTCCCGAGAGGGAAGAGACCTTCTGGGGGGAAACCATGGATTTAGCGCGGGAATGATGCTTTTAAAGAAAATGAGGGTGCATTTCCGGTGGCTCAGCCGGAGATTTCGTAGTCGGGATTCTTGGGCTCGCGGGGGTTGGGCAGGGTGGAGCAGAGCTCTTTTATCGTGCGGTTCTGCTCTTTTATCGCTGCCTCCATGAGTTTGCGCCCCTCCTTGGTCTGGGGCGGCTTCTGGTCGTGCACGCGCGAGATTTCATCCCGCACCACGGTGGCAAGGGCCTGGAGCTTCTTTACCTTCTTGCGGGAATATCTCCAGCGCACAATGGACAGGCGAGCGCCAAACTGCCATTCGTCAAATGCGCGCAGCCATGGCGCAGCGAACTTCGCGGTTGTGCGGTTGGCCGCGAAAAAGCCCACGAACGCGGCGCCTGCGGTGATTATTAGGGCGACCGGCTGGGAGACATATTGGTTGATTGCAAGGTAGACTGCGCCCCACAAGGAGCCGAATATGCCTATGCCTGCGACTTTTGCGGCGGCCTTGTGGGCCACAGTTGCGAGCTTGGGGAGCTCATCCCATGTTTCCTTTACGCGGCGCCTGAACCTGCGCTTGAGCGTGAGGGAAGCGGTATTGTACTGGTCGAGGAGGAGTATGAGCTGGTCTATTGCGGACTTGAGGCTCTTCATGAGATCCTCGTGGAAGGGCTTCTCCATCTCCGGGAGCCCGGGGCCTGCAGGGAGCATCCTGCCCATTATTATGTCTTCGTAGGTTTCAGTGGCGATGCGGTCGGTGTCCTGCACTATTGGCACAGGGGTGCGGCCGCTTCCGCTCTTTGCGAACTTTTTTTCTATGCGGTGGTAATCAGCGGTGGCGGGCAGGGAAAGTGCCTTGGGCGGCTCCAGCTGGAGTGCCCGGAACTGCTCGGACTTGGTCCGCTCCCTCTTCGGCTGCCGCGCCTTCTCGGGGGCGGCGAGTTTTGCTCCCACGGTCCCACCAGTTATATATAGTGTATTAAGCAGTTTATAAAGCCCCATGGATTTGCAAAAATAGGGAAAACGGGCAAGGCGGAGGTGACCGGTTGTGATTGAGACGGCAACCAGTAGTGTTCGCCTGCCCGTGGAAGAGGATTATGGGGGCAAGTAAATATAAAGGCTGGAGCTCTCCGACGTAAGGCATTCTCCGAATAGCGGCTATTCGGTGGGGCTTCAGACGGGAAGACGGTAGCCGTCGGAGGGGTTTTTGCGAAACATTTAAAAATGGCAGAAAAGTCAAAGCAGGAAGTTTATCAGGAAATAGGTGGGGATGAAGGTGAAAAATGTAAATGCCCACACCTTGCCATCCCAGGACTTGATGTCTGCGCCGGGCATGGGCTTGAACGGCAGTATTTCGGTCACCGCGATTGCCGAGGCGACGCACATGTAGGCCTGGAGCCAAGGGTGGGGCCAGAGGAAATTGATGGCGAATATTATGAGGGCGACCGCCATCGCCATGCCCAGCACTGCGAGCTTCATCTTCGCGGAATGGGGCCTCTTCTCCTCCGGAACCTCGTCCACCTCGAAGCCGGGCGTTTGGAGGGTGAAGCCGCAGAGCGCCGTTGCCCAGCAGAGCGCGCTGCCGGTCTTCCAGACCACGTATTCCGAGTCGGTGCCGTGGCGCCTGTCCAATATCCAGCGGGTGAGGGAGCGGAGGTAGTATAGGATTGCGACGAAGATTACGGAGGCGATGCCCATGAGGAGAATGTCCCAGCTAAGCCCGGTGAACAGGTAGGCGACGCCCATGCCATAGACGAATGCGCCTATGAAGACCGAGAATACCTCCTGGTAGCGCACCCTTACCCCGAACAGCTGTATGCCCGGAGCCTCGGGCTCGGGCTTCCCCTTGGTCGGCTTTTCCTTGGACTTGAAGATGCCCGCGAGATAGATGCGGATGACCGGGATTGCGGCAAGGCCGAGGACCGATAGCAGGAACGCAGCGGGGGCGACCGCCCAGTGGGGCAGAAAAGAGGCGAGGGGGGAGCTGTAGAGCCCCTCCTTGCGCACGTTCATGTAGCCCCGCTTGTCGGAAACTATGAGGAATTCCGCGCCGGAGGGGAGCTCCCCGCTGCGGAGTATCATGCCTTCATCGAGAACCTGCTCGTCCGTTGCAAGGCCCTGCTTTTCGAGTTCCGCCGCGAACTCGTTCTGGGACGGGCCGCCTATCACTAGAATGAAGTTCTCGCCCACAAGAAGCTTTTCCGCCTCTTCCGGGCCGGGCACCTTGCGGAATGCGGAGAAAACGGCATCGCGCTGGGCAAGGCTGGCGACAAGCGCCTTTTCAAGGATGGAAACATCCTCGCCCATCACGAGGTAGCCGCGGGAGGAGACGACGCCCCGCAGGGTGGGCTCTGGGAAGCTGTGCACGATTGCGCGCTCTACGGCGGCAATCTTTTCCATGGATTCCGGGCTTAGTTTTACCGGTGCCCCTTCTGCCCGGAGGAGCTCGCTCTGGGCCGGCTCCGGAGCAAGTGCGTGTTCTTGCTGCACCTGCTGCAGCTTTTCAGGGGCTTCGGGCGGCACGGCAGCCGAAGCAATGAAGCTGAAAAGCAGCAAACAAAGCAAAAGCGAGCGCATACGATAAATAAGAGATGGGGAAAACTTAAAGAGGATTGCTCTACTGGAGAAGCTCCCCTTTCACCCGCTTGCCGTCCGCGGTGAGGAGGAAGAGCTCCCTGAAGACGGTCGCGAGATGGGGGTAGACCACTCCGTTAGTCCCCTTTATGTCGTCATCGTAGATGGAGACCCAGTTCTGGGGCGGCCTCTCGCTCTCGAACGCCTTCCTGTGGCGGTCGGTCTCGATTATCCTGCACATCACAATTGCCTGCGCCGCGAGGTCGTGCTCGTCTCCGTTCGCCGCCTCGATGCCCCTGTTCTTCTCGCTAAATGAAATCCTCTCCAGCACGGAAAGGGTTTCCTGGGGGATGGGCTCGGGGTTTCCGCTTTCCCTGCAGCGTGCGTTCATGCCCTCGAGCAGGCTCCTGGAGACGAGATGCATGTTGATTATGTCGTCCGCGACGTCCTCGCCCTGCTCCTGGTTCACGTAGTAAATCTTGCGGCCCATGAGGCGGGCGGTCGCTTCGGTGCGTAGGAACGCGTCGAACTGCTCCCTGTCGTCGAACATCTTCATGAGGCCGAACTCCGCGGAGAGCGCGGGCAGGATGACGTCTTTTGCGAGGTAGTCCTTGAGCTTCTCCTCGTTGATGTTGCCCTCGCCGTCGAATACGCCGAGATCCACGAGCTTGCCCTGCAGCTGGGTGAGGTACTGGTCGGGCTGGCGGCCCCAGTTCTTCTGCATGTGCTCGAGCGTATAGAGCATTACTCCGGCCGCCCTGGTGGCAACGTTGTAGGCGAAGGCGGGTGCGCCCGTCATCTGCATGGTGTACATCACGTACGCGGAAGCGAGCGGGTTGAAGTTGGTCTTCGTGGGGATGCCGTACGCCTTTGCAACGTCGTCGACGAACTGCTCTATCGCGCAAAGCTTCATGTCGTCGGCGTTCTTCTCCGCGCCGGTCATCTGCTCCCTCTCCTCCGCAGGGAGCCTGTGGAGATAAAGCGATTCGAAGCGGGAGGTGGGCGGCGCAGACATCCTGTCGCTCCTGAAGGTGCGGTAGTCCACCAGGATGTACAGCTCGTTCAGCTGCTCCTCGTCGTAGCCCTTGAACTTCGGCCTCTTGGAGTACTGCTCCTTCGCGAATTCCCTCTCGACGTCGAATTTCACCTGCTGGACGCCATCGAGGTATTCCCCTTCGGTGACAATCTTGCCCTTGAGGCCTTCCACGGCCGCCTTCTCAAACTCGCGCATGTAGAGTTCCTTCTGGGAAAGGAAGGGCGGCTCTTCTTTCTCCATGTCGGCGTCCTTTATGTTCGGCCTCTCGAATATGTCGAAGAGCAGGTAGTTCAGCCTCGCCGCAGTGTAGAGCAGCTCAAGCTTCTGCATCAGCTCCGCCTTGTTCTTCGGGCTGGAGTGCATGAGGGGCTCAAGCCCTTCTTCGGTCTTCCGGAGAAGGGCCTTTATGCTCTCCCCTGGGTCTATCCTCTCGAGTATGAAGAACGGGTTGAGGTGCTTCCTTGCCTCCTTGGAGACGATTATCTGGCCCTCCTGCGGAACCCCGGAAATGCGCGCCGCGAAGTTCATCACGTCGCAGACCGCGAGCGGCTGGAGGTCGTTCTTGTTGATGACTATGTTGCCGAGGGAGGGGTCGCTGAGCGCGAGCGCGCTCCTCACGTTTATCTTGGTCGAGCGGGAGTGGCCGTAATGCTCAAGCTCGTAGTCCACGATTTCGTTGTGCAGGCGGAAGAACGCACGCACGGTCACCAGGAACCTCGCGGCGTCGGTCGCGCAAGCTACCATGTTGCCTTCGGGCGCGATATTCACTCCTGATAGGGCGTCGCCCACCAGCACGTCCTTCATGGTGCGGAAGGGGATGCTCGCCGCGCGGAGGTAGAGGTGCATCCAGTCGGTGACCGCGGAAAGCTCCTTCGCGCCCTTGCCGCGGGCCATCTTGGTGGAGTTGGACTGGTCAATGAACGTGACTGCCCCGGGGAATTCCAGGAGGGTGTGCTTCTGCTGGGTGTGCTGCACGACACTGCGCTCGGCAGTGGGGTCGCAGCAGCTTATGAACAGCTCGAGGCGGTACCTCAGCTCGTCGAGCGGGGTGTCCACCCTGCCCCTGAGGAACCGGGGGATGTCCTCCCTGCTCCAGTTGGAGGGGGTCCTTGAGAACGGGCTCCTTGCAAGCCACTTGAGGAAATGCTCCCTCTGGTTTTCCGGGCACTTCGCGAGCTCGGAATTGATTGCATTCTCCCACTTCTCCGGAGCGATGAAGAACGTGTGCAGGAGGCGGTTTGCGACTGCTTTCTGCTCGGAATCAAAGGAAAGGCCCATCTGGGTGGGCCTGAGCTTTGCCTCCGTCTCGGAAGCGAGGTTCTGCCCCTGCATTTTCCCGGCTGCGGTCTGGGCGCCCCTTGCTTTGGGCCCCATTAGTTTGTGTGCCATAAATACCAGCTATGCTGTGTCAAATTGTGATAATATAGTGGTAGTAAGAGTTTATAAACGTATTCCTTGGGGCGCTCCCGGAGAAAACGTCAGAGGAACGCTTCCAGCTCCTCGTCTTCCTCCTCTTCCTTCCTGCGTTCCTCCTTCTCGAAGGAAATTGCCTGCTCGTGGAGGGGCCTGCCCTTCTCCATTTTCTTTGATTTGCGGTCGCGGATTTCCACGAAGATTGGATAGTTGACCGCTTCGCCAACGATTATGCCCTCGCCGACCTTAAGGCCGGTTATCGAGCGGAGCATGGTGGAATCTATTCCCTCCGAGCTCTTGCCTATGTGGTCCAGGTCGTTGGGGTTGGTGACGCGTAGGATGAGGTGGGTGTTGCACTGGCTGAGCGTGGTCGTGCTGAGCTGGACAGGGCGCTGGGAAACCACGCACAGGGCTGCGCCGAACTTCCTGCCCTCCCTTGCGATTTTCTCTATTATGGACTTGGAGGGGGAATGCGCCATCTTCACCTTTTCCGGGGCGAAATTGTGCGCCTCCTCCACTACCAAAAGGAAAGGCGGGATTTTCTCTTTCTTCCTCAGTTTGAAGAGGCGGGAGGCGATGTAGGTGACCAGCATCTTCTTCTTGGTTGCTTCGTCCAGGTCGGAAAGGTCGAGCACGAGCATCTCGCCGGGTTTCACCGCCTCGTAGAGGTTGGGCTTTTGCTTGGACGGGTGGATGAAGCGCATCGCCTGAAGCTCGTACAGGTCGCGGAGGATGGTGCCTTTGACGTTCTGGTGGATTCCTGAAGAAAGCACGCGGTCGATGAGGTCTTTGAGGCCGAAGAGCTGCCTGCTTGTTTTCGATTCGGAATGCAGTGCCTTGAGGATTTTCGCAACTTCCTGCCTTGCCGGGCCGCTCATGTTCGGGAACCATGTGCCGAGCATGCCGGGCGAGAGGTGGGAGAACGGGACCGAGATGTCCCTGCCCATGATTATGCGGGTTTTCTTTGAATAGCTGGGGTCGGACTTGAAGCCGGCATATTCTCCGTGAATGTCTATTATCACTACGGATATCCTGCCGTCCTCGGCCTTGCGGCCCAGGAGCTCCTCCAGCATCACCGCAACCGTGTGGCTTTTCCCCGCGCCGGACTGCGCAAGCACCGCAAGGTGCTTCTGGAGCAGGCGCGTCATGTCTATTTTTGCGTCAACGTTGTGGTTCTGGAGCTTGCCGAGCATGAGGCCATTCTCCCTGAAGCCGACGAAATCCTTAAGCATGCGGTCGGGCGCCGGGAGGACTTTTGCGCCTGGGGACGGGGGGAGGGAGACGCGCCAGTTGCGGTACCTCCCATCCTGCTCGAGCATGAGGCCGAGGATTTTCACTTCGCCAACGGTATATTCCCATGAATCAACCGGGAAATGCGCGGAGATTGGGCCTTCCTTTTCATATTCGGCAACGGATTCCGCGCGCTCGAAGTAGCGGTTTGCGCGCGTGATTTCCTTCAGCAGGCCGAAGACCGTGCCTTCGTGGTTCATGGTCTGCACGAACTGGTTCTTCTTCACTCCTGCTTCTTTTTCAAGGACGAATGCGAAGTCCACTGTGGTGGGGTTTTCTTCGGTGGAAATCACTGTGCCGAGGGGCTTCATGCCGTAAAATCGCAATAAGAGGTTATAAAGGTATTCGGGGGTGCGGTGCCGGTGGGTCTTTTAAATATATCATTTTATACTTATATTCGTGAATACTAATATAACCAGGGCGATATCGAGCGAGACAAGGATAAGGATGCTGGTGGAGGTGGGAAAAGGCGAAATATGCGCATGCAAGCTCCCTGTGCTGGCCAGGAAAACGCAGCCGGCCATATCCCAGCATCTCAAGATTCTCAAAAAAGCGGGCCTTGTGAGATCAAGGAGGGACGGGGCGAAGATTCTCTATTCGGTTACGGAAAGGGGAAGGAAGGTACTGAGGGACATCGAGGGATGGTGATGGGAGCGCTTGAGGGTTTCGCTTCGTGGATTGTCTACAGAATAATGGGGCTGCAGGAAGGGGCCCCGCTGGCAGAAACCCTGAACTTTTTCATATACGACACGATAAAGGTATTGCTTCTGCTCGTGATGATAGTATTCCTCATATCCATACTCAGGACGTACATAACGAGGGACAGGATCAGGAAAATCCTGGGGGAAAAGAGGGAAGGATACGGAAACCTGCTTGCAGCCCTGCTCGGGGTTCCTACGCCTTTCTGCTCATGCTCCGCAGTTCCTATATTCGTAGGGTTCGTTGAGGCTGGGGTGCCGCTCGGAGTGACGTTTTCGTTCCTGATAGCCGCCCCCATGGTGAACGAGATAGCGATTGCACTGCTATTAGGGGTGGTGGGGTGGCAAGTTACGCTCCTTTACATAATAACCGGGCTTGCGGTCGCGGTCATAGGCGGAATGTTGATAGGGAGGGCCGGGCTCGAAAGCCAGGTGAAAACGCTTTCGGGAGAAAAGCCCAAAACAAGAGATTTCAGATGGACGATGAGGGAAAGGCTGGAATTCGGGAAAGACGAGGC
>CAZKHX010000002.1:0-88563 GCA_964552755.1 Microcaldota archaeon | reverse complement strand
CAAGAGATTTCAGATGGACGATGAGGGAAAGGCTGGAATTCGGGAAAGACGAGGCTCTGAGGATAACGAAAAAGGTTTCTCCTTATGTTCTTGTGGGAATAGGGTTGGGGGCCCTGATACACGGCTATGTTCCGGTAGATTTCCTTGCAGACATGGCAGGGCCGGACAATCCCCTGGCCGTCCCTATTGCGGTGCTTATCGGCATTCCGTTCTATTCCAATGCTGCCGGCACAATACCGATAATAAGCGCACTGATGGGCAAGGGAATGGCCCTGGGAACTGCCTTGGCTTTGATGATGAGCATCACCGCGCTTTCTTTCCCGGAAATGATGATATTGAGGTCCGTGCTGAAGGACCGGCTTCTTGCGGTTTTCGCGGGAATCCTGGTGATTTCTTTCGTGCTGGTCGGGCTGCTTTTCAACATAGTTTCATAGAGTTTTCCGCAAGCCGGTTTATGTAACCATGGTTACATGAGGCCCGCCGCCCCTACTTCGCCACTGTCATGAAAGGGTGCGGCTCCACCTTTTTCACTTTTAGGAATTTCCTATAGAGCGAAGGCGCCCTCTTCCTCAATTTGCTTTTCAAATCCTTTATCTCCCTCAGGAAATACGCCCGCGTGGTGCGCACCTTCCGGTCGGAAAACTTCTTCCCGAGCTTCCTCTTGTTGAAATTGTATCCCCGGCGGTCGCCCTCCTCCCATACGTAAAGCAAATAAGAATTCATCGCCGCCACCGGGTCGGGGTGCGCCCGGAACCGGTCCAGCTGGGGGTGCTTCGTCCAGCCCCTCGTCTTCCCCTTCAGCACCTCGCGCGCGAGCAGCGCCTCCCTCCACAGCGCCACCAGCCCCTTCGTGTCCAGGTACTTAGGGTGCATGCCCCATATCCGCATGCTAACCCCCCCGCGGGCAGACGCCCCGGTGCAGGGCCGCGGGCGGGCGCATCTCCAGGATGCGGTCTCCCGGCATCATGCTATCGCCCCATCTGCTGCCAGAATGAAAGGCCGTTCACTGCAAACATGAGGAGCACCACGAGCGTCCCCAGCAGCAGCCCAAGCTGCGCGGTGTCATGTATTGAAATGAGGTCCGCGCGCGCCTTCTCGAGGTCCGATATCGTGGAGTCGAGGTCGTCGTTCAGCGCGGTTATGCCAACCGCCGTCGCGAGCATGTCCTCCGAGCTTTCGTCCATCGCTTCCGAAGTGCCCGAAAGCGAATCGGCCGCGGCGTTCATGTCGTTCGCGGTTTCGTACATGGGCGCGACCACCTCGTACGGCATGTACGGTATCGCCGCAACCCCTGCCGCAAGGCCGTAGGTCGCAGTGCCCATCTGTTCGAGCGCCACCGCGGTGTAGTCGATGCTCTCCGACGCGTTCAATATGAAGTTGCCGAACGAGTTCACGGAATCCGCCGCGGAAGTAGTTACTGCCTTGGTGTCCTCCACTATCGCAATCGTCCCGTCAACCTGGCCCAGCATGGTGGAATTCATCGAGCCCAGCAGCCCGGAGAGCATGAAGTAGAACGCAATAGTAACTATTATCCCGGCAACGCTCGCAACGAGGCCGAGCGCCGGCACGAAGTTACCCTTTCTCCCTGCGCCTTCGGATTTTCCTGCCATGGGAATGCCTCGGGCGAGAGCGTTAAAAGCGTTGTGCAGAAAAGCCGGATATGGGCTTCCTGGAAGCGATAGTGCTCGGCGCGCTGCAGGGCATCACCGAATGGCTGCCCATAAGCAGTTCCGGGCAGGTGATGCTCTCGCTGGTGAACTTCCTGCAGGCCAATCCCGAAGCGGCATTTTCCCTTGCGATAATACTGCACTTTGGGACGCTGCTCGCAGTTGTTGTGAAATACCGCGGAGAGCTCGCGCGCCTCTTGCTGAACCTGAGCTGGAAGGACCCGCTCCTGCGCTTCCTCCTTATATCTACTATTGTTACGGGCATTGTTGGCATCCCGCTCTATTTCGCGCTGAAGGGGCTTTTCTCCTATGCGCAGGGCGGCCTCGCGAACGGCCTCGTTGGAGCATTGCTTATTGTAACCGGGATTGTGCTCTATGTTTCCCGCGGGAAAATGGGGACTAAAGAAATGGAAGGCATCGGCTGGCTGGAAACGGGCATTGCGGGCGCGGCGCAGGGCCTCGCAATCCTGCCGGGCATCTCCCGCTCCGGGGCCACAGTCGCGGCTATGCTCCTCTCCGGTGTGCGGCAGGAGCTTGCGCTCAAGCTCTCCTTCCTCATGAGCATCCCCGCGGTGCTCGGAGCGCTTGCATTGGATTATGCATCGGGCGACATCGCGGCTGCGGGCTTCGGCCTGGGTGAAATCGCAGCAGGGGTGCTAGCCGCGTTCGTCTTCGGCTACCTTACAATAGATATATTGCTGGGAGTCGCGCACAAGGTGCGGTTCGACATCTTCTGCGTACTCTTCGGGCTCATCGCAATCTCCGTTTTCCTGCTATGAACCGGCCGGGGGGCGGGATTCCCGGCATCCTGCCGGCAGGCACGGTTATTAAGGATTTCCAGCCAAGGGAAAAAGCAATGGCGATAAAACCGGAGGCGGAACTGTTCAAGTGGGGCCCGATAGACGGTTATCCCATTTACATAGATTGCTTCATGAACCGGATAGAGGAAAATTACCGGGAATTCCCCCCGGGCTGGCCGGACGTGATTGCATATTTCAGGGGAGGGAAGGTCACGTGCATCGTCGACTACCCGCGCCTCAGGAAAAACGGGGCGGAGCTGTTCAGGAAGCACATTCTCGATGAGGGTGAGCTGAGGAGGAACTACTCCGGGTGGAAGGAGGACGTGGATGCCCTGCTCTCCATGATGGCGGAGGTTGACGGGGAAGCGCTGGATGCGCTGAGTGGTGCTGGGCTGGGGAAGCTCTTCGAACGCTGGATGGAGGCGTACCTGCAATTCTGGGAAAGGGGCCTGCTCCCCGAGCTTGCGAACTGGGGCGGGGAGGAGATGCTCAGGAAGGAGCTCCTCGGGATAAATGGCGAAGACATCCACATCCTCATGGAGCGGCTCACCGCGCCCGAAGACCTCTCTTTTTTTCAGAAGGAGGAGCTGGAGCTCCTCACCATCGCGCTTGAGGGCGCGGATGAAAAACGGCTGAAGGCACACCAGAAGAAATACTTCTGGCTTGCGAACAGCTATGGCGGGGCAAAAGTGCTCAGCGTGGATTTCTTCCGGGAGGAAATCAATTCCCTCCCCATGGAAAAAATCAGGGCGGCGGCGGAGCGCATACGCGAATTCCCTGCCAAGACAAAGGAGGAAAAGGAGGGGCTCATAAAGAAGCATGGCATTCCCCCTGACGTTTCGTACATGGCACGCAAGCTCGCGTTCTGCATATGGTGGCAGGACCTCCGCAAGAAATACATCTTCATGGCAAACCATTACATAAAGCTGTTCGCGGAGGAGCTCTCCCGCAGGCATTCCATACCGTTTGAAGAACTGCAATACTACACCGTAAATCAAATGTTCGCGCTTGCGATTGATGGAAAACGGGCGGATGCCAGGGGCAGGATGCCTGGATTCGTCGAGCATTCCAATGAAGGCGGGGGGATGGACTATCTGGAAGGCGAAGAGGCTAATGAATTCATCGCGCCGTACCTTGCGGTTGAAGTGCCCGAAGATGTTTCAGAGATAAGGGGCATGCCGACCAGCCTGGGCACTGCAAAGGGGAAGGTGCGCCTCGTCTTCGGCCCGGACGAAGTCGGCAGGATGGAAGAGGGCGACGTGCTCGTCGCGCCCATGACCAGCCCGGACTTCATAATGGCGATGCGGAAGGCCTCCGCAATAGTGACCGATGAGGGCGGCCTCACCTGCCACGCGGCAATCGTCTCCCGCGAGCTCGGCATCCCGTGCATAGTGGGCACTAAGATTGCAACGAAAGCGCTGAAGGACGGCGACGAAGTGGAAGTTGACGCGGAAAAGGGCATCGTCCGGACGGTGAAGCGCGCGTAGGCACCGTATGCCGGAAACTGAAATCGGCGGTGGTGGGGACATGGCGCTCGGCCTCAGGCAGGGAATGCGTTTGCTTAATTTTATAAAATGTGCCACCAACAACGTCCAAACAGGTGCACAAGCATGCCGGCAGCCAGAATGTCCAGAATCGCAAGGAAGCGGGGGAACAGCCCAAGCCTCCCGGAACTTCCCAAAGCAGCAAAGCCGGAGCCGGAACCGAGATTTGACACGATATTGAGGTTAATAGGCAATGCCATAGATGCACGAAGGAAGGCCGGGGAACTCAGATTGGGAGCGCCCATCGGCAAGGAATATTCCGCATGGGCAGAAGAAAGGGGCAGGCTGAAAGGCAGGGTGCGGGCGCTTGACGGAAGGATAAGGGCGCTGCTGCTCGAGGAAATCGGGGTGGCGCAGGAGCGGTGCGGCGAATGGATAACTGCGGCGCTGGACAGCGATTCCAGAACTGAAAACCTGGAGGGCCTTGAAGCAATAAAGGCAGACCTCCCCGCACTTGGCTATTTCACAATGAAATCCGGGCAGGAATATGTGAGGGGGGAATGCCTCAAAGAGCTGCTGGGGCTGGCAGGCACCGGCGTATGGGGCACAGGAACGGAATATCTCGTCCTGAAAATAATGGAGCACATAGCAACAAGGGGAGTGCACCCGGACGCAGCTTATGAGATACTGGACTTTCTTTCGAAAAAGCAGTATAGCAACATGGACAATACGGACCCGGGAGTGGCGGGAGAGCCCAGCAACATCCTCCTGAGGATTTCAAGAATAGCTGACGATTGCGAAGTGCGCAGCTGCGCCGGGGAACATTATGGCCGATTCGCCGCCATAAACGGGCCCGGGTAATTGTAGGTGAGTGCGGAGAGAGCATCGCCGCGCGGGCAGTAAAAAAACTGCGGCCGCGGGGCAACCTATTTATACCTTATTATTGTAGTGTGAGCGGTGTGGTAATGCAAAAAAACATGTCGTATGCAGCATTAGGGATAAGTCTGCTTGTGTTGATGTCGCTTTTCGGATGCCCCGGAGGGGGCGGCGGGGGCCCGGGCGGCCTTTCCGCGAAAGCGGTTTCCGGCGGGATTGAGATAACATGGAGCCCGTCCCAGCAGGCGGACGTGACGGGCTACAACGTTTACAGGAGCACGGAATCCGGCCAGCTTGGCACGAAAATAAACCCTGCGCTTATCACAAGCACGAGCTACAAGGATGAGAACGTGCAGAATGGCGCTGTATATTATTATACTGTAAGGAGCGTTGACGCGAACGGAAACGAGGACCAGAACACCGCGCAGGCGAGCGCATCCGCGCAGACGCAGGCGCCTCAGGACCTCCAGATAAGCATTGACGGCGGGAAGGAATACACCTCCTCCCCGGACGTGACGCTCTACCTTTCGGCTCAGGGCGCTGCGGAATGCAGGTACTCCAATGACGCAACGACCTGGAGCGACTGGAGCGCATACGTGACCCAGAAGAGCTGGACCCTTTCGGACGGGGATGGCATTAAGGATGTTTATTACCAGTGCAAGGACGACGTGGGAAACACGGCGGTGCCGACGAGCGCCTCCATTCACCTGGACAGCACAACGCCTACGATAACGCTCTACTCGCCCGCGGGCGGGCAGAGCTATGCGAGGACGTTCAACCTCACGTTCACGGTTGACGACTCCGTGTTCAGCACCGTGACCTGCTCCGGCGACCTTGACGGAAGCCAGATAGCGATCGGCGTTGTGGACACCGGCAAGCAGGACACCACGCAGGTGACCGCAAGCACCGGCCAGCACACGCTGAAGCTGACCTGCAAGGACCAGCTGCACACGGCAACGCAGTCCGTCACCTTCAACGTGGTGGAAAAGCCGGTTGTGCAGATACACATTGAAAGCGGTTCCGGCTACGTTGACACGAGGCATGTAACCATTGACGTAATGGCATCCAATGCGGACGAATGCCGCTTCGAGAACGGCGGCGAGGGGTGGAGCGGATGGCAGCCGTACACCCAGAGCATACAATGGACCCTCACCTCGGGCGAGGGCACCAAATACGTATACGCCGAATGCAGGAAGGACGGGTACATCTCCGAAATGGTATACGACACCGTGGTGCTTGACACCACCCCGCCGCCATACATCTCAATAGAGATCAACAACGGGGACGAATGGACCAACAGCAGGGACGTGAAGCTCGGCCTCTACTGCTATGCGGCCGTCCAGTGCAGGTATTCCAACGAGGGCGGCCCGTGGAGCGGCTGGAGCTCGTACACCACGAAGAAGAGCTGGCAGCTCTCTTCCGGAGACGGGGACAAGACGGTTTATTACGAATGCAAGGACAGCAACGGGAAGTCCCTTGGGAAGGCAGATGCGGAAATCAGCTACTCCAAGAAGGAGCCCAACCCTCCGAGCAGCATGAGCATAAAGATAAACGGCGGCGAGTCGCACACCAGCGACCCGGACGTGACGCTGACGCTCTACGCGAAGAACGCGAACGAGTGCAGGTTCAAGAACGAAGTCGGCAGCTGGACCGGCTGGTATGCATACAGCACCTCGCGCGACTGGACGCTGAGCGACGGCGGAGGCAAGAAGACTGTTTATTACCAGTGCAGGAACGACTACGGGCAGCAGGATACGCACGCGGCGATCTACCTTGACACCGGCCCGCCGCCCCCGGTTGACGACCTCTCGGCATCCGTGGACGGGGATGACGTGCACCTGAGCTGGGGCAGGGTGGAGGATGACGGCAGCGGCATCGCATACTACAATGTATACCGCAGCAACACAGACCTCGGCCTGTTCAGCAAGATAGGCACCAGCAAGAGGACCACCTACGAGGACACCGGCCTCTCGCCCGGCAACTACGCATACGATGTGCGCGCGGTTGACCAGAGCGGGGCCGAAGGGCCGAGGTCCAACGGCGCGACCGCGGACGTGAAGGGCAGCGACGAGCCAGGAGGGGACGTGGACGAGCACGGCTGCAAGGGCTCCGCGGGCTACACGTGGTGCGAGCCCCTGAAGAAGTGCGTGCGGGAATGGGAAGAGCCCTGCCCGCTGACCGGAGAGGAGGGGCCCGGACCGGAGATGCCGGACGAATAGAATAAATTACCTGAAAGGCCTGGAGTTCCTCCTTAAGGAGAGGAGCTCCGGCCCTGTGAACAGCGAGAGGGTGCGCTTTGCCCTCTCCAATTCTGCCGGGTCCATTGCGGCGCGCAGGTCCGCGTCTATCAGCACCGCGGGGTATGCATAAGTCCTGTTTATTCCTGAAAGCGAGGCAATGAAATTGCAGATTTCATCATGCCCCGCGCCCTGCAGGTATTCAATCCTTGCGGGCCGGTCCGCAGCAACCGGCTTTATGTAGGAGACGCACAGCTTTTCCGCCCACGGGCCGATGTCCTTGAGCACCGCATGCTGCCCGGGCCTGGAGGAATACCTGAACGCGGAAGTGCGCTCGCCCTCCTTCAGGAGGTGGTGCAGGAACACCGTGTCCGCGCACCTCTGCGAAACCCTGCCGGCGAGCATCTCCATGAAGCGCTTGCCCCGTGAGTCCTTTATCACGCCCACGAGCCTGACGCCGTTTTTCTCGCAATGGGAGAAAAGCTCCTGGTACTTCGAAACCAGCTCAAAATACTTTTCGAACAGTTGCGAGTCCTCGCTGGGCTTGTCGCTCATGAGCGGCACGAGCGAGCCGTCCATCAGCAGGTAGTCCGGATTTTCCTTTTCCGCAGTCTTCAGCGCGTTCCCAACCTCGAGCGAAAGCCGGAAGAGCGATTTGTGCCACAGCATCTCCCGCTCGTCCAGCCCTGTTGCGATGTCGTATTCCGGCTGGGAGAATGCGCCCGGGAAATAGGATGAAGAGGCGAGCTTGCCGTTTTCATAGGTGAACGTTGAGGAGACTGCCCTTCCGATGAGCATGTCCGCGCCGTGCATCTCATAATTGAGTATTCCGCCGTCCACCGCGGAAACCCTGCCGCTTGCCTGCCCGGGGGAGAGCGGCAGCACCATCTGCGGCTCGAGCAAATCCTTCAGCTCAATCTGCTGGGAGCGCACGGACTCGGCTTCGGCTTTCCTTGAGCCCTCCATCCTGGAGATGTGCTCCGCGGCACGCTTAAGTTCCTCGAGCATTTCCTGAATATCCGCACAAGGGAATTTATAACCGTGCGGAAGCGCGTTTCCACTGGGTGCCCGCTTTTGCCCTGCCATTTTCCGGGGGCAGCCACCCTCCCAGCGGAAGCAAAGCAAACATAGGCTTTATAATGTATCTGCGCATATTTCCACTATTGCACAGGACAAGTGAGTGAACATGCAGAAAACCGAAAAAAATATTCCGCGAGCAATATTCATATCCCGCGAGAGGCTGGGGGAGAGGCAGAAGGAGTTCCGCGGCGCATGGATGCGCGCGGCCCAGAAGAAGGGGATGGAGCACTTCATAATAGACCAGATAGACGGCTCTGCCATAGGCAGGAACGTAGTCGCCAGGGGCCTGAAGGAACTCCTCAATGGGAAGAGCTACACCGGCCTTTACCGCTCTTTCCTGGAGGAAATCGGGGCCGGCAGCCTGTGGCTCGAGGATGCGGGAGTGCCGGAAGCGTTCCTGGCGGAAAAGAACCCTGACCCCGCATACATCTCATATGCAGGGGGAGGGGCTGCTGAAAAGTGGCGCTACGACCAGGTGGTCCCGGCCGGGCTGATAGACATCCTGCTCCTTGCGGAGGACTTCCGGGTTGCCGCGGAATTCACCCGGACGGTCGTGGGCAACCCGCACGACTACAAGGACGAGTCGGATTTCTGGAGCGTGATGAAGTGCCTGCTCGAGCTGACCCCCGGGTACCCGGACATCGCCAGCGGCATAATCACCGCCAGCAGGGGCGAGAACGGGAGCTCCCGCCTCCTGGTAGAGTTCATCCCCGTATCGAAAACCCTCGAGATACTGGAGAAGATGAGGAAGGACGTGGACAACGAGCGCATGAAATTCGACAGCGACGAGATTGCCATCCTCGCGGTCGGCTACCTCCGCTCGCGGGTGAACAAGGAAATCCGGGAGCGCGAGGGCTCGCTCCTCAGGAACGGCGGGCCGGCCCCCGCGGAAGCCTCGGAGGAGCAGCGGGCGATAATAGAGTTAGACGACCTGGCAAAAGAGGCGGCTCCGCCAATGCAGGACGGCGGCGGCTGCGATGCTGCCCGCGGAAAAGGCAGGGATTAGGATTATAACGGGTTTGCAGCAAAACAGGGAAGGTGGGGGAAATGGCAGGAGAAAGGCACATCCGGAAAGTAGGCAGCAAATTCGTGGTGCTTGACAATGGCCCGGACATTTCAAAGCCCGTGGCCGCAAGGAAGGCGCGCTGCATAGAGTTCCGCATAATCGGCTCCAGGATGGCGAGAAGCGCATTCGGCGGGTTCAAGGGCGAGGCGATAGGCGACATGCTCCACTGCCCGGGCGCGGAAATGCCGAACACTTTCAGGAACGCGCTCAGGGGAATGCTCAGGTTCGGGAAACCCGAGGACGTGGAAACGCTCATAAGGGAGCTGTTCAGGGTGCTCGAGATGGAAGGCAGGCCCCTGCACAATGGCATGGGCATCGGCGCCGCGATACTTAGAAGGGCGGGCAATGACCGCGGCGCCTTTTTCTCCGGGATGCTGGAGGTCCTTGCGGCCAGCGGATGCGAGAGCCTGTCAATCAAGTTCCTGAACAAGATGAATTCCGCCGATGCCGGCCAGCTGGACCGCATAATGGGCGGCATCTCCGAGCTGGGGGACTGGCAGTACGGCGAAACCCTTGTCCGGCTCTTCACCGATTCCGGAAGGCCCCGGGAGGACGGGCTCCCGATACTTTCGGTTGGAAACGGGCGGCTTGCGGACGTGATGGATGAGATAGCCGGAAAGGTGAATAGCTACGAGGACAGGAGGCTTGCGCCCCTTGCGGCTGGCTGGGTTGCCGGCCTTGCGCGTTCTGGCGGATGAGCCCGCATTGCCCGGTGCAGGCGGAAAGCAATAAAAGATTAAGCAGGATGTTTTCTCATGGCATACAAGCAGGCAATAGTCCTCCGCACTGATTTGGAAATGGGCAAGGGCAAGCTAGTTGCGCAGGGCTCCCACGCATCCCTTGAAGCGTACAGGAAGGCCTCCCCGGAAGCAAAGGAAAAGTGGGAAGCCGAAGGCGTTAAGAAAATCGTGCTCAAGGTGAGCGGCGAAAAGGAGCTGCTTGAGCATATGCAGAAGTGCACGGACCTTGGCATAAAATGCGCCCTCATCCGGGATGCCGGCCATACGCAGCTCGAGCCCGGCACAACGACCTGCTTTGGCGCCGGGCCCGCGGAAGAGGCGGACATCGACCGGGCGCTCGGCCACCTCAAACTCTTATAAACCTATTTTCCCCATTCAGCGCATGATGCTTTCCAATGCAGACATAAGGGAATACATGCGCAAGGGGAAGATTAAGATAAAGCCGCTGAAGCCGGACCAGATAGGGCCCGCTTCAGTGGACCTCACCCTTGGCAACAGGTTTTGGTTCTTCAGGGAAAAATACCTCGGGAAGAAAGTCGACCTTTCAAAGGTTGGGTTCAGGGAGGCAACAAAGGCGGTGA
This sequence comes from Microcaldota archaeon, assembly GCA_964552755.1. Taxonomy (GTDB): domain Archaea; phylum Micrarchaeota; class Micrarchaeia; order Anstonellales; family Bilamarchaeaceae; genus CAZKHX01. The sequence continues at coordinate 78,032 of CAZKHX010000002.1, read as the reverse complement.
AGGCGGACATGTGCGTGCTCGGCCCGGGCGAGATGTGCCTTGGCATCACCAAGGAGAAGCTTACGCTCGCCCCTGATGTGATGGGCCGCCTCGAAGGCAGGAGCAGATACGCGCGCATGGGCCTCGGGGTGCACATTACCTCCGCAGTAGTCCAGCCAGGCAGCGACAACCGCCAGGTGCTCGAGATAATGAATAGCGCGCCATTCACCGCAGTAATCCATGCAGGCATGCGGATTTCGCAAGTCGTGTTCCAGCAGATGCGCACGCCAAGCTCAAAGCCCTATGCGAAATACGGGAAAATAGCGAAAAAGCAGTAGCTCAGGAGGAAAATAGTATTATCTTCCTTATCTCCTCAAGAAGCTCATTCTCTTTCTCCGAAAGGGAATGCGTCTTCTCGCCCCATGCTGAAAGCTGCCTCCTGCTCATGAAGGAGTAGAGCACGTCGCCCTCCCGGAGGTCCTTCTTGAGCACGATCTGTTCAGAGGAAAGGGCGACTTTCATGCCCGCGGACGCCTCATCTATTGATTTCCCCTCGGACTGCACCGTCTTTATCTCTCCGAGGATTTTCCCGTGCGCATCCATGAGGGAATTGCCCTTGCGTATCTTGCCGCAGAGCACCTCCACCCCGAAAACAGCGGGCTTGCTCAGGCGAAAGAAGTGCCCTGGGAGCGCCTTTATCTTGGAGGGCCACGGGAGCGCAGTCATGAGCTCCCTCTTCTCCTTCTCAGTTTCCTCCCTCTTCCACTCCCCGTAGTCCTCCACCAGCTTGTAAATGACGTTGCTCCAGATGATGGGCACGCCGGCTTCCGCGGACTCCTCCCGCGCGTCCTTGAGCACCTGCGTGTTGAACGCGAGCACCGCCCCGTCAAACCTGCTCCTGTGGGCGACCGACGCCGCCTCCATCACGTCCTTCCGCGTCACGGGGCCGACGCCCGCCTTGCGGACCGCTATGCCGCCCTTCTTCAGCAGGTTGAGCAGCGCCTCTATGCTGCCAAGGGAGTCCGCCTTCACCGAAACGCCCTTCTCGCCCCCCTCAAAGATGAGGCATGAGGCGTGCGACTCGATTTCCCTCTTCTGCCTCTCGAAATCCGTGACCGAGACGAGCGGGGAGCCTGGGATGGTGCCCTCGAGGCCGGGGGCGAGGATTTTCACCCCGGCGGCTGCATGCACCGAATCAAGGTAAGCGTACTTGTCCTTTGAGGACTTGGGGGAAAGGTTGGGCTCCAGAAGGGCTCGGATTTTCGTCCTCTGCACCCCGAGGCCCGTGAGGTACGCAATCTCCTGGCCCTTTGCGAGCGAGCCGTCATAAAGTATTACATCTATTGTTGTTCCGAGGCCCTTCTCCTCTTTCACCTCAAGCACGGTGCCTTTGCCCGTTCCCTCCCTGAGCTCTAGCCGACCCTCCATGTATTTCTGCGAGAGGCCGGCAATGAGCAGCAGGAGCTCGGCGAGCCCCTCCTTCGTCTTAGAGCTTATGGGGATTATGCCCACCTGCTTCGTATAGTCCTCGACGCGGTCGAAGCGCTCGCAGTCGAAACCGTGCTCGGAGAGCTGCCCCATGAGCGAATAGATTTTGTCGTCCGCCGCGGCCTTCACGTGCTCCGGCTGCTTTGCGAACGACTCAAGGAAGGAATAGGTGCCTTGGGATTTCCACCCGCTCACCAGGTCGAGCTTGTTCGCCGCGATTATGAAAGGCGTCTTGCAGTATTTAAGTATCTTCACGCTCTCAATCGTCTGGGGCTGGAAGCCCTGAGAGATGTCCACCACGAGAACCGCGAGGTCCGCGATGGAGCCGCCGCGCTCCCTCAGGTTCGTGAACGCTTCGTGGCCAGGAGTGTCTATGAAAAGCAGCCCGGGGATTTTCAGCGTGGTCCTGAATACGCCGCGCACCGGCTCGGAGATGCGCTCTATTGTTTCGACCGGCAAGTAGCTGGCGCCTATCATTTGCGTAATCTTGCCCGCCTCCTTCGACGCGACCGCGGTTCCCCTGATTGCATCAAGCAGGGTGGTTTTCCCGTGGTCAACGTGCCCCAGCACGCAGACAATGGGCGAGCGGATTACCATGGGGAAGGAAGTGCTGGAGAGGGTATAAAATAGTATCTAAAACGCAAAAGGAAACAAAAAGAAAAAAAGGGGACCTATGCCCCGGCTTCAGTCAAGCTCAAGCCAGAAGTTATAGGTCTCGTACTGCGCGTCGGTCTCGTTGGCCGCGGCCAGCAGCTGGTAGTCGCCCGTGAGGCTGTTGAAAAGCGCGCCGCCCTGCGTTATGTTCACGCAGAATGCGATGTCATCCTTCCATGCCGGCACGGCCGCGTCGGCAACTGCGCAGGTCTCGAAAGTCCCGCCGTTGGTAGTGACCCCGGCGCTCGGCGCCACCGTGGTGCCCGCAACTATGAGGTTGCAGGATGCGTCGGTGAGCGTGTTCGAGGCGCTGTCCGTGTTCAGGACGTCGAAGCCCCAAACGGTGTCAATCTCACTCCCGGTCACCGCTTCAACGGCAGCCCATACGAAGCCACTGGATGCCGCAATCGCGCACACTTCCCCCCCGTCAGCGGGGGTCCACGGCCATGTGTAGAACATGGGCGAGTTCGCCCCCGGAGCGAGCACAATGGTTCCGCTGACATTCCCCCAGAAGCCCGCCCACTTCTCGGTGGACACGTTCCCGGAGAGGTTGCCATAGGTGACATTGCCCCCTTCAGTTACATAGCTTGCAGTGCTGGCCTGCGTGTACTTGTCCGTTGCGCCCAGCGTCCACGTTTCCGCGGGCTGGATGGCAAAGGCAAGGCTCGCCGCAAACAGCAGTGCAAGCATGGCTGCAAATCTTTTCATGTTTTTCACCAAACCTATAGGTTTCTGCGCACCCTACGCAGGTAAGCTTTTTAAGCTTGCCTCAGCTAATCACCGTCATGAGGAGGCTTTTTCTGCTGCTGTTGCTGGCAGGGATATCGTTCAGCTTGGTTGCCGTGAATTCGCTTGACGGCAGGGACGTCGTTTCCGGGATATACTATTCCGCGGTAACCGGCGAGGGCGTGGTTTTCGTAACCCCAACCTATGATGAGGCAACCGTTTACGGCAAAATCGGCACGGGCAGGGATGTGCTGCTTATCCAGTCCGAGGGCAGCCCGATAATAATCGGCATGGAAAACGACCTGGGGAACAACGGCAATGCCGTTGAGAAGCTCGTTTCCGAAGACCCATACGAAACCAACCTGGAGCTTGCGCGCAGGAGCGGCGCGCATAGCTTCGTACTCGTGGACCCGGTCTACGGCTACAACACCGTTTCCGCTCTCGCGTACGCAAAGCTCAACTCCATGTACCTGATATTCGTGGACATCTCCAACGCGGAGCAGGTGGTTTCCTTCCTGGAAGACAAGAACCCCCAGAAGCTGCTGCTTTACGGCTATGTGGACGGAGAGGTGAAGGATGCGCTGGACGGCAGCGGCCTTGCATACGATGAGATAAACAACGGCGACAAGTTCGATGACAACCTTGAGCTGGCGCGCATGTACTTCTCGCAGAACCCCTCCAAGAGCCAGGTGATATTCTCGGACGGGAACGGGTTTGAGGACACACTCGCCGCGGGCGACGACCCCGCAATACTGGTGAGCCCCATCGTGCCCTCCGCAACCTATGACTTCATGAAGGAATATGCGGCCTCGGGCCAGATAAAGGTCGTAATGGTCGTGGACCAGGACTATGCGCAGGCCGCGTACAACCTCAAGACCTCCATAAACAAGGAGCTCGGCACCGACGCCCTGCACGCATTCGTCAAAATCGGGGAGAGTGCAGGCACCGCGCTTAAGCAGGTGCCGATGTTCCCGCTTCCCGGACCCGCGCTCGGCCTGGAGATAACCAGTGCGGAATACAACACTGTATCCGGGGAGCTTGAAATTACCTACGAGAACACCGGCAACGCGCCTGAATACGTGGAGTCGCAGGTAATGGTTTTCGTGGACGGCACATATTCCGGAACGGTGGGCGAAGAGGAGCCGTTTGCAATGGGCAGGGGCGCGAAAGTGGGCCGCGGATATCCCATTAGGATAGAGAGCGGGGACATACTCGCGAACGTCACCGCGATGTTCGGCTCCTCGCGCAAGTACATGGAGAACGGGATAGTGCGCATAATGGATGCGGGCAGGGTGGAATTCACCGACACGTCCGCCCTGGAGATTGCCGGGTTTACCGAGGATGGGATGGGCCTTTATGTTACCTACACAAATAACGGCAGCGGCACTGTTTATTTCCGGCCTGACGCAACCACTGAAATAGAGGGCAGGAGCACGAAAATAGAGGACGAGAACACCTACGAGCTTGGCGCGGGCGAGGGCAAGATGGTGAAGTTCCCGGGCATTGCGAAAGTTGGCTCCACCGTTGTCGCGGGCGCCGACTACGGCGCGCGCGAGGCATTCCTTGACAACCGCGTGGAAGAGGAATATCTGGTGCAGGCAACGCCCGTGCAGGCCGGGTTCGAATTCGACCCGATGTACCTGCTAGTGCTCCTGCTGCTGATAGCTGTGATATACCTGGTGTGGGACAGGAACAGGAGGAAGAAGTAGGCACTTTCTGCTTACTTTCACTCATTCTTCGCTTTTCTTTCCCTCTTCCTTTCCGCCCTTCTTCCGCACAAGCATCGCAAGCTCTGCAACTGCCTGCAGGATTACAACGTTGGACATGAAGCAGATTGAGAAGTACCCTATCCCGGGCAGGGCAAGCACGAGCGGCGCAAAGGAATAGGCGGCGGCTTTCAGCGTGCTCCGGGAGATTATCCTCCTGCTGGACAGCCAGAAGTTGGCCAGCGCAAGGATTATTGAAAGCATCCAGAGCAGGTAGAAGGCGCTGAGGTCAAACCAGTGCCAGTTGAGGAAGAGCGGGAAGCCGCATGCCATCCCGGCCGCGCCCATTACCGTTGCCCTGCCGTCCCTTATCCTGTAGCCCGCCTTTTCCCCCTTGAACATAACCTCTCCGGGCTCGGCGAAAATGTGGGCGAACCTTCCCTGGCCGTCCGTTGTCTTTTCCTGCCCGTCAAATGCAACGCGCACGCCCGGGATTCCCGCGCCCTGCGTATCCACGACCGCAACAATCGTTTCTTCGCCGGCAATTACCGTCTCTTCTAAAACGAAGCTGCCGAGCAGCGTGACGTCCAGCATCAGCCCTGCCTGCGGGTAGCCGGAAAGGAACGCGAACAGCAGGCCGTCGCGAGGCACGCCTATAGTCGCATAGCCGTTCCTATCCGCCGTTGTTGACATGTAGTTGGTGAAAACCTCCGCAAAGGGGACTGGCTCGCCCCTGTTGTTGAGCACCTGCACGAGCAGCTCTTCGCCTTCCACCGCCTCGCCCTCAATTACGAGTATCTCCATCTCCTTGGGGATGCAGTGCAGCGATATGCAGAATTCCGTGGAATCGCAATCTTCGTCCGAACAGCATTCGTACGGGCTGCACCTGTGGTTCCCGATTTTCCCGCAGGGGCATTCCACGGGCACGCAGAGCCCGGCGGAGCAGTATTCCGCGTCCGCACAATCGTCATCGCTTTCACAGAGCACGCATATGCCCTCTTCGCACATCCCGCTCAGGCACTCGCTAGAATTTTCACATTCCTCCTCCGCTTCCTTCTTCTTCCTGCATTCCCCTGCATCGCAGTACTCGTCTTCGCCGCAGTCATCGTCCGAGCCGCATTCCGGCAGTATGGTGACCATGAATTCGCGCTCCGCCCTTGCATAATCATTCCTCGCATGGAGCGTAATCACGTACGTGCCGGGCGGGCCCGCGATAAGCCCCAGCGAAACATCCTCCTCTTCCCCTATCTGTATTCTCGGTATCGTTGCCGGGCTGCACGTGAAGCCGGAGGGGCAGTCGAAATAAACGCTTATGTCCAGCTCATTGTAATCCCCGGTGTTCCGCACTATTGCATCAACGTCAAAAGGCTCGCCCGCAGTTGCTGTGTAGCCGCCTATGGGTGGGATGTAGAGCCGGTGGTCCTTGTCCCCTCCCAGAGTTGCGCATGAGTACTGCACGTCAACCCACAGCGTGTACTGGGCCGGGCTTCCGTTGTTCGGAAGGATTATCTGGTAATCGCTCGTGGTGCCGTTCCAGTCCGGCCGATTGTTCACTACATCGGCAACAAAAACGAGGTTGCCGTTTGCATCGTTGAGGTAGCCCCCCCTGAAATCCGGGGAGGAGGCGTTATTTGCAAAAGTGTATGTCGTGGGCACGTTCGCATAAGTGCCATAGGTGAGCGTGAACGCGCTGCGCAGGGTGAAGGTGCTGCTGCCGTTCTCCGAGCCGCCCACGAAAGCGTCGAGCTGAGAGAGGTTCCCCGCGGAAAGCGGCGCAGTGAGCGCGGTATCGTTCACCGCGATTACGTGCATGCTTATGCTGGAATAGGTGCATGGCGGGTCCTGCGCTACCATGTTGAGCCGCACGACATCGTTCCCTACTACGGCGTAGGGGTAGGCAGCGCCCGCGCCCATGACCACCTCCCCATAGAGGCCGTCCCAGTTGGTGGCGTTGGCGCTTCCGGTAAAATTCACATCTGTGACGTTGCCTCCTTCGGTTTCAATCTGGGCAAAATTCAGGCTGGCCAGCAGTAGCATTGCCATTGCAGCAGGCAGCCATCTCATCAGGGATAAGAATCAATTAACTTTTATTAAGGTTGTGATGACGGCGCCCTGCCATGAAATGGGTGCGGTGCCAGCTTCATGTAAGTGTAAGTAGTGGGCTGAGTGTGGTGCTAACTTCATATATATGTAAAACCGCATGGTAACTATACGTATATAAAGGATATCATTGAGACGTAGGGCATGGGTAAGCCGAGTGCGAGCGGAGGGTTAATGTTCTTGCTGCTTCTGCCCCCAGCGCTGCTTCTCGGCCTTGTGCTGAACGGCACCGGCCCGCTCAACGATTCTTTCCTCGCGGGGGACGCCCCAAACGAACTCATGGCGGCGAATGGAACCGGGGCCATGCCCCCGGCAAACGGGAGCTGGGAGCATGAGGGGGGCGGGGCGGAATTTGTTGACGTGGATGATTACCTGGATGAAACCGGGGGGAACGATTCCGTGGGGAACGGGGCGGAATTTGTCGATGTGGGCGAATACCTCAACGGGACCGAAACCAATGAATCCGGGGAATGCACGGCAGGGCTTGCCAATGCGGCCGAACACCCCAACGAAACGGGGGAAGCGGAGCCCTACGCACCGGAGAACGCCACCGCAAGGGCAAACGCCACCAGTCCTGATGGCAGGGAATTCCCTGAAGCCGATGAACACCTGAATGCCACGCAGAACGGGACCGGCGCTGAAGGGTTCATTGGTGTGGATGAGTACCTGAATGCTACCCAGAATGAAACCGGAAACCAGACCGGGGATGAATTCATAGATGTGGATGAATACCTGAACAGCACGCTCCAGAACGCGACTGGCAATGCCAGCGAACTGGAAGGGGCCGGCGGATGCCCGAACCTCACGGGGCAGAACGGGAGCGCCTGCGGGATGCCGGCCAATTTTTCCGGGTTGCTCAGGGTCCTCGGGCCGGGGGTGGAGTATAATTTCAGCATAGCATTTGCTGGGGCGGAGGGAATGCTGGCGGCGGAATCCGCTTATGGGAAAGCGCCTGCGGAAATCCCGGACGGGAGATACGATGTCATTGTGGCGCCGCTGGCCGCAGAGGGAGGCCCAAAGGGCCGGGCAAAACCCGTGCCCATTGAGCAGATAAGCCTCAGGGGCCTGAAGGTAAACGGCTCCTACGCCGGGGAGCTTAGGATTGCGAACGTGGCCCCGGATGCGACCCCGTTCGGCAAAGCCGCAAAGCAGGCATATGCGATAGACCCTGCCGGGCTGGATTTCACCGGAGCGGAAGCGGCAGTGCGCGCAGTTGGCACCGAACTTTACAAGTGCGCGGAATGGGATTTTGACGCGGGCGAATGCAGCGGCAAGTGGATAAAGCAGAGGGACATCACCCCCGGCGAGGTCTATGCCATAGCTTTCAACTCAACCGACCCCGCGTGGGCGGAATACAACGCAACCTACGGCGCCCCCCAATGCGGAAACTGGTCTTCGCCATGCATTGCAAACTCTTCACTGCTCCGCTCTGTTGACAATGCAGGCGGAACAGCGGAGCCCAACCAGCCGAATACAATTGACGGATGCACGGACGGAACTTTCGGAACATACCAGGTCGACGAGTCGGTTGAGAACATTACGATTACGAGCCTGAACGGCCCGATATTCAATGGCGGGGACACAGTGAACGTAAGCGCATGGGTGTACTGCTGGAATACCGGGGCAAACGACAACATCAATTTCGTTTACTCCAGCAGCGCTTCATCTCCTTCATGGACCATTGTCGGATTCACGGACCCCTGCCCCGGAGGGGGGTTCCAGCAGGTAAGCCAGACCTTTGTCCTTGATGATGTCTACGGGGAGCATGTGGTCAGGGTGATAAACCAGTACAACGGGGTGACAACCGCGACCTGCGGGGCCGGAGCATACGATGACAATGACGATGTGGTTTTCTTTGTGAATGCGACCAAGCCGACAGTGAATCTTGTTTATCCCCCTGAAGGGGGATTCGACTGCAGCAGTGTCAATCCGTTCGTATTCAATTCAACAGAGAGTTCAAGCTGCACCCTTTACATAGACGGAGTGCAGGACCAGGGCCCCATCAGTGTTGTTGAGGATGCCAACTACCAGTTCAACGCATCCGTGCTTTCAGGCTCGCACAACTGGTCGGTAATATGCGGAAGCGTTGAAAGCGAAGTGAGGAATTTCAGCGCATGCATCGAAAACGTTGTATACGAGGATACATTCACGTCCGCAGGGGGATTGGGCCCGGATGCGGTCAATACCGCCCCATGGCAGAGGGGGGATGCAACACAGGTGGGGGGATGCCACAGGGACGCGTACTGCTGGGGAACCGGGCTTGCGGCCAATTACAATGCAAACGGGCCTTATGACGATTACCTTACGAAAACAGCCAGCATGAACCTTTCCAACTATGAGAACATTACGTTCGTATTCTACCATTACAGGTATTTCGAGGATGCAACGACTATTTACGATGCGGGCGTAATAGAAGTCAACAACGGCTCGGGATGGGCAAGGCTCACGCCGGACCAGGGATATACCGGCACTGTTGACAACGGGTACGGAAGCTCGCTCGGAAACCAGCTTGCATACGGAAACCACGGAACAGGTTGGGAACTGCAGACGGCCAACCTCTCCAATTATTCATACCAGGAAAACGTGACAATCAGGTATTATTTTGCCGCGGACAATTCGGTGAACGACCGCGGATGGTTCGTTGACGACGTAAAAATAACAGGCGACCCGAACGTAAGCTACAGAGTAACGGCATGGGACGATTCCGATGCGAAAACAGTTGAAGTAGGCGAAACAAACTATTTTTATGCGAATTACACGTACCTGAACGGAACCCCGATTACGAACGGCGCGGGCGTGTGCAACATCACCACCAATGAGACATACAGCATGGATTACAACAGCACGCTCGGGCTTTACGTTCATGCCCAGGCATTCCCGGCCGCGGTCGATTCAACGTTTTTCGTCACGTGCGCAAAGGACGGCAGCTTCATACCGGTGCAGGACTCGGACAGGTACGTAATAACCGCGGACGAGCTGACAAACCTCACCTGCTGGGAGATTCCTGACCCGATTTCCGCCCCTTACCCCAATACCTGGAGCAGGTCGTATCTCTACTGCAATTACAGCTATGCCTCAAACGGGAGCGCTGTCGAAGGCGCGGCGTGCAACTGGACGGACAACAACACCGTTTCGTATTATTTCTACGGAAGCGAGGATTTCAACCTTAGGGAGCATGCGTTCCACAACGAAATCCAGAGGGCATACAGCTTCGGAGGAATATGGTACGACCTGCAGAGCATACGGGGATGGGGAAAAGTAACCTGCTACAATGAGACGCAGGGGAACATGAGCGTTGATTTCTGCCTTAACTACATGAACACCAGTGCGGGCGCGGACAACAGCAACGTCAATCAGAGCAACGAAAGCCAGAACTGCTTTTTCCTGGGGCAGATGAGCTGCGGCCAGTTTGCCGGAATGCCCGGAAATACCGAAGGGCAGTTCTCATGGGTTTACATGGATGTGAACATGAGCCAATATGCGCAGACGCGCGCTGCAATCGGGTATCCTTTTATAATTGACATGCAGTTCACCTACTGGTGCCCGGACTGCAACTTCAGCCTTTTCACAACCCCGTACAATGAAAGCCAGTATTCGGCCAACCTTATTGCGCTTTACCATCTTGACAATTATACGTACAACGGAAGCGATTACCTTGCGGCCGATGCTACGGGAAGGAACAATCTTACCAGATACGGGACGGTAGGCATATCCCCTGGGCAGGTAGACAACTGCACCAATTTCTCAAACGACCACGGATATCTGGCGATAGCGGACAATGACGAATTTGACATACAGACGGACATATTCATCGAGGCATATATTAAGGTGGACCAGCACGTGCCCAGGGAAAGAGCGATTATCTCGAAATACGGCTACGAATCGGTGGATTTCTGCGGCCCGGGCATGGACGAGCCCTGCATAAACCAGAGAGGGTACAGGATTTATCTTGACAAGGAGAACCGGCTTACAGTTGCCCTTTCAAGCCATGGAACGAAATCGAGCGAATTTGAAGTGAGGGACGACATGCCGTTCCCGGAGGGAGAATGGGTCCATGTGGCGTTTTTCTATGACGGGAACATAATCAAGTTATACAGGAACGGGGTGGTGGTTTCCAAGAGCGATGGCTTTTCAGGAAGAAAGATATTCAACAGCAATGCCCCTTTCGTCATCGGCTCTGAAGAAGGAAACCTGTTCGGCGAATACGTGCTTGTGGATGAAGCCAGGGTCCTCAACAAGAGCCTGACCGACCCCGAGGTAGTAAGCCACATGAATGCTGATTTCTGGCTGATAAATGCGCAGGCAAGGCCTGGCTCGGGAAACGGGTACGTATCCGATGAAATATCAGGCGGGAAAAGGAATTTCACCGTCATATCCCCCGAGCTTGGAGAGGATTTCGTAAGGCTTGAGATTCTCGGGAATGCCACTTCCATGCCGTTCAATTCAACGACCGATACCTACAACAGCAGGAGGGGGATAAGATACGGGTTCGAAACCGGAACTTACGGAATAAACTATACCTGCTCAGGAAGCGGCGCTGAAAGCCAGGATTATTCATCCCCATGGACCGTGGAAGCGGGCGCCCCGAACTGCAGTGTAGATGATTTCCTTGCAAGCGTGGAACTCGGGGGTTACCAGTACGTCAACTGGTCATACAATTCAAACGTGCCTCCGGTCAGGCTCTACCTGAACATGACCCATGAAGACGGCGCCGTTTACAGCGATTACATAATCCATACCGAAAACGCGAGCGCATTCATAAACCACGCAACGGGGATTGGAAACATAACGTGCTATATTGAAAATGAGAATTCGTCATATTCGCAGACAAGGCAGTTCAACATCACTCCGCCCACGGAATGCTTCTACGCCAGTTCGGAGGATACCGTGTATGCGCTCGGTTCCGATTTGGCAGGGAACAAGGGCGACAAGGCGTGCATAACCGTTGATGCGATGAACGTCGTGATAGACTGCAACGGGCACAGCATAACCGGAAACGGCTCGGACAGCACTTACGGCCTTCTCCTCGGCGGAATAAAATCGGCGGAGATAAGGAACTGCGGGATTTACAATTACAGCTACGGGATTTACGGGGCGGGCAATTCCACCGCGTCAATCTACAACAATACGATAGAGAACATCAGCATATCCGGGATATACACTTCGGGAGTATACACTGCCAAAGGCGCATACGGGACGAATATCTCAAACAATAGCATACGCCTGTCCGGAAGCGGCATAATGCTGGAAAATGCCTACGGAGTGAAAACCGGCCGCAACACAATAAGCGGATGCGGCTACGGAATTGAAATCTCCGGAGGGGGAAGCCACCTCTCCGATTCGGATGCAATTACCGGTGCCAATTACTCGGGAATATTCATAAACGGGTCAAGCTCCGTGAAAATAACAAATGCCGCTTCCAATTCAAACACCGGGAGCGGGATAATCGTCCTAGATTCGGATGATGCGGACATAGACCCGTCCTATTTCTGCGGCAACACAATCGGGATAAACGTCTCCGGCTCCAACGGAACGGTGATAAACGATTCGGTGGCCTGCAATAATTCGCTTTACGGAATTTACATTTATAATTCAAACAATACGCTGATAACGAATTCGAGCACGCACAGCAATTCAATCGATTTCGCTGTGAACAACACGCTTGGGATGCCCGCCCTTCTCGACATGGATTCGCTTATATTCGACAGGCCGGAAGGGGACCGCTCATACTACACAAATCTTTCCATATCAGATTACGTTTCCGCTTCAAGCGCATATTCAATAAACTGGACCCCCTCCTTGGGCGTTCCTCCGGGAAAGATTTCCTTCAGGGGCAAGAATATCAACATAACTGCTTTGGGCGGAACGGTGAGCATAGACCGCATAAACTGGCACTGGACCGTTCCGGAACTCGAGGGCTATATAGAGTCCGAGCTTGAACTATGGAGATACAATTCATCCTGGGCTTTGATGAACGATTCTCCGGACACTTCATTGCATACCCTCGGGCTCAGCAATCTCAACCCTGCATCCGACTACGGAATATTCGGAAACTCCAACAGCACCACCAACCTTACATGCTGGGAGATGCCGAACAGGGTGAAGGTCGGGGACTACCAGATGTATTTCTGCAATTACACCAATTCAACGGGGAGCCCGATAAATTCCGACGGGACGTGCACATATGCCGACAGCATCCCCATTCCGGTTTACTATTACGGAAACGATGCTGTGGATACCGATGTCACGATAGCGGGGCCGAGGCAGCACCTTTACTCGTTTGACAACGTATACTCGGGAATGCAGACCATAAAGGGCTACGGCAAAATGAAATGCTATCCGGGAACGAGCAATAACATAACGGTTGATTTCTGCCTTAACTACCTGAACACCAGTGCGGGCGCGGACAACAGCAACCTGAACCTTACCAATGAGAGCACCTACTGCATTTTCCTGGGCCAGACCAGCTGTTCTGATGCGGATGCCTATTTCGGGGTGCAGGACGATTTCGAATGGATGCGCATGGACGTGAACATAACTGCATACAACAACCTTCTCGCTTCCCTGGGAAATCCGTTCATAGTCAATATGCAGTTCGCTTACAGCTGCCCGGACTGCAATTTCACGATAAGGAAAACACCCTACGGCCCCGGCCAGTATTCTGCCAATCTCGTTGCATTGTATCATCTCGACAACTTCACGGACATATGGGGAACGAATTACACCATTGACGAATCGGCAAACGGCCTGAACATGAGCGAATTCGTGGATGATGTCAATTCAACGAGGAACGTAACCGTTTCACCGGGCTGGATAAACAACTCGATGAATTTCACGGGGACCAATGCGAGCCTCAGGGCTGCGGATGACGGCTCCGGCGTTTTGGACACCCCTGACAACCTTACGGTGGAGGCGCTTGTCTACCAGCCCGCGGATACGGGAACGCTGAGGGTTTTCATAAGCAAATTCGGGGCAACCGGAGCGAACTGCGGGCCTGCTTTTTCAGGCACATGCACGAACCAGAGGAGCTGGGCAATGGCGATAACCGCCGGCAACCAGCTTGCATTCTACCTGAACAACGACGGAACCGCCGGAGGGGGATATACCATAGTATCGCTTGACAGCGTTCCCGTAGGGGAATGGGTGCACGTCGCGGGAACTTTCGACGGGGAATACATGAAGCTTTACATGGACGGGGACCTCCAGGCATCGGGGACCGGGATGAACGGCTCTACGATTTACAACGGCACTGCCCCGCTTGTCATAGGTGCGAACGACGCGGGGATAGGAAACCTTTTCGACGGTTCAGTAGATGAAGTAAGGATACTTGACAGGGCGCTTACCGGAGAAGAAATCGTGGAAAACGTCAACCAGGACGTCTGGAAGATAGCGAAGGACATTGATGCGGATTATACTGCCAATTATGTTTCACTGAATTCTTCTGCAGGCAAGAGAAACTGGAGCGCGGTTACCACGGAAGGGCAGGACCTCGTAAGGCTCGAGGCAAAGGGCTATCCGGTAAACATGAGCTACAATTCAACAACCGGGCTTTACAGCTCGGGAAGGCCGATTGCATACGGGTTCAGGAGCGGGACGTATTACATGAACTACAGCTGTTCCAAGCCAGGATATGCAAACAACACGATAAACGAATCGGAATGGGAGATTTACGTTGAGGCCCCTTCGTGCAGCATTGACGATTATCTCGACCCGGTTAATTTCGGGGATACGCAGTGGGTGAACTGGAGCTACAGCAGCGGCGAGGCGCCGTTAAGCAAATACCTCAACATAACGCATTCGGACGGATACAGGTACGTGGATTATGAAACGAACGTTGAAAACGTAACTGCGGACATGGATTACGATTTCGGAATCGTGAGCATAACCTGCTATGTTGAAAACGCAAACGGCTCCAATACCAGCACTGTCGATTACACCGTCCCATACACCTGCGGAAACCTCATAAAGAATGCAACGCTGGTTAACGACGTTTATTCGAATGGAACCTGCTTCCAGATGGGTGTTGACAACCTGGTGCTGGACTGCGGCGGGTACAGGATAATGGGAAATGCCACCGGATTCGGAGTTTATACCTACGGCGCAAACAACATTACGCTTAAGCACTGCAACATATCCAATTTCACGGATGCGGTAGGCCTTAACAACGTGGACAACAGCACTTTCTACAATAACAGCGTGCATGACAGCAGTGCAAGGGGCTTTGAAATCCTGGCGGGCTCGGACAACAACAATTTCACCCAAAATTTTGCATACGACAATGCTGCACAGGGATTCTATTCTGCAGGCAGCTCGGGCAACTTATTCTACAATAACACCGCATACATGAACAGCCAGGGATTCTATATGAATTCCGGCTCGGACAACAACAGGATGATAAGCTGCAGCGCGTATTCAGCGGGCTCCAGTGTTGCAGGGTTCAGGATAAGGCTGTCCGGCAACAACAGCATAATCGATGCGCTCAGCCATGACAACCTGCGCGGAGTGAGAGTGCAGGATTCCGGCAGTACCACGATAAGGAGCATGGTTACCTACAACAACAGCGATTCCGGAATAAGAATCGACAGCGGGAGCACATTTACCAACGTAGCGAACGTAACCACCTATGATAATGATGTTGCGGGCTTCTACATCCTGGAAAGTTCGGATGGTGTGAATATAGCCAACAGCAGTTCATACGGCAATGCATACGGCATAAGATTGTCCGATACCAACAACACTAACTATGAGAACATCATGCTTTACAACAATGGATACGACTTCCACGTAAGCAACCTTCTTGCAGGGAACATTGTCTGCAATGCGACAAACATGACATTCGCCAATCCGTCCGGAACCCTGGAGAATTATACCGTTCTGGACATTTACGATGCTGTTTCGCCTTCGTCGTATTTCATAAACTGGACCTCAAACTCAAGCGCCCTGCCTCCGCTCCATTCCTCATTCAACCAGAAATTCGTAGAGATAGCAAACCTGAGCGGGCTGGTAGCAGTAGATGCCATAACCTGGCACTGGCTGGATTCTGAGGTTGCGGGGCATGACGAAAGCCGGCTGTCATTGTGGAAGCATAATGCAAGCGGTTGGACGGTGCTGAACAGCACTCCGGACATAGCAGCAAATACATTAGGCCTGAGAAACATGAACCCTGCAAGCGATTATACGATACTCGGGAATGAAACATCGGTATGCGGCATAATAAATTCATCAGGAAGCTATTCCCTCAATGCGGACCTGGAAGGGGCGCCGATAAATGCATCCCCGCTTGCCGATTCGGCATGCATCAAGATAGCCGCATCGGACGTCGTATTGGACTGCGGCGGCTACAACATAACGGACAACGGGACCGCAGGGATGACTTACGGGGTGCTGCTCAACGGCTCCCTTACCAACGTTACGGTGAAAAACTGCGGTAGGATAGCGGATTACGTATTCGGAGTATATGTCTATGAATCGAATTACACGAACATAGCCAACAACACCCTTACGAACATAACTTTTGACGCCATCATGCTGCTCTCAAGCCATTTCAGCACCATAACCGGGAATTACATGCACGACAACACTGCGCGGGGGCTGAGGATATGGGGCAGTTCCTACAACAATGTCAGCGACAACATGGCCGCATCATGCTTCCCGGGATACCAGCTTTTCCACAACAGCTCTTACAACATATACAGGAACAACAGCGTTACGAACAGCACGAACTACGGGTTCAGGATTTACAACCAATCGATGCACAACTCGTTCATCAATAACAATGCCTGCAACATAACCGAGTTCATGGGAGCGGGCGGTTACGGATTCTACCTCCATGTAAATGCAAGCAGAAACAATTTCACGGGAAACACGGTATGCGGGAATACAAACGGGTTCTTCGTAAACGAATCCTCGGACAGCTTCATTTCAAGCAACAATATTTCCAACAACACGGGATACGGAATAGCGCATTATGACAGCGACTACACTACGATATACAACAACACCATGGACTGGAACATGGGGGACACCATAACCGGAAGGGATTCGGATTATGTGAACATATCATATAATTCGCTGCTGAACGGTGATGATGACGCGATATTCAACTACGTTTCTTTCGGGAGCTATATCGCATACAACAACATAGGGGAGGGCGTAACTACCGGAATGCTGGACGCATTTGCAAACGACGGCATAGACATGCCCAACAATACCATGGCGAGGGTGATAGGAAACAACATAAGTATGGTGGACTTGGGGGTGCGGTGCGACTACTGCAGGAACGTGACTATCGAAGACAACATAATGGACGACGCGATACTGGGCGTGGGAAGCGCGGACATCGCCTACAGCAACATGAGCAACAACAGGATTTACAATATGACTTACGGATTCTACCTGATAGGCTCCTCCAAAAACCTGCGCCTCGTGAACAATACCGTTTACAACAATACATATGGATTGTATCTCAATCCGGTTTCGGACAGCATCTTCGAAAACAATAGCGTTTACAACAATACGAATACGGGCATTCACCTAAGCGGCCCTGCGAACAATTTTTCCTACAACAATGTTTCGAACAATTCCCAGCACGGATTCGCGGTTATTTCCGCCAATTTCAATGCTTTTGTGAATAATACCGTATATGGCAATATACAAAACGGCTTTTACCTGAGTTCAAGCAACAGGAGCACTCTGGCGGATAATATCGCATACGGCAATGGGGACGGGTTCTTCCTGCAATACAGCAACAACAATAATCTTACCAATAACACAGGATACGCAAACCTTTACGGATTCTATCTGTCCGGAAGCTCCGACAATAATTTTATCGACAACACGGCCCGCGATAACCTCCAGCATGGTTTTAACATAATTGCCAGCTCTGATTACAACAACCTTACCGACAACACCGCATACAACAATATCCAGTATGGCCTGTACATCGACCGGGCAAACAGGACGAATGTTACAAATATGCATTTCTATGGCAATAACCTGGGCGATTTCTATGTTGCCACCGACGCAGCAGCCAGACCCGTTTATCTCTACAATATGACAATAGACAACCCATTGGGCGGTTTCCAGAACTACACCTCTCTTTCAATTGAGGATAGCATAGAAGCAAACACCGCATATTCAATCAACTGGACGGCCAATTCTTCAGGACTTCCAACGGGCCGCATATCATTCAGGGAAAAATGGGTGAATATAACTAACCGGTCGGGGGCGGTAAGCATCGATTCCATAACATGGCACTGGCTGGACTCAGAACTGCCGGGATATGATGAAACGGAATTCGAGCTTTGGAGATGGAATGGAAGCTGGGCGATGCTGAACAGCACTCCGAACATAGCCGCAAATGAATTGTCCCTTACGAATATGAATCCTGCGTCCGATTACGGGATACTGCAGGGCGGATTGGACAACTGCCCGGTGATATCCTCGCCCGGCACATACCTGCAGCCGCAGAATTACGTGGGCGCGCCCAATGACGCGGCGCCCCTCTCGCCGGACCCGGTGAACTACACGTGCGTGAAAATCACTGTATCAAACGTTGTTTTCGACTGCAACGGATACAACATAACCGATAACGGAACCGCAAGCGTTGGCTCGGCGGGCGTCCTGCTCAATGGCTCGCTCACGAACGTGACGGTGAGGAACTGCCCGGGCATTTCCAACTACACCCTCGGCATCGGAGTGTTCGCCAGCAACGGAAGCATGCTCTACAACAATACTGCCAGGAATAACTCCATGGGCTTCGGCATCGCGCAGGGCCACGGCAACAACTTCACCAATAACACCGCCAGCGGCAATGCCCAGTTCGGCTTCATCGTAGTGCAGGGCAGCAGCGGCAACTACTTGGGCGGCAATAGGGTGTCCGGAAACCAGTTCGGCTTCGCCGTAACCGAGGGAAGCGCCAGCAACACTTTCGCCGACAACGTTGCGTACGGCAATCCGACCGTGGGCTTCTACTCCAGCTCGAGCAACGGCACTACGCTCAGGAACAACAGTATTTCCGGCAGCTACTTCGGCTGCTATTTCGAGCTGAGCTCGGGCAACATGATCACAAACAATTCCGTATCCGGGAACACGGGCAGCGGCATCTACCTGTTCAACCGCTCCAGCGGCAATTCCCTCACCAACAACAGCTTGCACGGCAACGGGGCGGCGGGCCTCCAGATAGGCGAGGATTGCGCGCTCAACAACTTCACCGGGAATGGGGCCTACAACAATTCCCTCTTCGGCTTCTTCCTGCAGGCCAACGCAAGCGGCAACCGCTTCACAGGGAACCAGGCATACAACAATTCGCTGAACGGCTTCTTACTGCAGGACTCGCACGGCAACGTGCTGGAGGACAACACGGCATACCGCAACAACTATGGATTCCGGCTCGGCGCGAATGCGACGCACAACGCGCTTGCCAACAATATCGCATTCAACTGCTCCCAGGACGGCTTCGCCCTGTTCTCGAAATCGAACTGGAACAACCTTACGAACAACAGCGCATACAACGTGCAAAACGGGTTCTACGTGGACTCGAGCCACAACAACACCCTCGCCCTCAACACTGCGCACAACACCAGCTCGCCAGGGTTCACGCTCGCAGCCAGCGATTTCAACAATCTCACGGCCAACACGGAATACGGCAGCCCGGCCTCGCCCGGATTCGTATTGGTGCTGAGCGACTACAACATCCTCTGGGGCAACTCCGCCCGGGACAACCCCGCGCCCGGCTTCTTCATAAACACGAGCTCTGGGAATGCGCTGGGGAACAACAGCGCATACAACAACTCCTATTTCGGGATATACCTCATTTATTCAGACAATAATTCGATGGGGGGCGACCTGGCCCACAACAATTCCATAGACGGCCTGCACCTGGATAATTCGGATTACAACAACATATCCGGATTGCTCGCATACAACAATTCCGATTCGGGAGTTTACCTTTCGAATTCCTACAACAATACCATAATGGACAGCTTCTCGCATAACAACAGCCAGTCGGGTTTCTACATAGATAATTCTCCGGACAACGATTTCATCAACGTGAGTGCATATAACAACTCCGTGGACGGATTTACGGGAGATTACTCTTCAAATCTGTTCATAGACCCCTCCAATTTCAAGAACAACAACGGGAACGGCGTCAACCTGAACAACTGCCATGATGCAGTGTTCGAGAATATCAATGCAAGCGGCAACAATGGCCACGGCCTGCACATCGTGAATTCCGACAGGGTCAACATAACCGGCTCCACGTTCTGCTACAACCACCAGTACGGGATACGGCTGCACCACACGGAATACATCTACATAAACGATTCGGACATGTGCGGAAACGACGGCCACGGCGTGCAGTTTGACGACGCGCAAAACACCACGCTCAATCTCTCAAGGGTGTCCGGCAACAGCGACCATGGCCTCTACCTTTCGGATTCGGACGACAGCATCTTTGTGTTCTCCAACATCACCAACAATACAATCGGCGGAATCCGGTTCAGCGCGGACAGCGGCGGGGCAGGCCTGTATTCCAACCAGGTGTGCTTCAACGGCTTCGACGTGGACAACCTCGGGCCCTCCAACGCGGGCGCGCAGGACTCCTGCGACTCCTGGAGCTCCTGGAGCGAAAGCGGCCACGGGGGGTGCACCTATCGCTGCACCGAGATATGGCATTACTTCTACGGGGACGTAAACGGCTCGCTGCTCCTTGCGCCCAATAGCGTGGACATCTTTTATTCATGGCTGTGGAACGGCAATGAAGGCAACGTGTACGTGATAAACGGCGACGCGAACGTGCAGTGGATAAACCTCACCGCGCTGGGCCGCACCGATGCAGGGGCTCCTTCGAACAATGACTTTGTTGAGCTTGATACTTTGCTGGGCTACAGCGCGGAGCCGGACAACATAAACATTACCTACTCTACCGATGGAAGCACGCCGAAGCGCACGGAAAACATGACCCTGTTCAGGCACTTCGTCCCGTGGGTTCCCGAGGCGAATTCCACGACGCAGAACAGCACCTTCGACACCGGCATAACATGGGACGCCTCGCAGGGCTGGCCGCAGTTCAATACAACTGCAAACCAGGACGTTGCCTTCATTACCGCGGTGAACACTAGTGCACCCTATGATTACGAGATAAGGGTGCCCGCGAACCTGAGCACCTACAAAGGCGTGAGCGGAGTGGTGGAGTTCTGGGTGGAATTGGATTAGGTGCGCTGGCTGGGTAGAGCTGGATTAGGGCTTCATGCTCTGGAGTTTTCCCACCGGGAGTCTGCCCAGCAGTAATCAGTAGACTATCTCCGGCAGCTTCTTCTTTGCAAAAGCATCCTTGAGCTCGCGCGCAATCCTCTGGCCGGTGCTCACCCGCTCCCCATAAGAGAACAATTCATAGGGAGAAAGCAGCAGGTTCGTGCCTGCCACGATGCGCGCGGAAATCTCGAAAGCATAAACGTCGAGGTCTTCGGTGATTATCGTCTCCACGCAGAACGGCCCGTGTATCCCCCCGAAAAGGCCCTGTGAGGAGTTGCACACGTCCCTGCCCATCTCCATGAGCTTGGGGAGCAATGACTCGCGCAGCACCATGGGCTCGTTGCCCATCACGTGGAAGGAGATGTCGACTTTTGCGCCCACCGAGAGCTGGCGCGCAATCTCGTCCGCATTGGTTTCCAATCTGCGGTCGGTGCCCAGCAGCTCAACCTTCCCATAGGAGGTCCTGTACCCTGCCTCGCCGAACGAGGAATGGAAAAAGTGCGGGTAGGCGCGCACGCCTATGAGAAATTCCTGTATCATGACGTCCTTCCTGTCGCCTATCTTCTCCTTGTATTCTTCGTAGGAGTTCACTACGGGGTAGCCCCTGCCGCCCTTTGCGCCCGGGAACTTCACTATTGCCGGGCCGTCTATCTCTTCGGGCTTGAGGATGCGGGGGGTGCGGAGCCCTGCCTTGTGCATCCATTCGAACATGCGCTCCCTGTCGCGCTCGAACTTCAGCGAGCCGCGGTTGCCGAAAATGGGCACACCTACATCGTCCATCTTCTTCCCGGCGTACTCCACGAAGGTGCCGTGCGGGACGATGATTGCTTCCTTTTCCACGAGCTCCTGCACCGGGATTTCGGAATAGTCGTCCACTATTATGAACTCGTCTGGCTTCGCCGCCGGGAAGGCCTCGTAGAACTCCTTCCTCTCCTCGGTGCAGATGCCGATTGTGGGCACCTTTTCCAGCTTTGCTCCATGGAAAATCTGCAGTGCGGAATGCGAGCAAATAGTCGCTATCTTGAATGAGCCGTAGGAAGAGACGATTTCGGATATTTTTTCCCTTGATACCATTGCTAATAATAGCATCCCGCCCTTTTAAATGCTAACGCTTGGCGGCAGAGCGCGGGCCCCCGGCAAAGCCACCTGTGCCGAATGGGGCAGGCGCGGGCAGATGGCGCGAAACCCCGGGTGGGGCAACGCACGGGGCGGATGCTGCTGGCGGCCGAAGGGCACAAAGCCCGCGGAGAGCAGCTAGCGCCTGAGGGCGAGCCCCGCAAAGGCAAGGAGCGCAAATGCGAAAGCTGCCGGGCAGATGGGCTGGGGCTCCCCGGGTTCCGGCTCCTCCGCCGGAGGCCTCTCCTGCACGCTGATTGCGCGGTCGGTGGTGAGGCCTTCGTATTCCGCCCTCAGCACGTAGGAGCCCTCCTCCTTTATGTTGAAGGGCAGGCGGCCCTGCGAGCTGGTCTCGCCAAGGGAGATGACATCGGAGGGGTCCGTATAATAGTATATAGAGGCATCCTTCACCGGGCTGCCGCCCTGGTCAATTACCTCGAGTATGGGCACCTCGTCCGTGTAGACGGTGGAGGGAGCGCTTATGCTGATTGAGGTAACTGTGCTTTCTTCCGGCTCGGGCTCAGGCTCCGGCTCGGCTTCCGGGGATGCGCCGAGCGCATACGCAGAGAAATAGTTCACGGCTATCTCCGCAACCCCGTCCCCGCAGGAGGATATTTCCGCATCAGAGTCCGCGTGGCCGGTGGAAACGATTTCGCCGGAAGAGCGCGGGAACCCTGCCTTCGTGTAAACGGAAATGCCATCGCATGCGGTGGTGCTGAGCCAGAAGGTTGCCGGCCCGGTTTCCGCATTCGGGGTGCCCACCGCGTTGAATGCGACGAACTCCGGGAAGAAGAGCATGTTCTCGGAATTGAAATTGTACCACGCCGCGGAGGTGGTGGGCTTGGTGAACTTGAAGGAATCGAACCTTACCGAGCCCGCCTTGCCCGGCTCGCCGATTGAGAGGTTCACGAAAGTGACCGGCACGCTCTGTATGCTTATGTAGTTGGGCTGCCCGTATATCATATTGCCGGTGAAGGTGTTCATGCCCCTTGCGACCAGGAATGCATAGCCGCTGTTCCCGCTGAAGGTATTTCCGGCAAATGTGGAGCCGCCGCCCCTTATTGAAATGCCGTCCGCGGAATTGGCCACTGTATTGTAGGTGACCGTGCTGTCCTGCGAAAGCCCGTCAAGGTAGATTGCGGTTGCGCTCTTGTCAAAGGAATTGTGCGAAATCACGGATTCCGAAGAGCTTTTCGACTCCACCCCATAGTCCTTGTTGAGGGAAAAGCTGGAGTCGTGCACGTCCACTGCATAGGAATCGGCTATGCTCACGCCCACGCGGTTGTTGGTGAACCCGCAGTCCGTGACTGTGAGGCGGGCCGCTTCCATCGCATAAACGCCCACCTGGTTCGCGTCGAAATTGCAGCTGGATATCTCCCCGTCCGTGCCGCCGGTCTGGATGCCGTACTGCAGGTAGCCGAAATCGCAGTTGCTTATCACCGTGTTGCGCATCCCGGGCTCCACATATATGCCGGTGCCCTTAGAGCCGCCCTGGAAAGAATGGCCGCCGCAATCTATTTCCACGTTGTTGGCGCTCACCCGGATGCACTTGCTTTCAGAAGTGTACATGTTCAGGTCGTCGTCAATTACGTATTTCCCCGCTTCGTCCAGCACATGCCCGCACGTATCTATGTAGGTCGTGGAGAACGCGATGCTTCCCAATAACAATAGCAATACCATAGAGCGCACATTGCCCACCCGGAGGAGTATTGCTGGGTAGGATTATAAATGTTTAGAAGCGCGCTATTCTTTGGTGGCTTCGTATGCGATGTAGCCAAGCGCGGCGAGTGCCAGCATCCCTGCCACCAGCAGCCCGGCCTTCCCCAACTTTTCGAGTTCCTTAAGGTTCTTGGCCTCTGCCACTTGCGCTTGGAGCGCCTTGGCCTCCGTCCCCTTGATAATCACCCGCTGTTCGCCCCAGTGCTTGGGCGAATAGGACATTGCTTCCTTCGTTGCAAGTGCGGTGGGCATAACCGGGGGGGCGGCCTTTTTGGGCACCTTGTATTTTGAAAGCTCTTCCACGAACTTTGGAAGTTCTCCGAATGAGGGCTCTGGGAGCTTATGGGCGCCAACACCTTCCAGCGATGCCTTGAAGGCCGTTTCCAGCAGTTTGCTCTTTTTTGCGAACCCCTCCAGGGTTTTGAGCGTCCTTTCCAGCAGGAGGCCCTTCATCTCACTGCGTATCTCTGCGATTTTCACGCTTATGTACTTGAGCACATCCGGCATGGTCTTCCCCTGCTTCAGGAGCTCCCCTGCCTCCACAAAAACCCCATTCACCCTGTTTGTGTATGCCTTCTTTTCGGCTTCGCTCAGCAGCTCGACGTCCTTGGCAAACTTCTTTGCCTCATTCTGTATTTCGGACTTGCTCATGGAATTCGGGAATACTCCGTATTTGCCCTCTTTCCATTTCCCCTCTATGTCCTTGAAATCATCCAGCAGCTGCGCCAGCACCGCCTCGCGCATTAGGTTCAGGTTCTTGAAGACAGGTGTGGCCATGAGCGACTGCATGGCACCGCTTATGGATTTCACGCCGCCTTCCTGCATCCCCTTGATGAGCTCCTTTGCGAGCGTGTCCGAAGCTTCCTTTGCGTTCTTCGGGTATTTCTGCAGGAACTTGAATGCCTCCTCTCCGACTGCGCCCGCATTCTTCACCTCCCCATTCACTATGTTGAGCTTCGCGGCTATCCCCGCGGCTTCCTTTGCAATGGTTGCGGACGTTGGCTTTGCTTTCGTTACCGGACCTACCATGGATGCACCAATAGAATGGCGCCTAGATGATATTTATTGTTTCCGGCGGACAGCGTTTTTATAAAACGGATGCAACACCTGTTTAACCATGAAGGGAATCCCGGCCGCGGACCTGAAGAGGGTGAAGCTGAGCGCGCTTGAGGCAGAGCACGCGGCAGAAGTGGACGAGATACTCGCGGAGCTCGTGCACGTGCATGATTTCTCCTTTTCGCGCACCGCAACGCTGCTCACGCTGGCTGACGCGTCTGAAAAGCTGAACGCCCGCAGGAAAGGGGAGCGCGAGCTCAAGGAGAAGATTGACTCCCTTGTTGTTTCAGCGGCCGCAGAGCACACAGAGGCCAGGGACGTGAGGCATGCGAAGCTTCCACCGCAGAGGAGGCGGCCGGTGCGCGCAATGGGTGCGGCGCAGAGCGAGGGCCCGATTGACATAATAAAGAGGGAAGAGCCGAAGGTGAAGTCATTCATGAAGGCCCTGCCGCCCTATGCGAAAAAGGATGCGGGCCGCGTATGGGAAAAGATGCGCCAGAAGGGCGAATACTCGTTTTCCCGCCTGCTGAAGGAGCTCGTGCTGGACAAGGAGCACATGGAGCTGAAGGCCGGCATGTTCATGGAAGTGGTGAACAAGGTAACCGAGAAGGAGCTCGGGCAGGGCATGGACGTGCTTTACGTAAGCGCTGCGCGCGACCGCTCAATCTTCTACGACCCGTACATGATTAACACATATTACTATGGCGGGAAGCAGGTGGAGGAGATGCTCAGGGGCCTGAAGGGCCGCAAGGAATACCTCATTGATTTCGTGCTCAACGGGCTTGGGAAGGGCCTGCCCATGGTGCTTGAGCGCATGAGGGAGGAGGACCGCCTTCCCGCGCTCGAAACGCTTGCCGGGTGCGCCTCCAAGGCGGGAGAGCACTGCTGCATCATCACCTGCAGTCTGGGGGAAATAGGAGAATACCTTTCTTCCGTTCCGAGGGAATGGCGGCTCAGGACGCTGGAGAAGCTCACTGCCGCGCTTGAGAAGGAAGCGGGGAAGAAGAATCCGAAGCTGCAGGAGATGCTCGGCTCGCAGGAGAGCATAAGGGGCGCAATGGCTGCTGCGGCATGACCTTTCGCGTTCGGGCACTTGATCGCCAACTTTGCTGGCGAGTTGGAGCTCAACGGAGCGACTGAGGAAGCTATTTAAACCCTTCCTCCATAAAATAAGCTTTACCTTTTTGCCACGCCACACACTGCGCGCGCCCTTTGGGCTGGCGTGCAACGTGGGAAAAGTGTTATGCTTTCCGAGAGGAAGGCGTGAAAAAAGTGCCCCTCCGCGGTGGAGGGCAACACAATAGGTGTCTACATGACGGACATACTGAAACCCAGAAAGGGTTCTCTAGCATACAGGCCAAGGAAGCGGGCACGGAAGCAGATGCCCACCATCAATTACTGGGCGCCCTCAGGTGAAGGAAGGGTGCTCGGCCTCGCAGGTTACAAGGCGGGGATGACGCACATCCACTACGTGGAGGACATCGAGGGCCCTGCGAAGGGGCAGGAGATTTCCACCGCGGTGACAGTGATAGAAGTGCCGCCCCTCATGGTTTACGGGATAAGGACGTACTCGGGGAGGAAGTGCAGCGGCGAAGTGCTCATAGAAAAGGAGGACGTGCTCAAGAGGATTGGCGTCCGCAAGAAGAAAACCGCCAAGGAGGCGAAGGCGGACGGGTGCGAGGAAGTCGCGCTGCTCGTTTATGCCCAGCCGGAGAAGACCGGCATAGGCAAGAAGCACGCAGAGAGGATGGAGCTCCGCGTGGGCGGCGCGGACGCGGCCGCAAAAATCGAATTCGCAAAGGGCATGCTCGGCAAGGAGCTCAGGGCTTCGGAAGTGTTCAGGCCCGGCGAGTTCGTTGACGTGATTTCGGTTACCAAGGGCAAGGGCTGGCAGGGGACCGTGAAAAGATTCGGCACCGGCCTGCAGAGGCCCAAGGCAACGGGCAAGAGGAGGCACATCGGGTGCATGGGCCAGTTCAAGCCCGGATACATCTTCTACACGATACCGAGGCCCGGCCAGACCGGGTACCACAAGCGCACCGAGCTGAACAAGCGCATCATGAAGATAAGCGGCAACATTGACGAAGTCAACCCGAAGGGCGGATTCCCGCGCTACGGGTTCGTGAAGAACGAATACGTGCTGATACGGGGCTCAGTCCCGGGGCCGGTGAAGAGACTTGTGCGCTTCAGGCTCGGCGTGCGCAAGGGCGCTGCGGGAGAACCGAAGCTGACCGGCGTATCTCTGGAATCGAAGGTGTGACGGATGGACGGGAAGAATTGTTGTTCCTCAGGGTTTTGCGCGCCTGCTTTTGCCCGAAGCAGGACGAAAGACAAAAGCGGGCAATCGAAGGTGTGATGAATGGACGCTGACGTTTACTCTCTGGACGGGAAGGCAAAGGGCAAGGTTGAGCTGCCTTCCGCATTCAACGAGGATGTGCGCGAGGAGCTAATCCGCCGCGCCGTGCTTTCGGACGAAAGCAGGGAATACCAGCCGCAGGGTGCGTTCAAGTACGCGGGCCTTGAGACCTCCGCGAAATACCGCGGGAGGAAGGAGGCATACGGCTCCCTGAAGAACCGCGGCCAGGCGATGCTGCCCCGCGAAGTCCGCCCCGAAGGCGGGTGGGGGAAAGTGAAGAGGATCCCCTCCGCGGTGAAGGGCCGCAGGGCGCACCCCCCGAAGGTGGAGAAGAAGCTAGTGGAGAGGATGAACAGGAAGGAATACAGGAAGGCCATGAGGAGCGCAATTGCGGCTACCGCAAGGCCGGAGCTCGTTTCCTCAAGGGGCCACTCATACGAAGGCGCACTCCCGCTCGTGGTCGAAGACGGCCTTGAGAAGATTTCAAAGACAAAGGAGATGCTTGCGGCGCTTGCGAAGCTTGTCGGCAAGGACCTCGAGAGGGCCAAGTCGAGCAGGAAGAGCAGGAGCGGCACCCGCTGCAGGAAGGCGGGCACAAAGTGCGCGAAGTCCGTGCTCGTGGTTGTTGCGGGAGGCGGCGCGCTGAAGTCAGCGAGGAACCTGGCCGGAGTCAACGTGGTGAAGGCCGAGGACCTCAAGGTGAAGATGCTCGCCCCGGGGACGCATGCGGGGAGGCTTACGGTATACACGGAGAGCGCGCTGAAGCGCGTTGCGGAGGTGTGGTGAATGGCGCTCATGGAACCGATAAAGACCGAGAAGGCAATCGGCAAGATAGAGTTCGAGAACAAAATCACCTTCAGGGTGGAGAACAGGGCGACCAAGAGCCAGATCCGCGAGGCGGTGGAGAAGGCTTTCGGGGTGAAGGTCGCATCAGTGAAGACATACATCACCGCAACGGGGCAGAAGCGCGCGGTAGTGAAGCTTGCTGAGGGCCACAAGGCCGAGGACATTTCCTCAAAACTTAAGATGGCATAGGTGTTCTGAATGGGAAAGAGGCTCAAATCTCAGAGAAGGGGCGGCGGAAGGCCGAAGTACCGCTCACCGAAAAAGAGGTACAAGGTCAGGCTTGCGTACAGGGGCTACGACGACATCGAGCAGGCGGGGATGCTCAGGGCACAGGTCACCGGCTTTGTCGACGACCCGGCGCGCGAGGCGCTGCTCATGAAGGTGAAGTACGACAACGAGGAGGAAGGCTACCTGCTCGCGCCCGAGGGCATCGCGAAGGGCGACTGCGTTGAGCAGGGCGTGCAGGCAAAGGTTGCAATCGGCAACGTGCTCCCAATCTACAGGATACCGGACGGCACTTATATTTACAATATAGAGAAGAGGCCCGGGGACGGAGGCAAGATGGTGAAGGCGCCGGGCTCCTTCGGGATACTCGTTTCCAAGGAGAGGGGGGTTGCATACGTGAAGCTCCCGAGCAGGAAGGTGATTACCGTTTCTTCCGAAGGCCGCGCCCAGGTGGGCATAATCAACGGAGGCGGGAAGACGGACAAGCCGCTGCTCAAGGCAGGCAAGGCGTTCCACAAGCACAAGGCGAAGAGCAGGAGCTCATGGCCGAAGGTGAGGGGGGTCGCGATGAGCGCATATGACCACCCGTACGGAGGCAAGCAGCACCACAAGGGCAGGTCCAGCTCCGTGGCGAGGGGCGCCCCGCCCGGGAGGAAGGTCGGGCACATAGCCTCGAAGAGGACCGGGAGGAAGAAATCCAAAGGGTGAATTTGAATGGTCAGGAAGGAAACTTTCAGGGGAAAAACCGAAGAAGAGATGAAGGGTGTGGGGATAGAGGAGTTCCTGCCCATGCTCACCTCCAGGGAAAGAAGGACCATGCTGCGCATAAAGCAGAACCCCACCTTCAAGAAGCTCGTGGACAAGGTGCGCAAGCTGAAGGAGGCGGGGGCCAGCGGCAAAGTGATACGCACGCATGCGCGCGAGGCGGTAATCCTGCCCGAATGGCTCGGCATGAAGTTCGCGGTCTACAACGGCAAGCAGTTCAAGGAAATAGAGATAACGGTGAGGATGCTCGGAAGGCGGCTGGGCGATTTCGCCCACAGCACCGGGAGGGTGCTGCACTCCGGCCCCGGCGTAGGGGCTACAAGGGGTTCCAAGTTCGTGCCCCTCAAGTGAGGTTGGAAAATGTACTCCTACGACATACCAAAAGGGAAGGAAGCGGATTTCGCGTTTGCGCGTGCAGAGAACGTCAACGCATCCTTCAAGGACCTTGCGGAGGTCTGCGGCAACATCCGCAGCCGGAATGCGAACTGGGCGGTTGACCTGCTGGAGAAAGCCGAGAAGGGTGAAATCCCCCTCAGGTTCAGGGGGCACAACAAGCGCATGGCGCACCGCAGGGAGCTCGGCGGCA
Source organism: Microcaldota archaeon (assembly GCA_964552755.1). GTDB lineage: Archaea > Micrarchaeota > Micrarchaeia > Anstonellales > Bilamarchaeaceae > CAZKHX01. The sequence continues at coordinate 48,454 of CAZKHX010000002.1, read as the reverse complement.
GGAAGGGCCGCTGGCCGAAGAAGTGCTCCCGCATCGTGCTCAAGGTGCTGAAGAGCGCGCTCGCGAACGCGCAGGCGAAGGGGCTCAGCGAGGAGCTGGTCGTGGAGCATGCGTGCGCGAACAAGAAGAACTCCTACCCACGGCTTGCGGCAAAGGGGAGGCGCTCGGCGCAGAGGTTCGAGACCGCGCGCGTGGAAATCGTGCTCAAGGAGAAGGAGGGCGCGAAAAGGCCGGCGATAAAGCCAAGGGCGGAAGTGAAGAAGCCTGAGGTTAAGGCCTCGGCAGAGAAACCAAAGGAAGCGGCGAAACCTGAAGTGAAAGCGCCTGCACCTGAGGTGAAGAAGGCGCCGGAAGCGCCAAAGGCCGAGAAGCCGGCTGAGGCAAAGGCACCTGAAGCTCCAAAAAAGGTTCCGAAGGCGGAAGTGAAGGGGGAGGAGCCGGCTGAGCGACAGGAGCCTGGCGCGTTGGAGCCGAAGGACAGCGAAGCTGTCCTGTTGGAGCGGGAGCGACTGAAGGCGACTGAAGCGGGGAAGGAAGAGGAGGAAAAGAAGGACGCGAAGAAGGGCAAGGCACAGAAGCCCGTGAGGGCGCCGAAGCCAAGGGAGAGGCCGAAGAGGAGGGACCCGCCCAAGAAGATGTAGGTGTTGCGATGGCAATTGAGAAAAAGTTCATCCAGAACCCGATTGAAAAGTACAAGATAATGAAATTCCTGGAGCAGGAGCTCGACCGCGCAGGGGTTGCGAACATAGAGATACAGAGGACCCCAGTTGTGACGAGGATCTCCATAGAGGTGCTCAACCCCGGCAGGGTTATCGGGAAGAAGGGGAAGACCATCAACCGGCTCACCGAGCTTCTGAAGAACAAGTTCGGGCTGGAGAACCCGCAGATAAGCGTGGTGGAGTCCAGGAACCCGACGCTCGAGCCGCGCCTCGTAGCGAAGAAGGCGGCAAAGTACATCGAGATGGGCAAGAAGGTGCGCTCCGTGCTGCACTTCCTGCTCAGGGACATCATCCGCAACGGCGCAATCGGCGCGGAAATCGTCGCCTCCGGCAAGCTGGGCGCAAAGGGCGCGAAGGCGAGGACGCTGAGGGTCTCCGTCGGCTACGTCCCCAAGGCGGGCGAGCCCGCGAGGCTTGTGCGCGAATCGCACGTGGCGGCGAACACCAAGTCGGGCATCATCGGCATACTGGTGAGGATCGCCCCGCCGGGCACGCAGTTCCCGGACAAGCCGCAGGTGGAGGCAGTGGTGATGCCCACCAAGCTGAGGTGAGGACATGGCGGTACTGAAGGCAAAGGACGTTAGGGCGCTTTCCGATGAGGAGCTCCGGAAGAAGCTGGAGGAGCTGAAGTCGGAAATGCTCGTCGGCGTCGAGAACAACCCGAAGAAGGCGGGCAACATAAGGAAGGCAATCGCCCGCATAAAGACAGTGCTCAACGAAAGAAATGAGGTGAAGAAGGTTGGCTGAGATATGCAAGAAATGCGGAATGATCAAGGACCTTTGCGTATGCGAGATCCTTGACAAGGAAGAGGTAAGGAAGATACGGGTGTATACCACGAAAAAGAAGTTCAGGAAGCTGGTGACGATTGTGGAAGGCATTGACAAGAACAACGTGGATGACACCGCGAAGCAGCTGAAGCAGAGCCTCGCGTGCGGCGGGAGCGCCAAGGACGGGCTCGTCGTGCTGCAGGGAGACCACAAGAAGAAGATAAGGGGCATACTCACAAAGCTCGGCTACCCGGCTGAGCACATCGAGGTTGAATGAGAAAATAGGTGTTTGTATGGCGGAATGCAATGACAAGAACTGTCATGTTCATGGGACCCTTTCCATCCGGGGGGCGTCCATCACCGGCAAGGTGGTGAGCGCAAAGGCAAAGCACACCATAGTGGTGGAGCGGCCCATGATGAAGAAGATCACGAAGTACAAGAGGTACGCGAAGAGCAGGTCCAAGGTGCAGGCACACTGCCCGGAATGCATGGGCGTGGAGGTAGGCGACACCGTGCGCATCCGCGAGTGCAGGAAGATAAGCAGGACAAAGGCCTGGGCCGTCACGGACGTGCTGAAGAAAGGTGAGGGGGAATGAAGGGCGTAGCAAGCAAGCTAACCAAGGGGCTCACGCTCGGCAGCAGGCTGCTCTGCCACGACAACAGCGGCGCAAGGGAGGTTGAGATAATCGGTGTAATCGGGTACAAGGGCACTCGCGGGAGGAACCCCGCGGCAGGCATTTCCACAATATTCATCGGCGCGGTGAAGAAGGGCAATCCGGACATGGTGAAGAAGAAGGTCCGCGCGGTCGTGATAAGGCAGAAGAAGGAATTCCGCAGGGCAAACGGCCTCAGGATTTCCTTCGAGGACAACGCGGCGATACTGATAAACGAGGAGAACCTCCCGGTCGCAACCGAAATCAAGGGAGTGATTGCAAAGGAGGTCGCGGAAAAGTTCCCAAAGGTAGCGGCAATCGCGCCGGGGGTCGTATAATCATGAAGAGGAAACGGGAAAGGCGGAAGAGGTACGGCGCAAAGCTGCACCAGAAGAAGGCGCACATGCGCGTGCACGTCGCGAAGGAGGCGAGGGGCGAAAAGAAAATGCGCTCAGCGCTCATAGGCAAGGGCGACAGCGTGAAGGTATTGCGCGGCGACCACAAGGGCAAGGGCGCGAAAGTAATGCGCGTGAGCCACCTCAAGAGGATGGTGTACCTCGAGGGGATAAGCCAGAGGAACGCCCGCGGCGTGGAAGCGCTCGTGCCGTTCGAACCGTCAAACCTCATGATCACTGCGCTGAAGGAGAGGAAGAAGCCTAAAGGGTGAACTGTATGGGAAAAAGGGGCAAAAGAACAACGCTCAAGAGGGCCGCGGTTTCAAAGTCCGTGCCCGTGCATGACAAGAAGGAAAGGACCTGGATAATCAGGCCGGGCGCGGGCACGCATCCGCAGAGGAGGAGCATAGCGCTAGGCGCGCTGCTCAGGGACGTGCTCGGCATCGTGGAAACAAAAAGGGAGTCAAGGCTCCTGCTTTCCGCGAGGAAGGTGCAGGTCGACGGCAAGGTGCGCACCGACGAAAAGTACCCAGTGGGCTTCCAGGACGTGGTTTCGCTCCCGGAGGCGGAGCTCTACTACCGCATTACGATTACCGCGAAGGGGCGGCTGAAGCCCGTTGAGGCGACCTCCGCGGATGCGGGGGAGAAGCTGCTCAAGGTGACGCGCAAGGACGTGAACGGGAAGGGCAGGGTCGCGGTCACCTTCCACGACGGCAGAAATGTGCTGGCGGACAACAACGTGCGCGTGGGCGACTCGGTGAAGTTCTCGCTCAGGGAAGGCAAGATAGCCCAGCTTATGAAGTTTGGGGTCAATGCGAAATGCCTCATCACGGACGGCAAGCACGCCGGGCTGGAGGCGGAGATAATGAAGCTGTTCCCCTCAAAGGGAGAGAGGCCTGCGGAAGCCCTTGTGAAAACCGGGGGCGGCGAGTTCAGGACGCTCGCGCAGTACCTCTTTGTAACGGGTGAATGAGCATGGCAGAGGGGAAAGGCAAGGAAAACCCGATGAGGGAAATACTCATAGAGAAGGTAACCGTGAACATGGGCATCGGCCAGCCGGGAGAAGGGCTGGACAACGCAAAGGAGCTCCTCGGGAGGCTCGCGGGGAAAGAGGTTGTGCTCACCCGCGCGAAGAGGCGCAACCCCACGTTCAAGCTCCGCGAAGGGATGGAAATCGGGGTGAAGACCACGCTCCGCGGCGAAATGGCGAGGGAGTTCCTGCTCAAGGCGCTGCAGGCGAAGAAGAACCTGCTGAGCGCGCGCAACTTCGACAAGAACGGCAATTTCGCATTCGGGATTGCGGAATACATCGACTTCCCGGGCGCGAAGTACGACCCGAAAATCGGCATGCTCGGGTTTGACGTGTGCGTAACGCTTGGGAGGAGGGGCTACTCGGTCGCGAAGAGGCGGCTGGGGAAGTCGAGGGTTGGCAAAGGCCACATGATTACAAAGGAAGAGGGCATCGGGTTCGCAAAGGGCCTCGGCGCCAAGGTGGAGTGATTCGATGAAAGTTCCCGCTGATGAAAGGTACAAGGGGAAGGGAAACCGGAAGTGCAGGATATGCGGAACAGCCCGCGGGCTGATAAGGAAGTACGGCCTCTACATTTGCAGGAGGTGCTTCCGCGAAGCCGGAGAGGGGATAGGGTTCCGTAAATATTGAGGTGAAATGATGTCAAAAGACCTGCTGGCAGACGCGCTCAACACGCTGAAGACGCACGAAATCAAGGGAGAGAAAACATGCGAGGTGAAGGCCTCCAAGCTGGTGAGGGAGGTGCTGCGCCTCCTGCACGAAGGCGGATACATCGCCTCGTACGAGTATGTTGACGAAGACAGGGGGGGCTTTTTCAGGGTCACCCTCAGCGGCAACATCAATGACTGCGGGGTAATCAAGCCCAGGTTCCCGGTGAAGAAGGCGGACTGGGCGAGGATGGAAGAGAGGTATGTCCCCGGATACGATGTGGGGATGCTCATGGTGACAACGCCGGAGGGCGTGATGACGAACGTGGATGCGGCCAAGAAGCAGATAGGCGGAAGGCTGCTCGCGTTCGTGTACTGAGTGGTAAGCATGATAACTGTTGAAATCCCAGAAGGAATCGAAGCGTCCCTTTCCGGGAACACCCTCAGGCTCAAGGGCAAGCAGGGCGAGGTGGAAAGGGAGTTCAGGGGCACGCCCGTGGAACTCAGGCTCGAGGGGAACAAGCTTGCCGTGAGCGCGAAGAGCAGGGCGATGGAAGGGACCGTGCGCGCGCACGTGAAGCTCATGGCAAAGGGAGTCACCGATGGCTTTGAGAAAAAGCTCGTGATAAAGTACGCGCACTTTCCGATAACCCTCGAGGTGAAGGGCGATGAGGTGCTCATCAAGAACTTCCTCGGCGAGAAGAACCCGCGGAGGGCTTCGGTGCAGGGCAGCTGCAAGGTGCAGGTGAAGGGGCAGGACGTCTCTGTCACCGGGATGTGCAAGGAAGACGTCGGACAGACCGCGGCGAACATCCGCGAGGCGACCAAGGTGCGCAAGAAGGACGTCAGGATATTCCAGGACGGCATATATATGGAGAGGTGATGCTCATGGCTGAAAGGAAATCGCACCCGAAATTCAATGTCCCGAATTCAGGGGGCAAAAAAGGCAAGGGGAAGGTGAAGAAGAGGTGGCGCAGGCCGCGCGGGGTCGACAACAAGAAGAGGATAAGGAAGGCCTCGCACGGCGCATGCCCGCGCGTGGGCTACGGGAACCCCAAGGCGCTGCGCGGGAAGCACCCCACCGGGCTCGAGGAGGCGCTCGTGAACAACCTCGCGGAGCTCGAAGCCGCGGCCGGCAAGCTGGTGAGGATTGCCGGAGGGGTGGGGAAGAAGAAGCGCGCGGAAATCGAGAAGAAGGCCGCGGAGCTCAAGCTCAAGGTTACTAATAAAAGGGGCGCGGAGGTCGAGGAGAAAAAAATGAAGGTGCCCAAGGAAAAGCCCAAAGATGAGGGGCCAAAGAAGGCGGAAGAGCCGAAGGAGAAGTCGGCTCCCCCTGAGGAGAAGCAAAAGGTGACAGCATGACCGCCAAGACGGTGAAAAGGCTTGCAGCGGACCTGCTCGGGATTGGCGAGAGCAGGGTGCGCATAAAGGAAGGGGAGCTCGGCCGCGCAGAGGAAGCGCTCACGCGCGAGGACGTGCGCGGGCTGATTGCGGACGGCGCGGTCTACGCGCTGCCGAAGAAGGGCCCCCGCAAGAAGCCGGCGGGGAGGAAGCGCTCCCGCGGGAGCAGGAAGGGCACCAAGCATTCCAGGAAGCCAAAGAAGGAGGCCTGGATGGAGAAGGTGCGCGCGCAGAGGAAGTACCTCGAAGATCTCGCGAAGAAGGGCGAAATCGGCCCTGAGGACAGGAGGTTCATGTACCTGAAGGTGAAAGGCGGCTCCTTCAGGGGGAAGAAGGCCCTCCACACCTACCTTGAGGACAACGGAATGCTCAGGGAAGTGGAGGGGAAGGCAGCTGAGCGACAGCGGCCTGGCGCGTTGGAGCCGAAGGACAGCGAAGCTGTCCTGTTGGGGCGGGAGCGACTGAAGGCGGCTGAGCCCAAAGGGCGAGTGAAGAAGGAGAAGTGATTATAATGGCAAAGGCAACAGGCCCGACATACAGGGTTGCTTTCCGCAGGAGGCGGGAAAACAGGACGGACTACGAGAAGAGGCTCAGGCTCGTGAAGGGCGGCCTCCCGCGCATGGTTGTGCGCTACGGGAAGGAAGTAATCGTGCAGTTCGTGGAGTACAGCGACACGGGCGACAGGACGCTTGCCGCAGCAAGCTCAGGGGCGCTGAAGAAATTCGGCTGGGCGCCGCGCGCAAACGTGCCTACTGCATACCTCACTGGGATGTACGCCGCAGCGCTCGCGAAGAAGAAGGGCGTGAAGGGCTTCGTGCTGGACATGGGGCTCAAGGCGCCTGTCAGGAACGCGCTGCCGTTCGCGGCGCAGAAGGGCGCGATTGACGGCGGGCTGGAGAGCCCGCAGGGCAAGGGCATGGTTGACGAGGGCCGCATCACTGGCGCGCACATCGAGGAATATGCAAAGTCCCTGAGCGCGGAAGATTTCAAGAAGAAGTTTTCATCGTATGAAAAGGAGGGATTTGACCCGAAGGAGTTCATAAAGCTCTTCGGCAAGGCCAAGGAGGCAATCCTGAAGGAGGCATGATGCTATGGGAAGGAGAATGCGGGGCAGGCAGAGAGGGGCTGAAAAGATAAAGCCGCTCGAGATTGAGGCCTGGACCCCAAAAACAGCATTGGGAAGGATGGTGAAGAACAAGGAAATCACCACCCTTGAGCAGATAAAGGACCTGGGAAAGCCCATACTGGAGCCGGAGATAATCGATGCCCTGCTCCCTGAGCTTGAGGCGGAGACGCTCTCAATCAGCCCAACCCAGAGGACAACGGACTCCGGAAGGAAAATCTCCTTCCGCGTAATCACCGTCCTAGGGGACAGGAAGGGCCACGTGGGAATCGGGGTGGGCAAGAGCGAAGAGGTTAAGCCTGCCATAGATGCTTCATTGCTGGACGCGCGCAAGCGCATGGTTTCCGCGGTCATGGGGTGCGGCAGCTGGGAATGCAAGTGCAGCCAGCAGCACTCCCTCCCCCAAAGGGTTGAAGGGAAGTACGGGAGCACCAGCATAACGATAAAGCCCGCGCCAAAGGGCCTTGGCCTCGCCGCGAACGACGTGGTGAAGAAGGTCCTCGGCATGGCGGGGGTGAAGGACGTGTGGAGCACGACCACGGGCGGGACCTCCAACATCTACAACATGGCAATGGCCACGATAGCGGCGCTGGATTCGCTGAATACCAAGAAGCCGCAGCCGGGTGAGAAGGCATGAAGATTGCAGCAGTAAGGATAAGGGGGAGGCGGAAGCTTGCCCCGGACATAACGGACACGATGAATATGATGAACCTCAACAGGGCGAACCACTGCGTGCTCGTTGAGGACACTCCCCAGAACCTCGGGATGCTCCAGAAATGCAAGGACTACGTTGCATACGGCGCGGTGGATGGCGCCACCGTGGAGGGGCTCCTTAAGAAGAGGGGGGAGCGCGGCGGGAAGATGCTTCGCGACGTGATGGAGGGTGCGGAGATAAAGGAGGCCGCGAACAAGATAATGCACGGGGAGAGCGTGAAGAACTTCGCCGACCCTGTGTTCAGGCTGCACCCGCCCCGCAAGGGCTACAGGGACATAAAGAAGCCCTTTGGGGACGGCGGCGAGCTCGGGAAAAGGGATGAGATGGATTCCCTCATAAGGAGGATGATGTAGATGCCGGGCAGGACCAGGAAAAAGATTCATTCCAAGAGGGGGACAAGGCGCTGCGGCTACGGGAACGTCAAGAACAAGAGGGGCGCGGGCTGCAAGGGAGGCGTAGGCGGTGCCGGCCTAAGCAAGCACAAGTTCACCTGGATTACAAGATACGACCCGGGCCATTTCGGGGTGCCGGGCTTTGCCCGCAGGAACGCAAAGCGCGCGCCGGCAATCAACCTCTACGAATTGAATTCCATGGCGGAAAAGGGGAAGCTCAAGGCAAGCGGGGAAAGGTATGCATTTGAGTTCAGGGGCAAGGTGCTGGGCACAGGAGAGCTCAGGCACGCCCTCTCGCTCAAGGCATTTGCCTGGAGCAAAAAGGCCGAGGAAAAGATTAAGAAGGCTGGGGGCGAGATTGCGAAACTAGAGTGAGGCTTATGGGTGCGATAATTGACTTTATTTCAGGCATATCAGCACAGCTTCCAGAGATAAAGGCGCCTGACAGAATCCCGAGCGTGAAGGAAAAGTTCATCTGGACCGGAGCCGCGCTGCTGATTTTCTTCGTGATGTACAACATCACGTGTTTCGGCGCGGTGGATTCGGGAGGGGGCCAGTTCGACTTCCTCCAGATGATTACCGCTTCACGCATCGGCAGCCTGCTTACGACTTCCATCGGGCCCATCGTGTTGGCGAGCATATTCCTTCAGCTTTTCGCTGGCGCCGGCCTGCTCGGGCTGGACCCGAAAGACCCTTCCCAGAAGAAAAAATTCCAGGAAGTGCAGAAGGTCCTTGCAATCGTGATTGCGCTTGTTGAGGCGTCGATATTCGTTTTCACCGGCAGGGTGCTGCTCGCAGGCGGGCTTGACCCGGGGCTTGCGTCCGCGCTCGTGATAATCCAGATTACGCTCGGTTCCATAATAGTATTGTACCTTGACGAAACCGTAACCAAGTACGGGATTGGGAGCGGCATTTCGCTCTTCATTGCCGCGGGCGTCTCGTTCTCCATAGTCGGGGGCGCGATGGGCCTGCTGTTCGGCGAGACCGGAGTGGCCGGCGTGATGGCAGGGGGAGGCGCGGAAGCGATACCGAATGCGCTGCTCGTGCTGCTGCCGCTCATCTTCACAATACTTGTTTTCCTTGCGGTCGCCTACGGGGAAGGCATGAAGGTGGACATCCCCATTTCCTACCAGATGGCCAGGGGCGTGGTGCCGAAGTTCTCGCCCCCGCTGTTCTACCTTTCGAACATACCGGTGATTTTCGCGAGCGCGCTGCTATTGAACATACAATTGTTCTCTGCGGGGCTCGCGGGGCAGACCCTCATGGTCGGCGACTTCAACATAGTGGACCTCATAGGGTATGTGGACTCCACCAACCAGCTCAGGGACGGCCTGCTTTACTTCTTCACCCCGATTTACGGCGGGACGAACGTGATGGCGCAGATAAACTTCCTCGCGAACGGCGTCACGCCCATATTCGGCATCCCTGAATGGGTGCATGCCATTACATATATACTGTTCCTGTCCGTCGTTTCGGTTCTGTTCGGCATTTTCTGGGCAGAGACATCCAACATGGACACAAAGGGCATGACCGACCAGCTGCTGAAAAGCGGCATGCAGATACCTGGCTGGAGGAGGGACCCGCGCATGCTTGAAAAGATACTGAACAAGTACATACCGCCGCTGATCATACTGGGCAGCTTCCTTGTGGGGATGCTTGCCGGGCTTGCGGACCTTACGGGAGCGCTCGGGACCGGCACGGGCATACTGCTCAGCGTGGGCATCTTCAACAGGACCTACCAGCAGCTCAAGCAGCAGAGGATGCTCGAGGCGGCGCCGCTCCTCGGGAGGCTGATGGAATGATAATAGTGATGGGGCTTCCCGGGGCCGGGAAAAGCACCGTCCTTGCGAAGGCAGGAAGCTATGAAGTAGTTAACTACGGCACGCTGATGTTCGGGATTGCGCAGGGCAAATTCGGGCTGGAGAACCGCGACCAGATGCGCAACCTGCCGGTTGCGGACCAGAAGGCGGTGCAGGAAGAGGTCGCGAAAAAGCTTTCCGAAATGCAGGGGAAAGTGATACTGGACACGCACTGTTCGGTTGAAACCCCGAAGGGGTACCTGCCCGGGCTCCCGTTCTCGCTGCTCGAGAAGCTCACGGTGGAGGCAGTCGTGCTCATCACCGCAGCCCCGGACGAGATAAAGGCGAGGAGGGAGGGCGACCCCAGCCGGGTGCGCAAGGCGGACATTGAGGGCATAAAGGAGCATGACTTCATGAACAAGGCCTTCCTTGCGGCATATGCCGCGCACCGCGGGGTGCCCGCGAAAATAATCTACAACAGGGACGGGAAAATAGAGGAAGCGGCCGCGGAGCTGCGGTCCGTATTGGAGTGAACCGATGAACATATCCACGGAATTCATATTGATTGTGGCAGGGCTTGCCATCATATACGCGCTCATCACGCGCTTCATCCAGTTCAGGGTGGGCAACCAGAAGAAGATGAAGGCCCTCCAGAAGCAGATGAACGCGGTTAACAAGGAGTACATGGAGGCGATGAAGTCCCGCAACGAGAAACGCATTGAAGAGGTTTCCAAGCGCCAGCAGGAGCTGATGAAGGAATTCAACCCGCTCCTAATGGGCCAGTTCAAGACCATGGCAGTAATCATCGGGGTGTTCCTGATATTCATGTGGGCCGTGGGCGCGCTGGACCCGAACACCGCAGACGACATCACCGTTGAGTTCGCAGATTCCGGGGGCGGGACCTGGTGCGGCGACTTCACCGCTTCCGGCAACCCGGGGCCTTGGATGATGACCGTCAAATCTTTCTCCGGGGGCGGGGAAAAGGGCCAGAACGGAACCATATTCTATTTGGGAGAAAAGGCTGGGCTGAGGCCCTACACCATGCCCAAGGGCGAGGCATTCCCAGTCTGGGCAGGCAAGGAAGTTTACCAGGAGGGCGAAGCCGCAACTGTCTGCGCAAGCGCGCCCGCGGGCGTTGACCGCGTGGTGGGCACCGCGAACTCGGGCACGTGGTTCATGGTTGAATTGCCATTTACCATCCCGATATTCAACGTGACCGTGATACACGAGCCATACTGGTGGTTCATACTCATATCTATAATATCTTCCCTGGCAATCAGTCTCATATACGGGAAGGTAATGAAAAAAGGTTGATTCCAATGACGACACGGAAGAACAGGTCAAGCTCGGTAAGGAAGCTCAAGAGGAGGGTTCCTTCAGGAACGAGCAGGATCCGGTACAAGAGAAGGACCAGGACCTCGGCCACCAAGTGCGCGATTTGCGGCGCAAAGCTGCAGGCAGTGCAGCAGAAAGGCGCAAAGAGCGCGAAGAAGCCGACCCGCAAGTTCGGCGGCAACCTCTGCGCAAAGTGCGGCGCCCGCGTGATGAAGGAGGCGCAGCGCGTTCGCGAAAAGACAAAGAGCATGGAAGAGGTCGACATCATCCTGCGCAAGCACGTGGAGGGCATCCTCTGATGATAATCGCGGTCTCCGGCCTTGCGGGCAGCGGGAAGAACACGTTCGGGAAAGCCCTTGCGGAGAAGCTGGGCTACCGCGTGGTGTGCCCCACCTTCAAGGACCTTGCGGAAAAGGAGGGGGTTTCGCTGATGGAATTCCAGGAGAAGGCCGCAAAGGACCCGGAGATCGACAAGAAGTTCGATGAGGAGCTGAAGGGGCAGGCAAAGGGCGGCGACTGCGTTGTCACCACGTGGCTCGGCCCGTGGATGGTAGATGCGGACGTGAAGGTGCTCGTATTCGCGCCGCAGAAGGTGCGCGCAGAGAGGCTTGCGGCCCGCGACGGGAAATCCGTTGAGGAGGCGGCACAGCACATCCGGGAGAGGGATGCGCAGAACCGAGAGAGGTACAGGAAAGTGTACGGGATTGACATTCATGACACGAGCAATTTCGACATTGCATTGAGCTCGGCTTCCTACAAGCCCGAGCAGATGGTCGACATTGCGATGCATGCGATAGAGCATAAGAAAAGGTGAATTACCATGGCGGCAATTGAGGAAGGCAGGGTCTGCATATTGAAGTTCGGCAAGGGTTCGGGCGAGAAGGTTACCATTACCAAGGTGCTTGACGGGAATTTCGTGATGGTGAAAGGCGAGAAGGGCAAGGAAAAGCGCGCGAACATCAGGCACCTCGAGCCAGTGAGCAAGTGACCGGCCTGGAAGAGCTTCTTTCTGATTCTTTCATAATAATAGACAAGCCCCAGGGGCCCACTTCGCATGAGGTGAGCGCCTGGGTGCGCAGGATTTCCGGCGCCTCCCGCAGCGGCCACGCCGGCACCCTGGACCCGAACGTTTCCGGCGTTTTGCCCATTGCGCTTGGCCGCGCAACCAAGATGCTGAAGTACGTTGCGGGCAGGCGCAAAGTGTACATGGGAATTGCGCGGTTCAGGAAAGAGCTCACGCTTGATGAGGCAAAGGAGCTTTTTGCGAAATTTGCCGGGAAGATAAGGCAGCTCCCGCCCAAGATGTCCGCCGTGAAGCGCAGGTGGAGGGAGCGGCGCATCTACTCCCTTGAGCCGCTCGAGGTTGAGGGGAAGCTCGTGCTCTTCCGCGCGGACGTTGAGGCAGGGACGTACATCCGCACCCTCTGCGTAAGCCTTGGGAAGCAGGTCGGCGGAGGGAGGATGGAGGAGCTCCGGCGCGTGGCGGTCGGGCGCATTGGCGAGGACAAGGCGGTTACCCTGCAGGACTTTTCCGATGCGGTGTGGGCATGGAAGGAGAGGGGGGAGGAGAAATATTTGCGCAGCATGCTAATCCGGCCCTGGGAACTGCTTGGCTTCAGGAAAATAGTGGTGAAAAAGAAGGCTGAAGAGAATTTGCTTTCAGGCGCGCAGCTTGCCGCTCCGGGGGTTGCTTCGGTTGATGAAAAGATTAGGGCGGATGAAACCGTTGCGATTTATTCCGAGGACGGGAAGTTCATCGGTGTTGGGAGGGCGCTCTGCCCTGCCGCGGAAATAAAGGGGAAGGCGCGCGGCATAGTTGTGCAGACCGAGAGAATCCACCCCGAACGAAAGGAATAAAAGGAAAAGCGGACGGAATAATGTTCTAACTCCCTATTGTAGAGGGGGTGATGTAACGTAGAAGAGGGGGACCCTTCCCCCGCTTCTCGAGCCGGGGTCGCATAATCTGGTAGTGCGCGCGCCTGGAAAGCGCGTGTCCGCAAGGGCTTGGGAGTTCAAATCTCTCCCCCGGCGTGCCGCTTTTGTCCCGCTGTCTTCTGCGGGCAAAAGCAGCAGCGCAAAACCCTTAGACGTACCTAGGGCACTGACAACTTGTTGTCGGGTTGAAGCGGAGCGACTGAAAAACTTTCATGAAAAACCCTTAGGCCTACCTCGCTTTTTCTCATCAGCAGGGGTCGAGCCGGTGGGACATCTCATCCCAGCACAGGTCCAGGCCAACGACTTTCCACCACTGGGAATAGTCCGGCACGAAGAGCACTGCGGTGCTAACCGACCTGGCGCTGAGCTCGGTGCCGCGCGGGGAAATGAAGCCCTGTTCGTAATCTTCCCCGCTCGCATAGCCGTGGAAATCAAAGGCGATGGTTGTGCCTGCATCGGTGGCATGCCACTCATCCATGACGAAAAGCCCGGCCTTGCCCTCCATGTCCTCGAAGATTGAGAGGAGATGCCCGGACTCGTTGATTTTCACGCCGAGCGCCTCAACGATGTTGGCGAATACGCCCTCTTCGATTTCATATTGCCCAACCGGGCCGACAAGATAGACCTGCACTTTCCCTTTGTGTGCCTCATCGCCATGCGGTGCGTCCGCCCGGTTGTATATTAGTATATGGCTGTTCTCGCCTGCCCACGGGTAGGAAATCTCGAGCGGGCCTGTTTCCGGATACTGGTAGAAATACATCGTGCCGCCGGGCGTCTCCAGCACCGCGGAGCCGTTTACCGGCTCGAGGCCGGTGCAGCTGGTGGCGGGCGAAGAGAATTCATAGATTATGAATGCCCTGCTGCCGGACCGGGTGCCTGCGCCCGCATACCCGCCGCTCAGCGTGAACTCGCTGTCCCGGGTCTCAAGCAGGTAAAGGCCTTCGGTTTCAGTGTAGCATACTTCCCCGGAACCATCGGTGAACGTAAACATTGTACGGCTTTCCCGGTCAAGCGAAAGCCGGTCATAGGTGGGCTCGGGGGGCGGGCCCTCATCCTCCCCCACATCCTCTTCAACCATATCTGTCAGGTCCGGGAGGGCGTCAAGGTCCGGCGCATCCTCAACCTCGGGCGGGAGGTCCGGCGTTTCGACCGGCGCATCCGCCACTTCCGCAGGCATGTCCTGCCGTGTGTCTTCTGATGAATCTGCCCTGAATTTTTCTGAACCCCCGCATTTTGAAAATGAAACTGCCGCAAGCACTATCGCGGCCATTGCAAGCAGCTGCTTTGCGCTGAATGGGGATTTTTCGGGCTCAGGCTTTTCCATGCCGGCCTGCGCCCTCATCCTGCCCCGGTTCTCAGGGCGCGCACCCTTCTCGGAACCATTGCATGCGCCCCGGGCTATCCTCTCCATGATGGCATATTGTCCCGTTGGAGATTAAAAGCTTACCATTATTACTTATTTTGACACAATTGCCCCACGTCGGCAAACCGAGAGAAGGGAGGGGCAAGGAATTTAAACGTTACCAAGGTAAATAGAGTTCACACGTTCTTTACCGTGTAATCTTTGAAAGATAGTGTTCACTCGGTGATTAATTGGCAAAGAAAGCAAAAGCTCCAAAGAAGGAAGAGCCCGTGAAGGGCGCCCCCAAGGGAAAGCCCAGGAAGGGAGAGGAGATTGACGAGAGCCTCAGGGGGATAGTCAGGATTGCAGGCAAGGACATAAAGGGCCACGTGCCGCTCAAGAGGGCGCTCCTCAGGGTGCGCGGCTTCGGCCACACCACTGCAAAGGTGGCCTCTGAAGTCATTTCCCAGGAGCTGGGAATCGGCCCGGATACGAAGTCCGGCAGCTTCTCGGACGAGCAGATTGAGAAGATTGATGCCATACTCACTTCCATCCACAAGCGCGATGTGCCGAAATTCCTGCTAAACAGGCAGAAGGACTTCGACTCGGGGGAGGATGTGCACGTTATCATGAACGACCTCATTTTCGCAATCCGCCAGGACATCGAAAAGGAGAAGAAGCTCTACACCTGGAAGGGTTACAGGCACGCATACGGCCAGAAGGTGAGGGGCCAGAGGACAAAGAATACGGGCAGGAAGGGCATGGCCCTCGGTGTCCTCAGGAAGTCCCTGCAGCAGCAGGCCGCGGCGGCCAAGTCCGCAGGGGGCGCAGAATCCAAGCCCGCGGAGAAGAAGGAGAAGAAATAGGTGTTTGAATGGGAGACCCGCGGAAGTTCACCAACAAGTATGAAAACCCCAAGAAGCTCTGGACCAAGGAGCGCATCAAGGAGGAAGGCGCTCTCAAGACCGAGTTTGGCCTCAAGAGCATGAGGGAGCTCTGGGTCATGGTGCAGGAGCTCAAGAAGGTGAGGCGCGAGGCCAGGAGGCTGCTCTCGCTTACCGAGGAGGAACGGAGGGGCGATGAGGAAACGCTCATGGCAAAGCTTGCGCGCCTCGACATCCTCAAGCAGGGCTCGAAAGTGGAAGACGTGCTTTCGCTTACCGCGCGCGACGTGCTTGAGAGGAGGCTGCAGAGCCGCGTCTACAGGAAGGGACTTTCGAAGAGCATGAAGCAGGCAAGGCAGCTCATCACCCACGGGTTCATTGCAGTAGGGGACAGGAAAGTTTCCACCCCAAGTTACCTTGTCACCGCTGCAGAGGATGCACTGATTGCATACTACAAGCCGATAGACCTCGCAATCTCCGAGAAGGAAGAGGAAGAAGAGGCGGAAGCCCCGGCAGGGGCAAAGCCTGCCGAGGCCGCGCCTGCGGAGGCAAAGGGGGAGGCGCCTGCTGAAGGCGGGAAGGGGGCTCCCAAGGAAGAGAAGAAAGAGGGGCAGGAGAAACCTGCTGAAAAGAAGGAGGAAAAGCCGGCCGAAGGGCCAAAAGGCGAGAAGGCGGAGAAGCCTCCTGAGGAGAAGAAGGAAGGAGCCAAGGCGGAGGCCGCATAGGTGGGAACATGGCAAAGGAAGAGAAACCCGAAAAGGAAGAGAAGGCGGCTGAAGTGAAGGAGAAGCCCGCGGCTGGGGCAAAAGAGGAGCCGGCCCCAAAAACAGGGGAGAAGCCCGCGGCGAAAGCCGAAGGGACGCCCCCTGAAAAGAAGGAGGGGGCGGAAGCGCCTGCCGCGGAGGAGAAGAAGCCAAAGAAGAAGGGCAAAATCGCAGTCGTGCACGTATATTCTTCAAAGAACGACACCATCATCACCGCAACCGATGTCAGCGGCGCAGAGACCCTTTCATGGGCAAGCGGCGGCGCGATGGTGAAGAGCTCCCGCGAGGAAGGGAAGCCATACGCGGCGATGCAGGCCGCGCTCAAGGTTGTGAACGACCTCAGGGAAAAGGGGGTCGACACAGTGCACATACGCATACGCGCGCCCGGGGGCAACAGGTCAAAGACCCCGGGAGGCGGCGCACAGGCGGTCGTGAGGACCGTCGCAAGGGCGAGGATGCGGGTGGGCAAGATAGAGGACGTAACCCCGGTGCCTACCGATTCCATGAAGAGGAAGGGGGGGAGAAGGGGAAGGAGGGTCTGAATGCAGCTTTCCGCGAAAGAAGACAAGGGAAGGGTTGTAGTAGAAGCGAAGGGGATTTCGCTTCCGGTCGCGAACGCGATAAGGCGCTATGCGATGAGCAGGGTGCCTGTGCTCGCTATTGACACCATTACGCTCTACGACAACACGAGCTCGGTATTCGACGAGTACATTGCGCACCGCATGGGCCTGCTGCCCATAAAGACGCCGAAGGGCCTTCCCGAAAGCGTCGAGGTGACCTTCACGCTCGATGCGGCCGGGCCGAAGAGGGTGTACAGCGGCGACCTCACGAGCAACGACGCGGCAATCAGCGTTGCGGAGCCGAAGATACCCATCATTACCCTGTTCGAGGGGCAGAGCCTGCGGCTGGAGGGCAAGGCAGTCCTCGGGGACGGCAGGACGCATGCAAAGCACCAGGCAGGAATGGGCGCATGCGTGCCCAATGAGGACGGCACGGTCACGATAAAGGCCGAGAGCTTCCTCTCGATGGGCCCGAGCGAGATGCTGCTGCGCGCATGCGACATCCTTGAGAAGGACCTCAGGCAGCTTGCAAAGGGCGTGGCGAAGCTCGAAAAGGCAAAGGCCCCTGCGAAGAAGCCGGCCAAGAAAACGGAAAAGAAGGCCGCAAAAAAGAAGTGAGAGGGGCAAATGGATTTTTCTTTTTCTTCGGGCGCAAAGGAAGAGTTCGAAAAGAAGAAATACGGGCTTGCGGGGAGGCACTCCGCAGTGCAAATCTGCTCCTGGACTCGGAAGGCGCTGAGGGGGCAGGGGACCTGCTACAAGGACAAATTTTACGGGGTGGACACTTACCGCTGCGCGCAGATGAGCCCGTGCGCCGCATGGTGCTCCGAAAACTGCATGTTCTGCTGGAGGCCGATGGAATGGATGGGCCCGGGGCCGGTCCCGGAGGAGCAGGCGGAGGGGCCCGCGCAGATAATCGAAGGGGTGGTTGCGCAGAGGAAGAGGCTGCTGAGCGGCATCGGCGGGATTGGCTCCGAACGGGGCAAGTTTGACGTTTCCTTCTCCGAATTCCCTTCGCACTGGGCGATTTCGCTTTCAGGCGAGCCGACGCTCTATCCTAAACTGCCTGAGTTGATACGGGAGCTGAAGGCGCGGCCGGAGGTGAAGACCGTTTTCCTTGTGAGCAACGGGCAGGAGCCGGAAATGCTTGAAAGGCTGCGCGATGGGGATGCGCTGCCCACGCAGCTGTATATCTCCGTTGCGGCTTCCAATGAAGAGATGCTGAAGAAGGTGTGCAGGCCGGTGCATGGGGATGCGTGGGCGAGGCTTGTGCACTCGCTTTCCCTGCTTGGGGAGCTTCCCTGCAGGACCGTTGTGCGGCTTACGGTAATAAGGGGGATAAACGACATGGAGGGGCACATTGCGCAATACGCAAAATTGTTTTCCGAATCCAAGCCGGATTTCATAGAAGTGAAGGCATACATGTTCCTCGGATATTCAAGGCAGAGGCTTGAGGAGGGCAACATGCCCACGCACGAATACGTGGGGGGGCTGTGCGGGAAGCTGCTTGGATTGCTTCCGGATTATGAAAAGATTGACGAGTGCGAAAAGTCGCGCATAGTGCTGCTCGGCAGGAAAAAGGCGCGGTGGCCAAAGAGGATTGCCTAGCACATGTTTTTCCACTAATTAGAAAGAGTTTTATAGGGCAGGCGGCATAATAATCGTGGTGGGGCAATGCATAGGATGCAGGGGCGGCCGAGGCTCGCGCGCGCAAAGGAATTCATCAGGGAAGCGGGCAGGGCTACGTCGCGCGCCGCAAAGAAAGCCGCAAAGGCTGCGGAAAGGGCGGCGAAAAGCACTGCTTTCAGGGCAACCGCGCCCCTGCTTGCGCTTTCCCTTGCGGCATCTCCCGCAATAGAATCTGATTTGAACCCGTTCCAGCCTTCAAGAGATGCGGTTGCGGAGGACACGCCCCCGAAGCTGTTTGAGTTTGAGGGGCAGGGGAAGCCGTTCAAGTCGAACCTTGCGCTCGGTGGCGATATTTTCAGCAACGAGGCAGGTTCCTCTGTCGCGCTTTCCCTCAACTACGGGGAGCACGGGGGCGTTAAGGCCGGCGGCATAAGCTTCATAGGCGACCAGATGTACCCGTTCGTTGCAGTTGCGCTGCTTCCGCAATGGAAACTGAAGCTCGGGCGGGGCGAAAATCCCACAAAGATGCTCTTCAAGTTCGGGGTCACCGGCGCGCTCACCAATATCAATTCAATAGGGTACATCTACGCAATGGGCGGGCTCGGGTTTGAGAAGAGGATCAACAAAGACCTTACACTCTGGGTTGGAACTGTCGGCGGCGGTGCGCTTTCCGCGCCCAAGTACGACAACATATTCTTCAAGGCAATGGGCGGCGCATCCATGCAGTGGGACTGGGGGAATGGCTTCATGCTCCAGCCGTATGTAATCTGGGAATCCTACTTTGCCGCGGACACTGCGATGGGCAGCGCTTATGTCGGGAAATACAACATGCAGTTCCAGTCTATCGAAGCCGGCATCCTGAGCAGGCTGAAATGGGCGAATGCGCTTGTTTACGGGAAATACGATTCGGTGCAGAGCGAAATAGGCGCAACTGCGGGCGTGAATTTCGAAATAACCGACAGGGTGGGCATAATAGCGTTTGTAGGGGGCGGGGTGAGCATATTCAATGAGTTGCTGGGCGGGGAGGCAGAGCCAATGCTAATGGGCGGCGTGCGGCTGGTCACTTTCGGTGCACCCTTCAACACTTCTTGGGCGTTCACGCACGAACGCATGGGGCCCGGGGGGGTACCGATGTTCCCGGACATACGCAATCCGCCGCACGTGCCGCTCACGCCCGACGAAATCGACTACGAAGCAGAGGCGAGCGAGCGCGTGCTGGATTATGAGAATTTCCAGGAATACTCCGAATCATTCGAGGGCGCTTCCGAGGAGCAGCTCATCCTCACCACGAGGTGGCTGGCGAAGACCGTCGAGCAGATTGGCTACAATTTCGAGGCGATGACCGCCATGATGAGCCTGAGGTTCTTCGACGACGCGGTGAAGCGGATGGCGGGCAGGGGCCATCAGGACATCTATGCATACCTGCACGATTACTTAGGCCTAATTGACCTGTACGGCTCATTCAGCAACATACCCGATGAGCTGAGGGAGCAGTTCTACGAAGGCATAGCGGTATGTGCGGGAATACATTCGCTCGGGATGATGTTCCTCAGCTACAATGGCATCCCCGCGGTGGCAGTTTCAGTGAACGCGCCCGGAGGCGCGCACGTGATAACCGGCGCGATGCCCAAGGGCTCGACTTACCTGATTGACTACGGGGACGGGTACAGGATAAACGGGCATTCGATAGTGAAGGCGCTCGCGATGTACGGGAGGCACAACAAGGTGCACACGTTCAAGGCGCAGATGTGGGACAGGGGCGGCTATGTTGGCACGCTGGATACTCCTGCGGGCAAAGTGGTGGATAACACTCTTGGCATCGGCTACGGGCTTGTGCTGAAGGAATTCTTCTTCGGGATGGGCAGATAGGCAAGTGTGTGCCTTGGTGGTTGGAAGTTATCTTATTAAATGCTTCCGTGCACATAATCTAGTCATGGGGAAGGGCGAGTTTCCGGGAGAACTGCACGAACTGATGGAGAATGTCATCACGCTCAAATTCGGGGAGCTCAAGCCCTCCATCCTCAAAATGCAGGAGATGGAGGGGGAGGCCGCGACCAAGGCGCTCTATTTCGTATATGAGAGCATGGGCGAGGACAACGTTGCGGAAAAGAATGTAAAGGCGATGGTGCTCAGGGCCCTGCTCAAGAGACGCGATGTCGTCTATTTCTGGGTGCTTTCAAAGAAGGAGAATGCGCTGGGTGGGAAGCTTGCGGGGCTCCTGGAAAGGCTGCCGCGGCCCAATGGGAACGAATGGGCGCGCATACTCTGGGTCGCCATGGAAAAATACAACGAAAGCATAGGTGAAGCGGAAGGCCCTGAAGAAGCCGGGGGGAAAGGGAGGCTTGGCATGCTCGCGGAAAGGATGGCCAAGGACGCCATAAACGAGATGGCAAAGGACGAACGGCCTGAGGTTGCCGCAGTGCTCAGGAATGCAGCGCGGAGCGACTGGGAAATGCTCAGCTTCCGGGCCCTGCGCGCGCTTGCGCAGAGAAACGACTTCCTGGCATTTGATGAGATAAAAACGCTTGTGGACGACCCGGATGAAAAGCGGGCCGAGATAGGCATCTACCTCATGGGCGAGATGGCAGGCAGGTGCAACTCACATGCGGTGAGGGAGCTTGGGAAGGTATTGATTGATGAGAAGGGCAACTACTGCAATGATTCCGACCCGCGCAGGCGGGCCGCAGTCGTGGAAGTGGCCGAAAGGCTCGTTGAGATGAACATACTCAAGAAAGAGCTGTTTGGGATTCTGCAGAAAGTGGCTATGGAAGAGAGCCAGCCGCTCATACGCATAAACGCATTGCGGATTTTCGGGAACCACGGCTCCGTGCACGTTAATTTCCTTGAGAACTTCTGCAGGAGGGACACTGACAATCCCGTGATGATACGGAATGCGCTTGGCCAGCTCCACAGGATAGGCACGGAAAAGGCGCGGGACGCGATGGAGCGGCTTTTCCAGAGCAGCGGCCTGAGCGACGAGAACCGGAGATATGCTCAGAAGCTCCTTAAGGAAAAGTGGATGCCCAAGCAGGAATTCGGCCTCCCGAGGCAGGGGCCGATGAAGCCCGGTGCGCTCATGAAACAAGTGGCCGCGCAGGCAAAGCAGGAGAGGGCGCGGCATGGCAGGGACCTGAGGGTCACTACGCTGTCCGGGATGCCGAGCCCGGTAAGGAACGGAAGCAAGCGCTAGGTGGTTATTTCCTCCATCCTGTTCTCCTTTTCAGCTTCCCTGATTTCCATCGCAACCCTCCTCCCGAAGCTTACGCTTTCCCCGTACAGATAGGAGGAATACGGCGTGTAGCGCGTGCCGGGCGAGCCGGGCATGCGGAAGCTCACGTCGAACACCACCACGCGCTCCTTGCCATCGCGCTCTTCCATTGCGGACTGGAGGGCAAATGGCCCTATGAGGCCGTCCGGATAATGCTTCTTTACAGTTTTCACGAAGCGCTCGCCTGCTTCGAACACCTTTTCGAGGAGGGATTCGCGAAGGGTGCATGCGATGTGGCCCGTTTCAATAGTGGTCAAGCGGGCGTGCTTCAGCACTTCGGTCTGCTGGGGCGCGGGCAGCCGCAGAATCCCGTCAAGATTGGTCTGCCTGCGGGTGTCTATCCCAAGGAGCTCAAGCTCCCCTGTGAGCGGGGACATGAAGAAATTGAAGTTGAACTGCGCGCCCAGTATGAATTCCTCGATTCTCGCGTTCCTGAGGTCGCCTTCCTTTATCACGCCCTTTTCGATTAGTTCCTTGCTTTTCGCTTCGTATTCCTCGGGCGAAGATGCAAAGAAGAATGCGCGCTCGTAGCTCCTTTCCGCCTCTTGCACCTTCACAAGCGCAAGCGCGTCTATGTTGCCAGGGGCAAACGTCCTTGCGATGTTCACTTTTGCGTCTTCAAGGAGCAGGTACTGGTTCTTCGGCACGTCGCGCTCCTCCGCGCGGAGCAGGTGCTTGTTCCCGAAAATGGGCACCTGGAATTCCTTCTCTATGTTGTCATAGCCGACGTAAACGGAAAACGAGCGGTTGGGCACGAACACCGAGCCTTCGAGCTTGCCCTGTGCCTCTTCGCCCACAATTTCCCTGAAATCATCGAGCAGGAGCACTTCGTCCACGACGCCGACCTCGCGGCCGTCGCTGCGCTTCCTCGCCTTGTAATGCTGGGAATAGGTTTTCTCCCTCCCCTTTTTGCACACAACGAGATTCTTCAGGCCTTCCTTCTTCGCGCCCTCGCACACGTCCAGTGCCGAGTGGCTCCCCAGTGTTGAAACAGTTGCCATGCAGCATCACCTTAATTTCACTATATTCTCCCTCCCCCTTTTTATCCTTTTAACAAGGCCGCGCGCCTCCAGAGAGGACAGGAGCAGGCTCATCTTCGCATCGGTGCAGTTGAGTATTTCGCGGAGCTCCTTCTGCGTGCGCATGCCCTCGCTTTCGCCCAGCACCTGCAGCACGCGCTTCTCCTCCCCGTCCAGCTCCAACGCGGGCGGCTTCTGGATTTCTTCCGCCCCGGGGAACGGCCCTTTGGGATATTCCTTCGGCTTTCCGCTGCGCAGGAAAAGGAACGCGAGCAGCGCGATGATTACCAGCAGGAGGGATATTACGATATACAGGAGCAGCGAATCCTGCGGCTCAGGAACCTCCACGAGCTCGGGCTCTTCCATCAGGGGGAGCAGTTCCTCCTCGAATTCGGAAGGCGGGAACAGCACCGCCACGAACCAGATTTTCTCGGCGCCAACGCGCAGGGGCTCCTTCGCGAACAGGGAGACCGCGCCCCCGGAATACTGGTATGCCGAGAGCTCGTAGTCGCCCTGGGGTACGTCGAAGGAAAAGGTGCCGTTCTCCGCGACCTGCTGCACGGTCGTGGGGCCGCTGAGCTTCACCACCGCATCCTGGACGAGGTCGAAAGTATTCGCGCTTATTATCTCGCCCTCCACCAGCACGGCTGAGCAGAGCGAAACCGCGAGCAATGCCAGCAGGAGGGGGCGCATGCTTCCCCTTCGGCAGAAAACCTTTTGAAAGCTTTCGGAAAGTTTCTATTTAAAAGGCCGGAATGAGAGGTGTGCGGTGATTCGCATGAAGAACTGGATGTTTGCGCTGCTGCTGGTCGGCACCATGTTCGCGGTTGGAGCGGGCGAGGCTGCCGATGTGCGGGAGAGCATAATGGAGAAGAGGTACGCGATGGTGCAGTGCCGGGCGGAATTCATATACGCCATGGCGGGCCACGCAGAGGGATACGATGAAAGCGCGGACCTTTCCGCGGAAACCGATGCGGTCGAGGAAGAGATGGAAACGCTCGGGAGATATGTTGAGGGCGGCGACACTGCCGGGTTCAACCTATACCTTTCCGAAGCGCGCCCCGCATTCGCGGACGCGGTGGCGGGCATACGCACCGCGCTGCACAACGCGCTGGAGAGCCAGGGGGAAGCCGGCTCCCAGAACCAGGAGAGGAACCGCGTTAGGACGCAGATGGACGAAGACTATGCCGAAGAGCATGCGGAGTTCTCCGAGTGCGTGGGCAATGCCGCAAGGGAGAAGATAAGGGCTGAAATCAAGCTGGACGCCGAGTGGATGGAAAAGGGGAAGGAAACCGGCGGCAGGCTCTCAGACAGAGGGTACGATGCCAGCGGCCTTGACGCGATACTCGCAGAGGCGGAAGAGAACGTGGAGCAGCTCGAAGACGCGGTGGACAGCGAAATGGACGCGCTCGAGCTGGAAGAGCTCAGGAAAGAGGTCTGGGGCCACCAGTTCTACCTGTGGGCGGAATTCCAGCAGGAGAAGTTCGGGCTGTTCGTTGACAGGATTTCCGGGGCTACGGACGAGTACGATTCTGGGCTCGCGGAAGTGACCGCGCTGCTCGGCGAGGCGGCTTCCCTCGGGGACGATGAAGTCTACGACCTTGAAGAGGCGAGGGAGTCCAAGGAGCTCGTGAACGAGGCAGCGGCCAAGCTCCGCGAGATAGTCGGCGAGATACAGGGTGGCAGCGGATGAGGCCGCTTTTTGCGATGCTGGCGCTCGCAGTGCTCATGTCAGCGGGGTTCCTGCTGATGGGATGCGCTTCCGGGCAGGGCACCGCGCCGCAGGCCTCGGCGCCCGCGGTTTCTGAGGAGCCGGCCGCCGGAAGCGCTTCGGCAGCGGAAAGCCCCGCGTCCCCGGAGGGCGGCGCTCCCCAGAGCCTTGAGAAGCCGGACGTGGTGATAGACATCACGATGGAGGACCTCGCGGTTGACGGGATGGACGTGGAGCTGGACGAGGACCTGCCCCTCCCGGAGCTGCCCTGAATTTTTTTATTTTTCAAAAAGACTGGAAATGGCCGCTGAGCGCCTTCGGGTGGCTCAGCAGCTCTTTCCCGGAAATGAATTTCGCCTTTTTGGCCCTTGCCCTTATGCGCGAGGGGAAGGATTTCCCGAGCTTGCCCTTAAAGGAGTTTACCGCCTCCTTGGGGGTGCTCACTTCCCTGCGCACGAGTGCGCAGATGCGGGAGTCCCTTGCAAGGATGGGCGCGCGCCTGTGCGCCGCGATGAACTTCCTGCAGTCCGAAGCCATGTGCGCATACGGGCCGGGGACGAGGCGCTTCCTTGGGAGCTCATCCTCCAGCACCTCGAACACGATTACCGCCTTCCCCTTCTCCATGTGCGGGGTGGAGCCGATCACAGTGAAGCCCTCCTTCTCCAGGTGGGATTTCAGCATATGGGCAAAGCGCCTCAGCTGGCCCCAGAGTATGTCCTCCACCACTTTCGGGACGGGGAATTCCAGTGCGTAAACGCTGCGCGCGCGCAGCTTGTTGTTGAGCACGTTCCTGCGGAGCTCGTTCTTCTCCCTGAAATACTCAATCGAGGGCTTTTCGCTGAAGCCGCGCGCAAGGAGGATGAAGCGCGCGAGGTTTTCTTTTGTAAGCGCGGCGGCGACGTTGCGCTCCCGGTCCACAGGGTCCACCACGACTATGGGGGGCGAATTGAAATACCTGAGCACATCCTCCCTGCTCATGTAGTGGTTCAGCGGGTCGATTGAGACGGGGGGCTGCCATTCCGCGGCCGCATTGATTGCGGATTCGAAATCCCCGTAGTGGAGCACGAGCAGCTCGCAGAGGTAGCCGGAAAGGCCGAGCACGCGGATTTCCGCGCCGTAGAGGCCGTTCACGCGCAGGAAGCGCTTCAGCAGGCGCACATCGGCTTTCTGCTCTTCGCTCATGTTCCTGAGCACATATTTTGCATGGAGCTGGGAGCGGTCCACCGCGCTGCGGATGCGCTCGCCCTCCAGCATGAGGTAAGCCGGGACTATGTCTATCCTGCGGCCCTTGAGGTGCAGGCGCACGTAGGGGTGCTCCGCATACGATATCTCCCTCTTCCCGCGGGGGAATGCCTGGGAAACCGCCTTCTTCAGCACGCGGAACATCTTCTCCTTGCTGTAGGAAGGCGGGAACAGGGCGAACAGGTCAATGTCTCCCGCGCCGCGGAGGAACGTGCCCTTCACCACGGAGCCTGCAGGGGTAACGGAAACCCCGCGGGGCAGCTTGGAGGAGAGCCTGGGCTGGAGCAAATCGAGCAGCCCGAGCACTTCCTTCTCATCCCTTTTGGTGGGCGTAACAAGCCTCAAAGCGGCCCTCCTGAGCGCTTTTTTCATGCTGCCTATTCTCAACAGGTGTTAATAAATTTTGGGGGGGCGAAAAATGGCCAATTTTACGACGGCAGGGAGGGGAGAAAGGTTTATAAGCTGAACCTTGCAATTTTAGGACATGAGAAAGGCGGCAATACTCCTCCTGCTTGCAGGCCTCCTGATGTTCGGCTGCGTTGAGGAAAGGAGCACCTCAAGCACCGGGTATGAGAAGATTGAAACCGTTTACGGCAAGGACCTGGACGGCGACCTGCAGAACGAAATCATGGCTTATACCTACAGGCCGGTGGAAGTGGATGCGGACTACGGGATAGAGATGCAGAAAACTGCAATTGTGAGCCCGTATTCGTATGCCTATTCCATTGCCGCGTACAATGAGGTTGCACTCCCCCAAATTTCGGACATCCAGGGCAAGCTCCAGCAGTTCGGGAGCGAGAAGGCGCAGGCGGAAAGCATCTGCACCAGCCGGCTTGCGCTCAATGCAAGGGACTGCGTCGACAGGGAATCCTGCGTGGAGGCATGCGCCTCCAAGAGCTGTGTTTCCGCGGCTGAAAGCGGGGCTGACACGCTCGGGAAATACCTGCAGGAATATGTTGACGGGAAGGAAAAAATGGGCGGGCTGCTTGATGAGCTGCTCGCAATGAACGGCCTCAGCACGCAGGTGCAGAAAGAGCTATTCGTGGAGAAGGCAGTGCAGCTGAGGGAGCTGAGCGAGGATGCAGAGGCGAACCCGCTTTTCAATTCGGACGTTTTCGGGCTTTGCCCGTCGCCTGCATACAGGGTGGACCTGCTGGAGGGCGCTGTTGCGCAGGTTGCGGACGTTGAGCTTGCGGCAACGCATTACAGGTACAGGGCATTCGAGGTTGTCACCGGGGGAGGCGGGGACGAATATATTGAACTGTTCATAAGGGAATCGCCTCCGCTCCTGCTTGAGGCCGAGGGGCTTTCCGTGGATGTGAGCGGAGACGGGACAAATACCGTTTACCAGAAGGAGCCTCTCAAAATCGGCTGGGAGAACGTTGGCCTCGAAGGACCGCGCGAAGTGGTTGAGTATGATTTCGTTTCAGTGGACGCGCCGGCCGAGGACATAATGGCACGGTGGAGCGTGCCCTCCGTGCTGGAGAGGAACTTCCGCCTGCTTTCGTATTTCAATTCTGTGCTGCAGAATCCGCTTTTCGCGTTCCTGTTCGGGGTTTCGGCAGGTGCGTTCATGCTTTTCTATTCCCTTGGGCTGGGGTATTTTGCCGCATTGGGCATCGTGCTCGGGCTTTGGGTGGCTGCAGCCGCGCTCGTGGTGCTTGCGCTCAGCGCAGCATACATAGCAGCCAAGGCATACCTTGACAAGAAGAACATGCACGACCGGCTCGTAGACCAGCTCGGGCCGCCGCTTGCGGACTGGAGGATGTACGCGATAACCGGCGCTGTGCTGCTGATGGTTTCGGTTGCGGTAAGCCTGTTCTTCGTGAGCCCGGTGGAGATTGGCGCGCTGGACGTGACCGGCATACTCACGAAGCTCAGCACAAACCTCGTGGGCGCGCTTGCCGCATTCGTGATGGTGGTCGCGGTCTACAGCCTGTTCATAGTGGGCGAGGACCGGCTCAAGGGCCTTGCGCTGGGGCAGGAATACTATTCCATAAAAGGCGCAACTAAGGAAGAAGACGTGAAGCTGCTCAACGAATTGAAGAGGAAGCTCGGGGAGCTCAAGGAGCGCGTTGAGGGGCTCTCGCGCATGGGCATGAACGTGGATGATGAGTATGCGACGCTGGTTTCCATCCCGGTGGAGCGCTTTGAGCAGATGATTGAGGTCGGCAAGGTGAACATGGCGAAGCAGCTCATCACCTTCAACACAGACATGCTGCTTGAGATGGAGAAGAAGCTCGACCAGAAGGAGGAAGTGATGAGCAAGAACTGGCCGGAGTGGAAGGAGGAGATAGACCGCGCGGTGAAGCTCAGCGAGCAGGTGCCGCTGGAGACGCTGCTCTCCATCCCTGTGCAGTGGAGGGACTGGGCCGCGAGGAAGTACCTCAGCGAGCACCGCGGCAGGGCGCTCGTGCTTGAGGACGGAATGATAAAGAGGAGGAAGATTGCGGTTGAGGAAATCGTCTCCCGCATGATGGCCGACTTCAAGAAGAGCGGGCTTGTGAAGGCGGGGATACTGCTGCACAAGGGCAAGCCGGTGTACAATTCATTCTCAAAGGGAAATCGGACAGTGGGGACCGTGCTGTTCATGAAGCTGTCGGAATATGCGAAAGGCATGGCGAAGAAGTTCGGGGATTCCGAGCTCAAGCGGCTTGTGGTGAGCGGCAAGGGCAACGTTGCGGTGTACCTTGTACACGGGGACTACAGGGCGCTGCTGTTCACTGAGAGGGGGAGCGTAAGGGAGCTGTTGGAGACGTGGAACAAGAGCCTGGAAACGGCAGGGTGAAGCAATGGAAGAGTATACTGCGGAATCAATCAAGGTACTTGAAGGGCTGGAAGGCGTGCGCAGGAGGCCCGCGATGTACATCGGCGACACGGGCAAGCGCGGGCTGCACCACCTGATATTCGAGGTAGTGGACAACTCGATAGACGAGGCGCTTGCAGGGTACTGCAAGAACATAGAGGTTGTGCTCAAGGAAGGCGGCACAGTGATGGTGCGCGACGACGGACGCGGCATCCCAGTTGAAGTGCATCCGAAGACCGGGAAGAGCGCGCTGGAGCTCGCGACAACGGTGCTGCACGCGGGCGGGAAATTCGAGAAGGACGCATACCGGGTGAGCGGCGGCCTGCACGGGGTCGGGCTTTCGGTGGTGAACGCGCTGAGCGAATGGATGGAGGCGGAGGTGCATCGAGGGGGGAAAATGTACATGCAGAAATATGCGCGCGGGAAGGTTGCCTCGCCCGTGGAAGAAACGGGCTCCAGCGGCTATACCGGGACGATAATACGGTTCAAGCCGGACATGTACATTTTCAGCGGCGAGCTGGAATTTGCATACCTGAGGGACAGGCTGAGGGAGCTTGCGTTCCTGAACAAGGGCATAAGGATATTGCTCAAGGACGAGCGCGGGGAGGAGCCGAAAGAGGAGGAATACCATTATGACGGGGGGATTGCGGAATTCGTGAAATACCTGAACAAGTCGCGGACCGTGCTCCATGAGCCGCTGTACTATGAGAAAAATGTAGATGACGTGGACGTGCAGTATGCGATACAGTATACCGATGCGTACATTCCGCTCATCCACTCATTTGCGAACAACATAAATACCATTGAAGGCGGGACGCACCTCACAGGGTTCAAGGCCGCACTCACCCGCGCGGTGAACGAGTATGCGAAGGGCAACAAGGTGGTGAAGGACGCGGACAAGATCACGGGCGAGGATGCGGCAGAGGGGCTCACCGCGATAGTGAGCGTGAAGGTGATGGAGCCGCAGTTCGAGGGGCAGACAAAGACCAAGCTCGGCAACAGCGAAGTGAAGGGGATAGTAAGCAAGCTGGTGTACGATTCGCTCATCAGGTTCCTTGAAGAGAACCCGGAAACCGCGCGCGCGATAATGGGGAAGATACTCAAGGCAATGCGGGCGCGCGAGGCGGCGCAGAAGGCAAAGGAGCTCGTGCGCAGGAAGGGCCTGCTCGAGGGAGACCTGCTTCCGGGCAAGCTTGCGGACTGCATGGAGAAGGACCCTGCAAAGGCGGAGATCTTCATAGTGGAAGGCGATTCGGCCGGCGGGTCGGCAAAGCAGGGCAGGGACAGGCAGTTCCAGGCGATACTTCCGCTCAGGGGCAAAATACTCAACGTGGAGAAGTCGCCCCTGCATAAAATACTGAAGAACAACGAGGTGCGGACGATACTCACTTCGCTAGGGACCGGCTTCGGGGAGGAGTTCGACCTTTCCAAGCTCAGGTACGGCAAAGTGATAATCATGACGGATGCCGACGTGGACGGCGCGCACATCCGCACGCTGCTGCTTACGCTTTTCTACAGGTACCTGAAGCCGCTTGTGGAGAAGGGGCACCTGTATATTGCCCACCCTCCCCTGTACGGCGTGCGCAAGGGCAAGGGGATAAGGTATGCGCATGACGAAGAGGAACTCGCGGAGCTCATCGGCGAGATGGGCGAGAATGCGCACGTGCAGAGGTACAAGGGGCTCGGTGAAATGAATGCCTCCCAGCTCTGGGAGACAACCATGGAGCCGGACAACAGGATACTGAAGCGCGTGACAATCGATGACGCGATGGCAGCGGACGAGCTGTTCTCCATACTCATGGGCGAGGCGGTGGAGCCGCGGAAGCGCTTCATTGAGGAAAATGCGGCGGAAGTGAAGAACCTGGACGTGTGAGGCGGTTAACATGGCAGTGACGAACATCCCGATTGAGAAGGACATGAAGGACTCCTACCTTGACTACGCGATGAGCGTAATCATCAGCAGGGCCCTGCCCGATGTGCGGGACGGGCTGAAGCCCGTGCAGAGGAGGATACTCTACTCAATGTACGAGATAGGCAACACCCATTCAAAGCCTTACAAGAAGAGCGCGAGGATTGTGGGGGAAGTGCTCGGCAAGTACCACCCGCACGGGGACAGCGCGATTTACGATGCGCTGGTGCGCATGGCACAGGACTTCTCCCTCCGCGCGGTGCTGGTGGACGGGCAGGGGAACTTCGGGAGCGTGGACGGAGATTCCGCGGCGGCCATGCGTTACACCGAAGTGCGCATGAAGCAGCTTGCGGAGGAGATGCTCCGCGACATAGAGAAGGAAACGGTTGAATGGGATGACAACTTTGACGGCACCTTGAAGGAGCCGCAGGTGCTCCCGAGCAGGGTGCCGAACCTGCTGCTCAACGGCTCTTCCGGAATTGCAGTCGGCATGGCAACCAATGTGCCTCCGCACAACCTCGTGGAAATCTGCGACGCGATTGTTTCCGTCATCGAAGGGGCGGATGAGGAGGAAGTGCTCCGAATAGTCACCGGGCCGGACTTCCCCACCGGGGGGGACATAGTGGGCCGGGCCGCGATACTCGGCGCATACAAGACCGGGCGCGGCATAATCACGGTGCGCGGCAAGGCGGAGGTTGCAGCGGACGGGAAGGAGATAGTGATTACGGAAATCCCCTACCAGGTGAACAAGACCAGCCTCATAGAGCAGATTGTCGCCGCGGTGAAGGACAAGAGGATAGACGGCATAGGCGGGATAAACGACCGCTCGGACAGGAAGGGGATGGCTCTTACGATTACACTGAAGAAGGGCGAGGACCCGGAAATCGTGCTTAGGAAATTGTATGCATACAGCGACCTGCAGAAGAGCTTCGGGATAATGAACCTTGCGCTTGTTGGCGGCAAGCCCAAGCTACTGCCGCTATTCAGCATGATTACGGAATTCATTGAATTCAGGAAGGAGATAATCCGGAGGCGGAGCGAATTCGAGCTTGAGAAGGCGAAGGACAGGCTGCACATACTTGAGGGGCTGCTCATAGCGCTGAAGAACATTGACGATGTCGTGAAGCTGATACGCGCGGCAAAGAGCGGGCCCGATGCAAAGGCCGGGCTCATGGAGATGTACAAGCTCAGCGACACGCAGGCGGCCGCGATACTGGACATGAAGCTGCAGAAGCTCACCGGGCTTGAGCGCGAGGGCATTGGGAATGAGGCCCGCGAAAAAATGGATGAGATAAGGGTACTTGAGGCGCTCCTTGCGGATGAGAGGAAGATACTCGAGGTAATAAAGCTCGAAACGGTTGAGATAAGGGACAAGTACGGCGAGCCGCGCAGGACAGGCATAATAGAGGCCGCGATGGAGGAGGGGATTGAGGACCTCATACCGGACGAGCCGGTGGTTGTCACCATCTCCAAGAAGGGATACGTGAAGAGGGTGCCGCTCGAGGAATACCGCACGCAGAAGCGCGGCGGGAAAGGCCGCATCGGCGCGGCAACCGTCGAGGAGGATTTCATTGAAGACGTAATAGTGACCACGAACCACAAGTATATTCTCTTCTTCACGGACACGGGCAAGGTGCACTGGCTGAAGGCATATCTCGTCCCAGAGGCGGGCAGGTATGCGAAGGGCAAGCCCATCGTGAACCTGCTGCAGGCACCGGACCAGAGGATTACCGCGTACATCTCGGTTGAGGAATTCAAGGAGAATGAGTACTTCTTCATGGCCACGAAAAAGGGCACCGTGAAGCGCGTGGAAAGCGCCAGCTTCAGCAGGCCCCGGGCCGGAGGCATCATCGCAATCGGGCTGAAGGAGGGCGACGAGCTCATAAACGTGAGAAAGACCGATGGTGAGCAGGCCGTGGTTCTTGGGACGAAGAAGGGCCAGTCCATCCGGTTCAAGGAAACGGACGTCCGCTGCATGGGCCGCACTGCGGAAGGGGTGCGCGGCATAAGGCTGAGGAAGGGTGACGAAGTGGTGGGCATGGCGATATGCAACAAGCCGCACGTGCTCACCATAACCGAGAACGGCTACGGCAAGAAGACGAAGATTGAGGAATACCGCCTGCAGAGCAGGGGCGGAAGCGGCATAATCAACATTAAGGCCGGCGGCCGCAACGGGGATGTTGTGGGCGTGCGCGCTGTGGATGATGACGAGGCGGTAATCGCAACCAACAGGGGCATGGTAATACGCGTGAGCGTTTCCGGCATCTCCACAGTAGGGCGAAACACGATGGGCGTGCGCGTGATAAGGATGAAGGAAGGTGAGAAGGTTGCCTCTTTTACTACCATAGATGCATCTGAGGGGGAAGGTGCGGCCGCGGCTGAAGGAGAAGAGGGTGAAGCGGAAGCTGGTGAGGCAAAGGTTACTGGAGGGGAGCACGGGGGGAAGGCGCCCGCGGAGCCGGAAGAAGAGGCAGATGAAGCGGAATCCTCTGAAGAAAGTGGCGAAGCTCCCGAAGCAGGGGAGGAGCCCGCTGGCGAAGAAAAGCCGGAAGGAGGGGGGGGAAGCCCAAGGATAGGTATTTAATTGTTCTGCATGAAGTAAGGTTGTGAGGGGTAGTATGTGGAAAAAGATGTTCATGCTCGTCCTGCTCGCAGGGATGTTTTACGCAGCGGAATGCGACACTGAGTGGCTGGACCCGATAAAGGTCCGCATTTTTGATGCCAATTACAGGCCGATTGCGAACGCAACTGTGAACTTTACCTACCAAAAAGACTATACTACTGGAAAAGGCTACATCACTACCAAGGATTTCCTCACGGATTCAACGGGCACCGTGGAGACCTCACTCAGGAATTCCGAGAAGAACCCGAGGCACGTGGACTGCGACATCACGATAAATGTATACTATGACGGGGTTGCGCTCGAGAGGGAGGTAACCGCACAGCACCATTCCAACGAGCTGCACATGCTCTTCGACGCCTATCAGCTGAGGGTAAGGGCGGTGGACAAGCTCGGCAAGCCCATCACGAACAACCCGATAAGGGTAAATGAGATGTGGAAGGCCACGGACGGCAGCGGGTATGCGACCTTCCAGGTGAATGCGGCAGACGAAGTGGAAATCGCAATCCCCTATAAAAACAGCGTGGTGAGCGGCACCATTTCAGTAGAGGGGGACATGTCATACACGTTCCAGGCGCTGCTCTACAGCATGCGAGTTTCAGTGGTGGACGACAGCGGGAACCCGCTCGTGGCCGAGGTCACCGTGGAGAACGAGACGTTTGTGGGCTCCGGGTTCGAAGTGGAGGACATGGCGCTCGCAAGGCCCGCAGTAACCGCAGTGTATGGCTCGCTCGAGAAGAATGTGGAAGTGGACCTTTCGCAGAAGGAGGAATACACCATCGTATTCGACCTCACCCCCCCTGACATAACCAATGTGCAGGCGGAAATGACCAAAGATGGGAACCTGAAGATAACTTTCAATGTGAACGACCCCAATGCGATGGCCAGCGGCCCCTCGCTCGAGGACACCGAGGTGAGCTACAGCATAGGCGGCTCCACCTACAAGGCAACGCCCTACGTGGAAGGGGGGAAGTATGTGGCTGAGATAATCCAGCCCCCCGAGAACTCGCTGGTCAGGTTCACCATAGTGGCAAAGGACAAGGAAGGCAACATGAAGACCGTGGAAGGGGAATACCTCGTGACCCCCGAGGAGGAGCCCGGGAACGGCGGGGCTGTCCCTGGCGGGGAAGAGCCGGAGCCGATAGTGCCCGGAGACCCGCTCCTGCTGGGGGTTGCGGCAATTGTCGGGCTTGTGCTGCTGTGGCTGGTATACAACTACGTAAAAGGGATAGTTTCGTGAGGAAAAAGGAAGGTTTAAAAAGGACAACTACGTATATAAGTTGT
Source organism: Microcaldota archaeon (assembly GCA_964552755.1). Classification (GTDB taxonomy): domain Archaea; phylum Micrarchaeota; class Micrarchaeia; order Anstonellales; family Bilamarchaeaceae; genus CAZKHX01. The sequence goes on along the minus strand of CAZKHX010000002.1, from coordinate 14,504 downwards.
AGTAGTTGGTGGTAAAATGCCGAGAGGACGCAGGATCGTGATAAACAAGAAGATTGCTGACGATAAAGTAGATGAATTGATGGATATGGACATCGGCGAAGTCAAGAAAAATAGGGACCGCGTCGAGAAGGGCCTTACCTCATCCATATCCGCCGTTATGAACGGCGCCCAGAAGCTCTACGAGAAGAAGAGGGTAGAGGACGAGGCGCTGAGGAAGAACGGCCTGCTGTCCATCCAGGATGCCTACGAACACCTGCGCGGCAAAGGAATGGACATCTCCTTCAGGGCTTTCGGCGGCCGCATTGAAAGGAGGAGCATCCCGTCCGTCAAAATCGGCAAGAAGAGGTACATCCCGTCGCAATCGCTCGAGGACATGCTCGAGGTGAGCAAGGAGTACTATACGGTCAAGCAGGCATACAACTCCTACAGGAAATACAATACCTCCATCAACTACCGTGCCTTCATCGGGAGGATAGAGAAGAACTCCATCCCCTCGGTCAAGATAGGCACGAAAAGGCTAATCCCGAAGAAGGCGATTGAGGGCTTCAGCCACCTCGCGAGGAAATATTACTCGGTGAGCGAGGCAATCGGCGAGCTCCACAAGAAAGGCGTTGACATCAAGAGGAACGCTTTCGAGAGGCGCCTGGACAGGAACCGCATACCCCATGTGAAAATCGGCGGGAGGAGGTTCATCCCCAGGGACGTGCTTTCAGAGCTTGTGGAGAAGGAGCTCAGCATCAGGAAGAAATAAGCCTAATAAGGTTTGTTTCCTATATTCCCCCAATGAGGAGGAAGGCGCTTCTTGTCAATGCAGATTACGTAGTGCGCAATGGGCAGACGTATGCGCGCCTTTTCGTAAAAGGCAAAAAAGCATCCACACTGTATTACCCTTATGACCCCTATTTTTACGTAGATGCCGAGGAAGGCAGGGCGCAGGCAATTTATGATACCGTGGTGAAGGCAAAGGACGGGGCGGTTGTTTCGCCCAAGAAGGTGGAAACCGAAGAAAAAGAGCTCGGCGGGGAGAAGAAGAAGCTGCTGAAGGTGTTCTGCAGCGAGCCCCGGCACGTGCCCATCCTCGAGGAGGCGATGGGCGACCCCTGCTATGAATACAAAATCCCGTATGGGAGGAGGTTCATGATGGATTTCGGCCTTGTGCCGCTATCTGTGGTGCGCTACGAGAGGCAGGGCCGCATAATAAAGAAATTCCTTGATTCCTCAGAAGGGGACCCGTATTCCCTCAGCAGGCTTGCGTTCGACATAGAGACATACAACCCGGAGGGGGCGCCGCGGCCCTCGAGGGACCCGATAATCATGTTGAGCTACCGCGATTCCGCGGGGAAGGAAGGCGTGCTCAGCTGGAAGGCCGCAGAAGGCGAGTTCGTGGAAGAGGTCGAGGGGGAGAAGGCGCTCCTGGAGCGGTTCTTCTCGGTGCTTTCCGAGGCGGACGCGGATGTGCTGCTGGGCTACAATTCGAACAATTTTGACCTCCCTTACATAGAAGAGAGGGCGAAGCGGCTGGGAGTTCTGCCGGCTTTCGGCCGGGACGGGAAGGGCTTCAGGGAGGCCAAGAAGGGGCTCCTGACCGCCTACAAGATGAGGGGCAGGGTGAACATTGACCTATACCCGGTGATGAAGTTCTTCGGCTTTACCGGGCTCATACGCACGGATGACTATACCCTGGCAAATGTTTATGCCGCGTCCACGGGGAAAAAAAAGAAGATGGTGGAGCGGCTGGACATATGGAAAATGTGGGATGAGGAGGAGCTGGGGGAGCTTGCGCAGTATTCCATGGAGGATGCACGGGCGACCTATGAGCTGGGGGAGCTCGCCTACCCGATACTGTCCGAGCTTAGCCAGATTGCGCGGCTCCCGCTTTTCGATGCCGCATATGCGACTTCGGGGCAGTTGGTGGAGAGCCTTCTCATGTATGAGGCGGCGCAGAGGGGGATGATAATCCCCCCGCGGCCCAGCGGCTCTGCGGTGAACGCGCGCATTTCCAATCCCATCAAGGGAGCGTATGTGAAACTGCCCGCCCCGGGGGTGTATGAGAATATCGTGGTGTTCGACTTCAGGGGGCTGTACCCCTCCATAATCTGCTCCTATAACATAGACCCGGACCGGCTTGACCGGGAGGGAGAAAGCAGCGAGTCGCCCACCGGCGCGCGCTTCCTGAAGAAGCCGCGTGGGCTCATCCCGGAAGTGCTCGAAGGGCTCATAGACAGGCGCGTGAAAATCAAGCGCGAGCTGAAGAAGATGGAGCCCAAGGGGAAGGAGCATGCGCTGCTTTCCGCGCGCTCGCATGCGCTGAAAATCCTTGCGAACTCGTTCTATGGTTATTTGGGGTATGCGCGCTCGCGCTGGTACAACCGCAAATGCGCTGAGAGCGTAACCGCGTGGGGCAGGCAGCACATCCGCGAGGCTGAGAAGAAGGCTGAGGAAGCCGGTTTCAAGGTGCTGTACATGGACACGGATTCGCTCTTCCTCGTGCTCGGGGAGAAGAGCCGGGAAGATGCGCTTGCGTTCCTTGACGGGATAAACAGGGAATTGCCTGAGAAGATGGAGCTTGAGCTCGAGGGGTTCTATGCCCGCGGGGTCTTTGTCTCAAAGAAGAGCGCCGAGCTCGGCGCGAAGAAGAAGTACGCCCTGCTCGGGGAAGACGGCCGCATAAAGATAAAGGGCTTCGAGCTCGTGAGGCGCGACTGGTCAAGCATCGCGAAGGACACGCAGAGGCGCGTGCTTGAAACCATACTGAAAGAGGGGAGCAGGGAGAAGGCCGCGGCGATTGTGCGCGACGTTATTTCCGATTTAAAAGGGGGGAATGTGCCGCTCAGGGAACTTGCGATATATACGCAATTGAAGAAGGCGCCCGAGCAGTATGAGGTGAAGAGCCCCGAGCTCTTCGCGGCGGAGAAGGCGCGCAAGAAAGGCAAGCGCGTGGGGAAGGGCAGCATAATCAATTACGTGATTACGCGGAACGGGAAGAGCATATCCGAAAAGGCTGAGATGCTTGAGTATGCGAAGGACTACGACCCGGACTACTACGTGAACAACCAGGTGCTCCCCGCGGTGCTGAAGATACTGAAGGAGCTCGGATACGATGAGTATGCGCTCAAGCACGGCGGGCGGCAGCAGGACCTGAATTCCTTCTTCTAGGGCGCTTTGCGCCTAGAGCTGCTCGCACTTTGTGGGGCCGCCGGTTTCCTTTTCCCTTTCGAACCTGTAGCTGTTCGCGAATTCGGAATTCATGAGGTTCTCCTCATGCGTGATTACCAGCGCCTGGTCGATTAGCTGGGGGACTTTTGTTTCAAATGCCTCTGAGAGTGCGCGCACCGCGCTGCTGTCCAGGTTGTGCGTGGGCTCGTCCAGCATTAACCAGCCCACCTCCGGGGCAAGCACGGTGGCCATTGCAATCCTCAGCGTGAGGGAGAGGCATGCCTTTTCCCCGCCGCTTGCCACCGACTCTATGCCCAGCCACTCTTCCCCATTATGCAATTGGAATACGTAGTCCTTTTCGTCCGCAACCACCCTCAGGGACTTGTAGTCCGCATACGGGTACAGTATGGGCCAAATGCTGTTCATTGCGGAAGTGATTGCTTCGACTAATTCGGTGCGCAGGGCTGCCTGCGTTTCCACCAGCGCATTCCTGTAAACCATAAGTTCCCCGGAAAGCTTCGCGGTTTCCTCTGCGCGCTTCTTCATTTTTTCCAGGCTTTCCATTCTGGAAATGAGGAGCTTCATGTATTCCCCCGCTGCCTTGAGCTCTTTTTTCGCCGAGCTGAGCTCGCCCGTGATTCGCTCCTTTTCGGAAGAGAGCTTCCTCAGCCCTGTTGACAGTTCGTCGAATTCCCTCTCATCGAACTTTATGCCTGCGAGCTCCTTTTCAGCCGCGGCGAGCTTTTCCCTTTCCTTTGAAAGCAGGGCTACCTTTTCCCTGAGGTCCTTCATTGCGCGCACTGAGAACTGGAGCTCGCGCGCCTGCCTGTCCAGTGCGTCTTTCTCGGTGGAAAGCCCTTTGCGCGCTTCCTTCTTTTTTGAGGCTTCTTCCTGCAATGAGGCAAACTCCTTGCGCAGGGCATCCGCATCCCCTTCCTTCAGGGCGGAAATCCTCGCCTGAAGCGCCTCCGCGGCTTTCAGCTTTCTGCCTTCCTCTGCGAATTGCCTTTTGATTTGAAGCAGTTCGCCCTCCAGTTTTTCATTTTCCTTTTTCTTTTCAGCAATTAGCTTCTCCCTTTCCTCCTTCAGGTGGCTGGCGGTTTCCCTTGAAAGCCCGGTGCCGCACAGCGGGCATTTGCCATCGACTTTCGAAAGCCCCTCCGCGGATTCCTCAAGCGACTTGATTTCCGCCTTCTTCCCGCTTATCGATTCGGTGAATGACAGCACCTTCCTTTCAAGGGAGGCAATGCCTTCCTTGAGCGCAGCTTCCCCGGCTTCGCCCAGAAGGGATGCTAGCTCCGCTTTGGCTTTCTTCTTTTCCGCAGTGGCTTTTTCCGCGCTTTTTATCCCGGATTCCGCAGCGCCGGCTTTCCTTTCCAGGAGGGCAAGCCCTTTTTCAGCCGCATTCAGCGAATCCTGCATGGAAGAGAGCTTTTCCTTCAGCGCAGAGAATTCCTTTTCCATTTTTGCAAGCCATTCCTCGGAATATCTGCCTTTTGAAAGGTCGGCTTCCAGCGAGCCGATTAGCGCCTTGGTGCGCTCGGCCCCGAGCAAAAGCCTGCGCTTCTTTTCCGCGGATGCCTTCAGTTCTGCATGCACTTTCTCAGCTTCCGCGAGCTTCTTTTCCGTGGAAGCCAAAGATTCCGAAAGCCCCTTTGCCCTCTTTTCGAGCAATGCCGCGCTTTCCTTTTTCGCGCCAAGCTCGGCCTCCAGCTTCCTGTACTCCGAAGCGTCATAGTCCTTTTCAAGGGCTTTCCTTTCGGATTCAACGCGGTTGATTATGCGCACCGCGCTTTCGCGGGCGGACTCGAACTTGTCCAGCCCGAGGAGGAGGTCCATTTCCTTCTTCCTCCTGCCCGGATCCAGCTGGAGGAAATAGCCGATGTTGTTCTGCTCGGAGTAGATTGCGCGGTTGAACAGGTCAAAGCCCATCCCGAGGGTTTCCTCGACCATTGAGGTTGCGCGGCTCTGGCCCTTCTCTTTTAGTTCGCCGCCTTCGTAGAACTTCGCGGCGGCCTCCACCGCGCTCTTGCCTTTCCTCAGCCTCCTCTCAATACGGTACTTCTTGCCATTATGCTCGAAGTCCAGCGCAACGGAGAGCTCCTTTTCCCCATGGCGGATTAGGTCCGCGGAGGTGAGGGAGCGCCTCTTCAATGCGGGGAACGTACCGTAGAGCGCGAAGCTTATCCCATCCAGGATTGCGCTCTTGCCGCTGCCCATTATCCCGATTATCAGGTTGGTGCCTTTCCCGAACTCTACCTTCGTATTGGAATGTGAGCGCCAGTTGGCGAGTTCGAGAGAAGAGATCATTGGATGGTATTAGCAGGATTGAATATAAAAAAGTGAGGCTGGGGGATTGCCGGTGAGGCTAAGAAGGTATCTCCGGCTTCGGCTTGCCCCTCAGCACTTCCTCGACGAGCTCCGGGTGCGCGGAGCATGCGTTGCACAGTATCACGGTCATGCCGTCCATATCGGTCCTCCTGCTGGATTCTTCCCATTCCACCCTGGCCTTGCATACGGAGCAATAGTATTCTTCCATGGCTACACCTGGGGGAAATGGGAAAAAATAATTAATAAGGGTTATGGGGCCTAGTCCCGCCTATGCCAGTCCCTGCCGCGGAGCTTCTCCTGCACGAGCTCTTTCCTTGCAGCACATGGCTTGCAGAAGAAGAGTGTCATGCCATCCATGTCTACGCGGCGGACGCACCTGTCGGCATCGACAGGAACCTTGCATACGGCACAATTGAAATTGCGCACGCAATCACCTCTTGTTGCTTGGCATTATGCTATGGATGGGATATTAAAGCTTCCTACTGTTTCGTTTTCGAATAGTCTTCCCTGAATTTCGCAATCCCCTTGTCGGTAAGGCCGTGCTTCCACATCTCCCCATATACCTTTACGGGGAGGGTGGCGATGTGCGCCCCGCACTTTGCGGATTCCTCCGCGTGCTTGACCGAGCGGATTGAGGCGACGATGACTTCGGTCTTGTAGCCGTAGTTCCTGAAGATTTCCATTATGTCGCGCACAACCTGCATCCCGTCCTGGCCGATGTCGTCCAGCCTGCCTACGAAGGGGGAGACGTAGGATGCTCCGGCCTTTGCGGCGAGCAGCGCCTGGGAAGCCGAGAAAACGAGCGTAACGTTCGTTTTTATTCCCCTCTTCTCGAGGATGCGGACCGCCTTGAGGCCCTCCTCGGTCATGGGGACCTTGATTACCACGTTGGGCGCCCAGCGCATGAATGCATCGGCCTCTGTGATTATTTCTTCCGCGGTATCGCCTATGCCCTCAACGCTTATGGGACCTTTCACGATTGAGGCGATTTCCTTCACCACTTCCTCATGGTTGCGGCCCTCTTTCGCGATTATGCTGGGATTCGTGGTCACGCCATCAACCATGCCGAGCTCCGCCGCCTTCCTTATCCCTTCAACGCTTGCCGTGTCCATGAAAAATTTCATCATGCTCACCTTTTCTTCATCTTCATTGAATCCTTCACTTTCTGGGCGATGCCCGCGGCATCGAGCTTGTAGTGCCCCATGAGCTCCACCGCCCCTCCGGACTGGCAGAACTGGTCGTAAATCCCGTGCCTTGCTACCGGGGCTGGGTATTCTTCCGATGCCGCTTCTGCTACGGCGCTGCCCATGCCGCCGCTCACCTGGTGCTCTTCTACGGTTACTATGAGGCCGGCCCTCTTTGCCCACTCGGCAACTGCCTTCCTGTCCATGGGCTTGATTGTGTGGCAGTCCACCACGGCGCAGGAGATTTTCTCCTTCTTGAGCTCTTCTGCGGCCTTGAGGGACTCGTGCACTGTCGGGCCAACTGCGAATATTGCTGCGTCGTCGCCTTCCCGGTAAACGTTGGCCTTGCCGATTTCGAACGGCGTTTCGGGAGTAGTGAACACCGGGAAGCTCTGCCTCGAGGTGCGGATGTAGGCGGGCTTCCTCTGCCCATAGGCGGCCCAGGTCGCCTTCTTCGCCTGTTCCATGTCAGATGGGGCCAGCACTGTTATATTGGGGATTACGCGCGTAATTGCGATGTCTTCCAGTGCCTGGTGGGATGCGCCGTCCGGGCCCACAGTTATTCCCGTGTGGGAGCCGTGCAGTATTACCGGCACATCGTTATAGCAGATGGAAACGCGTATCTGGTCCCAGTTCCTGCCGGGGGAAAATACGCCATACGCGGAAACGAATGCCACTTTTCCGCAGGTGGCGATGCCCGCGGCAACGCCCGCCATGTTCTGCTCGGCAACGCCTGCCTGTATGAATCGCTTGGGGAACTTCTCGGCAAACCAATGAGTGCGGGCGGATTCCGCAACGTCCGCGGTGATTGCCCACACATCCTCGTCCTTTTCGCCTATCTCCACGATTGCGCGGCCGAAGCCGTCCCTGCTGGCCTTCCTGTTCTCGATTTCAAAGAGCGGCTCTGCAAGGTTCATGCTTGCCATGGTATCAGTACCTCTCCTCCTCTATCAGGCTCCTTTCCAGCCCCAGCATCTTGATCGCCTCCTCAGCCTCCTCCTTCTTGGGCGGCTTGCCATGCCATTCGGTAAGGAATTCCATGAACGGGATTCCCTTGCCCGGGATGGTGTGCGCGATTATCATGGTGGGCTTGCCGTAGATTGCCTTGCTCTCTTCGCAGGCGTCTATGATTTTCTTTATGTTGTGGCCGTCCACTTCTATCACGTGCCAGCCAAATGCACGATACTTTTCCGTGAGCGGCTCAAGCGGGAGGATTTCCTCCGTGAAGCCGTCAATCTGGATGTTGTTGCGGTCCATGATTGCGGTGAGGTTGCCGAGCCTGTATTTCGCCGCGAGGAGCACCGCTTCCCATATTTGGCCTTCGTTGTGCTCTCCGTCGGAGGTGACGCAATACACGCGCCACTTCTTTCTTGCGCGCTTGGATACCAATGCCATGCCAACCGCAATCGAAAGGCCCTGGCCGAGCGGGCCGGAGGAATTCTCTATGCCGGGCAGGGTGCCCCTGTGGGGGTGCCCCTGCAGGCGGGTGCCGAGCTTCCTCAGCGTGAGGAGCTCCTCCTTCGGGAAATAGCCGGCATTTGCCATTGCCGCATACATCACCGGGCAAACATGGCCATTGGACAGCACGAGGCGGTCCCTGTCCTCCCATTCAGGGTCCTTGGGGTCATGGTAGAGAACATTGAAATACAGGGCGGTAAAAATGTCCGCAAGGCCTATGGAGCCTGCGGAATGCCCGGACTTTGCCTCCGTGAGCATCCTCACTACGTCCTCGCGTATCATGTTCGCGATGAGCTTCAATTGCTTGCTGTCCGAGATTTTATTCCTTGGCATTTGCCCAACCCCGCTGTGCCTCTTCCTCCAACTCCCCTATCGCCTTCCCGATGTCCGGCTGCTTGAATATTGCGCTGTTTGCGGCCAGCTTGTTCGCCCCGGCTGATGCTGCGCGGCCTATGGTTTCCATGTTTATGCCACCATCGACTTCTATGTCCGCATCCGGCCTGAGTTCCCGGAGCTTCCTTATCTTTCCCTCCACTTCCGGCATGTACTTCTGGCCTCCGAACCCGGGGTTCACGGCCATAATGAGGAAATGGTTTACTACTTTTGTGTAGGGCTCCAGCTGCTCGAACGGGGTTGGCGGGTTGATTGAGACGCCGAACCTGCCGCCCTTCTTCTCGGCTTCGTAGGCGGCTTCCTCCATCGAGCCCTCGGCTTCGAGGTGGACAATGTGGAGGTGAGGGCCTTCCACTCTCTTTATCCACTCCGCAGGGTTGTCCACCATCCAGTGGAACCAGTAATCAGGGCCTTCGGGCAGGCCTTTGAAGTCCTCCGGGCCTACGGTCTCGTTCGGGACGAATTCGTTGTCCATAACGTCTATATGAATAGTCTTTGCGTGGGGCATGGAAAGCTCTATGTGCCTGAGCAGTTGCTCCCTTTCTTTTACTAGCACCGCTGGAACTATTTCGATTTCCATTCCCTACCCCTAAACCCTATTGTGTATATAGATTCGGGAAGGAATTTAAAGCTTCGGTGGCTCCGACGTGGGCTGCGGCGGCTACCGAAAGCGTTTTTAAGCTCGGATGAGCAATTTCATTACGTGATGACTAAGGTGATCGCTGAGAGGCTTCGGCTTCGATGAAGATTGACGTGCGGTCTGATATTAATCTCATTTAGCGCATCCAAGGCGGCCTGAGCTACCACCAGCCGAGCTTTTTCAGTATTTTTTCCTGCTCCTTCCTCAGGGCAAGCCACTCCTTGGTCAGCTTATCCATGTTCTTCATGATTGCGTCATGGCGGTCATAAATCCTGTCCAGCCGCTTAGACATTTCCCTTTCCTTTTTCGTCATGACTTTTCCCATAGTAACAACCCGCCATGAATGCGTTTTCATCTTTTTACTTCAGATATTATTGCCACGTAATTCTTCCCGTATTTTTTCGCGCACTTGGGGCAGGTGGTGTACCACATGTACATCTTCCCCATCTTGAGCTTCTTTTTCTTTGCATATTCCTCGAAATCCCCGCACCATTTGCCGGTGTCCTTGTAAGGCCCCTCATAAACCTTGCTCAGGAACTTGCCGCTGATTGTGGTGTTTTCCTCGCCGGGGATTTCCTTGTCCACTGCGACGTACAGGTCCATGTTCCAGGGCGAGGTATGGTATGAGAGGGCGAGCCAGCCCGGGCATTTTGCGCCGGCTTCGTCGAGCTTCTTGTTCAGCTTCGTGATTACGCTGCCGAAATTTATCGGCATGTAGAGCAGGGTGAATACCCTAACCTTGACGAATTTCCTGTTCTTCCACTCAATTACCTTCCCGTCCCAGGGCTTCGGGTTGAATTTCGGGCAGCATTCCTCTTCCATGGGCGCACCTGTTCGAAGTAGTCATAATACGTTAATATAAGTTATGGTCGTGCTCAGGAGAAGATGCCGCCGATGTTGTCCTTCACCCTGTCCTTGAGCTTTTCCTCGTCGATTGTGAGCACCTTGCGATTTTCCATCAGGATTTCCCCGTTGCAGATGAGGGTGTGCACTGAAGAGGGGTAGGCGGAATAGACTATTTGCGCGACGAGGTCGTTGAGGGGGAAGTAGGCAAGCCGCTTTATGGAGATGAGGGCGATGTCCGCAAGGTATCCTTTCTGTATCTTGCCCGCGTCCTGTATGCCCATCACCCTGTTGCTGCCTTCGGTTGCGATTGAGAATATGCTGTTGTGGCTGAGGGCCATCGGGTTGCGGGTGTTCACCTTCTGCATGAGGCACGCGAGGCGCATCTGCTCGAAGGGCCCCACATTGTAGTAGGCCGCAACGTCGCTGCCGAGGCCCACTTCAATGCCTTCGCGGAGCATGCGCGGGACATTGGCAACGCCGCTTGCGAGGAGCATGTTCGAGCCCGGGCAGTGGACCACTTTTGTATTTGTCTTTTTCAGGACGGAGAAGCCTCCGGGGGTGAGCCATATGCAGTGGGTGAGCTGGGTGTTGGGGCCGAGTATCCCAAGGCGGTGGAGATAGGTTACTGAGGTGGTGCCGAGGATTTTCTTGTCGGTCTTCACCTCCTCACGGTTCTCGTTTGCATGGGTGCGGAACATTACGCCGTGCTTTTCGCAGAGCGCCTTCGCGCCGAGCATGAGTTCCTCCGAGCAGGTGATTGCAAAGCGGGGTGTTACTCCATACCTTATGCGGCCCCTGCCTGCGCCGTTGTATTTCCTTATGAGGGATTCTGTTTCGCGCAGGGAGGCATCGGTATCCTCGAGCAATTCGGGAGGGGAGCGGCGGTCCATCATTGTCTTGCCAATCAGGCCGCGCACGCCCAGCTTCATCGCGGCCTTTATCGCCTCGTCGGCGTAGCGCACGGAGGTGTAATCCGAAATCGTGGCAACGCCGCAGCGGATGAGCTGGGTGTAGGCGAGCTCTGCGCAGGCGCGCGCCTGCTTGCGGCCCATCTCGCCTTCCCATTTCCATATATATTTCTTCAGCCATTCGAGGAGGGACTTGTCCGAGGTGCGGCCCTTTGTGGCAACCTGGAAGGAGTGCATGTGCGCGTCCACGAAGGAGGGGGTCACTGCGAACCCCTTGCCTCCGATGGACTTTGAGAACTTGTACTTCTTCCGGATTTCCGCGGTGCGGCCAACGTCCAGTATGCGGTTTCCGTCAACCGCAACGGAATAGTTGTGCTTCGGGCCGCCGGGGGTGAGCACAAGCTCCCCGCACACCTCGTATGGCATCCTGCATGTCCCCCTTCAGGCCTAGTCGCAGCTGCCCTGGCCCCACTGCCTGAAGAAGCCCGCTATGAAGCCGAGCATCGCGCCTATTGCGACGAGGTCGGGCGCCTCCACCCCGAACACCGCGGTGAAGCCGTTTTTCACCGCAGGGCCGAGCACCGGAGTAAGGTTCAGTATCCATCCGGTAATCGCGCCCATCAGCGCCCCGAAAATGGCGAAGAGGAAGAGCGCAATCAGCCCGAGGAGCACTACCACTATGCCCGTGCCTATCCCTGCAAATATACCTACTCCTTTCTTTGGCATGTTTACACCAGCAGACCACTCTTGCGCGAGGTTTTTAAGCGCTAGCTGCCGGAGAGCATCTTCTCGGTCTCATCTATATCGCTGGAAAGGCGCTTGGAATAATAGAGCGCGACATACCTGAGGAAATCATCCGGAACGTCTTCCGGGCTGTAGCCATTCTTTGCCACGAGGGCGAGTACCTCATCGGAAACGGTCTTCCTGCTATCCAGCATCTGCTGTATCCTGCCCAGCCGCTTTGCATTGGGCTTCCTGGCAGTTTTCATCACGAAATTGAATAGCGCGGAGCAGTAGGAGTGCACGGGGGGGTTTTCGAACCCATATATGGTGGAGAAATACTCGAGCGATTTCAGCTTTGAGAACGGCGGGAGATAAACTGTGTCGCCCTCCCTCTTGAACGGCTCCTTGAGGCCGATGTCCGAAGGGAGCATCTGGAGGTCCTGCCTGCGTATCTCGTCCAGCGCCAGCTTCAGCAGGTATGCGGTGGCAAACGTATAGGACGGGTAGTTCATGTCCGTGCCCCTATATTCGAACGTGCCCACCTTGTTCACCCTTATCGCGCCCCACATGAATCCAAGCTCGGGCGAGTATACTACGTCGCGGGTAAGGCGGAGGCCTCGCGAATGGAGCAGGTTGAGGTAGGTATTCTTCCGCTTTATGGACATGCTCCTCAGGTCTTCCAGGGTGAATTCGTAGTTGGGCAGGCCACCGAAGATTGGATGGTCCACATAGAGCCCGTATACCTTCCTGGAAGGGGTTTCGAGGGCCATATCCCGGTAAAGGAGCGTACGGGAATCCTTTGCGAAATGCTCGCCCTCCCAGAATGGGGAGGACTGGCAGAAGGTCATGCATGCCGGGTCAGCCGCTATCAGGAAATTATATTGGTTCAGGAAGATGCCCCGCGCTTCGGACGAGGTTCTAGAGCCGATGCGCCGTGTCCCGTGCTCCACCATGCCCTTGGGCAGGGAGTAGTGGAAATGGAAGGCGCAGATGCGGATTGCATCGGAAAACTTCTTGGTGCCCAAAAGCTTGGACTGGGTGGTATACCACGGCCTGTTCCTCATCCGGGGGCTTGACTTTCCGGGATAGCACGTAAGCGGGAGCAGGAATATTCCGTTCTGCCCCCCCACCTCGACTGCCTTCCTGAGGTTCTTGAGGTAGCGGAGATAGACCTCCCGGAGGCTTTTCCCGGGGGATGCGCCGAACTCGAGCATGGAATGGAAAACCTCCTCCCGGAGCTGGAGGTGTATCCGCTTGCGGCCCCTGAGCAGCTTCATCAGGCGGTCGACATCGTTCGTGAGCTCGCCCTGCCCATTGATGGTGAAGTACTCTGTTTCGAATCCGACAGTGGTGTTTTTCCTTTTGGGCATGGACACAGACTAGGCAGGAAAAATTTATATGCATTCTGAGCGAAAGTATGGCATGATAGATACTCCTTATCCTTTGGATTCGGCAATCCTCGGAATAGCGGCATTCGCGGCATCTTTTGTAGTGCTTTACATAGCATGGGGGCTGGTAGTGAGATTCTCCGAGTCCTTCTTCTCAAAATCAAAATTCTATTTCGTGCCGATGGCGCTGAAGGACATCGGCCGGTCGGTGCTCGTGGTGATACTGCTCGTAAGCGCCTATTTCGGCATCACCATACATGACCCGGAGCTGATAGAGGGCGCAACCGCCAAGGTGTGGGGGATACTCCTGATAATGGCATTCAGCGAGATTGCGGTAAGGCTGCTGCTGAGCGCGCTGGACATGTACTATGCAAGAACGAAGAAAGCCAGAAATTTCCTTTCCAAGAGGATACCGCTTTTCAAGCAGACCGTGGGGCTGGTGATTTACGGGATAGGGGTGCTGCTGATAATCAATTACCTGAGCTATGAAATCGGCTTCGTCATGACCATCCTCGGGGTGCTGTTCCTGGTATTCGCTTTTGTGCTGTTCCGCGGGCGGCTAAGGAACATAATGGCCGCCCTCCAGCTTGCGGACAGGATAAACGAGGGGGATTACATCGAAAGCGGGGGGAGGGGAGGCTTTGTCGAGAGCATCCTTGACCAGCATACCATGCTGCGGGATTTCGACGGGAGGGCAGTTTCCGTGCCCAACCGGGAGCTGGTGAACTCATCCCTGGAGAACAGCTCTTCCGCTGACGGGAACATTTTCCGCCTCAGGGTAGGCATTGCAGGGAAGGACTTCAAGAAGGCAAAGGCGCGGCTGTCCGCGGCCTGCGGAAAGGTTGCGCTCGCGCTTGAGGAGGTGCTGGACGAATATAAGCCAAAGGTGCACCTCGTGGAGATTGAGGGGGAAAGGGCGGTCTTCTCGGTGAAGTTCGTTGCGAAGCCGGGCTCGGACATGCGGAAGGTGGTTGACGCATTCGCGCTTGCGGTGAAATCCGAATTCAGGGCGGGGCTGGGGGGGCTTGAACTGGCCTAGGGCGCGCTTTTGAGTTCCTTGCGGTATTCCAGGTACGAATAGACGAACAGGAACGCGCTCACGAGCATTATCGGAACGATGACAAACCAGATTGTGAATTCCGGGAACGCGAGGCCGAGGAGCACCACCAGCGCGCATGCCTTGTAGAGCTTTGCTCCGAGCTGGTGCGTCTTATCCCACACCTGCCTGCTGGAAAGCGTCCAGGGAGTGCGTATGCCTATGAACCAGTTGGTCTTTGCCTTTTCCACCAGCACGCCCATGAACCAGAACAGCAGCGCAAGGGCAGGCAGCATCGCATAGCTTATGTTTATCCCCATCCCGAGGTTGGCGGCAAGGGAGAGCATGTAGATGTAGAACATGAATGCGATGAATACCAGCTTGAACAGGTCCCACGTGCCGGAGAACTTTTCCACGTTTTCGCGCAGGGGGTCGAAGTGC
>CAZKHX010000001.1:198801-236690 GCA_964552755.1 Microcaldota archaeon | reverse complement strand
GGAGAGAACTACGAAGTGAAGGACATTTCGCTCGCGGAGCAGGGGCGCAAGAATATCGAATGGGCCGAGCAGCACATGAAAATCATGGGCACCCTGAAGGAAAGGTTCGCGAAGGGGAAAACCTTCGAGGGCGTGCGCATAGGGTTCGCGCTCCACGTGACCAAGGAAACCGCGGTGCTCATCCGGGCGCTGCGCGCCGGCGGCGCCGAAGTGGCGATTGCAGGCTGCAACCCGCTCTCCACGCAGGACGACGTTGCGGCCGCGCTCGCGGAGGAGGGCGTCGCGGTGTTCGCATACAAGGGCGAAACAAAGGAGGACTACTATAGGTATATAGAGAAGGTGCTTTCCTACAAGCCGAACATCACGATAGATGACGGCGGGGACCTGGTCACCGAAGTCCTCACGAAGAAGCCGGAGCTGCTTCCCGAAATTATCGGGGGGTGCGAAGAAACCACTACCGGGATAATCCGCCTTCGCGCAATGGAGAAGGACGGCGTGCTCAAGTACCCGATGATTGCGGTGAACGACAACAAGACGAAGCACCTGCTCGACAACTATTACGGGACGGGCCAGTCGACAATAGACGGGATATTGCGCGCGAGCAACGTGCTCTTCGCAGGGAAGACCGTCGTGGTTGCGGGCTACGGGGACTGCGGCAAGGGCGTTGCGCTCCGTGCAAAGGGCTTCGGCTCGGACGTAGTGGTCACCGAAGTGGACGCATTCCGCGGCATGCGGGCGCGGCTTGACGGCTACCGCGTGATGCCCATGGCCGAGGCCGCGAAAATCGGCGACATCTTCATCACCGTCACCGGGGACAAGAACGTAGTCACCGTTGAGCTCATGAAAACGATGAAGGACGGCGTGATGCTCGCTAACAGCGGCCACTTCAACAACGAGGTGGACGTGGACGGGCTGAACAAGGCGGCGGAGAGCAAGGAGCAGCTCAGGCCGTTCCTCGAGAAGTTCATCCTTGGCGGGAAGAAGCTCTACCTCTGCGCCGAGGGCAGGCTGGTGAACCTCTCGGCCGCGGAAGGGCATCCCTCCGAAGTGATGGCCACCTCCTTTGCGGGCCAGGCACTCGCCTGCAAGTACCTCCTTGACAACAAGGGCAAGCTGGAGAACAAGGTGATTACTCTTCCGGAAGAAATAGATGGCGAGATTGCAAAGCTCCAGCTGGACGCGATGGGCGTGAAGATAGACTCCCTAACCGCGGAGCAGGAAAAGTACCTCGGCTCGTGGGAGGAGGGCACCTGAAGGATTAAAAAGGATGCGAAGCAGAAATGCTTCTGCCTATTCGGTGAATTGATGGAAGAATACGAAAACATGCTCGAAGACGCCTACGGCAAGCTCCCCGAGACGCTGAAAGGCGGGGAAAGGTTTGAGATGCCGGTGCTGGAGGCGTTCAGCGAAGGCAACAAGACCATAGTGAAAAACTTCGCCAACGCGATGTCCAAGATAAGGAGGGAGCCGGCGGAGGTCGCAAAGTTCCTCAGCAAGGAGCTCGCCGTGCCCACCAACGTGGAAGGCGACCGCCTGATTCTGCACAGGAAGATAAAGGCAGACATAGTGAACAAGAAATTCGAGGAGTATGCAAAGGAATACGTGCTCTGCCTGCAGTGCGGCAAGCCCGACAGCCACATAGAAAGCGACGGCAAGATGAGGGTGCTCATCTGCGAGGCGTGCGGCGCAAGGAGGACGGTGAAGTAGCATGGCAGCTGGAAGGGGAAAGAAAAAGAAAAAGCCGTTCAGGCCGCGCAAGCCGTACAGGAAGCCCGGGGAGGCGCCGCCGGCAGTTACGCGCGTGAAGCTCCCGAGGTCCGGGGAAATGCTTGGCCTAGTTACCGGGGTGATGGGCGGCAGCAGGATGATGGTTATCTGCAACGACGGGAAGGAACGCCTTTGCAGGATACCCGGGAAAATGAGGAAGCGCATCTGGGTGAAGGAAGGCGATGTGGTCGCGATAAGGCCGTGGGAAGTGGAAGGCGAAAAGAAGGCGGACATCACCTGGAGGTATGCCCCGCTTGAGGCCTCATGGCTCAAGAGAAACGGGCATCTGAAGGTAGGGTAGATGGCCAGGAAGGTCTCCCGCAGGAAGAAGCCCCCCAAAGAAGAATTCCAATTGAAGGAGAGGAAGAAGATTGAGAGCGAGGTCTTCGACCGCTCCACGCTGCTCTCCCTCGCAAAGCTGATTTCGAAGGGCATACTGAAGAGCGTTGACTGGCCGGTCTCCACGGGGAAAGAGGCGAACGTTTTCCGGGGGAGTACTGCTGACGGGAAAAATGTCGCGGTGAAGATTTACAAGGTGGAGACGACCAAATTCGTAAAGCGAAAGGAATACCTTGAGGGCGACCCCCGCTTCGGCAAGTTCCGCGGCAGGGAGAGGGACCTTGTCTTCGCGTTTGCGCAGAAGGAATACAAGAACCTGAGCATGTGCGAGAAAGCCAAAATCCCTGCTCCGAAACCGTATTACCAGCACAAGAACATACTCATAATGGAATTCCTCGGGATGAAGGGGCTGCCCTTCCCCATGCTGCATGACGTGGGGCCTGCGGAAGGCGAATTCAGGCAGCTCATGGGGGACGTGAGGAAGCTCTGGAAGGCTGGGCTCGTGCATGCAGACCTGAGCGAATACAACATACTCGTGGGCGATAAGCTCTACATAATCGACTGGGGGCAGGGCGTGGTCTCGGGCCATCCCAAGGCGGAGAAATACCTCAGGCGGGACGTTGAAAACGTGCTGGACTACTTTTCCAAATTCATAAAGGTCCCGGATTTGGAAACCGCGCTCGCGTATGTCAAAGGAGAACGTAAAACCTTGTGAGCAGGAAAGTGGGGATTTCGAACTTCTTTCCCGCATGCTCGAACCTGCATGCGCTGGGCCCCCTTGAAACCATCTTTATCCTGTCAAACGGCCAGATGTCCCTCTTCCTGAAGACCTTCTGGTGCTTGTGCGGGCCGAAATAGAAGAGCAGCTTGCACTCCGTGCCGGGCTTCAGCTTCGAGGCAAGCAGCACCTTGCCCATTTTTTCCTCCCTGAATTTCTCAAATTTGCTGAGCAGGGCGGGTGATTTCTTCACGTACCTTGCAATCCCCTGTATCACTTCCTTCGGGAGGGAGTATGCGGAATAATCTGCCGCAAGCCCGGGGTTCTTTATCTTCAGCACGTCTTCGTAGAACAGGGAAACCATCCGAAAGTCGCGCGCAATCTCCATCGCCTCGTTCAACCCTTTGCGGGTAAGGTAGCTGCCCCTGTACGGCCGCAGCGTGACATACCCCTTTGCGGAAAGCTTCCTCAGCATCTCCGATGCGCTCGCGTCCGAAACCCCCATGTATTCCGCAAGGTCGCTGGTAGTAACCATCGAGTTCTCCTCAAGGTGTATCTTGTAAATCGCGTCTATGTAGGAGGAGAAGCTCTCCTTCATCACATCATCTCCGGGAGCGGCATCCCAAGCAGCGCAAGCACGTTGCCCAGCGCCTGCGCAAATGAGGCGGTGAGCGCCAGCCGCACCTTGCGCGTTTCGCCTTCGGATTTCAGCACGGAGTGCTTTGTGTAAAAGCTGCTGAACGCTTCAGAGAGGGAATATGCATATTCGCAGAGGGTGTTCGGCCTGAGGTCTGACGCGGCCTTTTCCACCACTTCGGAAAGCATCGCTATTTTCCTTATGAGGGCGCGCTCTTCCGGGTTGAATTCGTAGCCCTTGCCCACGGCAGGCTTGTGCTTGCCCTTCTCAAGGATTTTGCTGGCGCGCACGTATGCATATTGCAGGTACGGGCCGCTGTTGCCTTCCAGCGAGAGCGCCTCCTCCCATTTGAATATGAGGCGCTTCTCGGGCGCGGTCTTCAGGAACGAATAGCGCACCGCGCCCACCCCCACCTTCTTCGCAACCTCCTTCTTTTCCTCTGCGGACATTTCCTTTTTGATTTTTTCTTCTGCGCGGCCCACTGCCTCCCAAAGCAGGTCGTCCGCGGTATATCCTGCCCAGGTGCCCTTCCTGCCCGAAAGCTTTTCCTCGGGGAGCTCCGCATGCTCGTAGGCAAGGTGGCGATACTCTTCCGCCTCCTTTTCGTACCCGAGGCGGCTGAACACCTCCCTGATTACCTCCTGCGGGTAAATCTGCTCTGAGCCGATTACGTTCACTATTCCCGCGGCGCCGCCAAATTCCTTCTTTGCCTTCCCTCCGGTTGCGAAGGCGGTTTTCCCGCTGGGCTGCTTTACGAAGGATTTGTACTTGAAATCGCTCTTGAGCTTCCCAAACTTCCAGAGGTGGAAGATTACGTCTTTTCCGGTGTAGGTCGCAGTCCCGTCGCTGCGGATGAGTATCTTGTCCGCATCCTTCATGTCCTTGAACTTTCCTCCGAGCTTCACCACCCAGCAGCCCTCGTTCTTGCCGCTCTTTTCCAGGACAATTGCCCTTGAGTGCTTGAGCTTCTCGATGCCTTCCTGGAACACGGATTGCAGGATGTCGCTCTCGAAAACCAGCACGTCGTGATAAATTCCATATGAAAAGGCGGTCTCGTACTGCGCAAGGGCGCACTTTTCCGCAAGCGCCCTCCCCTTTTCCGCAGTCTCGTTGCCGCCTTCCTCCATCCTCTGGAGCATGCTGCGCACCTTTGAGGCGGTTTTTCCATCCCCCTCAAAACGCTTGGAAACCTCCACGTACTGCTCCCCGAGCATGTGGTCGAACTTCTTCCCTTCCCCGTGCTTCAGGCTTTCCCAGCCCCACAGGGACTGTGCGACCTGCAGGCCGAGGTCGTCGATATAATCCATGCGCTCCACTTCATGGCCTGAGAATTCCAGCATCCCGGAAACGGTGTCGCCGAGGAGCGCATTGCGCAGGTGCCCGATGTGCCATGGCTTGTTCGGGTTCACTGCGGGAAATTCCACCAGTATTTTCCCTTTCTTTTTCTTCCCTGTGCCGTACTTGCCCTTTTTGCACAGCACCTCTTCCAGCACTCCCGAATAGAATTCATCGCTGAGGAAGAAGTTGATGTACGGGCCGGCGGCCTGGGCCTCCGCGACCCATTTGTGCTTTTCCATTTTCCCCGCAATCGATTTTGCAATTTCAACGGGGCTCTTCCTTTCCGCCTTCGCGAGGTCGAAGGCGATGCGCGAGGCGATGTCGCCGTGCTCCCCGCGCGGCAGCTCAAGGGACGCGAGCGCCTTCCCCTCCGGAATTGAGGCGCACCTTGAAATCATTCGTGCAATCTCGCCTTTTGCCTTTGCGAACATGGAGGGAATAGAATGAAAAAGGAATTAAAACCCGCTACTCGCCGCCCATGAGCTCAACAAGTATCCCCTTCTGCGCATGCAGGCGGTTTTCCGCCTGGTCGAACACCACGCTCTGCGGGCCGTCTATTACCTCGTCCGTGACCTCTTCCCCGCGGTGCGCGGGCAGGCAGTGCATGAATATTGCATTGGGCGCCTTTGCCATGAGCCCCGCGTTCACCTGGTAGGGCTTGAGGTCCGCGAGGCGCTGCGCCTTCTCCTCGTCCTGCCCCATCGAGACCCACGTGTCCGTGTAAATCACGTCCGCGCCTTCCGCCGCGGCCATCGGGTCGTGCTCAACCGAGATTTTCCCCCGGTATTCCGGCTCGAGGGGGGCGAGCGCGCCCCTCATGTCCGGCACGTAGCCCCCTTTCTCCGGGCAGCAGGCGACCACGCTCGCTCCGAGCTTGGTGAAGCCAATTGCCGTTGAATTGAACATGTTGAACCCGCAGTCCCCGAAGAAAACGACCTTGAGGCCTGCCACCTTCTTCTTGTGCTCCAGCACGGTCTCCAGGTCCGCCATCGTCTGGCAGGGGTGGTAGAGGTCCGTGAGCGCGTTGATTACGGGCACGGTCGCGTATTCCGCAAGCCCCTCCGCGTCCGAGTGCTTGTTGAGGCGCGCCATTATCCCGTCGCAGTACCTGCTTATGGTCCGCGCGGTGTCGCCTATGCTCTCTCCCCTCCCCAATTGGGTATTCTTCATGTCCAGGAAGAGGGCGTGGCCGCCAAGCTGCGTCATGCCGACTTCGAAAGAGATGCGCGTGCGCGTGGACGACTTCTGGAAGAGCATCGCAAGCGATTTCTCCTTCAGTTCGCGGCGTATCTGGTCCTTCTTCATGCTTTCCGAAATCCTGAGTATGTGCTCTATCTCCCTTGGCTGGTAGTCCAGCAATGTAAGGAAATTCCTGCCTTTCAAATCCATAAAACCCACCTTGGGGGGATTTGGCGGAATAGGTTAAAAAAGCCAACTGTGCGGAAATAAACACCGGGTGGAGAACGCTTGCTTTTCCTCATAATCGGAATACTGCTCGGCATAATCACCGGCCTCATCCCGGGCCTGCACTCGAATACCGTTGGCTCTGCGCTTTCGGGCATGGGCATGGATGGGATGGAGGGCGCCCTGCTCATTGTGGGGATGTTCGCGGCAAATGAGATTTTTTCCTTCGTGCCCGCCATTTTCCTTGGAATTCCTGACGAAAGCGTCACGCTTTCCGTGCTCCCGGGGCAGAGGATGGTGAAGGCCGGGAAGGGCATAGACGCGCTGAAGGTAATGTGCATCTCCGCATTTCTTGCAGTGCTGCTATCGGTGGCGCTTTTCCCAATTGCGCAGTGGCTTTATCCGATTGTATACTACACTATCAGGCCCTACCTGCTGTACGTGCTTGCGGTTGCATCCGCAGTGCTCGTGCTGCGCGGCAGGAAGCCGGCCTATTCCGCGCTCATCTTCCTGCTTGCGGGGCTGGTGGGAAAGGTCGCGCTTGATTCGCAGATGCCCGACCCGTTCCTGCCGCTTTTCGTGGGCATGTTCGCAATCTCCGCGATGCTCACCTTCCAGAAGCAGGAAATCCCGGAGCAGAGGGAAGGGCCGATAAAATTCAATCTGCTCCCCTACGTGGCTGGAGGGGTGCTGCTGGGGTGGGCCGCGGACCTTCTGCCGGGGATAAGCTCGCCAGCGCAGGTTGCGGCATTCGCCTCCCTGCTCGTTCCCTTCGGCACAGCGGCATACCTCTCGATAATAGCCGCAATAGGCATGAGCGAAAGCGTTTTCGCATTCGCGACTGCGGCAACGCTCGGGAAGGCGCGCGTGGGCTCGGTGGCGCAGGCCGCGGGGATGGTGGACATAAGCGGGGCGCTGCCCATGCTGCTTGCCGCATTCCTCATTGCAGCGGCTGCGGCTGCCGCGATAATCTATCTCGGCCGCGGGCTTGCGAAAAGGGCAGGGCATGTGCAGATGGGAGACATCTACAAGATGCTCATGGCCTACCTGGTGCTGCTTGCCCTCCTGCTGGACGGGCTGCCGGGCCTGCTCGTGCTTGTGCCCTCTGTGGCAGTGGGCCTCCTCTGCCTGAAGGTGGGTGCGGAGCGCACCAGCCTGATGGGCGCAATAATAATACCTACCATTATGCTGCTTGCCGGGCTCTAGGCTTCTTCCGCAAGCTCCCTCAGGAAATCCGCGGCCGCCTTGCGGTTGAGCTCGTGGAGCTCCTTGTAGAATTCCGCTGCCTCCTTCCCGTGCTCGGTGACCATGGAGAAAAGGAGCAGGAGCTTCTTCAGCACCTCGTCATCCTCACTCCTGAAAGGGATGAGCAGCTCGTACCCCTCATCGTATTTCTTCAGCATGAAGAGGGCGCTTGCCGCAACGATTGCGCTCACCACCGCGTCGCGCCCCTGCTCCGAAAGCCCGAGCGCCTTCTTCCCCTCCTCCGCCGCATTTCCATAATCCCCTGAAAAGTAGCATGATTTTGCGGCCATGAAATGGGAGAGCGGCTCGCGCGGGAACTTCTCCAGCATCCTTTCGGACATTTCGCGCGCCTTTCCGTAGTCCCCGTTCTTCAGGTAGGCGCCTATCTGGATTGCGTACGACTCCTTTTTCCTGAGCTCCATGCAGGGGGCTCTACTGCAAAATTAAAAAGGGTGGCTGAGAATCAGCATCATGCCAGCGCAGAAGCAGAAGGCTGAAGAAGTAAAGGCCGGGATGGAGAAGCTTGCCCCGGAGATGCAGGCAAAGATACAGGAGCGCTTTGCCGACACCGGGGCCCTGGTCAGCGACGTCGTGGACAGGATGGACAAGCACGACGTCCCGTTCCCGGACGCGCTGATGGCCGCGGTAAAGGATAAGGATCCCGGGCTTGCAGCCGAGCTCGAGAAAACGTTTTCCGCGGCAGAGGCGGAAGCGGCTCCCGGGGCCCAGCAGGGGAAGGCGGAAGCGGCCCCCCAGCCGGGAGAGGCAACCGCTCAGCCGGAGGAAGCCGGAGAGGAAAAGCCGGCAGTGGAAGCCGAAGTCACCCTTTCGGCTGGCGCAGGGGTCGTGGGCAAGAAGCCCATCGCGACCGCTGCCGCAGCGACGGAAGTGAGCATCGGCGAAAACGTCGTCATCGATGCCGGGGCAACCGCGGTGAAGGACCTCCAAAGCGCGGAAGGCATAGATTACGGGTGGTCCGCGGGCACCTGCGTGGGGGATGCGTGCATGGCGGTATACCGCGACCCGACCACGGATGTCGCAATTGCGGGAACCGCTTCGTATTACGTAGAAGTGAGCGAAAAGGGAGTGGGAGTTGAGCCCGGCGCGGAAGTGGGGCAGGATACTGAAGGGGGGGAGTACGTAACAGTCTATTCCAGCGTTTCGTATGAAAACGAGGAGCACGACCTGAGCACGTACGTTACCCCCATGCTCACAATACCTATCGAAGCACAGCCCGCCCCTGCGTTCGGGTTCGAGGCCGGAATCGCGAAGGGGCTGGGCAAGGGGTTCTCCGTGGAAGGCAAGGTGTATATGTACGACGTGACTGCGGGAGACGTCACCGCCACGGTGGTAATCGGCAAGACCTTCTAGCTATTCTTTCCCCTTCTGCTTCAGCGTGACTTTCGGGGGGATCTGCGGCATTGGCAGGCCGAGCACGCGCGCAACCAGCGTGCCGTTCGCGCTGCCGCTGTAGTTCACAGTGCGCACCACGGTTTCCGCATACTCCGCGGGCAGGGCGCCCCTGCTTTCCCATTCTTCTGAGATTTTCTTCGCGAGGGCCACATCCTCTTTCGCAAGAAGCCTTGAGCGCATCTTCAGCTCTCCGGCGCCTTCCCCGTAATTGACGGTATAGGTATAGCCGATTTCAACATTGCCGCCATCCACCGAAACGCCGTCGATGTGGATGCCGATGCTGAACCCCTTTATCTCGCCTTCCCCCTTTTTCCCGGAAACCTCGAGCACCTTTTCGCCTGTTATCATGCTATCCCTGCATCCACTTGGGGAGAAAACAGTTTAATGCTTAAGGTAGATATGTGCGCCATGAGGGCTTTGGTTGTTTTGCTGGCGGCGGTTATGCTTATGGTTGCGGGTTGCCCGGGGGCGGTGCCCGCGGGGGAATGCCCTTCCGAAGGGCCGCGCGTGTGCGGCACGGACGGGAACACCTATGCGAACGAATGCTTCGCCCAGAAGGCGGGCGTGGGGATTGCGCATGAGGGGGAGTGCACCGGGGATGAAGCGGCTGGGGGCCAGGAGGGCGCTCAGCCCTCCGCGGAATGCTCCGATACTGATTTCGGCAAGAACGCGCTCGAGGCAGGCACAGCAACGAAAAACGGGGAGTCGCACAGCGATGAATGCGTGGGCTCCACCCATGTGATGGAGTACTATTGTTCTGCAAATGAAATAATGAGCGACACTGTTGAGTGCCCGGAGGGCACCGAATGCTACGAAGGCGCATGCGTTGGCGAAGTATGCGTGGATTCCGATGGCGGGGTTGACGCGCACTCGCCAGGCACCGTTTCAAAGGGCTCCGAAAGCTATACCGACTCGTGCGAGGACGGCTCAACGGTAAGGGAATATTATTGCGAAGGCAACAAGCCGCTCTACACCTCCGTGACCTGCATCTCCGGGGAAGCATGCCAGGAGGGCGTGTGCGTTGAATCGGACTGCTCGGACACGGACGGCGGGCAGGACCTGTTCGAGAAGGGCACCGTTAGGGCAGACAACGTCGTGTACATCGATTCCTGCGCCAGCGGCGGCACGGTGAAGGAATACTACTGCAGCGGAGGCGAGGCAAAGTATGCCATCCTCCCCTGCCCAACCGACTATTATTGCATAAACAGCAAATGCTCGGAATACGTGTGCAGCGACTCGGACGGGGGGGAGGATGAAGACCGGTACGGGGAAGTGAGGAAAGGCGGGAGCGAATACGAGGACTACTGCTATGATGATGACACCGTATATGAGTATTACTGCTCGGGGGACGAGGTCTCGGGCAGGAAGATAAACTGCGGCAGCGATGAGGAATGCGTGGACGGCGAATGCGTTGACGTGGAGGAGGAAGAGCAGTACTGCACGGACAGCGACGGCGGGCATGATGTTTACGAACGGGGCACTGCGGAAGACAACGAGGGGGAGAACACCGACTACTGCATTGACGAGAACCGCCTGCGGGAATACTACTGCTCAGGGGATGAGATTGCGTCCGAGGTCATCTACTGCGACCGTGGGGAGATGTGCGAAAGCGGGGAATGCGTGCCCTACCAGTACTGCGATGACTCGGACGGCGGGCAGGACCTGTACGAGCCCGGGACCGTGAGCACGGAAACCGGCGACTTCGATGACTACTGCATCGGCTCGCACTCAATACGGGAATATTACTGCGACCACAAGAACCTTGCGTACATAGAGGTTGAATGCCCGGTTGACGCGCACTGGTGCATGGAGGAAGGGTACTGCGGCCACCTGATACTGACCTAGGTAAAAAGGGAAAAATAGAAAATAAAAAGAGGCTAAAGAGAAAAGAAAGGCTCAGCCAAACAGGTTGGCAAGCCCCTCGGAAGCGGCCTCTTCCTTCTTTTCTTCGGACTCCTCTTCCTCCTTCTCCTCCTTCTTTGCCTCTCCGCCAGCGGCGGGGGCAGCGGCCGCAGCCGGAGCCGCAGCAGCGAAGGAAACGTTCTTGAGGAGGTCCTCGAAGTTCACGTCCTTTACCGCGTCCGCAAGGACTTTCGACCTTGCCTCGTCAACCTCGACGCCGGCAGCCTTTAGCACTGCGTTGATGTTCCCGGCGCTTACCTCTTTTCCCGAGCCGTGCAAAAGGAGCACAGCATGCAGGTATGGATCCACTTTCATCATATCACCTATTTTTCTTCTGGTTTTTCCTCAGGAGGCTTCCCTTCCTTTTCAGGCGGGGCTTCCTCCTTCTTTTCTTCAGGAGTTCCCTCTGCGGACCCCTCCTTCTTTTCCTCCGCACCCGGAGGCTTTTCACCCTCTGCCGGCTTCTCAGCCGCCTCCTCCCCAGCGGATGGGGAAACGTCGGACAGAGCACACCCCTGATTGTACGCAAGGGCGAGAAGCTGCTCTACCGATTCAGGAGAATAAACCTGCCCGTTCAGCGCGACGTTCATCCCCTGCTTCACGGACTCGGTGAGGATGAGCTCCACGTTTGCAGGCGTCGGGTATGCCGCGTTAACGGACATGTTGAAGGCCTGGGCGAGCGAGGAAACGAAATCCTCCGCCAGGCCGCCGGGCGTTATGCCGAGCACCTCGGGGGAGTAGATGTATTCCCCGTCAAATGCCAGCACAAGCTGGACCCCTTTCCTGAAGGGCTTTATCCCGAGGGTCTGCAATGCCTTGGCCTTCTCGGGGGTAATCGTGTCGCCCTCCTTCACAACCGTGGAGTCCTTCGCGACAACTATCTTGCCCCCCTTGATTTGGGCGTTTATGCCCGCGACCTTGAGCTCGGAGAGCGTCGGGCCGGGCGGCAGGTCGGTTTCCCCTGCCGGGACGACTATTTCCCCGGGGGACACCTGCCCCGGCTTCGCCGCCATGTCAAGGAGGTTCCCCCTGAACATGGAGTTGAGCTCGTAAGGCGAAAGCTTTGTGAGCACTAGGCCCGTGGGCTTCACGAGCATCTCCGAGAGCTTTGCGGGCTTGCCCGCGCCCTCGAACGCCCTCCGGAGCACCGTGGACTTCGCAATCTTCACCATGCTCGTCTCCCTGAGGCTCTTCCTCATTCCCTGCAGGAGCTTGTCCGGCAGTTCCCTGAGGTCTATGAGTGCGATTGTGGGGTATTCGCCCATCTGCGCCTTGAGCTCCTCGACCTGCTTCTTCTTCGCGGTTATCGCAGGCCTTTCCTTTTTCCCTGCTGGGGCATCCATGTCACATCACCCTCTCCGCCCTGCCCATCGTCAGCTTGACGTAGGCGGACTTTATGTTCCCCTCTCCGGTCTTGCCCTTTATTGCGTCGTAGACCGCTTCCGCGTTCTCCGCAAGCTTTTCCGGCTCCATGCCCTCGCTCCCTATGAGCGCCTGCGCAGTCGGGAGGTATTTGCCCTTTGAGGCGACCCTCACCGCGCGCTTTGCCATCTCGATTGCGGGCTTCGGCTGGCCGACGAGCGGCCTCGGCATCTTGCCCCTCTTCCCGAGGTACTGGCCGAGGTTCTTCGCAACCGCCGCAATCTGGCTGGGCTGCGCGAGGAATACCGACCCGTTCGCGAGCTTCTTGAGCTTCGCGGTGTCCGCGGCGAGCGCGGGCAGCTGCTCAGGGGTGAGCGCCTCGTCCGCGCCTGCCTTCTTCGCTTCCGAGCCGAACGCGCCCTCCCCGATTACCACTATTCTGGGCTCCTTGCCGCCCTTCCCGTGGGGGAGAGGCACGTCGAGGTTGAGCCTGTTCTCCGGCTTGGAGAAGTCGACTCCCCTGAAGTTCACTATCAGTTCCACTGACTGCGTGAATTTCCTCTTCCCTTTTGCCTCAAGGGCTTTCTCTAGGGCTGATATTAGCTTTTTCCTGTCCATATAATTCCCCTCCTGCTCAATGAGCAGTATGGCGGGCTGAACTGAAATATACCTTGGAAAGGTTTTTAATTCCGCCTATCATGCCACGCGGTCCAGTATTTTTGCAAGGGTTTCCGGGGAGTATGCGCCGCCCCTCCCCTCCACGCTCCTGAAGCTGTACGGGGCGGAGGAAACCACGCGCTCCCGCACCTTTTCCTTCGTGTTCACGAATTCCATTATCTCGCAGGGCTCGTTGCCTTCCATCGCATCGAGATAGCGGCTGAAGGTGTACTGCGTGGCGGAAACGGAGACCATCGTTCCCCCTATCTCCGCCTCAACCCTGGCGAATGCCTTTGCCTTGTGCTCCGGCATTGGCGAATGCAGAGCTACCTGAAAGCAGTCCTGCAGGGGCATGCGGGAAACGTTTTCCCCCAGCCTTTCGAAGCTCGCATGGACAGAATCCCAGTGCGGGGAGGATTTTGTCACCATGAGCAGCGCATCGCTATCGGTCAGCAGGCGGCATGCCGTAATGCGCAGTTCCCTCTCGTCGTGGTAGGCCGCCACGTAGGCGAGCGCCTTCGGGTATTTGCTCAGCATTGCGAGCGCATTCCTCTTCTCCTCAGGGCCGCCTTCGAGCATGCGCACCAGGCCTTTTGCATTTATGTCCTGCTGGAGCGTGCCCACTATCTTCCCCTTCCCTCCGGGCGAGCCCGGGTGCAAAAGCATTCTTTTCATTTCCCCACCTTACAATAGATAGCATAATGCATTATTTAAAACTGTCAGAATGCTCCTATTTTCCCCCACTTTGCTCAACTTTAAATAGGCTTCCCGGCAATAGCAGTTGCATGAAGAGGGAGCCTGCAAGGAAACCTGATGGGGGAGAGGGCGGGGCCGGGGCAAAGTATATCCGGGGAAAGCCGCCCGGCGCGAAGACGCTGGGCCCGGGGGACTGCCGGGGAATGCATTTCGGGCGCAAAACCGCAGGAATCTCGGCAAGGAAGACATTCATCGCCAAGCTCATACGCGAAACAGGCAAAATCGGGGTGGGCGCAGGCGGAAAAAGGTACCGCAGCGCATATTCCGAATTCGAGAACGAGGCATTTTCCAAATTCAAGAAGCTCATGGAGGACATCGGCCTGCACACCGAAGTTGACATTGCCGGCAACCTTTACGGGATACGCAGCGGGAAGGGCAATGGGATAGTGCTCACCGGCTCCCACCTGGACGGGGTAAGGGATGGCGGACTCTACGATGGCGTCGCCGGCGTGGCCTGCTCGCTGGAGGCGGTAAGGGCGATTTCAAGCCGCGGCCTGAAAACGAACAGCGACCTCATGGTGGTCGCGTGGAGGGCGGAGGAATCCGTGAGGTTCGGCATTCCTTACATAGGGAGCAAGGCCGCGTTCGGGAAGCTCAAAAAGGAAGACCTTAAGCGCACGGATGGCGGGGGAAAAACCCTGCTGGAGGCGATGCGCAGGGAAGGGGGGCTGAAATACAGCGAAAGAAGCGCGGGGGCCCTTCTGCTCCTTGACCCGCAGGACATTAGTGCATATGTTGAATTGCATGTGGAGCAGGGGAGGAAGCTTGCGGACAGGGGATTCCCCATAGGTGCGGTGAACTCGATAGCGGGCAACCACAGGTTTTCAATAGTTTTCAGGGGGCAGCCGGACCACACCGGAGGATGCAGAATGGAGGACCGCAGGGATGCAATGAGGCATGCAATCGAACTTGGGAACTTCATCTACTCCCTGCCCGGCAATTACCGCCAGGGCGACCTTTTCCACATGACTGCCACTGTGCTGGACGTTCCGAACCTGGACAAGAACAACACCACCGTTCCGCACCTGGTAAGGATGGACGTGGAGATAAGGTGCAACCGCATGGTTGAGCTCCATGCGGCGTTCGGGGCAGTGAGGGGCATGGTGGAGGCAGGCGGCTTTGCGATAGAGAACCACAGGAACAGCGAGCCCATAGAGCTTGACAACATGCCGAAGAACGAGTATGCGAGGGAGAAGGTCCTCCGGGCATGCGATGCACTTGGGGTGGACCCCCTGCACCTTCCGAGCGGCGCGGGCCATGACGCGGCGGTGCTTGCCCTCAGCGGGGTGCCTACTGCAATGGTATTCGTGCCGAGCGAGGGGGGATATGCCCACCACCCGAAAGAGTTTACGAAGCCGGAGCACCTTGCCTTGGGCGCTGAAGTGCTTGCAGAATCATTGATGCAGATGGACAGCGAATAGCTTACCTGCGCCCCCTGTTTGTTTTCTTTTCAGGCCCCTTAGCGCAGCACGGCTGCGCAGGCTTATTCTTTTCCAGCCTCCTTACGAGTTTCCTTGCCTCCATTTTCGCAAGCTCGGGATTCAGCCCGGAAGCGGATGCCGCCTTCAGGGAATCCGCATCCCCCTTTTCAAAAAGCGCCTCTATTTCCCGCAGCGCCTCAAGCTCCTCTATCCTCCTGTCCTCGTCCTCGAGCCGGCCCATCGCCTGCATGATGGGCTCGACGTCCAGGTCGCCCTCCCCGAGGTCCCTTTCAAGCTTCGGGAGCCCCCCTTTGCGGGCCTTCACCGCATCGAAAACCCCTCCCACTATGTTCCGCACTGCCGGGGAAAGGAAATCCAGCCCCGCAATCTCCTCTGCGGGGTTTTCCGAATCAATCCACCTTGAGGCGGCCGGGAGCTGGTCGAGCATCATCTCTGCAGTGTCCCTCAGCACCCCCGGGAGCGCAAAGTTCGAAAGCATGATCTCGAGCGGCAGGGCGAGGTCGAGGACTGCGCACGCTATGCATGCGGTGTTGGTTGCCTCCACCCTCTCCTCCAGCGTGCGCTTCTCATTGTAGGCCTTTGTGAAAAGCAGGTCAAGCTCCAGCACCGCGACGTACCCTTCAAGGTAGATGTTGAGGGCCGCCGCATCCAGCACCCCAATCGCCTGCAGGGCAACCCCCTCCTTGCGGAATTCATATGCGGGGGGGAAAAGGAGATAGCGCGAAGGGCAGTCCGCATCTTCCGAGCTTACCGCATTTACCATGTCCATGAGCTGGCTGAGGCCAAGCTCGTTGCCCGAAAGCTTGTTGAACGCGCTGCGCCTCACCGTTGTGGGGCATTTCACCATTTCGGAAACCTGCTGCAGCCTGTCCTCCCTGCCGAGCAGGTAGAGCATGTTTACTGCAATTAGCCCGGACGCCACGCGCTCTTCGGTCGGGCGGGAATAATCTATCGCCCCTGAAAGGTGCCTCATTGCCAAATCTAGGTCATCATTCATCGCAAAAACCTCAACCATTCATCTTTTAGCCGTAGCCCCGCAGCAGCGGATTTCAGCAAATTCCCTATGGGGCCTGGGCGGCTTCGTGCCGGACTTCACCAGCCTGCGCGCAACCCTCCTGTACTCCGCAACAAGCCCGGTCTTGCCCGGGAACTCCTTTCCCGGGAAAATGCCCATGAGCAGGCCGCGCGCGGGGGCGGGGTTCTTTTCATCCGTGCAGAATTCCAGTATCTTTTCCCTGCCTGCATAGTCCGCCATTGTGACTGCCTGCAGGAGCATGTTGTAATCATCCCTCTGCGAACCCAGCGCAGGGAAGAGCACTTCTTTCAGTTTTACCTGCGTTTCTTCGCTTACCCTGCCCTCGATTTCCCTTTCCAGCTCCAGCAGCGCTTCTGAAGATTGCTGGTAAACCCTGCGGAGCCTCACGTTCAGCGGGATGTCTGCCTCGTCCCCTTTTGCGGTGCCCACCGGGTCCTTTTCTATGGCCATTGCCTCCTGCAGCGCATTTTCCTTCAGGCGCGCAAGCCAGCCTATCTTTTCGGCAATTGGGTTCCCGAGCAGTTCTGCAACGTCGCCTGCCTGCGTCTCATTGAGGTAGGGCAGCGCGGCGAGCACTTTCCCTATGAGCGCAGCCCTGTCGTATTCATGTTCCGTATATGGAGAATGCATCCCAAGCAAGTATATCCCCCGTGTAAATTAGTGAGTATATAGGTTCACAAGGGATTTAAACGCTTTCTGCTCAGCCCGTGCGGTCCTCGAACGTGAACCTGCGCTTGTCCATCGTGCGCGACATCAGCATCGGCCCGAGGAAGGTGGTCACTATGCTCAGCACCACCAGCGCAGTAATCATCGAATGGTCCAGCAGTTCGAACTCGAACCCCACAAATGCAACCGCCAAAGTGGTGCTTAGCTGGGGGACGGTTGAAGCAGCCATGAATTTGCTTTCATATGGGTTGAACCCGCACAGCCGGCCGCCCACGTAGCCGCTTATGAGCTTGGACACGACCGAGCCGACCACTATCGCGGAGGCGAGCAGCACCGAATTCGCGACCGTGAAGAAGACGCCCACGTCCGTCTCTATGCCGATTATGATGAAGAACACCGGGATGAAAAGGCCGTAGCTCAGCGCATGCAGCTTGTCCCTCATCACCTTGCTCCTTATCGTTTCGGAGAGGATGAGGCCTATGAAGAAGCCCGCCACTATGGGGTGTATGCCTATGAGGTCGAAGAACACCACTGTGGCGAGCAGCACCACGAAAATGAACCTGAGCTCCGCCTCGAAGAAGTCGCCCCTGCGCTTCTTCTTCGGGAAGAGCGCCTCCTCGAGGCGGGGTATGGCGTACCTGAGCACGAGGAGCGCAAAGAAGAACAGCAGGTAGAACAGCGGCAGGGGCAGGCCGGTGGTGGGGTTCACGGTCTGCAGGACTATGGAGAGCAGTATCAGGCTGAGGCCGTCCTCCGCAACGGTTGCCGCAATTATGGTGTCCCCCAGCCTGGACTGTGCAAGCCCTATGGACTCAAGGAACGGGATTACCACCGCAACCGAAGAGGAGATGAATATTATGCCAAGGAGCACCGCGGTCATTAGGCCGTAGCCAAAATAGATTGCAATCGCGAACCCGACCACGAACGGCATCGCGCCGTTGAAAATGCCGAAGATGGACACCTGCTTCCTTAGGCGGGAGAGGTCGGATACCCTGACGTCCAGCCCTGCCATGAACATCAGGAAAATCAGCCCTATGCTCCCGAGGAACTCCAGCGTGCCGTTGCCCTCTATGACCCCCAGCCCGTAGGGGCCGATTATTATGCCCGCGAGTATCAGCGCGACCACGTAGGGGAGGTGGAACTTCTTGAACACCTCGGACAGGATGAGCCCGGCCGAGATGATTATCAGGAAGGACAGGAGGACGTCCATATGCTGGGGTTTTTCTGCCGAATGCTTAAAAGGCTTGGCTAATGGATGGCCATTCAGAAGGGGGGCTCCCCGGAACCTTTTTAAACTGCTTTACACCTTAGTGTATCTTCCAGAAAACTTCTGTAAGGTTGAGTGAACTATAATGGTAACTCTTGACAAAGCCATAATGGCAACTTACGACAAGGAGGGCGAGCACTTCGAGGTCTACGTGGACCCGGACAAGGCCTACCAGTACCTCGAGGGCTCGAAGAAGGACCTCAAGAACATCCTCGTCGTGGAAGAAGTCTTCAGGGACGCGAAGAAGGGCGACCGCGCAAAGAGCGGCGCGCTGCAGAAGGCATTCGGCACAACCGACCTGCTGGAGGTGCTCAAAATAATCCTCAAGAAGGGGCAGGTGCAGCTCACCACCGAGCA
The DNA here is from genome assembly GCA_964552755.1 of Microcaldota archaeon. Lineage (GTDB taxonomy): Archaea > Micrarchaeota > Micrarchaeia > Anstonellales > Bilamarchaeaceae > CAZKHX01. The sequence continues at coordinate 218,384 of CAZKHX010000001.1, read as the reverse complement.
GAAGCGCAAGAAGGGCGAGGAAATCCGCGCGCAGATAATCGACATAATCTGCAGGGAAGGCATAGATGCGCGCACCAAGGCGCCCATCCCGCCCACGCGCCTGGAAAATGCATTGGAGCAGATAAGGTTCAAGGTCGACATTTCAAGGGAGCCAAGGGAGCAGGCGAACGAGATTGTGAAGAAGCTGCTCACCATACTCCCGGTCAAGTTCGAGAAGCTCGAAGTGGCGGTAAGGATACCGCCGGAATTCGCCCACAGGAGCTACGGGACGATGAAAATGTACGGGATAAGGAAGGAGCAGTGGCTCAAGGACGGGAGCCTCGTCGTGGTCGTGGAGATACCTGCGGGGACGCAGGGGGAATTCTACGACAGGGTGAACAAGCTCACCGCGGGAAGGGCGGAAACAAAAGTTGTGGAAAGGTGATTTGTTGAAAATCGTAATTCCGGGAGAGATGGTATGGGACACCCCGAAAAGCGTGCCCCACACCTATGTGGAAGGCGGGAAGACCTACGCGAAAGTGGTGGGGCTGATGAGGGACGACAGGTTCGTCCCCCTGCAGGTTTCGTACAAGCCCAAGGTCGGGGACGCAGTGGTCGGCATAGTGGTCGACGAGCGCGGTCCGGGCTATATGGTGGACGTGAACCTGCCATACAATGCGGTAATCCCGACAAGGAAGGTTAGGATAAAGCTGCCGATTTCCGCGGCGGTGTTCGGGAAGATTACCTTCGTGGACGAGGTCGGGAACACCGACATAGGGTACGTGAAGGAGCTCAGCAGGGGCAAGCTCGTAACCGTCCCGGCATCAAAGGTGCCGAGGATAATCGGGAAGAAGAGCAGCATGCTGGAGCAGATAAAGAAGGAGACCGGCTCCGCGCTATTCGTAGGGAACAACGGCTACATCTGGATTGTGGGCGGCGACATGCCCCTTGCAATCCGTGCAATAGACCGGATCATACTGAAAGCGACAACCAACGGCCTTACCGACGACATGGCGGAATGGCTGCATGAAGAAAAAACAAAGAAGGTGAAATGACATGGGATCAGCAAAGGACGCGCCCGAACTGATAAAGGACGGGAAGCGCGTTGACGGGAGGACGCCCGAGGACATGAGGGACGTGAAGATTGAGGCGGGCGTGCTCAAGGAAGCCGACGGCTCCGCGTACGTGGAGTGGGGCGGCAACAAGGTAATCTGCGGGGTGTATGGCCCCAGGGAATGCATACCGAAGCACGAGGCGAGCCCATACAAGGCGCTTGTGAAGTGCAGGTACACCATGACCACCTTTGCCTCTGTCGAGGGCCACAGCAGGAGCGGCCCGAACAGGAGGAGCAGGGAAATCTCCAAGGTGCTTACGGAAGCGCTGGAGTCCGTGGTGCTTGCGAACGAGTTCCCCAAGACGCAGATTGACGTGGACGTCATCATACTGCAGGCTGAAGGCGGGACGCGCATCACCGCGCTCACCGCGGCAATGGTCGCGCTTGCGGACGCGGGCGTGCCCATGAAGGACATGATTTCCGGCGTTGCTGTGGGCAAGGCAGGCGGCGTGCTCTGCGTGGACCTCGGCAGGGACGAGGACAACTACGGCGAGTCGGATATTCCTGTCGCGTTCAAGAGCAGGAGCAAGGACATCGTGCTGCTGCAGATGGACGGCCTGCTCACGAAGGATGAGATTTCGCAGGCGCTCGACATGGCAATGGCCGCATCGGAAAAGCTCTCCGGGATGCAGGGCGAGGCCCTCAGGAAGGAATATGAAAGGACCGAGAGGAAGGAGTCCTTCAGGATGTGAGGTGTTCAGATGGCAGAAGACGTACGTGAAATGATTTTGAAGTCGGTCAGGAAGGACATAGCGCTCGAGCTCCTCAAGAAGAACGAGAGGGCGGACGGCCGCAGCCAGTACGACTACCGCAAGGTGGAAGTGCAGAAGGGCGCGGTCACCACCGCGGACGGCTCCGCGCTCGCCACAATCGGCGGGAGCAAGGTGCTCTGCGGCATAAAGTTCGACATGATGACCCCGTTCCCGGACAGGCCGCAGGACGGCGTGTTCATGACGATGGCGGAATTCTCGCCGCTCGCGTCCCCGATGTTCGAGCCGGGCCCGCCCCGCGAGAACTCAATCGAGCTCGCGCGAGTCGTGGACAGGGGAATCAGGAGCGCGGAAGTGATCGACACCGCATCCCTCTTCATAGAGGAGGGGAAGGTGCTCGGCCTCTTCATAGACATGTTCGTGCTGGACCACAGCGGGAACCTTACGGACACCGCGGCGCTTGCGGCTGCGGCCGCGCTCGCGGACACCAAGGTCCCAAAGGTGGAGGACGGCGCAATCCTGTGGGGGCAGTATGAGAAGGAGATGAAGCTCCCCATGAAGCCAGTCACCAGCACATTCATAAAGGTCGGAGACAAGCTTCTCCTTGACCCCATACTGGACGAGGAATATGCGGCGGACGCCCAGCTCACAATCGGAACGGTCGAGGGCAAGGTTTCCTGCATACAGAAGTCCAAGAACGGGTGCTTCACTAAGGACGAGGTGCTCGAGGCAATCGAAGTTGCCCTCAAGAAAGGGGATGAGCTGAGGGAATTTGTCTGAGGTGTTTTGCATGAGGACCGCGAAGTACGGGAGGAAGATGAGGAACCTCGCAGATGCTGCCGACAGCAAGAGGAAGGCGCGCTACGAGTGCCCAAAGTGCGGCAAGAAGAGCGTGCAGAGGAAGGCATATGCGCTCTGGAAATGCAGGAGCTGCGGGGCGGAAATCGCGGGAGGGGCATATTCGCTCAGGACCGCAAGCGGCGAGACCGCAAGGAGGCTCATAGCCGAGACAAAAGGTGAATAGATGGGGGAATATTCGGAATGGCAGACCGGGAACAAAGTGGTAATTTCGAACCTGAAGACGTTTGAGTTCCCCTCCACGGGGGCGAAGGTGCTCTTCAAGGTTAGGCCGCCAATTGCAAAGGAGATAACCACGGACTAGGCGGCATTATGAAGGCGGAAGCGCGCATAAGCGCCGAATTCCCCTCCGTGCGCTCCGCGCAAGGCGCGGAAAAGGCGCTGAAGGGGGAGGAGGAACGAGGGAAGCGCTTCAGCTCTTCGGTTTCCCGCGCCGGGAAAACCGTGAAGGTGGAGGTGAAGGGGACGGATGTCGTTGCGGTCCGCGCCGCGGCAAACGCGTTCCTCAGGTACCTGCAAACGTTCGAAGGTATTGAAGGTGAAAACAATGGCTGAAAAAGAGGAGATGGAGAAGAGCCTGAGGCAGTTGCAGAATTTCGAGAGGCAGCTCCAGGCGGTGCTGATGCAGAAGCAGCAGCTTCAGATGCAGCTCAACGAGACGAACCTTGCGCTTGAGGAGCTTGAGAAGGCGACCGGGGAGGTCTACAAGAGCGTCGGCTCGGTGATGATGAAGACCACGAAGGAAGGCGCGAAGGAGGACCTTGAGGAAAAGAAGAAGCTCATGGACAGCCGCGTGCAGACGCTCAGCTCGCAGGAGGAGAAGGTGAAGAACGAAATCATCAGGCTCCAGAAGAGGCTCAAGGAAGAGTTGGGTACCGGTGAAGGCGGCTGAAACCCTTGAGGCATTCAGGAAAGAGCATGGGGGGAAGCGCTTCGCGATAACCTCACACCGCAATGCGGACATAGACGCGCTCTCTTCGATGTATGCCCTCAAGTCTGTTTTTCCCGAAGCCGTGCTTGCGCTGCCGGACAAAATCGAGGAGCCGGCGCGCGAATTCGCAAAAGAGATTGGGATGGAGGGGGAAAGGCTCTCCTCCCTGGACCCGCGGGACTTTGAAGGCCTTGCAGTGGTGGACACTTCCGCGCCTTCCCTGCTCCCCGGGGCGGAGGCATGGCGCAAAATCCTCATCATAGACCACCATCACAGGAACGGCTTCATGTTCGAGGCGGAATTCGAGATAAGGGATGAGCACGCGCCCTCCACCGCGGAGATGCTCGCACTCCTCATCCCGGAAATGGATGAGAAGGTTGCATTTGCTCTTGCCTGCGGCATAGTTTCGGACACCGCGCGCTTCAAGAACGGAAGGAGGGAAACATTCGAGCAGCTCCTGCGCCTCATGGGCATTTCAAAAAAGAGCTATATGGAAATCCTTGAATGGGGCGAGCCCGAGCCCACCCTCAAATTGAAGGGAGAGGTTCTCGATGCGCTCCAGAAGATGAAAATCACTTCTGCAGGGAGTGTGCTGATTGCGACTGTGGATGTGCGCGACAACGAATCTTTCATCGCTTCCTCCATTTCCGAGTTCGCAGACATTGCGGTTGCCGCGAAGTGGAAGGCGTCAGAGCGCGCGACAAAGGTTTCGGTGCGGGCGCGCAAGAGCGTAGATGTGCAAATGAACGAAGTGATGGCACAGGTCGGAAAGGAGTTCGGCGGTGCCGGAGGGGGGCACCCCAAGGCCGCGGGCTGCTTCGCAAAGGAGCGCCCCAACATAGTATTAAGGAGGATAATAGAGATAGCAAAGGAGAGGCTCTGAGGTTTTGGCATGAGGACGATAATCGTAGGCGGGCAGTATGGCGATGAAGGCAAGGGGAAATTCATATCTCACCTTGCGCTTGAGGACAACCCAGAGATAATTGCGCGCGGGGGCGTTGGCCCGAACGCGGGCCATGAAGTGCATTACAGGGGGAAAAGGTACCCCATGAGGATGCTCCCCTGCGGCTTCACGAATGAAAAGTCCCGCCTGATTATAGGCGCGGGCGTTGTCGTCGACCCGGAGGTTTTCCTCAAGGAGGTTGAGATGATTGGCGGCGACCAGGACAGGTGCGGAATTGATTTCCGCGCAACCGTGATTACCGCGGAGCACAAGGAGCGCGACGCAACGCAGACTCCGGGGAAAATCGGCAGCACAAAGAGCGGCTGCGGGCCAGCGGTGATGGACCGCGCAGGCCGCGTGGCAAAAACCGTTGCCGAAGTGGATGAGCTCAAGCCCTACCTTACGGACGTTGCAAAGGAAGTGAACGCTTCAAAGAACGTATTGGTTGAGGGCTCGCAGGCATTCATGCTTTCGGTGCTCTACGGGACGTATCCATTCTGCACTTCCAAAGACGTGAGCGCTTCCACAATTGCCGCGGACGTGGGGCTCGGCCCGAAGAGCATCGACCACGTTGTGATGGTAATCAAGTCATATACCACGCGCGTTGGCGCAGGGGAGCTCAAGGGGGAAATTTCCGTGGAGGAAGCGGAGAAGCTCGGCTTCCAGGAATACGGCACTGTTACCGGGAGGCCGCGCAGGACCTCGAAGGACCTGCACTGGGATGACCTGCGCTTTGCGGCCACCGTGAATTCCGCGACTCAGATTGCGGTGAGCAAGATAGACATCCGCTTCCCGGGGAACGAAGGGAAGACGAATTACGCTGATTTGACCGGTGAGGCGAAGGCGTTCATCGAGGAGATTGAGAAGAACCTCGGCGTGCCCGTTACCCTTGTCGGCACGGGGCCCGACGCCACACACATCATAGACAGGAGGAAGGAGATACTCTAGCCGAGCTTCTTCACCAGCCCGGAGTTCCCGTCCACCTCAACCAGTTCGTTGTCTTTCAGGGAAATTGTCGCGACCTGCGTGCCCACCACGCATGGAATCCCGAGCTCGCGGGAGACGATTGCCGCGTGGCAGGTGAGGCCGCCCTCATCCGTGACTATAGCAGCTGCCTTCTTCATCAGCGGCACATGCTCCGGCCTCGTCATCGGGGTAACAAGCACGTCGCCTCCCTGTACCTTTTCAAAATCATCATAGGTGAGCACTAATTTCACCCTGCCCTGCGCCTTGCCGCGTGAGGCCGGGCTCCCCTTGATTTCCCCACGCTTTAATGTGGATTCCACTTCCTGGATTATTTCCCGCGCTTCATTCCCGTAAATCCATTTCCCGGAAACGAAAACCGCCTCTTTTTTCCTTTCTTCCAGCTCCCGCAAATAGGCTTCCTCCAACTCAAGCGACTTAATTTCATCAGGGCTGGAGAACTTCAGGAGTTCCGTCTCTGCCCCGGAAGCCGCGCTCACGGCTTTCAGTAATTCGGAGAGATACTAATTCGTAAGCTGTACTTTACTTTTCCTTTCTTCCCTCCAGTGCGACAGCAGGGAGAACATCTCAAAGAAGCGCTTAAGGCTGCCTGGGATTTCCTTCCGGGAATATAGCTCCTCCCTTTCCCCCTTCAGCACTTCCAGCCTCTTCCTGAGCTCAACAATTTCGTTCTCAAGCGCATCGAAATCATGCATATATTTTTCCATTTCTTTCTTGAAGTATTCCAAGGGCAGCTTTTCACCCTTCCCCCAGCTGTTTTGCATATAGCAGTACTTCTCCGCATGCGCTTCCAGGCCCTCCCCTCCGGATTTGATTACGTCGTACATGCCCATTCTTTCCTGCTGGGCAAGCGTTGGCTCGAGGGAAGAAGTAAGGGCAGTTATCTCCTCCCGGGTGAAGGAAAGCCCATGCCTGCCTATTTCGTCCCCAAGGAGCTTCTCGCCCCAGGGATCAAAGAGCTCTATCATCGGCGCTTTTTCCCAAACTAACGAGTAGAGGCGGGCTATTTCCTTAAGCTTGGGCAGGAGCTCTGCTTTGCTTAGGGCACCAAAATCCAGGAAGCCGGCTTCAAGGGCTTCCTGCCTCCTTTTCCATTCCCCGTGCCATTCGTTCTGTATATGCTCCGGGTCCCTGGCCTGGCCGGCGAGGACCTTCTTTGCATTTTCCAGCTCCACATTCTTATTGAAGTAGCCCCGATTATCCTCCCCCTTATAATATACTATAAGGTCCTTCCCAAACAGCACACGGCCCGCCTGGTAGGGGATTTGCACGAACCAGGGGATTGCAATCGTCCCCTGCCAGTACCATTCCTTTCCTTCAATCATCAGCCGCCCCTCGTTGCCCGAATGCGAAGTATTCCTTATGGTTTTGGATACCTGTTTTCAGCCGGCCTTCGGCCTCCAACTCGCCGGCATGGCCGGCGATGCCCGAAGTGTTCCTAGGACAAAGCGGGCACGCCGAGGGCAGGATTTGAACCTGCAATTCCTTGCGGAACCGGTTTTCAAGACCGGCGCACTACCGGATTATGCGACCTCGGCAAAGTAGAAAATTAAAGTGTGTGGAACATTCTTTAAGCTTGCCATTGAATTATGGAAAAGGTGGGTCAAATGGCCAGTGTGAAAATTACCAATGAGAATTTTGAGGCTGAGACAGGCGCCGGAGCGGTGCTCGTGGACTTCTGGGCCGAATGGTGCGGCCCGTGCAAGATGCTCGGCCCTGTAATCGAGGAAATCGGCGAAGAGGAAAAGGGCTTCAAGGTGGGCAAGGTTGACATAACCACCGAGAAGGAGCTTGCCCAGCAGTTCGGAGTGATGAGCATACCCACCCTCGTGCTGTTCAAGGACGGGAAGGAGGTGGACCGCCTCATCGGCGCATACCCCAAGGAGGCAATCGTCCACTGGGTGAAAGAAAAGCTATAAAAATCTCGTAAGAGAGGGCGGGAAGCATGATGAGGGCGCTGCAGCATTCCATCGATTTCTTTTTCGAGAGAATCGGGCTTGTTGTGCTTTTCTCAATTCCGTTCTTCTTTGCCCTGCTCATCCCCACTTTCGTCTCAACCCCTTCATACCTTGCGCTCGGGGGCGTATTCCTGCGCACGGGGAGCATCCCGGAGGTGGGTGCGTTCGAGGCGGCAGTGGCGGCATTCGCCTACCTGGTCTCCCTGTTCATAATCTCGGACTCGATTGCGAACATCAACGTGCTCATCAAGTCCAAGAGGACACTCACTACTGCAACCAAGCGGGTGTGGAAAGCGCTGGGGACGCACGCGGTGAACATATTCCTTGTATATACTATTGCAACAATACTGGTTCTCATCTTCCAGCTGGTCACGTTCGACCTGCCGCTCAGGGGGATAATCCTGCCCCTGCTTATGCTGTTCCTTTCATTTGCGCTGTTCTTCGTCCCGCCGGCAATAGTTATCGACGAGAGGCAGCCGTGGCATGCAGTGGTGATCTCCTTCAGGATGGCAATAAGGAAGCTGGATGCCGTGCTCTCATGGATGGTGCTCGGGCTGGTGATGCTCACCGCCGGGGAATTCGTGCTGCTGTTCCTGCCCTACCCGCTCGGGCAGTACGCGACGCTGCTTTTCAATTCGGTGGTGGTGATCCCGTTCCTGCTCATCTACCAGACGCACATATACATGAAAAAGTACGGGCTGGCGTACTGAGGGGAAGGTTTATAAACTTGAAGAGAGGTAATAATTTATGGCAACTAGTGGAAATGGTGTATTCCATGCAAACGCGGCAAGGGACCTCAAGCTTACGCTCAGGTACATAAAGGCCCAGGAGAACGCCAGGAAAAACGGCGGGATGAAATCCAGGTTCAGGAACCTGGATGCGAATCACCCTGCGCTGATTGCGGAGGGCCGGTTCGAGATTCTCGTGGGAAACGTTAAGGCGGGCAGGAAGCTTGCAAATGCTCAGGGGAAGAATTACTCGGAAGTGAAGTATGAGAGGGCGCTCAGGCAGTTCGTGAACAGGGCGCTTAAGGAAAATGACCCGCAGATGCTCTACGGGCTCAGCGCAGTGCTGCGCACCGCGGCCTACCATGAAAACGGGGTGCACTCCGAAGTTGCGGCGGACCTGCTGAAGGCAATGGACCGCCAGGTGAAAATAAACAGGAAGCAGGCGGAATTCGATGCGCTTGCCGGAAAGGTTGGCGAAATAATCCGCTCTATGCCTGCCAGCGCTTCCGGAAGCGAAACCGGAAGGGCAGTCCTGGAATTCGCAAAGAAGCAGCCGCAGGACATAGAAAGCAACCATATCCTCGGCATAGTGCTGGAGAAGGCGCGCAAGAACGGCGGGACCGAAGCTATGGTTGCCGGAGAGCTGGAAAAGGCAGTGCTCCGCCTGCATGACATGCTCTATTTCGACGCCACGGGCGGCGGCATAGCAAGGTAGTGCAGAGGCTGTTCCCATGGCCGGCGGCAAGGCAAAAAAGGCCGTTTTCCTCCCGGGAAACGGTGAGAAGCTCACTATCTCTTCCACTTTCAGCGGAGACGCAGGCAGAATCAGGCCCGGAAGGCAGATGGAACTGCTCAGCGGCAACACCATGCTCATTGTCCGTGTGAGGTTCGAAAGCTTCTCCAGGATGTCAATACTGCTCAAGGGCTCGATTGCGGGAGGCGAGGAAAGGGACAGGTACATGCGGAAACGGGTGAGGAAGTTCGTGTCGGAGTGCTGCGTGGACGGGGAAAGCACCGACTGCCTGCGCACCGTGCTCCATGAGGCGATGCGCGAGGGCGGAGGGAAGGCGGACATTGCGCTCGCGGTGGAACGGGTGATGAGGGAACCGGAGGCTGGAAAAGATGGGAAGGCATGACGGAATATTCATTAACGGGGGGCGGAACTTCGCCCTTACGCTGAGGGCGATGAAGGCAAGGCAGCAGAAGAAGGGCCTTAAGGGAATGGAGCTTATGGGCAAACAAGCCGAGGCAAAGCTCAGGGCCGAAGGCGCATTCAAGGGCATGCTCGTCAAGATGAGGGCCATGGTAAAGGAGGGCGGGGTTGAAAAAGTAAGGGAGGAGCTCATGGGGACGATACAGGAATTCCTAGAAAATTACCCCAGGGACGATGAAAACCAGGAAGCGCTTGCGGAAGTGATCAAAGACGCCGCATCAGGAGGCATAGACGAAGAGTACCTGGCGGCATGCATGCGGGACGTGCAGGTGGGCGTGCGCACAACGCGCAATTTTGAAACCCGCTTCAACAGGCTAATTATGAGGGTAGGGGGGATAGTGGAAGTGCTCGGATGGGAAGAGGGCAATTCGAAGATAGACGAGGAAATATCCGAATTTTTGAGGGATTACCCGAAAGACTATACCAATGCCACCATGTTGCTGAGCATGCTTGGCCACCTGAAGGGCAGGGAAAACAGCGCAGTTGGCGAGGTGGCGAGGAGGGCGCTCGGCCTGCTGAAGCCGGAGCCGGATTTTTGATGCCTGATTGGCCCGCCAAAGGCCGAACGTAACGTTTTTTTAAATGCCGTACCGAAGAAAATGGCATGAGAGCTGCTGCTGTAGCGGGATATTTCTACCCCAAGGGAAAGGACGAGCTGGAGGAACTGCTCGACAAGTGCTTCAGAGAAGGGAAGAAGCACGCAACCGAGAGCAGCGCGCAGGCAGGGATAGCGCCGCACGCCGGATACGTTTACTCGGGGGCAGCCGCAGCCGCAACCTGCCTTTCAATGGAGGGGCTGAAGGATGCGGAAACAGTTGCCGTTTTCGGCCCGAACCACTCGGGCACCGGCAGCTTGGTTTCCCTCTCGGCAGAAGACTGGGACACCCCGCTCGGCATTATGAAGAACGACAGGGAGTTCGGGGAGGCGATGCGCAATGCCGCGCAGTTCGTGGACCTTGACGAGCAGGCGCACATGTCCGAGCATTCAATAGAAGTGCAATTGCCGTTCATAAGGAAAGTGAACCCTGAGGCAAAGATAGTGCCGGTGTGCATGATGGACCAGGGGCTCGAGGCAGCAAAGGATTCCGCGGAGGCGGTGCTTGCGGCGGAGAAGGAAACCGGAAGGAAAATTGCGGTTATCGCGAGCAGCGACTTCTCGCACTACTTGCCGCCCGAAGAGGCAAAGGAGAGGGACGAGGCGGCGCTGAGTTTCATAACAGGGATGGATGAGGGGGAATTCTCAAAACGGGTAAAGGAAAAGGACTGGAGCATATGCGGCCCCGGCCCCATACTTGCGGCGATGCACTATTCCGCCGCAAAGGGGTGCAGGGAGGGGAAGCTGCTCTGGTGGACGAACTCCGGGATGTCCAGCGGGGACACGGAGCGTGTGGTGGGTTATGCCAGCATAGTTTTCCCGCTCGGGTGATTCTTATGAAGATAAAGGAGAGAAAAGGCGAGCACCTGAAAATCTGCGAAAAGGATGAAGTTGAATATGATGAGGGCCCAGGGTTCGACTGCGTGGAGTTCGTGCACAACTCCCTCCCGGAAATAGACTATTCGGAAGTGAAGCTTGAAACGGAGTTCTGCGGGAAGAAGATTTTCCCGCTCATGATTACCGCGGTAACCGGGGGGTTCGAAGGCGCGGGGAAGCTCAACAGCGACCTTGCGGAGGCCGCGGAGAAATACAGGTTCGCATTCGGCCTCGGGAGCGAAAGGCCGCTCCTTGAGGGCGGCTCTGCGGAGAGCTACAAGGTGCGCAAGGCCGCGCCCTCAATACCGGTAATAGGGAACATAGGCGGCTCGCAACTGAAGAAGTTCGGCGCGGAGAAGGTTTCCGGGCTTGTTTCCAAGGTGGAGGCGGACGGGTTCGCCGTGCACCTCAACCCCTTGCAGGAAATGGTCCAGCCCGAGGGCGACCGGGAATTCAGGGGAATACTTTCCGAGATAGGGAAGCTGTGCGATGTGCTGGACGTGCCGGTGATAGTGAAGGAGACCGGGGCCGGCATAAACCGCTCGGCCGCGGAGAAGCTGAAGGCCGCCGGAGTTAAAATGATAGACGTTGCGGGCGCAGGGGGCACCTCATGGAGCAAGGTTGAGTATGGGCGCGGCGGGAAGCCTCCGGGGTTCGAGGAGTGGGGCATACCCACTGCGGTTTCGGTGCTCACCTGCAAGTGGGTGATGCCGGTGATTGCCTCCGGAGGGGTGAGGAGCGGCATAGATGCCGCGAAGGCGGTTGTGCTCGGCGCGGAATTCGCAGGCGCTGCGCGGCCATTCCTTATTGCGCACAATGAGAAAAGGCTTGACGAAATGTGCTCGGAATGGGTTGAGCAGATGAAGATTTCAGCTCTGCTCACCGGCAGCAGGAACATGCGCGAGCTGGGGAAAGCGCCGGTTGTGATAACCGGCTGGCTCAGCGAATGGGTGGAATAGATGTACGTGGAAATAGGGAAAATACTTGAGGGCAGGATGGACGGCAAGGACGTTGCCATACGCGGCTGGGTGTACAGGCAGAGGACATCCGGAAACCTCAATTTCCTCATAGTGCGCGATGCCACCGGAAGGGTGCAGGTGGCTGTGAAGAAGGACGCGGTGGACGAAAAAGCATGGAAGGGCGCGTCCGGGGCCTACATTGAAAGCTCAGTGACTGTGAAAGGGAGGGTGAGGAAGGATGAAAGGGCGCCGGGCGGCTGGGAGCTGCAGGCTACCGGCTTCTCGCTGGTTTCGCAGGGAGAGCCGTTCCCGATACAGAAGGACCTTTCCGAGGAATTCCTACTGGACGTGAGGCACCTTTGGCTGCGCTCCAGGAAGATGAGCGCGATAATGAAGGCAAGGCACCATCTCGTGAACAACCTGCGCGGCTACCTTGACAATGAGGGGTTCTACGAGACGCCGCCGCCCATAATAACGAAATCCGAGTGCGAGGGCGGCTCAACGCTCTTTGAGCTGGAGTATTTCGGGGACAAGGCATACCTCGCGCAGAGCGGCCAGCTCTACGCAGAGGCGACCATGTTCGGGCTGGAGAGAGTATACTGCTTCGCACCCTCCTTCCGCGCGGAGAAATCGCGCACGATAAGGCACCTTGCGGAATACTGGCACCTCGAGCCGGAAATGGCGTGGTACGACCAGAAGATGAACATGGAGCTGCAGGAGAAATTGGTGGAATACACCGTGCAGAAGTTCGTGAAGGAGCACTCCGACCTGCTGGCCGAGGTAGGCCGCGACCCGGCAGACCTCAAGGGCGTGAAGGTTCCGTTCCCGCGGCTGGACTACCAGGACGCGGTTGCGAAAGTGAACGAGCTCGGCGGGAAGATGAAGGAGGGTGAGGATTTCGGCGCGGACGAGGAGGCGGTGCTCACAAAGGAGTACGACAAGCCGGTGTTCGTGCACAACTTCCCGATGGGCATCAAGGCATTCTACATGCGCGAGGACCCGGAGAAGCCCGGGACCGTGCTCGCGAATGATTTGCTTGCGCCCCACGGCCACGGGGAGATAATAGGGGGAAGCGAGAGGATTTGGGAGCTGGACGAGCTGCTCAGGAGGATGAAAGGATTCGGCCTGGACCCGGACGGGGACATGAAGTGGTACGTGGACCTGCGCAGGTATGGCTCGGTGCCGCACTCCGGCTTCGGCATGGGCGTGGAGCGGCTCGTGAAGTGGGTGCTCAACCTCGAGCACATCCGCGACACCATCCCCTTCCCGCGCACGATTACAAGGTGCTACCCGTGAAGGTGGAGCTGGAAGACGGGAGAACCGTTGACGTCGTTCCGCTGAGCGAAAAAATCCCAGCAACGTGGCTGCTTAAGGCGATAAATTCCGTAATAGGGGAGTATGCTTTCCTGAATTACGACAGGAAGTTCACCCTGAAGCAGGAGAATGAGTGGAAGGAGAATACGCTGAAGGGGATAAGGAAGGGGGAACAGCTGTACTTTGCCGCCCTGCACGGGAAAAGGATAGTGGGCGCAGGGAGCGCAAGGAGAATGGTTGGCAGCCGGGCCTCCGGCAACGTTGAAATCGGCATTTTCGTTGTGAAGGATTTCCGCAAGGTGGGGCTCGGTGAGACGCTGATGAGGAAAACCGTTGCGGAGGCGAAGAAGAAGCTGAAGCCCAGGAACATTTTCCTCCGGGTTGCAAAGCCAAATAAACCCGCAAGGAGATTATACGAAAAGGTGGGCTTCGGGGAAATGGCAAGGTTTCCCAAGTGGGTGAAGCACGGGGGCAAATACCATGATGTGGTATGGATGGTGCTCAAATGAACAAAATCGTGAAGAAGCTATATGTGATGCAGCTGCGCACCAAGGGAATACGCAAAGAGGAATATGCGCAACTCAGCGATGCGGAGAAATGGCTGCTCGAGGAGAAGGAGGGCAAGCATTTCCTTAAGCCGCACTTCCGGGAGCGCATCCGCGTGGTGCTCACCGGAGGCGTGTTCGACATAATACACATGGGCCACGTGCTCACGCTGCGCGAGGCGGCGGACAACGGGGACGTGCTCGTGGTGGTGGTCGCGCAGGACAGGTTCATAGGGAAAAAGAAGCGCAAGCCCATCCACAAGCAGAAATACAGGAAGGAGATGGTGGAGGCGCTCAAGCCCGTGGACGTTGCGGTGCTGGGGCTTGCGGACATGAAGGAAACCCTCAGGAGGGTCGGGCCGGACGTAATCGTTTACGGCTATGACCAGGAGGTGGCCTTCGAGCCGGAGGGCGTGGACATAGTGAAGCTGGACAGCAAGGTGAGCCCGAAGGACATCAAGACAAGCGCGATACTGCAGAAGATAAAGAGGTGGGAAAGTGGTTGAGCTGAAGATTGTTGAGGTTGAAATCCCGGAAGGCGCGAACGTGGTGTTCGGGCACAGCCATTTCATAAAGACGGTCGAGGACCTGTACGAAGCGCTCATTGAAAGCGGGACCGCAATCAGGTTCGGGATTGCGTTCTGCGAGGCCTCGCAGAAGCGCCTTGTCCGCAGCGACGGGAACGATGAAGGGCTCATAAAGCACGCGGAAAAGGAAGCGCTCAAAGTGGGCTGCGGCCACACGTTCTTCGTGTTCCTCAGGGACGGATACCCGGTGAACGTGCTGAACCGCATAAAGGGCGTTTCAGAGGTGGTCTCGCTCTACGCGGCGACCGCGAACCCCCTCAAGGTAGTAGTTGCCGAAGACGGGGAAGGCAGGGGCGTCATGGGAGTGATTGACGGGGAGAAGCCGCTGGGAATTGAAGGCGCGGATGAAAAGGAAGAGAGAAAAACCTTACTGAGGAAGATAGGCTACAAGAGGTAATGCTTTATGGCACCGGCACAGGAAGTCAAGCAGGAAGAGGAGACGGCAGTAACCGACAAGTTCAAGTCATTCATGGAGAGCGCGCGCACCATACAGTTCGTGGGCAAGTGGCACGAGGAAGGGTACACAAAGGCAGGGATTTCGGAGATACTTTACGAGCTGCACGCAAGGTACGGAGACAGCGACATGGACATGGTTTACGAGAGGGGAGACGAGATACTCTCCGTGCTCAAGAGGGTCGACCTGCGCAAGTTCAAGCTCAAGTCAGAAGGCCCGCCCGAAGGCCCCGCAGGGGAAGGCGAAGGCGGCGAAGAAGGGGGAGAGCCCCCCGAAGGCGGGGGCAAACGGAAGGTAAAGGCGTAATGGAAAAGAAAGGGGAAGAAAACGGGTATTGCCCGGTATGCGGGGCGAAGACCCTGCACCGCGAAGGGTGCGTGGAATGCCCGCAATGCGGCTGGAGCGCTTGCGTCGAAGCATAGGTTTATAATTGGTTTTCGGATATACTTTTTCCACTCAATTTGCCTCGGTAGCTCAGTTGGTAGAGCGTCCGCCTGTTAAGCGGAAGGCCATCGGTTCGAGACCGATCCGGGGCGCTGCCTGATTTTGCAGAAGCGGTAAGGAATATAAAATTTGGGATGAATTTTTGCCTGATGGCAAAAGACACTAAGAATATGCTTATCTGGATGAGGCCGGAGAGGCTGCAGTCCCTGATGGACGGCATATTCGCATTTGCGATGACGCTGCTCGTGCTGAACCTCATCCTCCCGGACCCCGCGAACCTGCCCGAGGAAACCAGGCTGCACCAGATGCTGCAGGGGGAAATACAGGCGTTCTACAACTATGCGCTGAGCTTCCTGCTCCTTGCGATATTCTGGACAATACACAGCCAGCAATTGCATATACTGGAGAAAACCAATTTCCCGCACCTCTGGCTGAACATGATAATACTGATGTTCATCGTGCTTGTGCCGTTTTCCGCCTCCATCATGAACGATTATTCCGATGACACGCTTGCGAATCTCGCATTTGCGCTGAACATGTTCATAATTGGGGTGCTGTATTACTTCAACTGGCATTATGCGATAGGGAAGCACAAGCTGATAGGCAAGGGTGTAGATGCCGAGAGGGTGAAGGTTGCGAGGAGGAGGTCTCTCCTCACCCCGTTCGTCTCCGCGATTGCGATAGTGCTCGCCTTTGTTGCGCCAAGCTTCGCGGCGCTTTCCTACCTGCTGATACCACTATTGAGGTTCGCGCCGCCTTTCAGGTGAGCTGAGAAGATGAAATCCAAAACAGAATACCTTGAGTTCAACACGGACAGGAAGATACAGTTCATACGGATTACGGAGGATGTGGGGCGCGTGGTGCGGGAGAGCGGGGTGAAAGAAGGGCTGGTGCTCGTGAACCCAATGCACATCACCGCAGCGGTCATTGTAAACGATGACGAGGAGGGGATAAAGCAGGACTATGTGGAGGCGCTGCAGAGGCTCGTCCCCTATGATGCTAAGTACCGGCACAATGTTGGCGAGGACAATGCTGCCGCGCACATCTGGAGGCAGCTCATGGCGCACCAGGTGGTGCTGCCGGTCACGGGCGGAAAGCTGGACCTCGGCCCCTGGGAGCAGGTGTTCTACTGCGAATTCGACGGGAAGAGGAGGAAGCGCGTGCTTGTGAAAGTCATCGGGGAATAAAATGGGTGGGGTTTTAACCCTGTCAGAAGGAGTGAATACGGATGATGGAGCCGTATGCCGCCGTTTTTGCGCTTGCGCTTGTGATGGAATACCTTGACGACACCCTGGGGATGGGTTTCGGAACCGGAATGGTGCCCATTCTGCTGGTGCTGGGGTTCCACCCCCTGCAGGTCGTGCCGGTCGTCCTCATCTCTACGCTAATTACGGGATTCCTTGCTGCAGGGGCGCACTGGAGAGTGGGGAATGTGGATTTTTCCCTTGGGGGGAAGCCGCTGAAGGTCACCGCGCTGCTCGCGGCCGCGGGGCTGGCAGGCACGGCCGCGGCAGTCATGCTTGCAATAAGCCTGCCGGAAGAATACCTCCGCATTTACATCGGGCTGGTCACGGTTGCCATGGGGATGCTCGTGATGGTGAGGCTAAAATCTGCCGGTTTCTCATGGGCCAGGCTGGGAGCTTTCGGGCTTTTTGCGGCTTTCAACAAAGGCGTGACCGGAGGGGGATACGGGCCAACGGTCGTAGGAGGCCAAATACTCTCCGGAGTGGATGAGAAGAAGGCAGTGGGGATAACCTGCCTGGCAGAAGGCATAGTCGCGCTGGCCGCGGCATTCCTGTATTTTGAGCTGGACCCTGAAATCAGCTGGGAGCTTGCGCCATTCATAATCGGGGGTGCCGTGCTTGCAGTCCCATTCGCGGCAATTACCGTTGAAAGGGTGAAAACGAAAAGGCTCGTGCTGGCGATGGGAGCCGTGATGGTGCTGCTCGGGGCGGCTGTTGTGCTTGGGGTTGCAGCATAGTCGATGTTGGTTTTATTTTGGTAAATTACCAATAGCTTTATAATTCCTGCACCGCAATGCCTTCCCATGAAATTCGAGCTGGATGACATCGTGCACGTGCAGGAAACCGCCCTCACGGTGCGAGGCTCGCGCAGGAGGACTACGGTCCCGGGTGAAATCCTGGAATTCTTCAAGCTGAAGGACGGGGACCGCATAAGATGGGTGCTTCTCAGGGACGGCACGCTGATTGTGATGCCTTCGGCGAAAAAGGGTGCGAAGCCGCATGGTCGCCCTTGAGCTCGGGCTCGGCATAGCCGCGCTTGCCCTGGTATGCGAATACGTGGATTCCACTCTCGGGATGGGATATGGCACCACGCTCACTCCCCTGCTGCTGATTGCGGGTTTCGAGCCCCTGCAGGTAGTCCCGGTGGTCCTGCTTTCCGAGCTCATTACAGGGTTCTTCGCCGCATGGGCGCACCATAGGGTGGGCAACGTGGACCTGCGGAGGAATTCCCTCCATTTCAGGGTCGCGATGGTGCTCGGCGCGTGCAGCGTGGTGGGGGCGGTTGGCGCGGTGCTGATCGCAGTCTCTCTGCCCGCGTTCTACGTCCAGCTGTACATAGGGGTGCTCGTGGTGGCCATGGGCCTCATCATATTATGGAAAAGGAACGGGAAAAGGGCATTCTCGTGGCCCAAGATAGTGGGGCTCGGCGCGCTTGCGGCGTTCAACAAGGGGATATCGGGCGGAGGGTACGGGCCGCTCGTGACCAGCGGCCAGATGCTTTCCGGGGTGAACGGGAAGAATGCCGTGGGGATAACGTCTCTTGCCGAGGCGTTCACTTGCCTCGTAGGGGTTGCCGTATACGTTGCTGCTAACCACATGATAGACTGGCAGCTAGCGCCCTTCCTGATAGCCGGGGCGGTGGTCTCAGTGCCGGTTTCCGCGCTTACGGTGAAGAGGATAGATATGGGCGGGCTGACCGTCGTGATAGGCGCGGCGACGCTCGTGCTCGGCGCGTTCACCCTGTGGAAACTGTTTTCCTAGGAGGATTCGCCCTCTATGTCGAGGCGCTTCCCGAAATAGGAGAAAACGAGGTAGGCGGCAAAGAGGAATAGCAGAATGCCTAGCCCCTGCAGACCGGTCGAGGCGTAGGAGCCAATCCATCCCACTGCCGAGAGGAGAATGGCTCCCCCGGCTCCTGCCATATGAGCATTATGCGCAAAAGAGGTTATAATGGGAGCGGTTTTCACTTGTAGTTTATGTGGACGAACGCCCGCGAGACGAGGCCGAGCGTCTCGACCTTTTTCTGCACCTTTTCGGAAATCGCATGGGTCTTCAGCGGCTTGTTCCTTGAGCTCACGAGCACCTCTATTTCCGCATGCACCCTGTCGCCTACGTAATGGGCGCGCACTGTCTGCACCTCCAGCACACCCTTCACGGATTCCGCGGCCCTGCATATCTCCCTGATTTTCCTCTTCCCGGGGGAGGCGCCCACCATGTAGTCAAAGTTCTTCTTTGCTATCCTGTAGCCGGACCAGCCGATTACGAAGGCAATCACTATCGCAGAGAAATCGTCGAACAGCGGCAGGCCCAAGTAAACCGCTGCGATGCCCGCGAGCACCACGCCCGATGCAAGGACGTCGTTGCGGGAATCTATGGCCGCGGCTTCAAGAGAAGAGCTATGGGTTTCCCTGCTTTTCGCCATGAGGTAGACGTACATGCCTGCCTTCACGAGCATGCTGAATAGTATTGCCCCGAAAGTCAGCGCGGTGATTTCCGGGGGCGGGCCGTCGAACAGGAAGTTCTCCGAAGCGGCCCTTAGTATCTCGAAGGCAAGCACCCCGGAGAAGACCGCTATTATGAAGGCGCTCATGGGCGCGAAGCGCCTGTGGCCGAAGGGGTGCCCCTCGTCCGGCGCCTGCTGCGCGGTGCGCACCGAGAGAAAAACCAGGAAATAGGAGAGGATGTCGAGGAAGGAATTGAACGCATCGGACAGCACCGCGAGGCTGCCCGAGAGCAGGCCAGCGGCAAGCTTCACCGCGAAAAGCACTATGTTAAGGAGGAATCCTACGAATCCCGCGCGGGTTTCCTTCTCCATGCGTGCATTAAAGGGGTGAGGTATTTAAAGACGGCTGAGAGTGCAATAATCTTACTGTTGCTGCTTCGGCCTTATTAGTTACCAGTTCTTCCGGATTCTTGAGATGGTTTTTTACCTTCAGTGTGAGCAAGCGGGCGAACGCTTTTAAATAGTATTCAGCATGAATGGAATGCTTTTGCCGCAGGGGTGGCAGTCAGTCGCACCTTATGGTGCTTCAACCTGCCACCAGTCGGCGGGAGTGCCGCAGGGGTGGCAGAGTCTGGTCAAATGCGATAGGTTGAGGGCCTATTGGCTTTAGAGCCTGCGAGGGTTCGAATCCCTTCCCCTGCACT
>CAZKHX010000001.1:165709-198701 GCA_964552755.1 Microcaldota archaeon | reverse complement strand
GGGTTCGAATCCCTTCCCCTGCACTCACCGCTTTTGCCATAGCCATATTTTGCACATCACTTGAAAAATGAGCCCAACTTGGAAAAGAAGCCTCCCTTGGGCGCCTCTTCCTGCACGCTTTCTTCGGAATGCAGCAACCCAATCAGCTTCTCCACTGCGGCCAGTTCCTTCTCCAGCCCCCCCTTCGAATATTTGGAGAGCTCCTTTTTACGCTCCTCCAATTTCCTGCTTTTCTCGTATTCCTCCCTGCAGGAATCCCTCTCCCCGGCAACGCGCATTATCTCGCCGGAAATTTCTTTCGCGCCGGGCACATTTTCTGAATAGAATTGCATTGCCTTCGCATTGTTCCCGTCAACCACGAGGAACCGGGTGGATGCAAGGTCCCGGACTGCCTCGAACCAGCCGCGGTTGCCAAGGATAGCCCTCTTGAACCTGGAGGTTTCGGGGCAGATGTGCCGGAGCTTTTCCTCGCTGTAATCGAAAAGCCCGCAGAACCTGGCGGCGCTGTACCCTGCCAGCTCCGGGTTTTCTGACAGGAAATCCCTGAGTTCCTGCGCCTCCCCCTTGCCAAGCTGGGGGAAAGAATGCTCTTCCATATGCAGCTTTTCGACCTCGGCCAGCAGCTCCGGCACCGGCTTTGAGGAGAGGGAGTGCAGGTAATCTCCCCTGAGCGCCTTCAGCTTTTCCGTATCTTCAAGGTATTGAGAATATGCCTGCGCTTTCGCGGAATCAAATGCCTCTTTTTCCAGGCCGGAGATTTTGGCCAGCAGGCTTTTTATGCGGGCTTTCTCGCCCCTGAGCTCCGCATCCGCCCCTTCCAGCCTCTGCTTTGCCTGCCCCAGCCTCCCGCTGGACTCCATTATTTTCTCGAAATGCCTGAACTCTGCCTTTGCATTGCGGAGCTTGTTGGCCTTCAGCAGCTTCAGGATGGATGCGAACTTCCGGGCCGTGCCCTCAGAGATTTCGCCCTTGTCGAAAGCGGTAACGAGCTCGGCCTCGAAATGCCTGACCCCTTTTGAGAGCTTGGCGCCCTTCCTCATCAGCTTCATTTTCGGGATGAGCGGGGCGGTCTCCATCCTCTCCCCCTTTTCCACGGTGTGCTCTATCCCCTCAAGGAGCTCCCCAAGCCATTCTGACAATTCGATGATGATGGAGGGGTTCTTCTCGCCTAGCGCTTCCATCCGCCTTTTTGATTCGTGGTAGGCCTGCCTTGTCTGCAGGACCTCTTCCCTGCTGAGCATTGTATCATGCGTTAATTCCTTTCTGATTAGGAATATTTAAAATCTGGGCCTTCCTAGCAACCGCCATGGCAGAACTCAAGCGCTCGCTAGGACTTTTTGAAGCCATGATATGCGGCGTGGGGATAATACTCGGCGCAGGGATATACGCGCTCATCGGGAAGGCCGCGGGGATGGCCGGCAATGCCGTATGGATCTCATTTGTAATCGCCGCAATAGTGGCCGGGCTGAGCGGGCTTAGCTATGCCGAGCTCTCGTCCATTTTCCCCAAGGCGGGGGCGGAATACGAATACACGAGGAATGCTTTTGGGAAAAAGATTGCGTTCATAGTCGGGTGGATGATTGCGCTGAGCGGCATAATAGGCGCATCAACGGTTGCGCTGGGCTTCGGGGGGTATTTTGAGGGCATGTTCGGCACGCCCATCCTGCTGACCGCAATCGTGCTAGTAGTGCTGCTTTCCCTTGTGATATCCTACGGGGTGAGGGAAGCCGCATGGTTTGCCATCATTGGCACCCTGTTCGAGGCGGGAGGGCTGCTGATAGTGATCCTGATAGCAGTGCCTTACTTCGGGAGCGTCGACTATTTTGAAATCCCATCGTTTGACGGGCTGTTCGCGGCCGCGGCCCTTGTTTTCTTTGCATACATCGGCTTTGAGGAAATGACGCGTATGGCAGAGGAGGTGAAGGAGCCCGAGAAGAACATGCCGAGGGCGCTCATCCTCGCGGTTGCGATAACCACTGTATTCTACATACTTGTTGCTATAGCCGCGGTGAGCGTGGTTGACTTCAATGCGCTCGCCGCTTCCAATTCGCCGCTTGCGGACGTAGTTTCCGCGGCATGGAGCAGCGATGCATTCTTCGCGTTTTCGATAATCGCGCTGTTTGCGACCGGGAATACCGTTCTCCTCATAATGATGGCCGCCTCGAGGATAATCTACGGGATGGCGGATTCGGGGGCGCTGCCAAAGGCAATTGCATACGTCAACCCTTCACGGAGGACGCCGTGGGCGGCGATAGCGGTCACCTGCGCGCTCACGCTTGGGTTTTTCATGGCTGGCGGGATAGAGAAAATAGCCAGCCTCACCAACTTCACCGTTTTCGCCACGTTCATCATGATAAACCTCGCGCTCATCAAGCTGAGGCATGACAGGAGGGATATGGAGAGGCCGTTCAGGGTTCCGCTGAACATCGGGTGGTTCCCGGTGCTCCCTGCGCTCGCGGTGGTGGCAACGCTTTTCATGATGATGAACGTGGGCACAGTTGCCATGGTTGACGGGACAATGCTGATTGCATTGGGCGTGGTTGCATATGTGCTCATAGACAAGTTCACGCACAGGGGGGTGCAGATGAAAGAGGCCGTGCACCCAAAAAAGAAGAAGGTGCGGATTTAGGCGCGTGCAAACAAATATTAAGCACCGGAGAGTAAGCTATACATGGCAAAAAAGCCGGAGGAAAGGAGGAGGCAGAGGGGGAGGGCGGCAGCGCCCGGCCTCGCGCAGAAGATCACTGCGGCAGCGACTGCGGTAGCGCTCAGCCTCAGCCTCGCAGGGGAGGCGGATGCCAAGAAGAAAGGGAAGGAATTCTCCAGCAAGCCAACTCCCGAGCAGATAGACAAGAGCATTGATGACGACCTCTTCACCCCGTTCGAATTCACGCTGGAGAGCGGGCTTTCAATCAGGTACCACAAGGACAACCTGCAGATTGTCGCGATAGATGCGGAAGGGAACGAGGAAACGTACGTGCTTGAGCCGCCAGTGCTCATGGAGGAGATGGGCAGGTTCAGGGACATGGTGTGCAAGGAGCTTTACAACATTGTGTTCTACGACAACATCTTCATACTGACGCGCGGGGCTAATGACATCCTCGCGGGCGAGACCGAGCTCAACTGGAGGGACGAGGAAGGCGGGGATATCCGTACCAATGCCGCGGGGACCCGGGTCCCCATGCCGTGGGTGGACAAGGCAATGGGCAGGGGGGATGACCACCACGTTTATTTCCTTGGGAAGGACGGCACGATATTCCATACCAATGTGCTCAGGCCGGAGATGGAATTTACCATCATAAAGAACATTGCGCCCGGCGCAACAAGGATAAGCCTGATCGACGGCCTGCTCGCGGTTGCGCGGCCCGGGAATGAAGCCATTACCATGGTGAACCCGAAAACGGGGAAGAGCGTGAAAATCAATCCGGGGGAAGGGAGCGTTGAGGGCTCGCCTGCCATGAAGGAAACCGAAGACGGGCTGGTGATAGAGTTTGACAACAAGGCACTCCTCGTGAAGGTGGGCGAGCCGGGCAAGCTGGAAACGGTCACTGTTTCCGAGCAGCCTTCCTGAGCGTGACCAGGGGAAGGAGCGCGCACTTGAGGCGCGCGGGGTTCTTTGAAAGGTCCACTTCAAGCATTTTCTGCAATTCTTTATTTGTAATCTTTTCCAGTTCCTCTTTTGTCTTTCCTTTTGCATGCTCCGCAAGCACTGCCGCGGAAGCGAGGGAGATTGCGCAGCCCTCCGCCTCGTAGGAGGCATCTGCAACTTTCTCCCCTTCGAACTTCAGGTAAAAGGTTACTTTGTCGCCGCAAACGGGGTTCGCGCCCTCCTCTGAAATGGCGCCCTCGATTTTCCTGCGGTTGGAGGGGCTCCTGGAAAGCCCTAGTATGCGGGAATAATCAATCAAGCGAATGCCTCCTTCACTTTCCTCACCCCGTCCGCAAGGCGCTCTACCTCCTCTTCGGTATTGTAGAGGTAGAAGCTTGCGCGCGAGGAGGATTCCAGCCCGAGGCGCTCGTGCAGGGGCTGGGCACAGTGGTGGCCCGAGCGTATCGCAATCCCGTACTCGTCAAGGATGGTCGCGGTGTCGTGCGGGTGCACGCCTTCAACCGAGAATGAAACGAGGCCGGTACGCTTCTCCGGCTCAAGCGGGCCGAGGATTTTCACGTCATCCTTGAGCAATTCTATTGCCCTGCACAGCAGGCCGAGCTCATGCTCGCGGATGTTCTCCATCCCCACCTTCTGCAGGTAGTCCACCGCGGCGCCCATGCCCACTGCGCCCGCGATGTTGGGCGTGCCCGCCTCGAACTTGTGGGGCAGCTCGTTCCACCTTGATTCCTGCCGCTTTACCTCAAGTATCATGTCGCCCCCAAGGAGGAAGGGTTCCATCTTTTCGAGCAGTTCCTTTTTCCCGTAGAGGACGCCCATGCCCGTGGGGCCGAGCATCTTATGGCCGGTGAACACGAAAAAATCACAGCCCATTTTCTTCACGTCCACTTCCATATGGGGGATGCTCTGGGAGCCATCCACAATGAAAATGCCGCCGTTCTCCTGCGCAATTTTTGCATAATCCTCCACAGGGTTGATTGTGCCGAGCACATTGGACGCGTGCACAAGGGAGGTGATTTTTGCACCAGACATCTTGCTTAGGTCCTCCTCCTTCAGGTAGCCGGCCCCGTTTATGTCGATGTAGTCAAGGGCTGCCTTTTTCCTCTTTGCAAGGTACTGCCACGGGACGATGTTGGAGTGGTGCTCCATTATCGAGATGGTTACCCTGTCGCCTTCGCCCACGTTGTTCATGCCGTAGGAATACATCAGGAGGTTGAGGGCCTCGGTCGCGTTGCGCACGAATACCACCTCCTCCTCCTCCGCATTGATGAAATTCGCGACCTTCTTGCGCGCCTCCTCGTACATCACCGTTGCTTCTTCGCTCAGTTTGTGTATGCCGCGGTGCACGTTTGCGTTGTGCATCAGGTAGTAGTCGCGGATTGCGCCAATCACCTGCAGGGGCTTCTGCGAAGTCGCGCCGTTGTCAAGGTATGCGAGCCTCCTGCCGTTCACCTCCCTTTCCAGGACCGGGAAATCCTTCCTGATTTCTTCAACGTTCATTCCAAACCACCGTATCCTTTTTCCTCGATTTCCTTTGCGAGCTCCGGGCCGCCTTCCCTTTCAAGCGCGCCATTGCGCAGCACGATTACGCTGTCCGGCCGGACATAATCAAGTATCCTTGCATAATGGGTAACCAGGATGATTGCGCTTTCCGGGGAGCGCATTGCGTTGATTTTTTCCGCAACGGCCTTCAGGGCATCCACGTCCAGCCCGGAATCAATTTCATCAAGGATTATGAGCTTCGGGGAAAGCAGGCCCATCTGGAGGATTTCGGCTTTCTTCTTTTCCCCGCCGGAGAAACCCACGTTCAGCTGCCTGCCTTCGGTTTCAAGGGAAAGCCCTTTCGCCTCCGCGCCCACCCTCCTGTTCAACTCGCCCCAGAGCCGTATCTCGTCCTTCTTCTCCCCCGGGGCGTGTTTCTTCATGTACATCCTGCGCAGGTGCTGGGAAAGCGGCACTCCATCTATCTCTTCGGGGTTCTGGAAGCTGAGGAATATCCCCCTGCGGGCGCGCTCGTCCGCGGGGAGTGCGGAAATGTCTTCCCCCCCAAACAGCATTTTCCCTTTTGCCCTGTAGTCCGGATTGCCCATTATTGCATTGCAAAGGGTGCTCTTGCCGGAAGCGTTCGGGCCCATGAGCGCATAAACCTTGCCTTTTGCAAAGCTGAGGGTGAGGTTCTTCACTATCTCTTTTCCATCAACGGTTATGCTGAGGCTTTCCAGCTCGAGCATGCGGTTTTCTGTTTTCTGTTTTCTGTTTCCGGCCATCGTTTTGCCCCACGGCTTACCTTACCTTTTCAACTACCGAAAGCGGGCAGAAGTCCCGCACGCCTTTCATCTTTTCCACCGTGCGGCCCATTCCGCGGATTATTTCCGAAGGGCCGAGGAATTCCACCAACACGGTATATGGGCCGGAGGCGGAATACGCGCCCACGAAGAACGGGAGCCCCTTCACCCTGTCCAGCACTTCTACGTAGTTTTCCTTCTTCACATTCAGCGCAATGAGCATGCGCTCCCACCCTATTTTCCTTGCATTCACTATTGCGGTGGAGCCAAGGAGCACGCCCGTGGTGCGAAGCTTCTCCATGCGCTTGTTCACCGCAGTGGCGCTTATGCCAAGCTCCTCCGCGATTTTTTTCAGCGGAAGCCGCGCATCCTTCATGAGCATGCGGACTATCTTCATGTCCTTCGGGTCCATGGTTTAAATTTTAAACCATATTGGTTTAAAAAATTAACCTATAACTTTGTTCTGCAGGTGGGATGAGTGGACGGGCTCTCCGAAGAAACGGTCGAAGAAATCTCCTCGCGCAAGAAGGAGCCCCAGTGGATGCGGGAGTGGCGGCTGGAGGCGCTTGCGCATTTCAGGGATGCAAAGCTCCCGGGGTGGGGGCCGGACCTGGGCGGAATTGACTTTTCGGATGTGGGCTATTACCTTTCGCCCGGGCAGGGGAAGGCCCGCACGTGGGGGGACGTTGAGCCGGAGCTGCGCGAGAAATTCGAGAGGCTGAAGGTGCCCGATGCGGAGAGGAAGTTCCTCGCCGGGCTGGAGGCGCAGCTCGAGAGCGAGGCAATTTACGGGAATTTGAAGAAGGAATGGGAGAAGAAGGGCGTAATATTCACTAATATGGAGACCGGGGTGCGCGAGCGCCCGGAGCTATTGAGGAAATACTTGGGCACCGTGGTCAGAAGCGGGGAGAACCCCTTTGCCGCGCTCACGAATGCGGTGTGGAGCGGCGGCTCTTTCGTGTACGTCCCCCGCGGGGTGGAAGTTACGCTCCCCCTGCACGCGTTCTTCCTTATTTCAAAGGAGGGGGTGGGGCAGTTCGAGCGCACGCTCATCGTCGCGGAAGAGGGGAGCTCGCTCCACTACGTGGAGGGCTGCACCGCGCCGTTCTACCAGAAGGCCAACCTGCACACGGGCGTTGTGGAGGTGGTCGCGGAAAAGGGCTCCGATGTGCGCTACACCACTTTGCAAAATTGGTCCAAAAATGTATATAATTTGGTTACGCAGAGGGCGGTTGCGAAGGAGAGTGCACGCATGGCGTGGGTGGATGGCAACCTTGGCAGCCGCATAACCATGAAATACCCGGGAATTGTGCTTGCAGGGGAGGGCGCAAAGGGGGAGATAATTTCAATTTCAATTGCCGCGAAGGGGCAGGAGCAGGACTCGGGCGGCCGCGCGCTGCACCTTGCGCCCGAAACGAGCTCTTCGATAGTTTCCAAGGGCATAAGCTCCGGGGGAGGGGTTGCGACCTTCCGCGCGGATGTGCGCATTGAGGAAGATGCTAAGAACTGCAGCTCCTTCGTGAAGTGCAACGGGCTCATGCTGGATGGCGCCTCAAAGAACAACTCAATTCCCGGATTTTACCTGGGCAACGGGGATTCCTTCGTCTCGCACGAGGCGAGCGCGGGCAGGCTGAGCGAAAGGAAACTTTTCTACCTGATGAGCCGGGGGCTCACGCGCTCCGAGGCCGAGGAGATGATAGTGCTCGGCTTCTTCCGGCCCTTCATGGACGAACTGCCGTTTGAATATGCGGTGGAGTTCAACCGGCTCCTGCAGATGGAAATAGAGGGGGCCGCGGTCTGAGCCGGCAAAGGGTTTTATTTATTGGGATTCTAACTCTTATGCAATGGACATCACAACCTTAACCTTAGCCCTAGCTTTTTTTATTGGGCTTTTTAGCGGGGTGCTCTCCGGCGTGTTCGGCCTGGGAGGAGCGACGATAAACATACCCCTGCTCCGCATTCTCCTCCGCATGCCCGGCCAGATGGTCATCGGCACCGCGCTGCCCCTCACCATCCCCGCAGCGCTCACCGGCGCGATAATCTACCAGCGCAAGGGGCTGATCAAGTACAAGACAGTAATCACCGTGGGGATTGTCGGGGCCATTGCCTCGGTGTTCGGGGCGTACATGACGCAGTATGTTTCCTCAGAAGCGATAATGACCATCATGGGCGCGCTGCTCATATTCCTGGCATACATCACCTACAAGCAGAAGAAGGTTGAGAAGAGCGCGCGCATAATCACGCTCAAGGAAAAGGTGCTCAAGAACGTTTTCATAGGGTGCATCGCCGGCTTCTTTGCGGGATTCCTCGGCATAGGGGGAGGCATAATACTTGTGCCCCTGCTCGCGAAGATAAGGAACATCCCCTACAGGAAGGCGGTTGCCTCCTCGCTTGCGATAATGGTGGTATACGCGATACCCGCGGTCGCGACGCACTGGACGCTGGGCCACGTGAACCTCCCCATACTACTGGTGATGTTCGTGGGCGCGATAATGGGCGCATGGTACGGCGCGAACACCGCAATAACCGCGAAGACGGGGGACATCATGAAGTGGTTCACCGTGCTGCTTGCGGTGCTGGGCACCATGCTGCTCGCGAACGAGCTGCTCATCTCACTGGGATTCGTCGAAAGCAACGGGATAATCTGGGAGCCGGCATAGGGGCTTCCGAGGAAGCTATAAAAACCTTTCCCAGGTTAAATACCTTTACTCTCGTTTAAGTCTCCGGCTGGAGGCGAGCCGCTGCGGCGGCGAAGGGTGTGTTTATGAAGAAGGGACCTGAGAACAGGGTTCTTCTGGAGCTCATAGGCGAGCTGCAGAAGGCGAACAAGGACGTCTGGAAAAGGGTGGCGAGGGAGCTCGCCAAGCCCGCCAGGAGAAGGGCTGCGGTCAACGTAAGCAAGATCGAGCAGTATTCCATGGACGGGGGAACGATAATCGTCCCGGGGAAGGTGCTCGGCGCAGGGTACCTCTCGAAGAAGGTCACCGTTGCTGCGTTCAACTTCAGCGAGGCCGCGAGGGAGCAGATTTCCCGGGGCGGCGGCAAGGCGGTGAGCATTTCCCAGCTCGTGCGGGACAACCCCGAGGGGAAAGACGTGGTGATTCTCATATGATTATCATAGATGCGGACAACTGCAGGATTGGGCGCGTTGGCACCTACGTTGCAAAGCAGCTCCTCAATGGCGAGGAAGTGCACGTAATCAACGCGGAGAACGCGGTCATTTCCGGGAACAAGAAGGGCCTCGTGGAAAAATACCAGCAGAGGAGGGCATTCCTGCACAAGGGCGACCCTGAGAAGGGCCCCACGTGGTCCAACGTCCCGCACCTCTTCGTGAAGAGGCTTTTCAGGGGCATGCTCAACAGGAAGAAGCAGTCCGGAAGGGACGCGTTCAAGAGGCTGAGGGTGCATGCAAGGAGGCCCGCGGACCTCAAGGGGGACGCAATCAGGATTAAGGGCTCCGAGCTCGGGAAAATGAGCAGGTACATGCGCATAAAAGAGCTTTGCGTGCTGCTCGGGCACAGCAGGTGATGGTTATGGCGGAAAAGAAAGCAACCCGGAAGAAATCGGCTTCGAGGAGGAAATCCCCGGCCAGGAAAAAGGCCGCAGCAACGGAGGAGAAGCCAAAGGCGGCGGAGAAGCCCAAGGAGGCGCAGAAGCCTGAGGCAAAACCTCCGGAGAAAAAGGCTCCCGAAGCGCCCAATGCGGCTGAGAAGCCGGCGGAAAAACCTGATGCGAAGCCGGCACCAGCTCCTGAGGCAAAGCCCAGGAAGAAGGTGAAGAAGCCGAAGAAGGGCAAGAAGGGGCCGAAGACCGAGCATGCCAGGGGCAAGAGGAAGGAAGCGATTGCGCGCGCGACCGTGAAGGAAGGGAAGGGCAGTGTGCGCGTGAACGCAATCATGCTCAAGGGGTTCGGAAACAAATACGTTCGCGGAATCATAGAGGAGCCGGTCCTGCTTGCGGGCCCGGACGCGCTCAAGGTAGACATAGAGGTGCACGTGAGGGGCGGCGGAGCAATGGGGCAGGCGCAGGCCTGCAGGACCGCAATCGCCCGCGCGCTTGCGCAGTGGTTCGGCGAAGGGCTGCAGAAGAAATACAAGGAGAGCGACAGGTACCTGCTGAGGGAGGACTCAAGGAGGGTCGAACCCAAGAAGTACAAGGGGCCAAAGGCTAGGGCCAGGTTCCAGAAATCATATAGGTGAACCAATGGAATTTCCTGTAAGGTGCTTTACCTGCGGTGCGGTTATAGGGCACATGTACGAGGACTACAAGAAGCGGTGCGAGAACGAGCCTGCCGGAGAGGTGCTGGACTCCCTTGGGGTCGAGCGCTACTGCTGCAGGAGGATGTTCCTTACGCACGTGGACGGAATGGAGGTAATAAAGAAGTACAAGAGGCTTTGAGCTGAACACGGGGCCGTGAGGTAACCTGGCATCCTGCGAGCTTGGGGTGCTCGTCATCCGAGTTCAAATCTCGGCGGCCCCACATGCTGAAAAAATGAGGGATTATGATGGCAGAAGAGGAAAATGCTGGAGAGGAGAAAAAGGATTCACTGCTCGTGCCGCAGGAGAGGTACCTTGAGGCAGGGGTGCACATAGGCACGAGATTCAAGACGATAGACATGAAGCCCTTCATCTTCAAGATGAGGGACGACGGGCTTTACATACTTGACCTGCGCAAGATTGACGAGCGGGTGAGGCTTGCCGCGAAGATGCTCGGCAAGTACAAGCCGGAGGAGATCCTGGTTGTCGCCTCAAGGCTCTACTCCGCAAACGCGGCAAAGAAGTTTTCCGGCCTCACGGGGGTGAAGCTCAACAGGGGCAGGTTCGTGCCCGGCAGCATGACCAACATCGCGCTGCCCACTTTCGTTGAGCCCAAGATAATACTCGTGTGCGACCCGAAAGGCGAAGGCGAGGCGGTCCGCGAGGCCGCGAAGGTCGGCATCCCCGTGATTGCGCTCTGTGACTCGGACAACATGACCAACTTCGTTGACCTTGTGGTGCCCACAAACAACAAGGGCCGCAAGGCGCTCGGGCTGATTTTCTACATGCTTGCGCGCGAGCTGCAGATGTCGCAGGGCAAGATAAAGTCCTACGACGAATTCCAGTACAGGCCGGAATATTTCGAGAGGTTCGAGGAGGAGCCTGAGAAGAAGGCCGCTCCTGCGGAAGAGAAGCCGGAGGAAGCAAAGGCCGAAGGGGAGAAGCAGGGGGAGGCGAAGCCGGCCGGGGAGAAGAAAGCCGAGGAAAAGCCTGCCCCGAAAGAGGAGAAGAAAGAGGAAAAGCCTGCTCCCAAGGAAGAGGAAGCAGCCCCTACGGAAGAACCTAAGCCTGAAAAGAAGGAAGGGAAGTGAGCTACTGGAAATAAGAGTAGCAGATGTCCCTTATCCCCAGGTCCTCGACGTAATTGCATATCTGCCTGTTGCTTGATAGGTAAGCCATCTGGGAGAAGCACTTGTCCTTCCACGCTTCGTCTATCACGGCAATGCATTCCGAGTATTCAAGCGAGGTCGCATTGAGGATGGTGTATGCGAAGCAGTCCGTGCGGTACCTCGTGAGCTTCGTGATGGGGTTGCACGCGGAGGGCTTCCAGTACGCGCGCGCATACTCGTTGAAGCAGAGGTTCCATGAGATTTCAGCGCGGGGGTCGATTGCGTAGCAGGCATTGACATCGTTCTTGTAGAGCGCATAGTCGGTATAGCAGTCCCACTTATAGAGCAGCCCTACCCCTGCGCAGAAGTTGTAGTTCTCCCTTTCCACCGCGAAATGGTAGAAGCAGTCGTAGTCAAGGGGCGTAAGCGCATAATAGCCGTCTATCGGGTAGCAGTAGCTCGGGTTGTCCGTGCCCACTGCCAGCTTGTAATAGCAGAGGTCCCTGTTGGATTCCACGAATCCGCTGCAGGTATCTGAATAGTTGAGCACCCCGTAGCATGCGGCCTTCTTTGGCTCGTTCAGTATCCTTCCGCAGTCCTCCTTGCTCCCGTGCTCTATTGCGCAGTCGAAGAAGCAGTCATCGTCAAGGCAGTAGGTGCAGTTCTGCTTCTCCATCGCAACGCACGTGGAGCGGTCGTTGTCGTCCACTATGAGGGAGCACGGGGGGGCGAGCTCCTCTATGCACTCCTCCCTGTCCTCGCCCAGCAGCAGGTCGCAGACGGACATGTCATTTTCAAGGTAGGCGATGTGGAACAGGCAGCCCCGCTTGTATTCGTAAGTAGTGAGCATGAGGCAGTTGGAGAACGAGTCGTTTGAGATGGGAAGGATGCACTCCTCCTTGAGCTCGGGGGGCACCTTGAGGCAATAGCTGGGGTCCCGCTCCTCGAGCGCCTTCTGCATGAGCTCGGTATCGTTCTGCTGCTCTTCCGGGACATCCGCGCCGATTACCTCTATTTTCGGCCCCTCTTCGGAAGGGAGGGGCTCTTCCGGCGTGGTGCAACCAAGGATGAAAAGGGCGAAAACAGCCATAGCGCAAAAGAATATGCTCCGCATGAATGCAATTGGGGGAGAAAGGATATAAACATTTTGGAAATTTTGTGGAAAATTGCGTAAAACACGCCCCGACGTGAAACGCACCGCTTATAAACTGTGCGGGGCTATAGGTTTTGCTCGCAAGTTCGAAAAGCGGGTGATGTGGGAGGGAAGATGGCGCCTTGCCGGTATACCATCTCCCCCCAATTCTTTTACCCTGGTTTTATAAGATTGAAGGGCAATAGCGGGAGCATGAGGGAAATGTTCCTGCAGGAGAGGGAATGCGGGTTTGCCGCGGAAAGGGAATTCATTGTGTTTGCCGGGCTCTGCTTCCTGTCTTTCACCACTCCTATTCTGCTGCCCCACCCGCAGCTGCTCACCGGCGCAGTTGTGAATTCGCTCATAGTTGCTGGCGCGCTGCACTTCGGGTGGAGGAAACTGCTGCCGGTGCTTGTGCTCCCCAGCATGGGCGCCGTTGCCGCGGGAATGCTTTTCGGCCCTTTCACAATCTATTTGCTGTATATGGCGCCCTTCATCTGGGCGGGCAACTTCATCCTTGCGGCTGCCGTGAAATACTTTGCGCTTGCGAAGAAGAGCTTCCTTTCCGGCGCACTTTTGGGCGCAGGCGCCAAAGCCGCATTCCTGTTCTGCTCGGCTTATGCGCTGTTCAGCTTCGGCCTCGTGCCCGCGGCATTCCTTGCCGCAATGGGGATGACACAGCTATTCACCGCGCTGGCGGGCGGCGCTCTGGGGAAGGGGCTTTCTCATATCCTGGTTTCGTGGAAGTAGAAGAGCTCCTTCGCCTTCCTTGAATGCGGCCTGAAGCGCAGCAGCCCGTAGATTTCCCTCACGGTGGGGTTCTGCTGCGGGACCTTCTTCCCTTTCTTGTCCGCAGCGGAGCGGAGGCCCGCTGCTCGCGCCATGTATTTTTCTTTTGTGGCGGGCACGGGCTGGCCCGGGCCGCCCACGCACCCGTAGGGGCAGTTCATCACCTCAACGAAATGGTAGGTTGCGCCCTGCTTTATTTCATCCAATATCCTGTCGAGGTTGGTTATCCCGTAAATAGAAGCAATATGGAGCTGGTGCGGCCCCAGCTGCAGGCACAGGTGCTTCACGTCCTGGTCCCCGCGGAAGCGGATCAGCTTGGGGTCCTGCCCGATTTCATAGGCGAGGGTGGTGAGCAGCGCCTCTATTATGCCCCCGGTTGCGCCGAAGATCACCCCGCCTTTTGAGCTCCCGGGCATCAGCTCCGAAAGGGGCTCGTCCTTCATCTTCTTCAGGTCCAGCTTCCTCTTCTTCGCCCATTGCGCGAGCTCCTGCGTGGTGAGCACGTAGTCGCAATAGCGCTGGCCCGATGGGAGGCGTTCCTTAACCTCATATTTCTTGAGCGTGCAGGGCATCACGCTCACCACCACTATATCTTTCATGGGGATTTTGAGCTTCTTTGCGATGAAGTGCTTTGCCGCCGAGCCGGTCACCATGTGCGGGGATGCGATTTCCGAAACGAGGCTATAGAGCTCCGGATGCTTGTTCTTGCAGTACAGCCTCCAGCCTATGCAGCAGGAGTTGAATATCGGGAACTTCTTTTCGTTCCCCTTTTCCAGCGCCTCCAGTATGTCCAGCGCTTCCTCGTAGATGTTGATGTCCGCGCCAAGGGGCGTGTCTATCACGTGGTCGAAGCCAAGCTTCTTGAGAAGGGCTATTGCCTTCCCGGTCACGTCCTCGCCGGGCTCCATCCCGAACTCCTCCCCGAGGGAGACGCGCACCGCGGGCGCGAGCTGCACCACCGTGAGCTTCGGGCCCGTTATCTCCTTCTCAAGCGCCTTGAACAGCTCCTCCGGCTTCCCGAGGTAAATCTCATCCTCTGCGGGCATGAGGTTGTTTCTTGGGATATGCATAAAAGCCTTGCAAGTGCCCGGAGAGGGAAAAAGATGTAATATTTATATACTATTTTGCCCAACAATTATCAGCATGGCCAAGTTGAAAACCGCGGCAAAGGCGCCGGCAGGCGGTGCGCTGGACGGGATAAGCAAGGGCAGGTGGGGCGGCCGCAGCACAGGGAGCATCCGGGACATCGGGGAGAGGCACATGCTCAGGCTCCTCTACAGCCTCAGGTTCAGCGGAAAAACCACTTCGGGCAGGCTCCTCATGATGGAGAGCCCGGATGCGGCTTCTGATGACAGCATTATCAGGAGAATATACTCGAACATGGGCACCATGGAATCCCTTGCCGGCAGGAGGCTCATAAGGAAGGAATGGCCGGATTACGTAAGCCTCACCAGCGAAGGGCTGGGCGTGATTGTTTCCGAAGACGGGGAAACCGGGCGGCTGGAGAACGGGATAAGGCCTTCGGTTTTCAGGGAGCTGCGCGAGAACGGCATCGAAGGCGCGGAAGCGGAGTTCCTGACCAATGCCCTGCACGTGGTAGGATACAACGACAGGATGGTGGATTACCTGCTCAGGAACCGCGGGGTCGCTGCGCCCCACTGGGTATCCGGCTTCAATGAGCTGAACTTCATATGCACCATCATGCTGCACAATGTGGCGCTGGTGAATTTCAGCGAAGTGGAAAGAATGGATGTCCTTCAGGCTGCGGATGTGCTGGAGGCATGCGGGGCGGACGTGAAGCTCCTGAAGCCCAGGAACGGGGAGGGCAGATACATGGTGAGGTTCGCCGCGGGCGGGAATGAGAGAAACTTCCTGTTCATGCTGGCGGGCGCGGCCGGCTCCGAAGTGGGGCCCGAAGAAACCTTTTTAAAATAAACCATTGTAAATTCATTCCACAATTTTTCGTGCGAAGGCACGGATTTTTGGTGTTATTGAGGTGTAAGAATGGCTAAGAAAGACCACATGAATATAGTGTTCATCGGGCACGTCGACGCAGGAAAGTCGACTACCGTTGGGCGTGTACTCTACGAGACTGGGGCGCTGACTGACCAGCAGCTCAGGAAGCTCAAGGAGGAGGCAGAGAAGGTGGGGAAGCAGACCTTCGAGTTTGCGTTCACGATGGACACTCTCAAGGAAGAGAGGGAGAGGGGCGTCACTATCGACGTGGCACACAAGGAGTTCGAGACCCCCAAGTTCCACTTTACCATCATCGATGCGCCCGGGCACAGGGACTTCGTGAAGAACATGATCACCGGCGCGTCCCAGGCGGACGCGGCAGCGCTCGTGATTTCGGCGAAGGACGGCGTCCAGCCCCAGACCAAGGAGCACGCGTTCCTTGCGAAGGTGCTCGGCATCAACCAGCTCGTGGTGCTGCTCAACAAGATGGACGCGGTGAACTACGACGAGGCGAAGTACAACGCGGTCAAGGAGGAGGCGACAAAGCTCCTCGGCGGCATGGGCTACAAGATGGACAAGGTGTCCTTCATCCCGGTGTCCGCATACAACGGGGACAACCTAACGAAGCTGAGCGAGAAGACGCCCTGGTACAAGGGAGTCACCCTCCTGGAGCAGCTCGACAAGTTCGAGGCCCCGGAGAAGCCCACGGACAAGCCGCTCAGGCTCCCGGTGCAGGACGTCTACACCATCACCGGCCACGGCGTTGTGCCGGTCGGCAGGGTGGAAACGGGCGTGCTGAAGCCGAACATGAACGTGGTATTCTCGCCCTCCGGAGCAAAGGGGGAGGTGAAGAAAATTGAGATGCACCACCAGGAGCTTACCGAGGCGGTTCCGGGCGACAACGTCGGCTTCAACGTGAAGGGCGTTGAGAAGAAGGACGTGAAGAGGGGAGACGTTATCGGCTCTGCCGATTCTCCGCCTACCGTTGCTGACGAATTCACCGCGCAGGTTGTGGTGCTCAACCACCCAACCGCGATCTCCATCGGCTACACTCCGGTGTTCCACGTGCACACCGCGCAGTTTGCCGGCAAGGTAATCGAGCTTGTGGAAAAGAAGGACCCGAAAACAGGGCAGTCCATGGGCAAGCCGGACTTCATCAAGACGGGTGACGTTGCGGTGGTGAAGGTGAAGCCGCTCAAGCCGGTTGTGCTGGAGAAGTTCTCCGACTTCCCGCCCATCGGCAGGTTCGCGATCAGGGATATGGGCCAGACCGTTGCGGCCGGCGTCGTTCTCGACGTCGTGCCCAAGAAGTAGGCCCTCCCTTTTCCATTTTATTTTCATTTAGAGTGATTGGATGACGAAGGCGAAGATAGTGCTCAAGAGCGAATGCCCGGCGGACCTGGACATGGTGATAAGCCAGGTGCAGGAGCTTTCGCGCGCTTTGAACATGAAAGTGGTCGGCCCTGTGCCGCTCCCGCGGAGGAGGCTTAACATACCCACGCGCAGGACGCCCTGCGGGGATGGCTCTGATACGTACGAGCACTGGGAGAAGAGGATTTCCAAGCGCCTCATTGCGGTTGAGGGGGACGAGAA
This sequence comes from Microcaldota archaeon, assembly GCA_964552755.1. GTDB lineage: Archaea > Micrarchaeota > Micrarchaeia > Anstonellales > Bilamarchaeaceae > CAZKHX01. The sequence continues at coordinate 181,970 of CAZKHX010000001.1, read as the reverse complement.
GACCATAAGGCAGCTTCTCCGAATAAAGGTCCCGGACTCCGTCTTCGTGAAGATTTCCCTCGTGGGGTGAGCGCACGGAAGCTGCGCGCCCCGCACCTGTTTTTCTTGCCGACGAGATGCTCAAGCGCACCGCAAAATGGCTCCGGCTTTTGGGGATACGTACGGAATACGATGCCCGCCTTGATGACGACGCGCTTTTGAAAAAAGCAATAGATGAAAGGCTTGTCCTCCTTACAAAAGACGAGGCGCTCTGCAAAAAGGCGCGCGGCTACGGGCTTGAGTGCTTCCTGCTCCCCCAGTGCGGCTTTGAGGAGGATTTGGGCCGCATCCTCGCGCATTACCGGCTTGAGGGGCATTTCCCCGAGAAGACGCTCTGCCCGGTTTGCGGAGGGGGGCTGGAGCGTGCCGAGCCTTCCGGGGGCGAAGTCCCTGCGGACGTAATTGAGGAGGGGAGAATGTGCTGGATATGCCATTCATGCGGCAAGTTCTACTGGGAGGGCGGCCATTGGAAAAACATAAAAAAGACGCTTGAAAGGATTGCACAGGAGAAGGAGAGGTTTTCCGATGGGAAAGATTGACCTGCTGCTCGTGTTCGTGCCCATAAGCATCGCCCTCGCTTTCCTCGGCGCGGATGACCTCACGCTTTTTGCGGTTTCTGCCCTTGCAATCATTCCCCTTGCCGCGAAGATGGGCGAGGCGACCGAGGAGCTTGCGAAATACCTCGGCCCCAACATCGGGGGCTTCCTCAATGCGACCTTCGGCAACGCGACGGAATTCATCGTCGGCATAATAGCGATAAGGGAAGGGCTTTTCGAGATAGTGAAGGCGTCCCTAACGGGCAGCATAATAGGGAATTTGCTCCTTGTTTTCGGGCTGAGCGCGCTTTTCGGGGGCGCAAAATACAAGACCATGAAGTTCAATGCGCACGCTGCGGGAATGAACGGCAGCCTGCTCGTGCTCGCGATAATTGGCTTCCTCATACCTTCCATATTCTTCATGAGCAGCCCGGTGCATGCGGAGAACACGGAGGCGCTCAGCCTCGTTGTTGCTGTGCTGCTTCTTGCGGTCTACGCACTCTCCCTCATATACTCATTTATTACGCACAGGGAGCTGTTCAGGGGCGGGGAGCACGGGAAGCCCAACTGGAGCAAGAGATATGCTGCAACCGTGCTCATAATAGCGACCATATTTGTGGGCGTGGAATCCGAGATATTTGTTGGCACTTTGGAGCACCTCAGCGAGGTGATCGGCTGGAACGAGGTGTTCATCGGCGCCGTGCTCGTTGCGCTGGCGGGCAACGCTGCGGAGCACATGACTGCAGTTGCATTTGCAATGAAGAAAAAGATGGACCTCGCGCTCGTGACCACTGTAGGCTCGTCCATACAGATTGCGGTTTTCGTAGCTCCTTTGCTGGTCGTGCTGAGCGCGCTCATGGGCACTCCCATGGACATGGCATTTACCATCTTTGAGGTGCTTGCGGTGTTCTCCGCGGCATTGATAGTGAATGACATATCAAAGGACGGGGAGACCAACTGGTTTGAAGGGGCGCTGCTGCTTGCTGTTTACGCTATATTGGCGGCTATGTTCTTCTTTTTGTAGGATTAGAAGCCCCCGGCGAGGATTGAACTCACGACCTCGTGCTTTTTGTAAGCCAGAAGGCTTTGGGAAGCCTCATGCCTTTTTCCAAGGTTTTTGGCCGCGGGAAGCCCGAAGCCAAAAAGCTTTACCAAGCACGCGCTCTACCGCTGAGCTACAGGGGCAAATAAGCATCTCCTATGTTCTTGGGAACTGTTTAAATAAGTTGCTCTCGGCGGCGCGGTTAAATTAGATTAATAAAGGTTCTCCGCCTAAGGGATATGCATGGTTCATGACGAGAAAGAGCAGCCACCGCCAGATGTCCCTGAGGAGATAGCAAAGCTGGGCAAGTACAAGTTCTCCTCGGACACCAACCCGAGGGAAGCGTTCTGGATGCTTGTGAAGGCCTGCATTGACAACGATGATTTCGCAAAGAAGGTGAAGGCGAACGACACCCGCAGGGAAGCGATAGTGAACGTGGGCTCGAGCATACTCACCGAGGACGCGAAGCGCTACAGGGTGAAAGTGAGCCAGGCGCGCCTCGCGGAGTGCCTCATGGACATGATTGCCGAAGGCGGCTGGGAGGATGCGCTCCCGAGGCTGTTTGACAACCTGTATAACAGGAAAAAGGGGCCGGACCTCAACTTCATGATTGCATTGGGAAACCAGTACAAGAAGGACCCGGAGAAGCTCGCCGGATGGCTGGAGGGCATGCTCGCGGGCGGGAGGCCGCCGGAATCGGTGCTCTCCTACGTGGCGCACCTGGGCGACGCGGGGCTGGTGGAGAGGCTCAGGAAGCAGTTGCTCAACATCTCAAAGACGGAAATCAACGAGCCGCAGATTTATTCGCTCGAGGCGCTTGCGCTCCTGCACGGGAAAGACGGGGAAGTGGACAAGCTGTTCGCGGAGATGATGGACGACTGGGACATGCGGGCGAAGAAGGTGGTGCTGGAGCACCTCAGGGAATCCAGGGACCTGGAGGTGGCGAAGAAGGCGCTCTCCATATACCCGTACGAATACGACCCGTATTCAAAGAACGTGCTTGCGGAAATCGTGAGGGCGAATGCGAAAGGGCTCAGGGAAGAGGCCGTCAAGCTCCTCAACCGCCTCGGGGAGAAGGAGGCGAAGGAGCTCATCCAGCTCATTGTTTCGGTGTACAGGGGGGAGGATGCGATGGAAATCGCAAGGGAGCTCGTGAGCGAGAGGACCAGGACTGAGCTGCTCGCCCACGTGAAATGAGGTAGCCTGAGATGGAAGTAGTGAGGATTCCGAAAGAGCGAGTGGGCGCCCTTATGGGCAGGGACGGCAGGGTGAAGAAGCGCATAGAGAAGCAGTACAAAGTGGAGCTCGAGGTAAGCGAAGACGGGGAAGTGGACATCGGCGGGGACAACGTGGGGTGCTGGTTCGCAAAGGACGTCGTGAAGGCAATCGGAAGGGGATTTGAGCCCAAGGATGCCATGATGCTTTTTAAAGACAACTATTCATTCTTCCTCATCGACCTCCGCGAATGGTGCAACAGCGACAATGCAATCCGGAGGGTGAAGGGAAGGGTAATCGGGGAAGAAGGGAAGATAAAGGGCGAGATAGAAGAGGCGACCGATTCGAGACTGAGCGTGTACGGGCACACGATTGGGATAATTGCCCCGGCGGAGACAATGGAGCTCGCAAAGGATGCGGTAGAAATCATCCTGCGCGGGGCAAAGCACTCGGCTCTCGTCCATTTCCTTGGGAAGGCAAGGGACAGGATAATGCTTGAGAGGCTGAGGGGAAAATGAGCGATGCGTTCTCCAAGTTCAAGGAGTATTCCGTTGCGGAATTCTTCACCAAGAACAGGCAGATGCTGGGGTTCTCTGGGAAGGTCCGCAGCCTTACTACCATCGTCCATGAATACATAACCAATTCCCTGGACGCCTGCGAGGAGGCAGGCATCATGCCTGAGATTGAGGTCTGGGTGGAAAACGCGCCCGAGGAGAAGGTCCGCGTGAAGGTGCGGGACAACGGGCCCGGCATCCCGAAGAGCCATATAGGGAGGGCGCTCGGGGTGATGCTTGCGGGCAGCAAATTCAACCGCTATATGCAGCAGAGGGGCCAGCAGGGCATCGGCGCCACGGGCTGCACCATGTTTTCACTGATAACGACCGGCCAGCACGTGAAGGTCGTTTCGGATTACGGCGGGAAAAGGGTGAAGGCAGACATAGGCATCGACTTCAAGTCGAACAAGGCTGTGCTTACCGAGGTCGTGGAGGGGGATTCGCCTGAAGGCGGCCGCGGGCTCTACGTAGATGCTCTCTTTGGGGACGTGAAGTACGAGAAGAGCTCAAAGGGCGTGCACGAGTATCTCCGCAGGACCGCGCTTGCGAACCCCCACGCAACAATCATATTCAACGACCCTGAGGGCGCGAGGTTCGAATTCCCGCGCTCGGTGGAGCAGCTCCCCCCGAGGCCATTTGAGGTGAAGCCGCACCCGCTCGGGCTGGGGGCGCACGACCTGCTGGAGATGTCCAAGAGGGCAGGGGGCTACAGCCGGCTTTCGGCATTCATGCAGAACGAGCTCGCAAGGGTGAGCCTGAACAAGGTGAAGGAACTGCAGGAACTCGTCCCGGACGTGGACCTGGGGATGAAGCCGGACAGGCTGAACTGGGAACAGGCGGAGAGGATAGTGCGCGCGTTCCAGAAGGTGAAGTGGATTGCGCCTGCGACGAATAGCGTGATACCGATAGGGAAGGGGCAGGTTGAGAAGTCGCTCAACAACATACTGGGGCCGGAATTCGTTTACGTTACCGAGAGGCCGCCGAAAATATACCGCGGCGGAATACCGTTCACTGTTGAGGTTGGGATTGCGTACGGCGGGCAGAAGCCCTCCCCTGGAGGGGAGCTCATGAGGTTCGCGAACCGCGCGCCCCTGCTCTTCGACGCGGGCGGCTGCGCGATTACCGCCACGGTGAAGAACATTGACTGGAAGAGGTACAACATAAGGAACTTTGACGATGAGCCGCTTACCCTCTTCATAAACTTCTCCAGCGTGCACGTGCCCTACACCTCCGCGGGGAAGCAATCCATCTCCGACGAGGAGGAGGTGGTGGACGAGATAAGGAATGCGGTGCAGGAATCGCTCAGGAACGTGGGGAGGCATCTCTCCGGGAAAAGGCGGGAGAAGGAGAAGGGGCAGAAGAGGAAGGTGATAATGAGGTATGTGGGCCAGCTTTCAAGCGACCTTGCAGACCTCGCGGATGAGGGGGAGAAGGAGGGGAAGCTGAAGGAGACGCTTACCTCCATAATAGAGAGGAGGTTCGAATAGCATGAGCGACAAGGCGGCGCTTGAGAAGCTTGAGAAGCTCGGGAAGAGCATGGTGGCGCAGGTTGAGAAGGAGAAATCGCCCACCTTCGAGACCCCGCTGAGGAGCAGGGGGAACATAGACTTCGACGAATCATACGGGTTCCTGCGGCTCGGGGCCAAGAAAGAAGAGAGGACTTTCCTGAACGTTTCGCAGGCGCGCACCTTCATGCAGACGGTGGCGGTCGCGAACAAGACGAAGAAGTTCCTGCAGGAGGGCCTGCACACGAGCATCAGGGGCCTTTTCTACCAATTGAAGTTTTCATTGGGGGAGGACCTGGATGAGGATTTGTTTTCAGAGCAGAGCGAATCGAACGCGCTCATTGAGGACCTGGAGGTTTCTCTCGGGATAAAGAGGGAGGACCTGCACCTCACCACGGACAGGAAGGGCGTGGTCGCGGGCAACATGGTGGTTACGGACAGCTTCGGGGGCGAGGAGACGAAGATAAACTGCGCAAAGCAGGGGCGCAGCGGCTGGATGGTCCCCAGCGACGTGGACAATGGCATGGACTTTGTGGATGTAAACGCAAAATATGTGCTGGTTGTGGAGAAGGACGCACTATGGCAGCGCCTGAACGAGGACCAGTTCTGGAAGAAGGACAACTGCATACTTATTACTCCTAAAGGGCAGGCATCAAGGGGATGCAGGAGGCTGATAAGGAAGCTCGCGGACAAGGGGCTGCCGGTGTATGTGTTCACTGACTGCGACGCATGGGGATGGTACATCTACTGGACGATAAAAACGGGCAGCATGAACCTTGCGTACCTCGGGAGGGACTTTTCCATTCCGGAGGCGAAGTTCATCGGCGTGACGATGGGAGACATCGACGAATACGACTTCCTGAAGAAGCTCACCATCAAGGCAAAGGACATAGACGTCAAGCGCGCGCAGGAGATGATGGAGTACCCGTGGATTTCGAGGCACAAGGAATGGGTGAAGGAGCTCAAGAAGGTGCTCAAGAGCAAGAAGAAGATAGAGCAGGACGCCCTGCAGGGCCAGAAGCTCACTTTCGTGGGAGAATACATACGGGAGAAAATAGGGGGAGAAAAATGGCTTCCATAAACCTGCCTTCAATGGCACATGTTGAGAATGCGAATAGGCTGCTGGGCGGCGCAAGGCCTTTTGATGAGGGGAACATCCTCAAGCTCGAGGAGCTCAAGGAAACGATGATGGATGCGGGCTTCTCCGCGCCATTCAAGGGGCTGCTCAAGAGGACGATGGATGAGGCAGGGGAATTGAGCGAGGCGGAATGGGCGGACCTGAAGAAGCAGGTGGGCTATTTCAAGTACATTGCAAACCTGAAGAAACTCTCGCTTGCGCGAGTGAGCATTGCCTTGGACGCGCACAAGGTGGCAAAGAATTTCGCGGAGCAGGGGTATTCGGACATTGTGGACCATACTCCGCTTGACGGGAATCACATCGGGAGCCTGATGCAGGCAGGGGAGGAGGGCATTATCGCTTACAGGGAAATCATGGACCGCGTGGAGCTTGCGGCGGAGAGGAAGAAGTGCTTCAGCGTGCGCGTGAAGGTGCACGGGGAGAGCTTCACCGCGCAGCTCGAGAACCCTGACAACATAGAGATGGACATAGTGCGCAGGTACGGGCTGGATGCGGAGATAGTTGCGGTGCGTCCGAGCACGCGCAGGGTGCCCATAATCTCTTCAAAAGGGGTGAGGGTCGCGCTTGCATCCGCGGTGGTGAACTATGCTGCCGGCGAAGTGGGCGGATGGCTCGAGGCAGAGGAGAAGGGGGAGGTTAAGAAATACAATTCAATACTCAGGAAGCACGGGATAAGGCCGGACGCGCGCATGGACCGCGTGGAGGGCTTTGGGGGAGTGAAGAAAGAGCTGGAGAAGGCGGGCTTCCTGAAGAAGAAAGGCGGGAAGCTGGAGATGGGGAAGGACCTTTCGGTCGAGCTCATGCGCAGGAAGAAGAGGAGGAAGCAGGAGGTCGGGAAGATGGCTTCCCTGCTGCTGCTTTCGCCCATGTTCAAGTTCTACCTTGCAACTTCGGAGGAGGGGAGGAAGAGGAAGAACCTTTACCCCTCGATGGCGGTGAAGCCGGGGGTTGAGCAGGCCGCGCTGTTTGAGGAGCTCGGCAGGCTTGAGGAGGGGCTGCCTGCGGACAGGGTGCTCATGAAGAAGCTGGAGCTTGAGGGGAAGGGGCTGCCCATAAACGGGAAGAGGCTCGGCGCCGCTGTGCTGGTTTCGGAGAGCGGCAAGGATGCGGCATGGGCCGCGAAATACCTCGGGATGCCGGTCAAGGACGTGGAATCCGCGGCAAAGATACTTGAGAAAATAGAGAAAGGGGGAAGGGGAAGTGAGTTCCTCAGGAAGGCGCGTTGAGCTCTCCGGGAGCAGGAAGGAGATGGAGGAGCTGCTCCTCTCCAGCCCGGATGTTGACGAGGTCATCGTGAAGGTGAAGCCCAGCAGGAGGGTCTTTGCGCTTATCCTCGATGCAACTTCCGCGAAAACCGTGCGAATGAGCGAGGGGGTTGCCGCAACTGTTCCGCCGAAGGTCATGAAGGCGCTCAGGGGGAGCGTGCGCGTAATTGTGGAGAAGAAGAGAAGGGGCAGGCCGCGCAAGTGGGATGAGAAGGAGGCGAAGAGGGTAATCGGGATGAAGCTCAGCGCGGACGGGAAGGCAAGGCGGCTGGGCATTTCCCGGAGAAGCTATTTCTATTTGAAGAAGAAGCTCAGTCAATAGGGTGCGGCACGTCCGGGGGGGTGGCCGGGGGGAGCGTTGAGGCTTCCGTGGGCTCCGCGACGCTTATGCCGAGGTTGCTGAGGAAGCGCTTGAGGTTCGCGAGCCAGCCCTCCTTGTCGCAGTACCCGCAGGTGTCCCTCACCTTGAAATACATGCGGTAGCGCTCCGCAACCCTCACCGGGGAAAATTCATCGTAATCGTCGTTGCTCAGGCAGTACTGGGCATAGGAGGGGAAATCATGCTGGTTGTTGCAGCACGAGTTGGTCTTCGGGCCGGAGGAGGCGCAGCATTCGTCGTCCGGGTTCGCATCGCAATATCCATCGTCAATGTTGCGCTGTGCGGCGAACCGGTTCACTGCATTTTCCATTTCCCCGTAATCGGTGCTCTTGTAGTACGCAATCGTGAAGTACATTATGTCGAGGTTCTTTACCGCATCGTAGAGCTCGCGGTCGCCCCTTATCGCGGAGAGGCCGAGCTGGGATTCGTGGGCGTTTACGAATGCTTTCGCGTTGAGCATCTTGCCGCGGAGGTGGTTGGTCCCCTGGCAGAGGCTGTGGGGGGCATATGTTGGGTTGAAATATTCGTCCTCGCCCTTGCAGGCGATTGCAACTTCGAGGCGCTCCTCCCCTTCTATGCCTGCATCGTCCCATAGCCATTCCGGAGGCATGAACGTCTGCATGAGCCCGTATGAGCAGAGCGTCTCCCCGGAAGAAACGGACTTGGACGGGCATACCCCGCGGGCGATGTCCTCGTACGTGGAGAGGCGGTTCTGGTTTGCGCAGGTGCCCGGGCCCCCCCATCCGCTCGTGCCTATGGAGCACTCGTTGAAGCCGCTCTCCTGCCAGATTATGGAAAGCACGAATGCGGGGTCCAGGTCGCGCAGGTCGGCATAGTACCCAACGAGCGAATACTCGTCGCAGTAAGATGAGCTGAATGCCCTCGGGGAAGGGGAGGTGTCCATGCCCGGGACCTCCTCCTCGTAAACGCAGGCGTCGCAGCGGTAGAAGGCATCCATGGGCTCGACCGATTCGTAATCTTCGGGCACGGTTGAAATCGTATCGGGGATGTTGGTGTACATGAAGTAGTTGCCGCCGAAGGAGCACTTCGTGCCGGGCTTGTCGGAATAGACAACAGGCATCACCCCGCGGGAGGTGTAGTACCTCTGGCAGTTGGAGAACCATGCGCCCTGCACCGGAGCTTCGGGGGTTTCAAGGTTCACCATCATGCTGCAGTTCTTGCAGCCGAGCGCGCCCTGCCCGTAGAGGGAATAGGGCGCCGCGCCGATTACCCCGTAATCCACAAATGCGGGGAGGTAGTTGTAGAAGTCCGAATAGGCCGCGGAGACCGTGGTTGCATCCCAGGTGCAGCTGCCGTCCGCGCTTTCCGCCTGGTCGAAGAGCATGTATGCCCAGAGGCTGGGCTTGCCGTATTCGTAAAGCATGAACTGGGAGAAGTTGAGCGCCTCAAGGTAGATTGCTGCGGGGTTGCAGGTAGTGAAATTGCGGCTGTCTATGCCAAAGGCGACTATGTCCACTGATGCGCGGACGTCTGCGCGGGACATGAGCGCCTTCACGCCCTCGTAGTCGCCGAGGTGCGGGGAGAGCGCAATGAGGCAGTTGGGGCATTCCCTCTTCATGCCGGTAATCTGGCGGCTCACGTTCTCGAGGATTTCCGGGCTTGAGGAGTTGAAATTCATTTCAGCGGTGAGCACCACGGGCCCCACGCCTTCGAATTCCGCGGCGATTTCCGCGGCGCGGGAGGGGTCTACGTCCGCGCCTTCGGAATAGAGCAAATATACGGGGATTGCGCCCTTCTCAAGGAAGCAGCGGGCTCGCTGGGCGTCCGGGATGGGGTATTCAAAGGGCCCGCCGGAATAGACCCACTTCACGGGCATTTGCAAGGAATTGTTGCAGTAGGGGTTCGCGTCGTTGAATTCCGCAAAGGTGCCTCCCTGCCCTATCATGAACATCGTTATCGTTTCGGGATAGCTGCCGTCCGCGAACTTCAGGAAGTCGCTCTCGGTGCATGGGGTGCGGAAGTCGCATTCCCCGTCCTCGAGGGAGCTTTCGTAGAAAATGGACAGGGGCCACCAGGGAGTGTAGTTCTTGCACACCATGCAGGTGCATTCGCCTATTTCGCACGCGCCGAGGTTGGAGTAGTCGAGGGAGGGCGGCTCGACGTCGCCCTCAGTTATGAAATAATTGTCCAAGGATGCGCAGCCCGCAAGCATCATGGAAAGCGCAAGAAGGAAAATGAATTGCTTTTTCATGTCCACACTCCTCATTTTTCATTCAACCGCAATTTATATATCCGTTCTCACCAGCCGAACCCGGCGGCTTCGTAATTGCCGGTCTTGGGGTTGTATTTCAGCCGCGTGGGCTTGTTGCCCCTCTTTGTGCATGAATGGTAAAGGTTCGTCTGCACCTGCTGGTGGCAGTGCGGGCAGATCGTCCTCTTCTTGCAGGACGGGCAGGTGCTTCCCGCTGCCATCGGGCTCCTGCAGTGCGGGCAGTACTTGGTCTTCGTGCTGTAGATGGACGGGTATTCGCCGAGCCCGACCTTTTCCGCGACCGCGCCGCCGACCTTGCCGGGGATGGAATAGACCGTGGAGGCGAGCATTCCTCGGATGTAGTTCTTCTGCTCAGTCTTGTCGAGGTTCACATATTCCATCTTCTTCTCCGCATACTGCTCCCTCCAGTGCTTGTACTTGTGCTGATACAGGTTATTCAGGCTCATGTTGGCGAGGACGGGCACGCCGCCGCCATAGTACATGAACAGCGCGGGGTTTATCCATGCGGCGAGCGGATTGTGCAATAATGCGCCGCCGACGGTTTCTCCGTAATGGCGCTGCTCCATCTCACGCTCGGCTGCCAGCTGCATTATGTGGACCGGCCTCTTTATCGTGCCGGTGTTTGCCTGCTTGCGTATGTAGTCGTCCTGCGCAAAGTAGGATGAATACTTGGAGGCAGTGGAAAGGTGTATTGCGAGCTTGGGGTCTATGCGCATGCTGTGCTCGAAGTCAAGGTAGGAAGCTCCGGGGTTTGCATTGCCCCAAACCACGTTGGTGTTCTTGTAGATGTATTCGGAGTCCTCGTGGGTCCTCCTGAGGCCGTTCCTGAGCTCGCGGCCTCCGAAGTTCTTCTTTATTAGCGGGCCGAGGAGCTTTTCCGAAATGCGCTGCTGCTCTATGTAATACGGGCGGTAGGCCGCCTCGTCGTAATCCTCCACCCTTGCATAGCTCTCGTGCTCGCCTATCCAGCCGACGCTTTTGTCCAGCCATTTCATCGGCCAGCCTTCTTTGTTTATGGACCTCGGCAGGGCATCCTTAATGCGGTTCGCAACCACCGGGAGGCCCATCAACGGGGAGAACGCCCAGGTGGATACCTGTGCCGCAGAGCGCCTGTAAGTGTCCGCGGAAAAGTCAATCCCGGTATAGAACGGGCTGAAGAAGGAGCGCATCCCCTCCAGCGTCCTCTGCCTGCCAATCATCCAGTTGTTCATCGGGTTGAAGGACTTGTCCTGGCGGGTGGGGTAGCCATACTGGGCGGTCTGCATGCCGCGGTACATGAGCACGAAGGGCGCGCCGACCAGCCAGTTCACGGCCAGGGGCGCAGTCCTTATCCTTTCCCAGAACTCCCCCTTCCTGTGCTTGAGCGCGTCAGCGTTCCAGTAAGGGTCGAAGTGCACGGCAGGGCCGTGGTGGAAGTAGGATGCGAATATGAACTGGGAGCCAATGGCCGTGGTGTTGCCCCTCGGGTCCCTCGTGATTGTGTCGTCCCACACCTCATGGTAGCGGCGTATCGAGCGGTTCACTTCGGTGTATGTTTTTGCGAGGTCTGGATTGTCCGCGTAGAAATCCCCGCGCGCAATTGAGGCGCTGAGGCGGTTGATGTTGTCGCGGTAATACTCGGAATTGGCGGCAAGGTCAAACATCACCTTGGTCTGCGGAAGGAAAGTGCTCATCATTGCCGCTTCCCAGCCGCGGGCGAATGCAAGGGAATACCTGCCCAGCAGGCTCTTGCCGCTGGTGGTTTCGCTCCTCTGCCTTATGTCCAGGAGGCCGGACCTGTCCATGGCGTTGGTGTCCCACCTGAGGGAGGAGCAGATTTCATACACCATGGAAGCCGCGGCCTTTTCGTTGCCGGTCCTCTTGCCCCATGCGGCAGCGCCGTCCGCAAGGGCTTCCATCCTCTTACGCCACACTTCGTTTGTGAAGCGGTTGCGGGCCTCGCCCTCATAGCCCGTTTCGTCGGGCTGCTGGTTGAAGAGCAGGTGCGCGCGGTGCGCGAGGTTCTTCGCTTCGTTATCTTTGTCCACCAGCTTGGACAGCATCACCCTCCAGGAAACCTCTTCGGGGTGGAATTCCGACCACTGGCCGTTTATCTTTACTGAGAGGCGGCCGTTCACTATGCCTTCCGCATCGCTCACCCTCATGCCTGCAAAGTAGGGGACATATGCGCCTTCCCTCACCTTTATCCAGGTGTGGCTACCCAGCGCGCGGAAGTCAATCGGGTTTTCCATGAACTTTTCATTGCGCATTTTCATGTCGATGTATGCGTTTGCGCCGTCCGCGCCATAAAGCGTTTCCATGTAGCTGCGCTCTATGTTGTTCATCTCGCAGTAGCGCTGGCGGTATGCATCGCGCACGTTCTTCAGGAACCTGTCTTCATCATTTGTATGGTAGTACGCGTTGGGGTGCTTGCCGCCAACCTTGTCTTTCAGCCTGGAATAGAGGAAATCGTATGTGTATGCGGACATTACTGAGTCTCCCTTTGCAAAGCGGAATTCCGCGGGCCTCTGGCCGGGGTCCTTCTGGAATGAGCCGCCCTCGGACATGTCCTTTGCCTCGTTCGCCACGGAAACGCGCGCGAGGGGGCCGGCGGAGGTCTGCGTCCCCATCAGAAGCCAGTAGCCCTTCATGTCGAGCTTCCAGTTCTCGGGGTCCGGGCCGAATTCGCGGGAAACCGAGCCGCCCGCCTCGGGCGTGCCTGACACCCTGCCGGAATAGAGCATCTGGAAAAGGTCCGCGTCCGCCCCCATGCCCTCCAAAAGCTTGTCATAAGACTCCCTGCCCTTGCCGGTAAGCAGGGTGGCAAGGTAATTCTCGGCCCGCTTCATTGCAAGGGAAATATCTGCATCAAGGCCCTTTGTGCTTGAGGGGATGAGGCCGAAGAGCTCGTTGGTCACCTGGAGCCATGTGAATTTTGCAATGTCAAAGACAGATGCCCGCCCCTCCGCAAGGTTGCCCTTGTCGGCCTGCTCCACAAGGTTGCGGAGGAAGAGGAATGACCAGGTGTCATCGTAGGAGCCGGTTTGGCCTTCAAATTTGAGCTCGTTCCTGCCGAGCCAGAAATAAAACCTGTCCTTTTCCGGGGTGACTCCCGCAGCGCCGCGGAAATCAAGGTTGGATATGTCTGTCTTGTGCGCCTCACGGAGATATTCCATGAGCGCGTAGTATTTTTCCGAGCCGGCAACCTGCATGGACTCTATTGCGTTCAGCTTCGCCAATACCCCGGATATCCTTGCTTCATCGAAGAATATCCCCTGGGAGCGGAGGTGGCCTGAAAGGGCCCTGATTTTGTCGTCTATGGTCCCTTTCTCGCTGAGCAGCTCGCGAAGGAATGCGTCTCCGTCCTGGCCGAGCGCGGCCTTGAGCTTCATCTTCTGGAGTACCTTGATTTCATAGATGTTGATGAATTCCTCGCTCGAAAGGTCAAGGTCGACGCCCTTCTCCTTCATGTAGCGCTTGAGCAGGTACATGAGCACATTCACTTTGGCTTCGCCATGCAGCTCCTTGTAGAGCTGCTCTTCCCGCGGCTCGATGTTGAGGAGCCGGAAGGTCTGCAACTGCTTCTTGTAGAAGCCGAGCATCCCCACTGCCATGCCGCGCGTTATCTTCCGGCCGAGGGTGGCGGGGCGCGACTTTTCCGCCTGCTCCAGCCCGCTTATCACCTTGCCCTTGGCCAGGACATCCGCGCCGTGGATGGCGCCCATCGCCATGCCCTGGTAGGCGCGGCCTACCTGCTTCATGCCAACCACCATCGAGCCGGTGGCGACCGAGAGCTGGGGCCCGACCCATGGGACATTGTCGCGTATTACCTTGTTTACCTTGCCCACCCACTTCGGGAGGCCTCCGGTGGCGACTCCGAGGAGCTTCAGCTGCTGCTCGGTCGCGGCGTGCTTTGCCGCGGACTGCAGGTCCACGTCAGGGGTGCCGCCCCGCTCATCGGCGAGCTTCTTGATTGATTTTGAGAGGAACTCGAGGTTTTCGTCGGTATCAACATCGGGCTTTATCTTGACGAGCTTCTTCGCATCCTTGTACCTGCCTTTCTCGATGTTCCTCACCGCAAGGTATAGCATCGCCGGGCTGGCATTCTTGTTGTTCGCAAGGATTTCAAGCGCCTTCTTCTTCTCTTCGCCGCTAAGCTTGTTGAGCAGGGCCTTCGTGCTCGCGTCAAGCCCCTTGCCAAGGTTCTTTGCATTGTCCTGGAGGGAGCGAGCCAGCCTCATATAGCCGCGGGTGTACATTATGCTCCCGTAATGGACGGATTTCGCCTTGGGGAGCAGGGGCGTGGTGATGTCAAGGAGCATGAGCGGGCTGCGGCCTGTGAAGAACATCGATGCGAGCAGCAGGCCCATGATTACCATGGACATGAGGCAGACGCTGTTGGATGGGTCTAGGTATGCGGCGAGCACGGAGCCGAAGCTGCCGAAAAGGGACGCCTTTTCATCGCAGACGATGGTGTTCGTGCTGGAAGGGAAATACACCGCGGAGCCGCGGTATTCGGAGAAAACCTGCACGCACTTGTTTTCATAGACGCTCTTCGGTAGCTTGCAGGTCACTGAGCCGGCTGCTCCGGTTTCAAGGGGCGCGCAGCCGGGGACCTCAATGGGCCTGCGGGCCACCTGCTCGGTTTCAGGGTTGGTTTCGTAGCCGTAGTAGAAGAAGTGGATGTTCTCCCCCGCAAGGGGAAACACGTCCCCGCCCGTCTCGAACTCGCCTATTTCGCCCTCGCCCGCGGTGGGGTCGCCCCTCACGGTCTTCTCGTACTGCTCAAGGAGCTTCTCCTGGTCCACCTTCGCGTGGTATTCCTGCGTTGAGGCGATGAGCGTGGCATTCACGTAGGTGTCATTGCCGATTATGTAGGAGGAGAGGAAAACGTCGGTTCGGTAGCATTGGGGGCACGGGAGCACGGTGGAGAAGGAGAGGGTTATGGCCAGGGCTATGAATAGCAATAGCTTCCACTGGAATCCACCATCGCCCATACACAGATTGCTCGAGGAGAATTTAAATAGCTTTCAGTTCGCGTTTTGCGCGTTTCGCGTAGAGAGAATGCACGGTCAATATCCGGGGGATTCCCAGTCTCGCTCGAAGAGCTTCACAAGCTCTGAGACTATGCCCCCCTGCAGGAGCACGGAGATTTCACGGTTGTCCGTGAGGGCGGAATTGCTCAGGTTGTGCGAGCCGACCACTGCGATTTGCCCGTCTATTATGATGAGCTTGGAGTGCACGAGCTTGAAGGAGAAAGGCGCCCAGCGCACCTGCGCGCCGGAAGCGGAAAGCTCATCATAGGATTCCATGTTGGTGCCGCCCGAAACGCGCTTCTCCAGGATTATGCGCACGCCTACGCCGCGGGCGGATGCGTTTTCGAGCGCATCGATCACTTCATCCGAGGTGATGATGTAATTCTCTATCAGGATGCTTTCCCTTGCGCCGTTTATCAGGGAGATGAATTCGGGTTCCGCACCGGGGGAGGTGATTACCTGCGCATTGTATGCAGGCAGGAAAAGGAAGCCAATGAGTAGGAGAACCGCAGCTGCAGAGGCAAATCCGAGCGCAAAATCCCTCCCGTGCATGCGGGAAGAATGTGGAGAAGAAACGTTTTTAATCCCGAAACCGGAAAGCTGGGGCATGCTAGGGATAATCGGCGGGAGCGGGTTCTATTCCATGGGGAACATGCACGGGAAGGGCGTGAAAACCGAATACGGGAAGGCGGAGGTCTACCGCGGGAAAATAGATGGGAAGGAGTTCGTGTTCGTGCCTCGGCACGGGAGGCAGCACAGCGTGCCGCCGCACATGGTAAACTACCGCGCGAACGTGCGCGCGCTGCAGGAAGAAGGCGCAACCGCGCTGCTCACTTTCCATGCCTCCGGCATCATTTCCAGGTACGGGCCGGGGGACATTGTTGCGATTAAGGATTTTATCGGGTTCATCAGCCCTGCGACCTTCTGGGACTCGTTCAGGGGAGGGGTGCGGCATGCGGACATGAGCGAGCCCTTTGACAGGGAGTTGGGGGGAGTTGTGCGGGCCGCGGCTGCAGCGCATAAAATGAGGATAAAAGAGGGTGGGGTTGTTGCGACCACGCGGGGGCCGCGGTTTGAGACAAAGGCGGAGATAAAGGCGCTCAAGGCATGGGGCGCTAACCTTGTGAACATGACGATGGGGTATGAGGCAACGCTCGTGCGCGAGGCGGGGATCCCCCTGTGCTCGCTTGCAGTCTGCACGAATTACGCGTGCGGCATTTCAAAGAAGCCGCTGAATGAGGAGGAAGTGTTCGAAGTGATGAAGGGGAGGCAGGAGAAGCTCAGGGCGATTGCGACATACGCGGTGAGGAACCTGCCGAAAGTTTGATTCTGTGCCTAGC
>CAZKHX010000001.1:0-165609 GCA_964552755.1 Microcaldota archaeon | reverse complement strand
GCGATTGCGACATACGCGGTGAGGAACCTGCCGAAAGTTTGATTCTGTGCCTAGCGCGTGACCTTTGCCTTTTCCAGCTCCGCAATCAATTCCTTGTGCTTCTCAAAGTAGTCGCGCGAGGGCTTAAGCATTTCCGAAAGCTCCGCGGCAAATGCATTCTTGAGGTCAAGCGGGTGGAGCTCGCCCTTTGAGTAGAGGGAGCGGAGCTCTTTTGAATCTGCGATTTCCAAATCGCCGCCGAATTTCTCCGGCCGCTCAACTTTCAGTGGGCGGTCGCGGAGCACGAGCGCCTCCGCATACTGTATTATCGGGTTGCCTTCGGCTTCTTTCGGGGGGCAGTGCGCCTTCCCTATCTTGCGCTTTATTTCCTTTTCAGAATCCTGTATGAAGATTGCGGAATCGGGCTTGCTCTTGCTCATTTTTGCCTCGATTACCTGCTCGTCCGTGGGATTCATGCGCTGCACGCCCTGCAGCCCGGGGAGCAGGGAAGTGTGCAGGGCGGCGGGCTTCTCCTTCCCCAGCTTTGGGGCGATTTCGCGCGCAAGCATGTGCACTTTCCGCTGGTCCATGCCCGCATGGGCAATCTGCACGCCCATCCTGAATATGTCCGCGGCCTGCATCGCGGGATAGAGCATGGAGGAGCTGGAGAGCGCGTCGCCTTCCCTGCGGCCCATTATGGTCACGCAGCGGAGCATGCGCTTCATGGTGGTGCTGCGCGTGATGTCCAGCACCATCTTCCAGTACTCGTCATCGCAGATGTCGCTGCCGAGCACGTAGTCAACCTTGCTTTCCGGGAGGCCGAGGGAAATGAACGCGTGCTTGAAATAGCCGTGGGCGATTTTCCTTATCATCTCAAGGTCGCCGCCCAGCTTGCCGTTTATCCATGTGTGGTAGTCCGCAAGGAAGATGGTGCACTTTGCGCCCGCCTCCAAAAGGTCCTTGACTTTCAGGGCGGTGAGCAGGCCGGTGCCAATGTGCACGTAGCCGGAAATCTCGAACCCTATGTAGTGCTTCGGGTGCGCCTCGTTCTCGAAGAGGGACTTGAGCTCCTCCTCCGTAACTATCTCGTTCGTGGGGGGCCTTTTCGCGAGTTCGATCTTCCTTTCAAGGTCCATGGGTTCCACCTATGCGAGCTTTGATATCATCCAGAGCACCACTATTATCCCGCCAATGATTATAAGGGGAGCGGCAACCCTCGCCACCGCGACTATTGCGTTCACGGTGGAGACGATTTCGATTGCCTGCTTGGGGCCGAGCACGTTGAGCTGCATGCGCACCTTTTCCCCGTAGAATTTCGCGGGGGACATGTCCCCCCTTGCCTTCTCCGCAAGGGAGAGGATTGTATCCAGCACCTCCTGGTTTTCCTTGAGCGGGTTTACAACGCCGCGCACCGTGTTCACGCTGTGCGTGTCGGTAGTGTATACTGCCGGGACCACCCTGCCCCAGCCCTTCTTCTCAAAGGTGGACTCCACCCAGTCCATTACCTTCTTCCTGAACTGGGGCGTGATGCCATTTGAGTCAATCAGTATTATTGCATAGGAGGGAAAAGTGCCGAATATCGCGACCTTTATCCCTGCGGAGCCAATTGGGCCCTCCTTTGGCCTGCCGGATGCGATGCCCATCCTGAGGGGCATCTTCTTCCCTTTTGCCGAGAATGCGGCGGCGACGGCGGCCATGTGCTCGAACCCCTCCGGGGTGCCGGGCTCCACATACCTTATCTCCCCGGTTTCCGCATTGTGCTGGTCAACTATGGTGGCGGTGGGGGTGCGCTTTTCCGCCTCGGCCGCAAGCGCCATGCCCATGCCGAGCGAGATGTCTTCGGTTGTTTTCGGAGCGCGGGAAAACCCTATGAACGAGTGGCCGCCTATGCAGAGCGCCTCCGCAAGGGAATCCCCGGAGGTGCCGCGGAGCAGCGACGCTTTTTCCGCCTTCGGCTTCGCGCGCAGGAGCACTTCCCTGCACTTGTCCGTGATTTTCTTCACTTCGCGGGCTGAAACGGGGTTGAGGTCGTGGGTTGCGGTCCCGTGGAAAACAAATGGCGAAAGGGCATTGTTCGCCTCAAGGTCGCGCGAAATGAGATAGGAAAAGTTTGAGCCGCCCACATTGCCCATCGGGCCGAAGTGCACTGCCGGGACCACGAATGCCACGTCGGCCTTCCCTGCCCTGCGGAAAAGCAGGAATGAGAGGTAGGTTTCTGCGGCTTCGCCCACTTTCCTGAATGCCTTTTCTATCCCCTTCTCCTTGTAGAACCACTGCGCAAAGAACAGGGAGATTGCCTCGGTGCTTGCGACCCCGAAGGTGCGCTTCATGGGCGCGTTTATCAGCAGAAAAAATACGTAGAGCGCGCCAAGGAGCACTATTGAGGCGAGGTAGAACTTGAGGAGCACATTGAATGGCGCACCCTCAAACGGGAAAAGGCCGTTCGTGATGAGGAACATTGCGTAGAGCAGGAGCTGAACAAGGGAGAAGATAAGGGAGCGCCATTTCAGCACGAATATCATGCGCGCTATGACGTACCATAATATCACCACCGCTGCGCTGCCGAGGATTACGACTTCGCTGGCAAGGGGGATGGAAAAGAGGGGCAGGGAAGCGGCGATGAGGTAGGTGAGCGCATAGATTATTTCCCCGAAAAGGGCGGTTGCAGCTATGCGCTTGGCAGGAACCTTCAGCATGAGCGCCTTCCCGATGACCACCGAAAGGAAGCCGGGGACGCCCAGCAGGTAGAATCCCGTGAGCAGGGTCTCGAGCAGGGGCAGCCCGCTGACTAGGTAAAGCAGGAAGCCGAACACGATTGAGACCAGAAGAATCCCGGACAGCAGGACCTTGGAGCTCGGGAGCGAGACGATGTAGTCTGTAAGCCCTACCGCCTTGTCTATGTTGCCCATTGCAACGGGAGATGGATAGAAAAGCTATTTAAAGAGGGCAGGGCGGAGAATAACCACATGATAATCTGCCCGAAGTGCGGCGCCTCGAGCGAAGGGAAAGCCTTCGTCGGGCCATTCTGCGTGGACTGTGCGCCCATCAACGTGAAAGTGCCCCCACGGGAAACGAAAGTAATCAGGTGCACCAGGTGCGACAGGATGAGGCTCGGGGGCAAGTGGATGCCCTTCAGCTGGAAGGACATAAGCGAGGCGGTGGTGGCGAAGTGCAGGGGGGAATTTGAAGGCGCGGAGTACATCCACCGGGAAAAAATTGTGCTTTTCAGGGTTGCTGGAGGGGTGGAGGTCGCGCGGCATTATGGCGTAAAGATAGAGAAGATTGTGTGCCCGGAATGCTCGAAGAAGGGGGGAGGGTACTTTGAGGCGATAATACAGCTCAGGGGCCAGCCGGGCAGGGTCGCAGGCATGGAGAGGAAGCTCAAGGGGATCCTTGAGAAGAAGACATTCATTGCTAAATCAGAGGGCAAGCACGGCGGAGTGGACATCTATGTGGGGAGCACCAAGGAAGTGCTTGCTGTGCTGCATACCCTTGGGAAGAAGGCGGTCATTACGAGGAAACTGCACGGGGAGAGGGAGGGCAAGCGCACCTACAGGACCACTTTCCTCCTTCGGCTCTAGGGCTTGAGGGACTGCAGGGCATACCTGTAGCCCGGCAGGTTCACGATTATCGTCTTGAAGCGCGCAACCAGCATGAAGGCGGTTGCCTGCGCCGCGCCTATGCCCATTACGCCCATTGCAAGGACCCCCCCTGTTTCACTGAGGCCCATGCCCGCCAGGGTTGGGGTGGGGATGAACTCCAGCATCGTCACGAGCGGCTGGAACAGGAAGAAAAAGAATATGTCGCTCACCGGGAATTCCACTGTTATGCCAACGGATTTTGCCACTGCCCACCACGAGAGCGCCTTGAACGTCCAAGTGAAGAGGAGTATTGCGACGATTTGGGGCGTTTTCCTGATTATGGAATGGGAATTGTCCTGCATCCTGTGGAACATGCCATATATCCTGCCTGCGAAATCCCCGACTACCGGGAGGCTCTTGCAGAAGGAGAACATGTTGAGGAACCTGCGGGAGAAGAGCAGGAGTATGAGTATTGTGAGCACCATTGCGAGGCCGGCGACTCCTATGTAGAGCACCCAGCCGGTGTCGCCCTCCACTACTGCCGAGAGCAGGTAGAAAACAGCGAAGGCGCCGGCGGCAAGCTTCAGCATGAAGTCGAACATTTGCGGGCCGAGTATGGAAACCATCGCCTTTTCGGATGGGATTTTGTACTTGTTGCGCATCACCGCGGCGGCTGCGATGTAGCCGCTGCGCGCAGGGGTGAAGTCCGCGAGCAGCATGCCCGTGAGGTGCGCGCGGAAGATTTTCCAGAAGCCAAGCGGGGCCTTCATGTCATCTAGGAGAATCTTAATCCTCAGCACCATGAGCAGGTACATTATGAGGAGAAAAACCACTGAGAGAATGAGCCAGCCGATGCTTATCGAGGCGATGTAGCCGAGGAATTCCTGCACCCCCGCGAAGTAGAGCAGGCCGGCTATGATTATTATTGAGATGATGAGGTCGAGCAGGATATGGTATTTGCTCGTGAAGAATTTTTTCATGCATGCACCGTGGTTGCGTCTTATTTTATGCTTACGTTTTAAAGGGTTTTCTCGGGACCGGGAAAGGCGGGCCCAAGGGTTTTTTCTGCGAGGAATGCCTCATGCCTTTTCAGTCGCCGCTTTAGTCGTTCCGCTCCAACAGGACAGCTTCGCTGTCCTTCGCGGCTCCAACCCGACAATATAGTTGTCGGTTCCAGGGTTTTTGGCCGGAGCACTCCTATGACAAAAAGCCTGGCCACGGCCGAGGATTGAACTCGGGCTAGGGGCTTTCTGCAGGAAAGGCGAGGAATGCCTCATGCCTTTTTCCAGGGTTTTTTGGCCGAAGGAAGCCTTTGCCAAAAAGCCTCCACAGGCCCCCGTGCTACCACTACACCACCGTGGCCGAATCATCGGCAACAACGCCGAATAAACCATCTAGGGGATGGTTTCGGATAAAATACGCAGAGGTAGTTTTTAAAATGTGGGCATTCGCCCGACAGCCCGGCCTCTATGGGCTGAAAGGCGAAAAAAGGCCGCGCTTCTTCAATTCCGCTTCCAGCTTCCTCCCGTCGCCGTGCACGAACCTGATTTCCTTCGGCGCAACCTGCTCGACAAAGGAGATTATGTCCGGGAAGTCCGCGTGGTCGCTGAGGGGAAATGTCCTGTCCGCGCGCACGCGGTGGGCAAGCGCCCATCCGGTCGCGGCCGCGGTGAGCGCGCGGCGGCCGAAAGCTTTGGAGAGGCCGTATGCAAATGACTGGGTTGCGGTGCGCGGGGGGACAACGGCAACGAAGCCGCCGCGCATAAGCTCCTCCGCCTCATCGGTGCCGACAACTGCGCGGTCCAGCTTCTGGCCGAACTTTTCGTATACCTGGTTGAAGCGCTCGGCATTCTCCATCACTATGGGGGCAATTGAGCAGTACTCGTTGAGCACGCGGATTACCTCCTGCGCCTTCCCGAGGTTGTATGCGCCTATGAGCAGGATGGAATCGCGGTTGGAGGAGGCCCATTTTGCGATGTCATCGTAAACGTCAAAGGGCTCGGGGAACCTGAATTTCGGGTCGCCGTAAGTGCACTCTATTATGAGGCGGTCGGCCTCGCGCGCCTCCGCGCCCTTGCCGAAAATGCCGTCCTTGAGGCGGAAATCCCCGGTATATAGCGAGGAGCAGCCATCGCTCTCCGCGAAAAGCTGGCGCGAGCCGAGTATGTGCCCCGCATCAAGCAGGGAGAAGCCGTTGCCCACATAGAGCGAGGCCGGGAGGCCGCTGAGCGCAAGGGTTTCATCAGAGGCGATTAGGGTTTCTCGCCTGCGGAGCCCGGAAGTGTGGTCGCCGTGCGCATGGGAGAGGAACGAAATGTCCCCCTTGCCGCAGTCTAGGCCGACCGAAATTCCGTTGAGGGGGAGCTCCATGCGCGGCATTCTCGGACAAGCGTTATAACACTATTCTTCCGGCTCGTATTTTTCATCGATGGCCCTGCGGATTGCCTTCGCCTTCTTCTCGCCCAGCTTTTCCACTTTCATGAGGCGCTTTTCGGAAGCTGAGAAGACTTTTTTCACGGAGCCGAATTTCCGGAGGAGCTGGTCGGCAAGCTTCGGGCCGACCATGGGGAGCATCTCGACTATTGCGCGCTGGTTCTGGGAAAATGTTATGCCTTTGGGTCTGCCGCTCACGCGGAGGGGGCGCTTCTGCGAAAGCTGCTCGTATTTTGCGAGCGCTAAAACCATTTCCGCGGTGGCTTCGGGCGAGAGCGTGAAGAATATTGAGGCGCCGTAGCTTGAGAGCACGGAAGAATATGCGCCGAGGAGCGCCGCGCGGCTTATCATTTCCTCGTCCGGGTTGCGCGGGCCCTCCACAATCAATATCACCGAGGAGTAGGATTCGCGGAGGCGGGAGAGCTGGTCGAAAAGGCGCTGGTCGATTACCGAGCGCTCAAAATCCGTGCGCGTCTTCCGCTCTACCGCGACGCGGTCAGAGCAGATGAAGTCCGCAACGTGCAGCTGCTGCAACTCCACTTCCGCGCCCATTTCCCTGAGCGCTCCGGCTATTTCCGGGGGGTCGCGCCTGTCCATCACTATGCGCACTTTTTTTTCTTCAGGCATTCAGAGTCCCCGTACGTACTCCGCAATCTCGTTGAAGCTTATCGAGCAGCCGGAGAACTTTATCTTGTAGAGGGCGGCTTCGGCCGCCTGCTTCTCCATGTCCTGGAAGCTTTTGAAGTAGCCGTTTTCATATGCGATTACCGCGGCGTCGCAGCTGCGGATGACCTGCATGCCCTTTGCGTAATCCGCGAACTTCTGGAGGTTCGGCCTATTCACCATTATGTTTACGTGGAGCTCCTTCTCGAGGTGGCTGCGCAGGAGGGGCGGGCCCTCTATGAGCATGCGCGTTGTGCGCTCGTCCATGAGCAGGTTCGGCACCTGCAGCTCATGAGCGGCAGCAAGCATTTCGGTTTCGCCCAGGTCTATGAGGTGGATGGGCTTGCCGCGCGCGAAGAATATGTTGTTTGCCTCTTTCAGCAGGCGCCTGGTGTCTTCCATCACTTCGACATCGGTGACTTCCACCACGCCGTCATTAATCAGGTCCTTTATACGGAGGGCGGAGAAGGAATAGATTTTGGATTTCATGGAGAGCGGACGGTTGACGCTTTCTTCAACTACCGACTGCGGGACCATGAAGCGCACCTTGTGCTTCTCGTGCAGGAAATAGAGCATCCCCTCAAGGCAGGCGCCGGTGAGGGAAATCAGCGAGCTTGAGTCGCAGAGCACGTAGGTCATTTTTCGCCCTCCAGCATCCTCTTTGCCATCTTTTTCCGCATATAGAGGGGAACTGCCTCCTTCATGCGGTCGAACATCATCGTTTTTCCAGCGTAGTCCATTATTTCCTGCTGCGGGATATTGGTCACTTCTGAGGCGAGGCCAAGGGAAACGCCCTGCGCATAGAGTATTGCGGCCATCTTCAGCTTGCCCTTGTCCATGAGGGACTTCACGTACCTCCGGTCAGCTGATTCGAGGTTCAGGATGGATTCCTCGAGGTTGTCCAGCGCGTTGCGGTACTTCTTCCTGTCCCGGGAGACGCGCAGCATGTGGCGGAGCACCTGCTCTATCCTCTTGAAGCCTTCCCGGTATTGGCTTTGGTAATAGCGCGGCTTGCTCAGGATTTTTGAGAGCGCATAGGAAACAACGGCGAGGGAATAGAGCTCGGGGGAGAACTCAATCGTTGCTTCATCGAGCACGATGTCGTTCACTTTCCGCATCTTTTTCTGGTTTTTATTTAAAAAGGCATTCAAAACGAGCTTGTTCAATTCCGTCAGGGAGGGCATGGGGATCACGATAGGTTTATAAATGTATCATGATTATATCATGACACTATTGCAACATTGTGTTGCAATGGTCAAGCCCGCAAGGGCATGTGAAGGCAATGACTGCACAATCGAAGCAAAAATTTAAAAACGTGGCTAAGGGCCGCATCAGCGACAAGATATCGCAGGATGTCGCCGAGAACCTCGAGAAGTTCAGGGACCCGGTGGTGCTGGGGGAGCTCGTGTACCTCCTCACGGAGGAGCGCGAGAACACCAACAGGCTGCTGAAGACCCTGCTCGGGAGGATCGAGAGCCTCGAGGCAAAGCTCGCAGCGAAGGGAGAGGCGCCCCAGGAGGAGCTGCTTCCGGAAGCGGACGAGCGCATACTCGGGTTTGTCCGGGAGAAGGGCAAGGCAACGGCGGCGGACGTGCAGAAGGAGCTGGGCTACAAGGGCAAGAATGCGGCAAGCGCGAGGATGAACAGGCTGTGCAACATCGGCCTCCTTCACAAGAAGCAGGTAGGTAGGAAGGTTTTCTTCCTGTCACGCTGACAGCTGGCAAGGCAAGTCAGGAAATATGTTGGAAAAGGAAGAGGGAGCTTACCCCACCCCACCTCCTCATTGTAATTCCCTCTTCCTTTCCTCCCACATCAACCCGAATTCTCAACTCTCAGACTCCGGCGCTTTCCCTCTCTATCCCGAATAGCCTCCTCAGGTCGCTTCTCAGCATCTTCAGCGCGGGCGCATCCATCTTTATTATCAGGTCGATGAACTGCTTTGGGGAGATGCCCTTCTGGTCGAATTCCGCGAGGAGCTTCGCGGCAAGGTACCCTATGTCATCGGTGCGTAAGCTGATTACCTTCACGAGCATCTCGCGGTCCCCCTCCAGTGCGAGCTTGTTCACTGCGGGGTCTGCGTAGCCCATGTCCGGGGAATACGCTGCGATGAGGAAGAAGCCAAGGCGGTCGTAGGGAAGGAAAAGCTCATGGGTCCTGAGCTGGAGCAATTCGGCGCATGAGGCCTTTGTGCCGGCATCGGTGCGCTCGTAAAGCGCATGCCATTTGAGGTATTCGCGCAGGCCCGCCTTCGCGGAAATGAGCGCCGGCCATTCCGAAGGAAACTTGTCCAATTCGGCAAAAAGGTTGTGCACGCTCGAAAGCCTTATCTTCGGGGGCCTTATCGAGGTGTTTGAAAAATTGTTTATGTTAAAGGCAATGTCCCATTTTGGGTCGGCCATCCTTTCCTGGGAAGATTTCCTCCCCCGGGGTGGCGTGCCCGGCTTTACCCCCATAATAGTTATATTTAGTGTAATAGCATTAATAAGAGTTTCCAGAACGGCTCACGCAGTCCCGGAAGAAGGCTTGGAGGGGTGGCCGTGGTCGGCGTTCGCCGCGCCCCACCAGTTGCCGTAGCGCTCATCCAGCTGGTCTTCTGCGGGCTTTGCGCTCTTGAGCGCAAGCGAAATGTGCTCCGGCCCTATGAGCCCCGAGCCGGAGGTGGCGGCGAGGTCGCCCGCGAGCTTTATTATCCCGCTGAGGGAACGGAGGCGGAGCGTGAGCCCCGCGCGGCCGTCCGCGCGCCTGCAGATTTTCTTCGCTTCCGAAATTACCGCTTCCACCGCTTTTGCAGAGGCGTGCGGCACCTTTCCGTCCTTGCGGATTTCCTGCGCAACGAACTGCGCAAGCTTCTCGCGGTTTTCATTGGAATCCGGCATCCAGGTGTTCAGCACTATTTCGTAGCCGCTGCCGCGGATGCGGGAGCGGAGCGCTGGGGAGAGCATCCCGAGGTCGTTGATGTTCAATGCGCCCACGAGGATGAAGTCGCAGGGCACGCCCTCGACGCGCACGGTTGCGCCCGCGCTCGTGGAGTTGCGGCCGGTAATCGGGAACTTCTTCTCCTGCATCGCGGTGAGGAGGTAGCGCTGGGTTTCCCCGAGCGTTGCCATCTCGTCTATGAAAAGCACGCCTTCGTGGGCCTCGTGCACCG
This sequence comes from Microcaldota archaeon, assembly GCA_964552755.1. Taxonomy (GTDB): domain Archaea; phylum Micrarchaeota; class Micrarchaeia; order Anstonellales; family Bilamarchaeaceae; genus CAZKHX01. The sequence continues at coordinate 155,805 of CAZKHX010000001.1, read as the reverse complement.
CGCCCGCGGCAACGCGGGAGTACGGAGGGGTGCCTATCTCCGGGTGGCCGCCGTACGGGTCGTGGCGGACGTCCCCAAGGAGCTCGGTCTCGTTGTTGCCCGTGGCCGCAATGAAGGTTGAGCGGCTGAGCGGCACGAGCACGTTGCGCATGAGCGCATTCTCCTGCCTTTCCCTCTCCTCCAGCTCGTCCAGGCCGAGCATGAGGACCCTGTCATGGCTGGTGCGCTCGTAGAATATCGGCTCCTCGTCGCCATTTTCGGAAATGCGCACCGCTTCCACGCAGTCCATGGGGCAGATGTCCTCGGGCTTCGCAACGCCGCCAACCGGCATGCCGCGGGAGCCGGATTTCTCCGCGCCGCAGCTTGGGCAGTATGGAACGCGGGAGGGGCTCAGGGAAGCGCAGCGCCTGCAGCGCAGGCCAAGGCGCTCGGTGACGAATGTGGGGATTTCAGAGGGGCGGACTTCGGTGCCGAATTCCACCTTCTCCTTCTTTTCCCTTGAGATCATTTCCTCGTTGCGGACCGAGAGCACAGGGCGCTCGGGCTTCTCCGCATTGTGCAAAACTGAAATTTCAACCGAAGGCGGGGGAAGTATGCTTGCGATTGCGCGTGCAATCATGCTCTTGCCGGTGCCGGGGGCGCCCACAAGGAGGAGGTGCCTCTTCTGCCTTGCGGCAAGGCGCGCGATTGAGACCGCCTCGCCCTGCCCGATTACCATTGAAAGCGGGTCCTTGGGGACGGGCAATTCAGCGGTTGAGGAGAATTCCATGCTGTTCATTTGCGGGATTTTCTATTTAAAGGCTCCTTTTTGCTCCCGCGCTTCTTTGCGGTGCACGTGTTCTCCCAGAGCACGTCAAAATAGTGGCGGAACCCGCGGGCCATGGTCGGGTCGGTTATGGAAACGGTGTAAATCTGGTCGGTGAATATGGGGAGCATAACGTTTTCCCCGAACAGCTCAATCCATGCAGGCGAAACATCCCGGGGGAGGTAGCGCACTTCGGTGTGCTTCCATTTTTCCCTGGGCTTCCTGAACATCCTTGCGTCCTGGTTGTAGATTATGCGCATGTTCACTCCATCCGCTATCCTTCTTTCATGGAAGCGGGAGATATATGGGTCGAGGTTTTCGTAGACGAGGGGCGGCGCGCCCAGTATGAGCACTTCCTCCCCCTTGTCCATGCGGGAATAGAAGTCGTCCTTGACCGAGACATAGCCCCGGAAGCCCTCAATCATGCTCACTTTCATCCTTATCGGTGTTTTGGTTATGAGGTTTTCGAGGTAGCCCATTGCGGAGTCGACTTTTCCGTGCAGCTCGGCCTGGAGGGACTTGAGGCGCGAGAATCCGGTGGAGGAGTATTTCATCACGCCCCCCGCATCTACATAGGAGACGAGGCCGGCGCCCGCGAGCTTGTTGAGCGAATCGTACACTTTTGAGCGGTTGAATTTCAGGGTGCGGATGATGTCCCCTGCCCTGCAGCCGGAATGCGCTGAAACGTACAGGTAGATTTCTGAATCGATTTTTGAGAGCCCGAGCAGGGAAAGCCCCTCGACCACTTCATCGCGGCGCATGGTAGTATATGTACTATCGTATTTTTAAAGTTGTCCTGTGGGTGATTACAACCTTTTAAATAGGCTAAATATTCATTCAACGCGGTGGGAGAATGAATATGGATGAACTGAGCCGGAAGATATTGGAAAGCCTCAACTCCCTGTCTGGCAGCAACTACTGCGAAAGGACTTATAGGCCGCCTAAGAGCAGGATTGGCGTTTGGTAGGTAATTTCACCGTACTTGCTGCTTTGCGTGGGGAGGCAGCAGAGCTTTTCAACTCTTTTTCTATTTTTTCTTAAGGGCCAGGGAGAGGCATGCCTAAGGGTTTTGAGTTTTTCAGAATGCAAAATATGTCTAAAGGTTTGCGCGCCTGCTTTTCGCCACCGCAGTGGCGAGTTGGAGTGAGTGAAACGAGCGACTGATTGCCCTAGTGTGACTAGGACAAAAGCGATGAGTGCTCCCGTCGGGATTCGAACCCGAGCCACCGGAGTGAGAGTCCAGTATCCTAGACCGGGCTAGACTACGGGAGCGGGTGAGGAATAAGATGGGTGGATAGCATTAAAAAGCTTGATTTTACGGGCGGTGGAACGCGATTGCGAGGGCGAGCAGGAGGATGAAGACCGGCCCGCAGCAGCTCATGTTCCTCGGGGGAAGGACCGCGCCGCCGCTCTCGATGCACTGCGCGGTCATTATGCGGCACTCCTCAGTAGCGTTCATGTAGAAGTCCGGGTCGAAATCCGGAGTTTCGGAACAGCCGCTGTATTCTCCGGGGATGCCGCCGGCCTGCTCGCAGACCGCCTCGAAGCATATCTTCTCCATTTCATTGCAGTCCATCAGCATGGGGAAAGCGGCCGGCAGCAGCAATAGAAGCACGAAAAGCGCCCTCATAGGGATACCCGCAGCAATTTAAGCATTACACAATTAAACCGTTCGCATGCGCAGGCTCACCGCAATCAATTTCATCAATCATTTCTTCTGGGCCGCGATAGTGATAACCCTGCCGCTCTACCTCATAGAGAAGGACATTGACGTGGAGGAAATCGGCCTCATACTCGCGGTGATACCACTGATGATGGTCGGGCTGCGCACCTTCATGGCAATGCTCTCGGATACGGTGGGGCTGAGGATTTTCTTCGTGTGGCAGGGAATCTGCCAGGCCGCGGCCGCCGCATGCTACGTAATCGCGAAAACGCCGCTGCAATTCGCCGCAGGGAAGGCATTCGAGGGGGGCAGCTATTCGCTTTTCTGGGCAGTGGACCGCACCGCGATTTACGAGAACGCCAGGAGGAAGGACATCGCTGCCGCGCAGATGAGCTATGTGCGCATGATTGCGGCCGCGCTGGGGCTGGGGCTTGCGGGCTTTGCGGCGAGCATCGTTCCGTTCGATAGCATATATGTTGGGCTTGCAATGCTGGGGCTGGTTACGGTTGTGCTCGGGTTCGCAAGGCATGAGAGCGGGCTGAAGAGGGAAAAGAAGCCGCTTCTCAGGACGCTGCACCTGGAGGAGAAGAAGGCGGAGTTCTGGGAAGCTTCCATCGCCCTCGGGCTGAACATAGTATATTTCTCAATGCTGTTCGTGTTCCTCCTGCCGGTCTTCATGGACCTGGTAATGGCGTACGACTATGCGGAGATAGGGTTCCTGCTCATGCTGTTCTATGCCTGCATGGGGGCAGGGGCGTACGTGGCAACGAAAATGGACCTGAGCGAGGCGCGCACCTATTTCTTCCAGTTGATTGCATTGCCCTGCATGGTGTTCATGCCGTATTCCCCGCAGTTCTTTGCGCCCCTGCTCCTCATAGCGGCCTTCGGGATAGGGGTTTCCGGGGCAATGTTCGAGGAGCTGGTCGCGAGGGTTACGGACAGGGAAAAGGACCTATCCACGTCCATTGCAATATTGCATGTGCCCGGGAGGGTTTTCGAGTTCGTGGGGCTTGCGCTGGCCGGCTTCATATACGCAATGATGGGGAGCGAGGCGGTCTTCGCGCTTTGCGCGATACTGATGCTGGGGTTCGTGGTCCTGATGAAGGACGTGCTGGACAAGCTCGACAAGGAAGCGAGAGTGGTGAAGAGCGGGGGCGTGCCGGTCCAGCCCGAGTAGGCCCTTTTGGGACGCGGAAAGGTTTTTTTAAACGTCCTTCTGAATAAGGTGCAGGCGTTGGCCATGATAGACAAGGAGCTCATGAGGAGCGAGCCGGAGAAGGTGCGGAAAGCCCTGGAAAGCAGGGGCGACGGCCTCAAGGCATTCGATAAGCTGCTCAAGCTGGACGCGGAGTGGCGCGCGATGAAGGGGGAGGCGGACTCGCTGCGCGCAGAAAGGAATAAATTAGGGCTTGAGATAGCGAAAGCTGCGAAAGCGAAGAAGGACATCGCGCCCCTGAAGAGGAAGGGGGAGAAGATTGCGAAAAGGCTCGGGGAGATTGGGGAGAAGGAGAAGAAGCTGGAGGAGAAGCGGATTGGAATAATGCTCACTGTGCCCAACCTGCCGCATGAGAGCGTGCCGGCCGGGAAGGATTCTTCCGGAAACGTGGACGTGCGCGAATGGGGCAAGGTGAAGAGGGGGAGCGCGGATGTCGAGCCGCACTATGAGCTCGGGCCGCGGCTCGGGGTGATTGATTTCGAGAGGGGGGCGAAGCTCGGGGGGCACAGGTTCACCGTGCTTTCCGGCTGGGCCGCGAAGCTTGAGCGCGCCCTCGGGCAGTTCATGGTTTCTTTGCAGATTGGGAGGGGGTACAGGGAGCTTTCGGTGCCATACCTAGTGAAGACCGAAGTCATGGAGGGAACCGGGCAGCTGCCCAAATTCAAGGAGGATTTGTACGAAACCGAAGATGGTTTGTGGCTCATACCTACCGCGGAAGTGCCGCTGGTGAACGTGCACCGGGACGAGGTGCTTGAGGAGGCGCAGCTCCCGATTTCATATTGCGGGCTCACGCCCTGCTTCCGGAGGGAGGCGGGCGCTTACGGGAAGGACATAAAGGGGCTCATAAGGCAGCACCAGTTTACGAAAGTGGAGCTGGTGAAGTTTGCGCTGCCTGAGAAGAGCTATAGTGAGCTGGAGAAATTGACGCTGGACGCGGAAGCTGTGCTGCAGCAGCTTGAATTGCCTTACAAGGTGGTTGAGCTTTGCACGGGGGACCTGGGCTTTGCGGCCTCAAAAACCTATGACGTAGAGGTCTGGATACCTAGCCAGGACACGTACAGGGAGATAAGCTCCTGCTCGAACTGCGGGGAGTTCCAGGCCCGCAGGGCGGACATCAAGGTGAGGAGGAAGGAGGGGCTGGAGTACGCGCACACGCTCAACGGGAGCGGGCTTGCGGTAGGAAGGTGCATGGTCTCGCTCATTGAGAATTTCCAGGAGGACAGGGGGATACGGGTGCCGAAGGCGCTGCAGCCCTACATGGAAACTGATTACATAGAAATGAAATAGAAAAATAAAGTTGGGGATTAGGGCTTTCTCTAATCCATGAATTCCTGCGCAGTGGGCGGCTCCGGCTTTATGCCCTTCCTCTTCCTGATTTCGGGCACGTTCTTCTTCACCGCCTCCTTGGGCATCTTCTCGTAGCCCCACCATTCCTGGTACCAGATGGCCCTTCCCTGCGTCGCTCCGCGGATGAGGTTGGAGAAGCCGAACATCTCCGATACGGGAAGGACGGTCTGCACCGTTGCAGTCTCGCCTTCCTGCTCCATGCTAATGAGCTGGCCCCTCTTGCCGTTCGTGACGTTGATGACGTCGCCGGCGTATTCCTGCGGGCACTGGATGAGCACCTTCTGCTTTGGCTCGAGGAGGGTTACTCCCGCCATGAGCATCGCGGCGTAAATCGGCCTCTTCACCGCGGGGATGACCTGCGCCGGGCCCCTGTGCACGTTGTCCTCGTGCAGGGTAGCGTCCACGAGCTTCACTACAACTCCGGAGACCTTTTCCTTTGCGAGCGGGCCCTTGTCCATTGCCTCATGGAACGCCTCGAGCGCGAGCTCCTGCACTTCGTTGAGGTACTGCACGCCCTTGGTGACGTCTATGAACATGTTCTGGCCGTAGATGTCCCACACGCCCTTTGCCTCGTCACGGCCCATGCCGAGCTCAACTAGTTTCGCAACGAGTTCCTTGCCCTTGGGCTTGCCTTCGGGCAACTCGCCGTCGATTATCCCCTTCTGGATTGCCGCGGGCATCGGCTCCACAACCAGCTTGAAGCGGTTGTGCTTGTTGGGCGACTTGCCCTCGACCGGCCCGAAGCCGTTCTCGAGGGTCTCCCTGTATACTACGAGGGGCGGGGAAGTGACGATGCCGATTTTCCTCTCCTTGGAAATCTTGTACTCTATGATTTCAAGGTGGAGCTCGCCCATGCCGGAGATAAGGTGCTCGCCGGTCTCCTGGTTGATTTCAACGCGGAGGGTCGGGTCTTCCTTGGAGATCCCCCTGAGCACCTCAACCAGCTTGGAGAGGTCCTTGGAATCCTTTGCCTCGATGGACTTGGTGACCACCGGCTCGGAATAGTGCTTTATCTGCTCGAACGGCTCGGTGGTTTCAAGGGAGCTTATCGTTTCCCCGATGTAAACGTCTTTCAGGCCGACAACCGCGCCGATGTTGCCTGCGGAAACCGCTTCCGCGGGCACGCGGTCCGGGCCCATGTAGATGCCGGTCTGCTGGACCTTGTAGAACTTCTTCTTTGAGTGCACGTAGAGCTGGTCGCCTTTCTTCACCTTCCCGGAGAAGAGGCGGACCACGCCAACTTCGCCTGCATGCTCGTCGTAAACGACCCCGAAGCAGATGCCCACCGTGGGGCCGGCTGTGCTGCATTCGGTCATTGCCTTGCCTTCTGTGCCCTCAAGGTCGCCCTTCCAGAGCACGGGAATCCTGTACTTCTGCGCGGTCTTGGGGTCCGGCAGGTTCTTGATGACCATGGTAAGGAGAACGGAGTCCACCGGGGATTTTTCCACGAGGAAGGAGTGCTCTCCGGAGGCGCACTTGTCGTAAATGTCCTTGAAGCTGATGTTGAACTCCTTCATTGAAGCCGCGGAAACCGCCCACTTGTTGAATGCAGAGCCGAATGCCACGTTGGACTTCTCCACTGCGATTAGCCAGTCCTTCTTGAATTCTGGCGGGGCATTCCCGTCGATGATCTTGTTTATGCCCATTATCACCTTGATGAGCTTCTCCTGCATGCCCTGCGCATCCAGCTTTAGCTCGTTTATGAGGCGGTCGACCTTGTTGATGAAAACTACGGGCTGGGCGCGCTCCTTGAGCGCCTGCCTGAGCACCGTTTCGGTCTGGGGCATCACGCCCTCGACCGCATCAACAACGAGGACGACGCCGTCAACCGCGCGGAGCGCGCGCGTAACGTGGCCGCCGAAGTCAACATGGCCGGGAGTGTCGATGAGGTTGATGAGGTGGTCCTTGCCATCATAGCTGAACCCGAGGGAGATGTTCGCGGACTTGATTGTGATGCCGCGGGCCTGCTCCTGCTCGTCAAAGTCCATCACGCGCTGCTCGCCTGCGAGCTCCTTGGAGATGAGGCCTGCGCGGGCAACCAGCGAGTCCGTGAGCGTGGTCTTGCCGTGGTCCACGTGCGCGATAATGGCGATGTTCCTGATGAGGTCCTTCGCCTCCATCAACTTCTGAACTTCCTCGACTACTATTTCTTTTCTTGCCATCGGATTCACCAAAAATCAAGAGGGCTACCTGGCGCTCCTCGCCATCCTCTCCACTTCGTCCCTCTTCTTGATAGCGTAGCTGTTCTGGACGTCCTTGTCCGCAGTATAGATGATTTCCTGCGCAAGCGACTGGCCGAGCGAGGTCGGCTTGTTGAAGGTGCGCATCAGGGCTGAAAGGGCCATGTTGCGCAGCGCAAGGTCAATTCTCCTGGTTGCGGAAACGTCAACTGCAATCTGGTAGCTTACGCCTCCGTAAGCAACGCGGGTGACGTCTTCGCGGGGCGCGGAATTTTCCAGTGCGTCAACGAGGACCTGCACCGGGTTCTTTTTCGTGCGCTTCTCTATGATTTCAAAGGCCTCTTCCACAGACTTCATCACGCGGAGCTTCTTGCCCTGCAGCCTCCCGCGGGTGCGGATGACCTTTCCGGAGGTCTTTTCACCGGTGCCTCCCCTCATGAGCTTGTTCACGAGGCGCTCGACCACGTTGATGTTCATCTTGCCGAGCGGCCTCTTGGAGTGCCTGCCGAAAGAGTGCACGCGTGAGTTCTCCAGCGAGATTACCGTCCTGAGGCTGGGGTCCCTGATTTCAACGCTTTCCAGGTCGTATTTTCCGAAAACCTTCATGGGCTCTACCTCTTGGGCTTCTCTTTCTTGCCCCTCCTGAGGGACTGTATGTCAGCTCCGTTCACGCTTACCACTTTATATCTAATTCCGGGGATTGAGCCGACCTGCCCGCGCTGCGAGCCGCCGAGCCCGGCTATGACCACCGTGTCGTGCTCGTCTATGTGGGTGATGGCCTTGTCCCTGGGCGGGAACGCGCCGACGACCCTGCCGTTCTTCACGAGCTGGACCTTCACGCACTTGATGAGCCCCGAGTGGGGCTGCTTCTGCTCAAGCGTGAACTTTTCGAGTACGATGCCGCTTGCCTGCGGCGCGCCCTCCAGGGGGTCGTACTTCTCCTTCAGCTTGAGGCGGCGCCTCTTCCACCTTTTGGAGAGCCACCTGCCGCGGCTTCGCTTCCTCTTCCTGTTCCTTCCTGCAAATTCACCATTACCCATTCACTCACCGAATGAAGTAGAAAATCTACTGTAAGTGTATTTTGTGAGACGGAATGTTTTAAAAAGGCATCTCCCGTGCCCACGAGGGGGCTCAGACGAGCTTCTCTGCCGCTTTCAGGAACTCCCTCGCGTCTGCGATTGCCTCCCTTGCCGCGGCTTCCGAGCAGAGGGAGCCCTCATACTGTATCATTCGCCTCATTTCGCGGTAATTGTGCCCTATTTCCGCAAGCCGCGCCAGTTCCTTGTTGTTCTTGAATTCATTTAGGACGAACTCGAAGAGGCAGAAGTGGCTTCTTTCTTTGTAGCCCTTTTTATACAATAATGCGCGGGCGGAATGGAACATGCTGATGTATGAAGTAAGGAAGGAGATGTCGTACGTTTCCTTGCCGAGGACTATTTCGGCTTTCTTCGAGTAATCTGCTGCGATTTTCAATTGGCCGCGGAGCTCTTCCTTTCCTATGTGCGCCCTGCGCAACTGCCCTCTTTCGAAGCATTCCTCATAGCTCATATCGGGGTTCCCCACACCAGCAGGCTCTTGCGCTTAATGGCGAGGCAGAATGAATCCTTTTTTCTTTCCATTTCCCTCCACTTTGCGATGCTCAGTGCGGTTATTCCAACTTCTCTCCCCAGTTTTAATTCTATGCCAGCCAGGTTTCCGGTGTCCGGCCTCTTTTCATCCGCCGTGATTATGAGGATGTCGAGGTCGCTTTTTGCACCGTATTCCCCGGTCGCGAAGCTGCCGTATATTGAAACAGACAGTATATTCTTGTTCTTCTCCAGGAAGGGCTTCAGGTATTTGCTGTCTGCGACCAGGTACGGGCCCATGAATTTCTTCAGGGCAGCTATTCTTGCGTCTTTCTGGTTGAGGCGGAACTGGTGGACGTTGCCTATCTTTTCCATTTCTAATAATCCTTCTTCGTAGTAAGCCTTGCAGAACCTCTGCGCGGTCTGGAGGCCTATCTTCAGCCGCCTGCTCAATTCGTTTATGTGGATGCGCACGCCCGGGTTCAGGAGGAAATGTTCCAGGACGCTCCAGCCCTTGTACTTGTTCCATTCTGTAATCATACTATTTATGGTATAATAATACCATTTATAAAATGATATCAATACGTTAATTCCAGGCCTGCCTGGGCGTTTGCCCCGCCGACGAACACCTTGCCGCTCCCGTCCCTGGCCAGCATCTCCCATACCTTCCCGTAGACGCGGATTCCCTCGTGCACTTTCACGGACATCTTTACTTCGCCTCCGAGGAAGGGCGCGGGCTTGGGCAGGGCCGCGTGGTTCAGCACCGGGATTATTTTTACCATGAAGTTCAGCCTCCCGCCGCCTATGCTGGGCGTCCAGAATATGGGCATCGGCACCACGTTGCTCCCGCTGCACCAGTGGGGCGCCACGTGCAGGTTGAGAGCGGGTATGTGGAACGCGATTCCTGTGCCCACCGGGACCTGCCCGTAATAATGGGAGGTATATATGAAGGGCGTGAACGCGAAATACCTGTTTATGGGGAACGTTATGTCCAGCTCTGCCGTGTCCAGCTCTGAGCTGTTGAATTTGGGGAAGATTACGTCAAACATCGTGTCCACTTTCACGTGCCCGAAGCCGAGGTGGCCGGAGGCGCCGAAGCCGCCGAAGGGCGTCTGGCCCTTGTCGTAGGAGCCGCCGAGCACCCTTGCGCTGAGGCTTTTCTCGGGCTGCTTCGGCTCTTCTGCATGCGCCTTGCCGGGCTGCTCCTGCGGCTTTTCTGCGCGGGCTTTGGACGGGATGCCGGAGAGCGCCAGGGTCCCAATCAGTGCGCTTGCCAGCACCGCGCGCGGCCCGAACTCCTTTGCGTATCTTTTCACTGCTCGCATGGCCCGTATGAATCGGCCCTGCTTGGGGAGCGGTTTCTCTGCAGGAGTTACATTTGCTCTTTTCATCTTGCCCACACCATGCATATTATGCCCACCTCCTTTTTATCCTTTTTGTGCCACAGGTCCGCCGAGCATTGCCTCGAACTCCGCCAGCAGGTTCAGTGCAATCCGGGGAATTTCATAGTCATTCTCAGGATACGCGCTTACAAGCTGGCCGTATGATTCTTGCAAGGGCAATTCCGGCAGCGGCACATGTTTCGGAGTACGGCTTTGAGGAGAATAGCCCGCCAGGTCGAAAGGGTCGAAAAACATAAAATCGCCTGTCCAGCCAATAAAGTAGGAATTGCCATAGAAACATCCTGCCAGCCAGGTTCCGAAATCGATGCTTGTCCAATACGAGTCAATGCGTTGTTCGCCTTTAGACTGTATTCCAATCAAAACTATAGAATCCAGCTGTAAACCTTCTCCAAGAGTTTCATAATAGTATATCGTGGCACGTACGGAAAAGGGCTCATTATGCATCAATAGATTATTCAGCTGGGGGCGCGATAAAAATCTGGAACGTTTGTTCAATCCGCCCTGTGGCAAGAGGTATGCCTTAGCATCCGTCTTCGTGCTGGCTTCCTTAATTTTACTTAGGTAAGGAAACGCTTCCACAAGCGGTCTGGCTTCCCGAAAGAAGCCTTCCCTCCTTGCGTCATCAGAACAGATGAGCCTGAATGCCTCTCCGCAGGCCGCCCTTGCTTTTGAGAGGACCCTTTCCGGGCTTCCGCTAGGCTGTTTTGTTTTGTTCATTTTGCATCACATTTGCGGCGCGGCCCTGTGCCGAACCGCTTTCTGATACTTACTACGACACGGTGGTATTTAAATTGATGTGGTGATATATGTCACCACAAAAGGAAAGGATGCAAAATGTATGAGGACGTGCTTAGGGAGGCCGGGCTGAGCATAAATGAGTCCAAGGTGTACGAGACGCTGCTCAGGCTGAAGGAGGCGCCCATAGAGGAGATTGCGGCTAAATCAAAGGTGCACAGGAGGAACGTCTACGATTCGCTTGCGAAGCTGCTGGAGAAGGGGCTGGTTTCCGAGGTGCTGATTTCCGGGAAGAAGCATTACAGCGCAACCAGCCCCACGCGGCTGCTGGGCATGCTCGCCGAGAAGGAGGAGAAGCTGAAGAAGGCGATGCCGGAGCTGGAAAGCAGGTTCAGGAAGGAGGAGGCCGAGGAGCGCGCGTACATCTACAAGGGCACGGAGGGGTTCAAGAACTACCTGCAGGACATACTGGACGTGGGGGAGACCGTGCGCTTCATCGGCGCGAAGGCGTTCTGGCTGGACCCGCGGCTGCAGCACTACCTGCCGAAATTCGAGGAGCAGAGGAAGAGGAAGGGGATTAAGTTCATGCACCTTTTTGATTATGAGGTGAGGGAGAAGAAGCCGGAGATACTCAAAGTGGTGGGGAAGCCGTACAAGTTCATGCCCAAGAAGTACTCGTCTCAGGTGGCGGTGGACATCTTTGGGGATTACGTGGTTACGTTTGGGGGGGTTTCTCCGGGGCACCTGCACGAGGAGCCCATACAGTTCGTGATGGTGAGTAGGAGGATTGCGGACGGCTACAGGAAGTTCTTCCAGTTCATCTGGGACCACTGCAAGTATCCTTATTAGTTGAGCCGCCAGGCGAGAACTTCGTCAAATGTTTTGCCGCCTTGCTCCCGCAAAACGCGGATAGTGTTTTCCTTTTTGAGCTGCAGCGCAAAGTCCGCCTTTTTCAGTGCAGCCCGCAGTTCCGCCCCTTACGAATCTCTTTCCTGTTTTTTCCACTCAAATCCCCCACAAATCCCCCAATGGAGATTTTCTCTGCCAGCTTTTGCGCCAGTTCCGGATGCCCGCGCTCCCACTGTTTTACCGGGTCGTTCGCCTCCCACTCATTGAGCGTATCCACGGTATCCAAAAAGCCGCCATGGGCCCTTTTCACCCTCTCTATGCGGGCTGCAAGTTCACTTCCAACGTCCATGCGCCTCATTTCCTTCCCGGCCAGCCTGACCACCGCCTCCATGCGGGCTGCAAGTTCACTTCTAATGTCCATGCCAAGCTCTATGTCCATGCGCCTGCGCCTCATTTCTTCCCCGGCTAGCCTGACAATCGGGGAGACTTCCTCCTCAATCTTCGGGATGTCCCTCTCTATTGCCAGAATTCTCCCCTCGGTCGGCCACCACTCCGGTATTTCAATTAGCCAAGGCCTGGTCCCCATGGCTACTCCGCGGGTACGCGGAACGATTGCCTCCTGCCGCATCGAAGCGACCTGCTGCTCGGTTGGCTCCCCGGTTATTCCTTCCAGCTGCAGGCGGAAACCCAGGAGCTGGGGCTCCGCCGGGTCGAGCAGGGCCTTTTTCGACCAGGCCATTTCCGTGAAGAGGCTGCTGAACGTTCCGGCCGATGGATCCCGCTGGATGGAACAGGTGCGCGATATGGTCTCAAGGAGTTTATCATGCAAGACACAAATGGGCTCTATTGCCTCAAGGGCCCCCTGGAAAAGGGCAAAAACCAGGTCCTCCAGGCCATTCATGGCATCGGATTGTTCCTTGCCTTCATCTCCGCCGGAGGTTTTCAGTTGTCTGAACCTGGACAGCAACACCGCATCGGCAACTTCTTTCTCGGATTGGGGCGCCGACCTGCGGAGCTTAACCTCTATTTCAAACCTGCGCGGGCTTTCGGCCAGCGTTTGCCGCTTCTGGAAAACCTTGCCCGTCCCAGTAGGCCCTGCATGGGCATCCTTGTTGCTTTGAATCATTCCTTTGTTTTTCACATTCATCTTCCTCACCTCTTTCCTCCGTGGCATGCAGCCACATATAGATGTTGCCGGCCATTCCTATATTATGTTTGTTGAATAAAATTCGGAAAACTGGCAAAAGAATAATAATATTTCGTATAATATTCTAATTTATGAAAAACATAGAAGAGAAGCTGGTGGGGCTGCTCTCAAAGGGGCACTGCACGCCAAGGATATCCGGGCTCGCGAAGAGCCTCAGGGAGCCTTCGACAACGATACATTACAATATCAAGAAGATGGAGAAGGAGAAGAAGGTGCTGGCGTACAAGGCGGTGTTCGACTACAGGAAAATAGGCAGGGGGTTCTGCACGTACGTGCTGATAACGCTTTCTCCGGACGAGTACGGAGACCCGGAGAGGGTGGCAAGGGAACTGGTAAAATTCAGCGAGATAGAGAGCATAGACATAATCACCGGAGACTGGGAGCTCGTCCTTAAGGTGAGGACAAAGGATGCGGATGAGTACTACGGGTTCGTGCGCACCGTCCTTTCCAGGAAAGGCGTAACCAAGATAAAGTCGCTCACCTCGCTGAAGCAGGTGAAGACGGAGTTCATTGCGCTGGACTAGAAGTCGGTGCGCTTCGTCTTCAGGTGGATTTCCGCGCCGAACTTGCGCTTGAGGAAGTCCTTCATCGCCTTTATGCGGAGCCCCTCCTTCCCTATGGCGAGGCCGCGGTCGGTGTCCGCGACCGTGAGGAAGACGGCCTTCTGGCCGGGCGCCTCTCGCACCTCGAAATCCAGGACGCGGATGTTGTTGAAGTAGCCGCGCACGAAGGACTCCAAATCCTCGTCGTCGGGCGCAATCATCACGTTGGTCTTGAGGCGCTGGCGGAGCTTCTGGATGTTTGCGCCCTTCTTGCCGATTGCCTTGCCTAGGCTGAATTTTTCCACCAGGAAAACGTAGGAGGTGCCTACCTTCGCAATGTCCGTGGGCATAACTCCTGCTACGGAAGCGAAGATGTTCATCAGCTTGAGGTCGTCCCCGGTTATTTCCACGCGCTCACTTCTTCTTCTTTTTCTCCTTCCCGCCGAATTCGAGAATTGGGGAGACGCCCTCTTCGTAAATCGCGAGCACGAGCACCGGGAAAGGCTTCCCGCAGATGGAGCCCAGCTCGATTGAGGTGCCCGGGAAGGGCACGACGGGTATTTCGGAGAGTTTTCCGAACTTTTCCACGTCCTCGGAAAGCTCCGCGGGCGCGTTCTGCGCAAGCACGACGAGCTTGGTCTGGCCGGTGAGGAGGGCGCGCACCCCCTTGCGGGAGCCGTAGCCTACCTTGCCGCTCTCGACAGTAAGCCTGATTGCGGCGGAGAGCGGGTTCTCTTTCTCCTTCTTGCTCTTCCTCTTCCTGATGACCTTGTTCTTGGACTTGACCTTTTTAGGGCCGGAGGTTTCCCCCGCAACTGCTTCCTCTTTCGCTTCAGTTTCTTCCTCTGCCATTCAAAACACCTATTTCTTCGCAGCTTTCATTCCGAGCTTTATGCGGCCGGTGCCAATCGGTATGGTCTGGCCGACGATTATGTTTTCTGTCACTCCGACGAGGTTGTCCTCCTCGCCCGTCATGGAGGCATTCACGAGGTGCTTCATCGTCTCCTCGAATGCGGCGCGGCCGAGCACGCCTGCCTTCTCCCCCGAGAGGCCGTGGCGGCCGATTGATTTTATCTTTCCGTCCGCAGTCATCGCGTCCGCAAGAACCATCAGGTGGCGGATGTCGATTGAAAGGTTCTGCAGCTCCATTACCATGACCATCTCCTTGATGAGGGCGTTGCGCGCGGCCTCTACCCCGAAGATGCTGAGGATTTCCATTATGTTGTTCGTGTATATGCGGGTGAAGTCGACCTGCGGGAGCTTGAGAAGCTCCTTGAGGTTTGAGCCCTTCGCACGTATGAAGTGCTCGCCGCCTTCCTTTATCACTACCGCGCGGGTGATGCCGGAGATGCCCTTTACGAGGGTTTTGCCGAGGCGGCCGGAGAGCTTGCGCAGCGTGCGCAGGGGCGTCTCCTTCCCCTCCTTAAGCGATATCGTGAAGCCCTCCTTGCGCTCGTCTACACGGTTGGTGCCAACTGCCTTCTTGAGGGACTTGCGTATCTGCTCGAGCGAAACATGGAGCGCCTTCTTGTCCTCCTCGCGGATGTTGATGTAGATTTTCTGTGTGTCCATGCGCTCCTCCACGTCTGCAATTTCGGAGAGATGCACCGCTTCGATTGATTCCGCGAAGGACTGGGCCTTTTCCGCGGTGCGGTATTCGCGCTTGAGGTAAACGCTGACGAGGGCCTTCTTGGGCTCCTTCTTTGCGTCCACAAGCTCGATGAGGCGCGGCAGGCCGGTAGGCACGTGCTCCGCAACGCCCGCGTAGTGGAACGTGCGCATCGTCATCTGGGTGCCCGGCTCCCCGAGCGACTGGGCCGCAACTATCCCGACTGCGGAATACGGGCTTATCATGGATTTTCTGTCCTTCTTCGGCATCATAACCACCTCAGACCGTTTCCTCCTGGTCCATTTTCACGGTCTCCACGTATTCGGAGGAGGTCGCGAGCATCGGGTCTTCCTTATCGCCTCCGTATACGAACTCTATTATCGCGCCCTTGCCGTTCTTCACCATGAAGTCGTCATCCACTACGAGGTCCTGGAGGGCGTGGATGAGGCGCCTCTGCATATAGCCGGAGCGCGCCGTCCTGATTGCGGTGTTCACAAGGGATTCCCTGCCTCCCATGGAGTGCTGGAAGAATTCGTCCGCGGAAAGGCCGGTGCGGAACGAGCTGCCCACGAAGCCGTGCTCGCGCGTGGTGAGTGCGCCCTTCCTGTAGAACGGGAGCACCCTGCGGAAATAGCCGCGCGTGAGGCGCTTGTTGCGGACCGCCTGCTGCCCTACGAGGGCGCCCATCTGGATTGCATTCAGCAGGCTCCCGCGGGCCCCGATCTTGGCCATGATTATGGACGAGTTGTCCATGCCGAAGTCGCTCTCCACTACCTTGCCCGCATCGGTGCGCGCCTGCGAGGTGGCCATCATGATGTTCATCTCGAGGGTTTCCTTGAGCGTCATGCCGGGGGCGCGCTCGAGCTTGGCGTTCTTGAACTGGAGTATGAGGTTCTCCACCTCCCGGTTGAGCTTGTCCTCTATGTCCTTCACCTTCTTGTCCGCCTTTTCGGAAAGGGTGTAGTTCTTCATGGAAACGCTGAAGCCCCTCCACGAGAGCGCTTCGAGGCACATGTTGGTGGAGTTGTCCAGGAAGTCGCGGGCGAAGTGCGCCCCCTCCAGTATGAAGATGTTTTCGAGGAGCTCCTTCTCAAGGGCGCGGCTTTCGATTGCGCCCTTCATTATGTGGCCCTTGCGTATCACGATTTCCTCGCCCAGCTTGGACTTGATTTTGAGGTTGAGGGATTCGGGCAGCAGCATGGAGAAGATTTCGCGGCCGTGGTACATGCCCTTCTTGTCGGCCGGGGGCAGCTCCTTCAGGCCCGCAACCATCATGAGGCGGCATGCCTCGTCCTTCGTGAACACGGCGTCGTCGCGGGTGAAGAAGTACGCGGCGGAAACGTGGTCCTCCTGCGGCTTCACGATTGCGTGGCCGTGGCGGGGCGAGACAATCTGGTCTTCCACTTTCATGAGGAAGCGGGCCTCTGCCTGCGCCTCGGGCGTCTGGAGCACGTGGAGGTTCATTTCGTCCCCGTCAAAGTCCGCGTTATAGGGAGGGGTGGTGATGGGGTTGAGGCGGAATGTGCGGCCGGGCAGCACGCGCACCTCGTGCGCCATCATCGAAACGCGGTGCAGCGAGGGCTGGCGGTTGAAGAGCGCGACATCGCCGTCGATTATCTGGCGCTCAATCACCCAGCCGAGCTTGAGCTCTTCCGCAAGGGTTTCGCGCAGCTCTTCAGTGACCTTGATTTTCTTCCCGTCCGGGCGCAATATGTAGGTTGCGCGCGGGTATGTGGGTGAGAGGATGTATTTCTTGCACTTCTCGATGTTCCACTCGGTGGCAGCAATCGGGATGGTGAGCTCGGAGGCGATGCGGAGGGGCACGCCCACTTCGTCAAGGCGGATGCGCGGGTCGGGGGAAATCACGGTGCGCGCGGAGAAATTTACCCTCTTGCCGAGCAGGTTGTACCTGAACCTCCCTTCCTTGCCCTTGAGGCGCTGGGCAAGGGTCTTGAGCGGCCTGCCGCTCCTGTGCCTCGCGGGCGGGATGTTCGCGGTCTCGTTGTTCATATAAGTCGTAACGTGGTACTGGAGGAGCTCCCAGAGGTCCTCGATGATGAGCTGGGGCGCGCCGGCGTTGATGTTCGCCTCGAGCTTCTGGTTGATGCGGATTATGTCCACCAGCTTGTGAGTGAGGTCGTCCTCGCTCCTCTCCCCGGATTCGAGCGTAATTGAGGGGCGCACGTTCACGGGTGGCACGAGGAGCACGGAGAGTATCATCCATTCCGGGCGGCCGTATTCCGGGTCGTAGCCGAGCTGGCGCAGGTCCTCGTTCGGGACGCCCGCGACCCAGTCGCGGATGTCGGTTGGCAGCATCTGCACGCCCGCGCGGAAGAACGAAGTGGGCTTGAGGAAGCGTATTTCCGGAATTTCAGAATCGCAGTGCGGGCACTTGTCCTTTGCGGTGCGCTTCACGCCCTTCATGCCGGTGAGGCGGTGGCAGTTGGGGCAGGTGGCCTTCATTATCATGTAGAGGTGCTTTGAGAATTCCACGTGGGCCACCGGGCGCACGAGCTCTATGTGGCCGAAGTGGCCCGGGCATTCCTTCACACGCGCGCCGCAGGTCTTGCAGCGGAGGCCCGGGTCTACCACGCCGAGGCGGGAATCGACAAGGCCGCCGTCAATGGGGTAGCCATCGTCATCGTAGGTGTCCGGGATCATAATCCGGGCGGCGGAAATCTTCCTCACCATGTCGGGCGAGAACAGCGAAAACTTAATCCGGTCAATTACCTTGTCGACTTCGTCCATATGAACACCTCACGCTTTGTCCCTCAGCAGCAGCCTCGGGAAGATGAACAGCGAGCGTATTTCCCCGAGGAGGAGCTTGAAGGCGTAGCTCATCTCTATGGGCGACACTTCCGAGCTCCCGCAGAGCGAGCATATCTCCTTCCCCTTCACTATGTCCTTGTGCGCAAGCATGCCGCACTGCGTGCAGACATACTGTATTGTCTTGTCGGATTCTTCAAGAAGCCTTTCCCTCACGACCATGGAGGAGCCGTAGCCAATGAGGCAGTCGCGCTCCATCTCCCCGAACCTGAGGCCGCCTTCGCGTGCGCGGCCCTCGGTGGGCTGAAGGGTGAGCAGCTGCACCGGGCCCCTGCTCCTCACGTGCATCTTGTTCGAGACGAGGTGGTGCAGGCGCTGGTAGTAGACCGGGCCGATGAAGAGCTTCACCTTCATCCTCTTGCCGGTTATGCCGTCGTAGAGCCATTCCTCCCCGTGCTCGTCAAATCCTTTTTCCTTGAGCACACGGACGTAGTCTTCCTGCGTGTTCCCGCGGAAGGCGGTGCCGTCCATGAGCATTCCGCCAAGGGCGCCGGCCTTGCCGCCGAGCGTCTCGAGCAGGTGGCCCGCAGTCATTCGCGAGGGGATTGCGTGCGGATTGAGTATAAGGTCCGGGACTATGCCGTCCTTTGTGAAGGGCATGTCTTCCTGCGGCATGAGGAGGCCGATTACGCCCTTCTGGCCGTGCCTTGAGGCAAACTTGTCCCCGACTTCGGGGACTTTTGGTGCGCGCACGCGCACCTTCACCATGCGGTTGGAGCTTGGGGCCTCGGTTACCATTACCGAGTCCACTGCGCCGCGCTCGCCGGGCTTGAGCGAAAGGGAGCTTTCCCTCTTCTTTTCCTCAACAACGCCGAATACAGAAATCTCCTCAAGGAAACGCGGGGGGGACGTCTTGCCGACAAGGACTTCCTTTCCGCGAAGCTGGCTTTCGGGGTGGACTATGCCATCGTCATCAAGGTGCTTGTAGGCCTCCTCGCCCCTGTAGCCGACCACGTCCGGGGTCGGGACTTCAATCTTGTCCTTCTGGCCGCCGGGGTAGAGGCGCTCCTCGGACTCGTAGGTCTTGAACATGATTGCGCGGCCAAGGCCGCGGTCGATTGCGCTCCTGTTCACCACGGTGCCGTCGCCCATGTTATAGCCCTTGTAGGTGGTGATTGCAACTACGAAGTTCTGGCCTGCGGCCTTCTTGTCCATGTTGAGCACCTTGTAGGTGTCGGTGGAGACAAGGGGCTTCTGCGGGTAGTACATCACATATGCGCGGGTGTCGAAGCGCTGGTTGAAGTTCGTTGAATAAAGGCCGAGGGACTGCTTCGCCATGGAGCATGCCATCGTAATCCTCGGGCCGGAGTTGTGCTCCGGGTATGGGAGCACGGATGAGGTGATGCCGAATATCGATTCCGGGACCGCGTCAAGGTGGGTATGCTCCGGGGTTACGTCTTCCTCCTTCAATGCTATGAGGGAATTTTCCTCCTCTTCCGCATCAAGGTATTCAATCACGCCCATCTTGATGAGGTGCTCCCAGCTGAGGGAGTTGCTTTCGAGCTTCTTGCGTATTTCCGGGGTGAAGCGGGGCTTGCCCTCTTCCACTACAACGTAGGGCTTGCGCACCCTCCCGCCGTCGGTGTTCACAAACACTTCCTTTGTGCGGGAATTGTAGAATACGTTTGTTTCGTAATTGAGTTCGTTCATGCGCCTCATTTCCTTGAACTTTGCGCAGAGCTCAAGGCCATCGGGCACGAAGCCGATGAGATTCCCGTTTACATAAACAGCGCTCTGGGTTTCCTTCTTTTTTGCCGCCATGTGATCACTCCTTCCACTCCTTGCTCACGCCCATCCTGTCAAGCGCGGCAAGCACCTCCTTTTCATCGCCCCCCTTGGTGACCTGCGCAAGCACCGCGAGGTTCTTCACAAGGGAGCAGCTCGGGCCTTCGGGGGTTTCGCTCGGGCAGAGCTTGCCCCAGTGGGTTCCGTGCAGGTCCCTTGCCTTGAAGTGCGGGTGCTTCTTGCTCAGGGGGGAGATTACCCTCCTGAGGTGCGAGAGCATCGCAAGGTGGGATGTGCGGTCGAGCAGCTGCGAAACACCGGTCTGGCCGGCAATCCAGTTGCCCGTGGCCATTGCGTAGCGTATCCTGTCAACCAATGTGTCCTGGCGGACAAGGGTATGGACCTGGAGCTTGCGGCCCCTCGCGTCCGCCCTGCTCGCCTGGTACACTATGTCTTTTTTCAGGAACTGGAATGCATAGCGGAACAGCTCCTCCATGAGGTTGCCCGCAAGCTTCACGCGCTTGTTCGCATAGTGGTCCTTGTCGTCCGGGAGCATCTTCTTGTTCGCAACGCGGATTGCGCGCTGCGCCATGCGGATGAGGTAGAACGCCTTCTTTGCCCTGTCCTTCTTCTCCACGCCGAGGTGCGGGAGGAGGTAGGTCTCAATGAGGTTGTCGAGGCGCGCGAGGCGGAACTCTTCGGGCTGGCCGGGCGAAATGCGCTTGCTCAGCGTATCCACCGCTTCCTTCCTGCTCTTGGATTCCTCAGCCTCGAGGTTCATGAGGATGTCGTTCTGTATCAGCTGCTCATCGGAGAAAGCGTCGAGTATGTCCTTGTCCTTTTCTATGCCGAGCACGCGGAGGAGCTGCACAAAGGAAAGGTCGGTGGGGGTTGCGGGGAACTCCGCGCGCAGCATCCCTTCGGAAGTGCGGCTCACCACGCATCGTGCGCGGAAGCCATGCCTCGTGGAAAAGACTTTCGCAACTGTGCCGCTGGTTTCCACAGTAGTCATGATTTTGTTGGGGACGAGGTCCTCGATTCCCACGAGGACGCGCTCGGAGCCGTTTATGATGAAGTAGCCGCCCGGGTCGTCGGCGTCCTCGCCCTGCTCAACGAGCTCGTCCTTTGTCATGGAGGACAGGTAGCAGAGCTTGGACTTCACCATCACCGGGATTTCGCCTATGAACACGTCGGAATAGGTGGGGCGCTCGATGCCGTTGAAGATGGGGATGATTTCGAGGAAGATGGGCGCGGCGTAGGTAATGTTCCTGAGGCGCGCCTCCGCGGGCATTATCGTTTTGTAGCCGCCCTTGACTTCATAGAAGCGCGGGGGCTCCACGCGTGCCTTTCCGAGCTTCAGCTCGAAGCCCTCAACATTCGTTGAGATCTTTTCCTCCCTCTCCACAATGGCCTGCATCCCGACTTCAACGAAACGGTTGTAGGAGTCGAGCTGCTGCTTGACCAGGCTGTTGGTCCCGAAATAGGACTCAAGCAAAGGATTTACCATTCATCCACCTTCACACCACTATCCTGTAATGAAAATACGTCGCCGTAGCGTCGCTCCTCTTTATCTTTATTACGTCGCCGGCCTTCGCGCCGAGCGCCTCCGCCTCGGGGTCGGAAGAGTTCATCTTTGGGAGGTCTTCCGGCCCTATGTTCAGCTTCTTAAAAAGAGCTTCCTTCTCCTTTTCCGGGAGAATTTCCATCGGAGGCACAAGATTATGTTTAAGTATATCTAGTTCCGCAGTTTTCTTCAATAGACCACCCGGCGACGCAGAGGTAGCGCTCCCCCTGTGCCGATTAATTTGAAACGTAAGATTTATAAAGCTAGGTCTGAACCGGCCGCTGGCGGGGCGGGGGCGCCCCGAACGCATAAAAACCTGAGACTGTAGATGCAGGAATTAGATGACTTCAACTCTATCAGTGGGGCAAACGGCCAACAAAGCATACCTATGGAATGCTACATCGTATCTAAAAGGGATCGCGATACTGGCAGTACTAATAAACCACTACATAATTGATTATACTTCTTGGCCATTGTGTGGATTCGCAAACGGGATTATCGCAATATTTTTCATATTGAGTGGATATGGGTGCTTCCATTCTCTGGAAAGAAGAACCCTTCAAAACAAAACTAAGCTGGAAACGATTGCAGGTTTCTGGCTGGACAGGGGGGTAAGGGTCATACCCCTCTATCTGTTGGCACTTGCAATATACAACTATGTTTTTGGATGGGAAACAATCCTATGGTTCATCCCATATATACTGGAATGTTACTTGATAGCGCCTTTTGCATACTATGCAATCAAAAAATACCGGATTCCTGCATTCGTTGCCATTGCCTTTGCTGTGTTTTTCCTACTGAACTTCACATACTACTTGGTGCAGCCCCCACAAGCAATTAGCCAGATAATGATATACCGGGGGATGGCATTAACGCATATCTTGCTGTTCTGCCTAGGGATGATTCTTCCTGCGCTGATGCAAACTGGGCATAAAATAAAAACACAATGGGGTGCAGGGGCGCTTGCTCTCTTGTTTTTGCTCTCGGTTTTCTTGACCGAGAACCCCATAGAGTCCAATGTGCATAGAGGCATGGTTTTATTTGGAATAAATGTGGGGCTGCCTGTTTTGGCTCTAGAGGTATTTTTGTTTGTGGTGAGCGCGATGCTGCTGGTTTTGGCAGTATTATCTAAAGAGATCAGTCTGCCATTAAGCAATGCAGTTTCGCAAATAGGAAATTGTTCTTACTCACTATATATCCTGCACCAGATGTACTATCTAACTCTCGGGCACTTCGGGCTTTTGGAAACGGATTCCGTATCCGGGGCCCTCATAGTGATAGCGTTGTTCCCATTATTCTTTGGCTTATGCAAGGCCATAGAAGACTTTAGCAGGAGGATATTGTCCACAAGATCACTGCAAAGGAATTAGAGTGTATGGGCGCTGCTAAGTGCGGGATGGGCGCCCTGAACGCATAAAAACCTGCGGATGGAAAGCGCGTGCATGAAACGCGTTCTTGCTTTTGGGATGCTGCTTTTGCTGATGCTCGGGTGCCCGCAGCAGGCGCCCCAGGAACCCACTGTGCCGGAGGGGCCGGAAGTGCCCAAGGTCCCCGGGCCAATCGTGGCGGAGAATGAAGTGTTTTCGGAGGGCGACTTTTCAATAGAATACCCCTCGGGCTGGGTGGTGATGGAGAACCAGCTGGCCGAGGATTCGCTTCTTGCGGCGGATGCGTACTGCGCTCTCAATGTGAAGAAATACGGTGCGGTGCCCGCGATGCTCAGGGCGGAGATAGGCAGGAGCTTTGACGCGGAATGGGACGGGGATATTGTGGAATTCGATGCGGAGGGCGAAGACGGCTCGGTTTTCCATTCAAGGAACAGGCTGGTTTTCTGCAACTGCAATACGTATCTATTGGGAGTGGGGTGCCTTGTGGGGCATTTTGATGAAAGCGCCGCGGATGAGATAATCAATAGCGCGGAATGCTCGTGGGTGAGGCCGCCCAAGCAAACAGGGAGCGGCAGGACAGGCATGGTAATCATCCCGGGCGAAGAGAATGAGTTCATGGCGCAGTTCTGCAGCGCGGCGGAGGCCGTGCGCGAATCAGGGGGGAGCGTAGGGCACACATATACCTCCTGGGGAGGGGTGGAATACGAACCTGGGGAATACGACTGGGAAATGCTGGATTACATGATGGAATTGAATGAGCTGTATGGGTTTGACATGTCGCTTGTAATTAGTATAATATATACCAACCAGATCGGCGAGCTGCCGGACGAGGTCGGGTTCAATGGGTTTGATGATGCGAGGCTCAAGGAGCACTTTGCGGACTATGCAATCAGGGTTGCGGACAGGTATGAAAATCTTGAATACCTGGAGATAGGGAACGAGGTGAACATCTACCTTGGGGAGCATCCGGATGAGGTTGATGAGTTCAGGGAATTTTACTCGTACGTGTATGACAGGGTGAAGGAGAGGCACCCGGGCCTGAAAGTGGGGACCGTGTTTGCGTACCATTATGCGAAGGACACGAATACCACATATATCATTGAGGAGCTTGCGGACGTGGGCGACTTCAATGCGTTTACCCTTTACATACACGGGGACAAGTTTGCGTTCAACAGGAGCGTGGAAGAGGCGCAGGAATACTTTGACGGGATTGATTCTGTTTCCCCCAAGCCGTGGGCAATGACCGAAACGGGATGGTCGAGCTCGGAGACGCTGCATTCCTCGGAGGAAAAGCAGGCGGAGTACGTGGAAGAGGTATATTCCATACTTGAAGAGAAGAAGGGCAGGGTGCTTTTCCTCACGTGGTTTGACTCGCATGACGTGGGCTCGGGCTGCGAAGAGGCGGCGGAGAGCTTCATCACTGAAGGCATGACTGTTGATGCGGAGTACCTGGATTATTTCGAGGAGTTCATCTGCACGCAGGGGCTGCGCACCGCAGATGACGAGCCGAAGCTCGGCTGGGGAGAATGGGTGGAGCAGAACAGTGAATATGCCGGGGTAGGCCAATAGGCCAGTAGCCCGGCGGGCCTGGCTGAGCTCCACATTCAGTAGCCAAGGAGCTCTGCGAGGAGGGAGAGGAGCTCGTCTCCGCTTTCCGCCCAGATCAGGAAGCCGTGGCCCTGCATCACTATTACTTTGCTTTTCCTTGCCTGCATGGAAATTGCCTGCGCGAGCTGCAGGGAGCCGTATTCGAGCTTCGGGACGGAAGGGTAGGGGTGCCTTGCCTGCAGGAGCTCATCGTGGTGGAAATGCAGGATTGCCTTTGCAGGGACCGTGCGGTAGACGAAGTGGTGCATGAAGGATTCGGAGGAAGGCTCCGCGCCGATTGCGGTTGCCGAGAATTCCTTTTCATTCAGCGCGGCAACGTAGGAGAGGTTTTCCTTCTTCAGCAGGGTAAGGCGCGAGCCCGCGCCCTTTATCACGAACCCGCGGCCGCAGAGCACGCTTAGGTTTCCTTCGTTTGCGATTGGGGAGAGGAAGGGGTGTAGCTCCCTGTCTATTGAGAGGAGGCGTTCCGCGCACTCCTCCGGGACTGCGCCCGGGGCGATTTTTGCGTTGAACTTTACGCCTTCGTATGCTTCCATAGTGCACCTGCGCTGCGGAAGGTCCCGTTTTCGGTAACGTATGCAGTGATGAGGGATGCGGGTGTTATGTCAAATGCGGGGTTGACTGCCTTTGCGCCTTTTGGGTAAATGCGCCTTCCCCGCACTTCCAATACCTCGCCCTCATCGCGCTGCTCAATTTTGATTTGCCTGCCTGAGCTGAGGCCGCTTAATGTGGAGGTGGGGGCTGCAACGTAGAAGGGGATTTTGTGCGCCTTCGCAAGCACTGCAAGGGAATATGTGCCGATTTTGTTCGCGACATCGCCGTTTTTGCAGATGCGGTCCGCACCGAGGATTACGAGGTCCACTTCCCCTGCCTTCATGAGGGAGGCGGCTGCGGAATCGCAGACCACATTATGCCTTATTTTCCATTTGGAGAGCTCCCATGAAGTGAGGGCGCCCTGGAAGCGGGGGCGGGTTTCCTTTGCCCATACGAATGGGGCTTTGCCCTTTGCCTGCGCAAATGCGATTGCGCCGAGGGCCGTGCCGTACCTGCCCACCGCGAGGGGGCCAGTGTTGCAGTGCGTCATCACTTTTGCATTTTTCCTGATGAGCTTCTGGCCATGCATTGAGAGCTTTTTGCATTTTTCGTAAACGCTGTTTTCCCATTGCTTTGCGAGCGCAACAGGATTTTTTGCAGGTAGTTGGTTTCTCATCCAGCTGAGGGCGTTTGCAAGGTCGACCGCGGTGGGGCGGGAGGTAAGGAGCGATTTGTATGCCTGCTTTTCCTTTCCCGCCCTTATGCCGAGGGCGTAGCCATAGGCCGCGGCAACGGAGATTGCGGGAGCGCCGCGCACGGCCATGCTGCTGATTGCCTTTGCAGCCTGGGCGTAGGTTTTGCATCTTACATGCTCCTCTTTCAGCGGGAGCTTCCTCTGGTCCAGGAGAACAAGGGCGTTGCTTTTGAACGAGATTATGTCCATGGGTGCAAATCGGAGGGAAGCTTAAAAAGAGGTTGCGCCAAGGAACAAGCAATGATCGCAATCGTGGACATGGGCTCGCAGTACACGCACCTGATAAAGAGGAACATGCGCGACCTGGGGAAGGAAGCAACGGTCATCAATAACAAGAGCGGGGGCATGGGGGATGCCGAGGGTGCGGAAGCGGTCATACTTTCAGGGGGGCCTTCATCGGTTACCGAGGGGAACCTCGGGCTGGGGGAGGCAATAGTGAAGAAAGTGGGCGGGGGCTGGGATATGCCCCTGCTGGGGATATGCTTCGGCCATCAATTGATCGCGCACGTGCTCGGGGGAAGGGTGGAGAAGGGCGCTTCGGCAGAGTACGGGCTGGGCACCATTACTGTGGACGAGGAGGATCTGCTTTTCAGGGATTTGCCCGGGGAATTCAAGGCGTGGGTTTCGCATTTTGATGAGGTGAAGGAGCTGCCGGAGGGGTTTGCGGCGCTTGCGCATTCCGGAACTTGCATGGTGGAGGCGATGAGGCACAGGGAGCGGAAGATTTTCGGCACGCAGTTCCACCCGGAAGTGTGGCATACTGAGAACGGGGAAAAGATATTGGAGAACTTCCTTTCGGCAGTATAATGCTATTTTCGGGGGGGCCGGGTCCCTATCTTCTGTTTATTGCATCCCTCACCGGGAGGGGCGGTGCGAACTGGCGCCTCTGCCTGGGGAAAATTGGGCGGGCAGGAGGTATTGTTGAGTGGATTCTCCTGCTTACCTGCGTGACCAGGGACATCCATTCGTTGCGGTCTTTCCACCTGAGCGTGCGGTTGCCAAGGTTGTCTTGCACTTCCTCCATAAGCTTCCGGGGGGTCAATTCTTCAAGCAATTCGGTGGTGAGCCTGATGATGCTGGGGCGGTTGCGTTCCATGCCGCAGCTGAGGGCTTCGACCAATTCCACTAGGAGAACGGTTTTTTCGGGTTTGGCCATTGCACGGATTGCCCCGATAAGGTTTATAAAACCAATTTTAACAGCGGAAAAAAAATTACAGTATCTTTCCCTTTTTGCCGTCAAAGTAGATTACTTCTTCGTAGCGGAGGCCATAGCGGCCCGGGAAGTAGGCTGCGGGCTCGAGCGTGAACACGCAGTTGTCAAGCCTGTGCTTGGAATAGCGGGAGATTATTGGGAACTCGTGCACTTCGAGGCCGACTCCGTGGCCAAAAGAATGTGGGGGCAGGTGCACCTTCGCTTTCCTGAAAAGGGACTCCGCATGCATCGCGAGCTCCCTTGCATTCCCGAACTCGGGGAGCATCTCAACCAGCTCGCCAACCACCCCCTGCAGGAACTCGTAGATTTTCCTTTGCTCTCCGTTGCGGCCCTCAAAATAAACGCGGGTGAGGTCCGAGCAGTACCTGTCCTTGCGCACGCCGTAATCGAGCATCAGTAGGTCGTGCATCTTTTCCTTTGAGGGGAGGGAGTGCGGGTAGGAGGTCGCTTCCCCTGAGGAGACTATTGGGTCGAACGCGGGCGAGAGGCCTGCGCGGTAGGTTTTTGCGAGCAGGGAATTGTAAACTGATTTGCCTGTTTTGCCGAAGGAGTCCATGTGGGAGCGGAGGAGCTCGCGGGTGGCTTCGGTCGCTTCTGCGATTGTTTCCGCTTCCCCGGGCGACTTGCGCATCCGCTCCCTTGCAAGCTCCCTGGAAACGTCTTCCGGCTTGCAGAAGGAGGAGAGGCGGGCGTAGAGGCTGGCGGGCAGGGAGCGGAGGTCGGCCTCCACCTTTTTCCTGCGGAGGAGCTTTTCGAGGCTCTTCATCGGGTTGCGGGAATAGGTGAGCACCTTGCCGCTGAAATTGTCCTCTGCGTAGCATTCGTTCATCTTGTGCACGAGCAGGAGGCGCTCCTCCCCGTCTTCAAGGTAAAATGAATTGTCAACTTCAAGGCCTGCATGGCGGAAGAAATTCGCGTTGAACCCGTCGCCCTGGTAAAGGAGCAGCATCTACCCGCACCCTATCTTCGCCTTTATCTCTTCCTTAGTGGTGAGGCCGTTGTAAGCGGTTTCTCCCAGCACGAGGGAAGGCGCGCCCTCAATGCCGTAATATGTGGTGAACACGTCCACCATCTTGAGGTCGGCATCGGCCGGGAATGCGAATACGTATGCATTGGGGCATTCGTAGCGCACCTGGTCGAGCACTTTCCCCTGCGCAATGCATTCCGGGCAGTCGAGGTTGGCATAGTAAAAGAAGAGGATGGGCTGCGGGAGCGGATCGTCGCAGGTATCGATGTACTGCCTCAGCAACAGGTAATACCGGGTGTTCGCAAGGAAGTAGCTCCTCCTGAGCTCCTCATAGTTGCGGATTACGCTTGCGCCGCCCTCGCTCTCGAGCGCAAGGTAGAGGGAATAGGCCTCGGCCTCGCTTTCGTTGAGCTCCGCGCGGAGCACGCCGCACATTGAGGAAGTGTTCTGCGCAGAGGAGAGGAAGAACATCATCAGGAACGAGGTTTCGCTCTGGTCGTTGAGCGCGGAAATGCGGCTCTCGAGCTGGGAATACTCCTGCGTTTCGAGCCAGTAGCCGATTGAAAGGGAAACTGCGAACAGCAGGAAGGTTGCTATGCCTGCCTTGAGGTACGTCCCGCGGCTGATTCCGTTTCCGTTCACCATCTGTAATCACTCCGGTTCACTTCCTTGAAGAAGGAAAGCGAGTAAACAAACGAAATGAAGGTTCCGTAAAATATAAGAAACAGGAAGATTGATGGGATGTCGGTGAGAGTTGCCTTTTTCTTTGCGATTGCATGGGAGATGTAGACCGCGAAGAACCATGGGAGCACCAGTATGAGGCCCATCACTATTGCGGAAGTCCCCACCACCACGAAGCCGGACATGTCGAGCGTGAATGAGTTGAGGTACCAGTAGGAATTGAGCAGGCGAAAGAGCCATATTATCTGCTTGGAGAGGATGAAGCCGAAGGAGAAGGTGAGCACGAGGCCTGCGAGCTCCGCGGAAAAGGAGAAGGGGAAAACGAAAACGCCGAAATTGCCGTATTTCGGGTTGAACATCATGTCTGAATATTTGCGCAGGTTGAAGAGCTTGCCGCGGTACCAGCGCAGGCGCTGGCGCAGGAGGTCCTTCATGTTGCCGGGCACTTCTGTGTGGACTATGGAATTCACGGAATATGCAATGCGGTAGCCGAACTTCCTGAGGCGCCATGCGATCTCGAGGTCCTCAGTGATGTTCTTCTCGTCGTACATGCCGATTTTCACGAGGGCGTCCTTGCGGAATACTGTTGTGGGGCCGGGGGTGACGAAAATGGCGTCCATGAAGGATGTTACCATTGCGGCAAAACCGAAGCCGGTATAGTACTCTATCTGCTGGATTTTCCTCAGGAGGTTGTCCGGGTTTGCCACTTTTATGAAGCAGGTTACCGCGCCGAAATTTTTGTTTTCCATGAGCTTCTCCACTGCGTGCTTTAGGGTGCCCTTCTCAAGGTAGGTGTCAGAGTCCACGCAGGCGACTACTGTGCCCGTTGCGCCCGGGATTGCGGAATTCAATGCGGCGGCCTTGCCCGCGTTCTTTTCCTTGAGCATTACGGTTATGCCTTTTTGCCCTTTGAGCCACTCGCGGGAGCCGTCCGTGCTGCCGTCATCTATTACCACGATTTCCATTTCCCCGGGGTAGTCCGAGGCCTTTGCTGTGCTGAGGCATTCCTTTATCGTGCCTAGGGAATTGTAGCAGGGGATGAGCACTGTGAGGGAGGGGTATTTCTCCAGCTTCTGCAGGTGCCTGGGCTTGCCCATCTCGAAATATGCGGTGAGGAAGGTTACGGTGAGGGCGAGCAGGAAGAGGTTTGGGATGAGCATCACCCAGAAGTAATCCAGGGTTGTGATGAGGCTGCCAACTATTATCGCTATTATTATGAAAACGAAAAGTGTCAGCGCAGGGCGCGAGCTGCCCTTTATTGCAAGGCTCATGCGGGAAACCTACCATTTCTATTGTTTATATTGCTTTTCCTCAAGGTGCGCCTTTGCTATTTCGGCGGTGCCGCGCACGCCGTCCCATTCCTTCTTCCATTCGTCCACCACTATCCTTTTTTCGAAGAAGGGGGCGTCGCACACGAAGGTTTCGCCTTCGCCGCCCTCGAAAAAGGGGTGGATGTTTGGCTTTTGCATTTTCGAGAAGCGGGCGCCGAGAAGCTCCGGGCCGAGGCCCCCCGCGGAAACGCCCGTGATGTAGATTTCGAACTCGTTGATTATGTCCTCATAGGTCTTTTCGCTCTTGTGCCAGAGCGGGCGGTAGGTCACGAGCTTGAGCTCTTCCCCGATTTTTTCTATTCTTTCGCGCTGGTACTCGCTTTCGAGCGCGCCGGCGACTATGCCGTCCACGTTGAGCTCGGAGAGTATTTCCTTCGTGATCTGGAGGTCGTCCTCGCCCTCCTTGGGCTCCACGAATATCTGGGGGATTTTGCAGGCCTCGGCCTGCAGCTTTGTCCACTTTGCGTTCTGGTGGTGGAACATCATGGAGTAGGGCTCGGGGACCACCGTGACCAGTATCGGGTCGAAGCCGCTGAATACTGCCCAGAAAAGGGAGGCGGCGGAATCCTTTCCCCCCGAGAAAAGGCAGGCAACCCTCTGCATGGATGGGATTTGGCCGGAAAGGGTTAAAAGAATGGGGATGGAAACCCGCACATGGGGGCAGAGAGCGTAATATTCG
Organism: Microcaldota archaeon; assembly: GCA_964552755.1. GTDB lineage: Archaea > Micrarchaeota > Micrarchaeia > Anstonellales > Bilamarchaeaceae > CAZKHX01. The sequence continues at coordinate 125,414 of CAZKHX010000001.1, read as the reverse complement.
ACATGGACGGGGTGCTCTACCGCGGGAAGGAGGCGATTGAAGGTGCGGCAGAAGCGGTGAACTCGCTTTCGGGGGCGGGGAAGAGGGTGTTCTTCCTCACGAACAACGGCTCGAAAACACGGAAATATTTCCACAAGTTCCTGGAGGAACGCGGGTTTGAGTGCGGGCTGGAGCAGGTATACTCAACTTCCTACGGAACGGGGAAATACATCCGTGAAAAATTCCCCGGGAAAACGGTTTATGCGCTGAACATCGGGATGAGGGAGGAGCTTGAGGCGCAGGGAATTAATTGTGTTGACGGGGAGGGCGCCGGGGTGGTTGTTGCGGGGCTTGACAGGAAGCTTACTTATGAGAAATTGAGCATTGCTTTCCGCGCGCTGCTCAACGGCGCGGAGTTCATTGCGAGCAACGACGACCCGATGTACCCTGTGGAAGAGGGGTTCCTGCCCGGCGCGGGCGCGATTGTTTCCGCGCTTGCTTATTCAACCGGAAAGAAGCCTTTTGTGATAGGGAAGCCCCACCGGCTGATGCTGGACATCATTGTGGAGGAGCAGGGGCTGAAGGAGGATGCCGCGGTCATGGTCGGGGATAAACTGGAAACCGACATAATGATGGCAAAGAAGGAGGGGATGAGGAGCATACTCGTGCTCACCGGGGTCACTACGAAGGCGGATGCCGCTGAGAGCCCCATAAAGCCGGACGCGGTTATTGATTCGATAAAGGATGTGCCCAAGATAATTGAAGGGTGGGATGAGGGCTGATTGCAGAGTGCGGAATGGGATGGGCTGCGCAAGCTATTCGACCGTTACTGATTTTGCGAGGTTGCGGGGGCGGTCGGGGTCTATTCCCCGGGCGACGCTCACGTAGTAGGCGAGCATCTGCAGCGGGAGAACCATCGTGAACGGGTAGAAGACCGGGTCGGAGCCGGGCAGCGGGATTGTGATGTCGGATTCGCTTTCTATTTCCTTTGAATTTGTAAGGGAGATTACGTATCCGCCGCGGGCCCGCACCTCCTTTATGTTGCCCAGCATCTTATACACTGAGTCATCATTGGGGGCAAGGGCGATTACCGGCACGCCGTCCTCTATCAACGAGAGGGGGCCGTGCTTGAGCTCGCCCCCGGGGTATGCTTCCGCATGGAGGTAGGAGATTTCCTTGAGCTTCAGGGCGCCCTCCATGGTAATCGGGAGGGAAAGCGAGCGGCCGATGAAGAATATGTTCTGGCTGCCCTTTATTTTCTCTGCAATTTCCTTGAGCTTGCTGCCGTTGCTGATCGACTTGGAGATGAGCTCCGGGATTATTGAGAGGTCTTTGCCGGGGAAAAGGAGCTTGTAGATCACCGCGAGCTGGGAAGTAAACGTTTTTGTTGCGGCTACGGAAACTTCGGGGCCCACATTGAGGTAGACGACCTCATCCGCGAGGCGGGTGATTGAGGAGCCGACCACGTTTGTGAGGGCGAGGACTTTTGCGCCATTGGATTTTGCGTATTCCACCGCGCGCAGGGTGTCCGAGGTTTCCCCGGACTGGGTGATTGCGATTGCGAGGGTTTCATTGTCCGGGGAAGCGATTGAGGGGTATTCGGAGGCAATTGCGGCGTCGCAGCTCTTCCCGAGGTACTTCTGGGAAATGTATTTGAACATCAGGGAAGCGTGGTAGGAGGTGCCGCATGCGATGAGGTGCACTTTCTGGAAGGAGCTGAGGAGCTCGCGTGCGGCTTCCGTATCCGCTGCGAGGGTTTCCTTTATGTTGGTCTTCTGCTCCTCTATTTCCTTCAGCATGAAATGCGGATGGCCGCCCTTTTCCGCCATCTCGCGGGACCAGTCAACCGTAAATGACTCCTTCGGGATTGCATTGCCAGCGAGGTCGAAGAATTCCGCGCCGGAGTCTGAAAGCACTGCGACTTCGTCCTCTTCCAAGGCGGCGAAGTTCTTTGTGTAATCAAGCAGGGCTGGGATGTCCGAGGCGGCGAAGCTTTCGCCTTCCCCGAGGCCGATTACGAGCGGGCTGTTCCTGCGGGCTGCATAAATCTTGCGTTCCCCGTGCCTCACCAGCACAATTGCGAACGAGCCCTTGAGGCGGTTGAGCGCGGAAAGGAATGCGTTGAATGTGTCCTTGCCCTCCGCGGCGCAGCGGCTGATGAGGTGGGCGGCTATTTCCGAATCAGTTTCTGAGGAGAATTCATGGCCGGCGGCTTTCAGCTCATCGCGGAGCTCCTGGTAGTTTTCGATGACGCCGTTATGCACTATTGCGAATTCTCCGGGTTGGTCGGTGTGGGGGTGGGCGTTTTTCTGGCATGGGATGCCGTGCGTTGCCCAGCGGGTGTGGCCTATGCCCAGCGTGCCTTCCATTGAGGAAAGGGAAAGCGAATCAGAAACGGGCTTCACCATGCCCTTGTCCTTGCGGACTTCGAGCCCTTCGGGGGTGTCGATTGCGACCCCGACTGAATCGTAGCCGCGGTATTCCAGGGTCTCGAGGCCCTTCAATATGACCTCCGAGGCACGCTGGCTTCCGACGTATCCGATTATGCCGCACATTCGTCCGCACCGAATGAGAATATTATGTGGTATACTGTTTAAAAATGCTGCAAAAAATGCAGCATTCAGAGGAATTCCGCCAGGCGCGTTTCAAGGTCGTATTTTATGGGCAGTATGGCCTCCCCATTCCGCGTCATCTCCTTTATCTGGGGGTCCGATAGGAGTTCGCCCTTGACCTTCTCGAGCACCCGCTCGTCCGGGTCGAGCACGCCGACTATCCTGGTGCCGTCTTCGCCGCCGACCCCGCGGACGTGGCCCACGTTGTCGTGGAAGTTGGCATACCTCAGGGAGCCCATGCCCGTCCGCGAGAGCTGCTTTTTCCCGCCATTTGCGACCCTCCCGAAATCAAAGGTGATGCAGAAGAACTCGTTCGCCAGGGCATCCATGATTATGCGCGGGTCGTTGAACCTCCCCAAGCGGTACGGGTCATACATGACGGACATCGTGGAATACTGGGTGGCCAGTTCCCTGCCCTCCGCAAACGCGCAGTCGAACAGGGCCCGCACTTCATTTTCAATTGTGGAAAGGGGGAACGGCGGCTTCATCGGCATCCCGTCCAGCCACTGGTAGTCGATTCCGCACTCCCAGCTGAGGAACGTCGGGTAGACCTTCTGCTGCCTGCCCTCCAGCATGAGCGTGAAGTTGCCCATTGCCGCCTGGTGGAGGGCATTCCAGCGGTCCCTGACTGCCGCGTCTTCCGGAGCGGCGACTGCCGCCGGAATTGAGGTGAGTATCCTGACTACGTCTTCGTCCGGGGCGCCATGGAACCGGTCGGCATGGTAAAGGTGGGCGACCTTTGTCGCGCCGCATTCGAAATGGCCTTCAACCGCCCCGAAGCCGTCCGGGTGGAGCGCCTTGAAAAGGTGCCCGCCCCTCACGATGCTTCCCGCGGTGTTCTCGTGTATCGCAGGGGCCGTGAAAAACAGCCCGAGGCTGCCGGTGGCGTGCCTTGAATCGGTGCATTTCTTCGCAGCAAAAATGTATTCTCCGGGCTCAGGGTCCGGGAGGCGGCCGTTCGCCTTTTCGTGCTCCGCAACCCTCTGCGCGAATATGCGGTTGCATGCCGCGTAATGTTCCCTTATCCTGCCGGCAGGAAGCGGCTTCTGCGAAGCGATTGCCTTGAGGATGCCGTGGTCCAGATTATCCCTTCTCCAGGGCGCCATCCCTTCCCTGCGGAATTCCCCTCCAGGGGCGCGTGTTTGCTTCATAACATCATCTCTAACATCATCAAATCCGTAGTTTGCCTTGTGCACAAAAGTGTTTATAAACGCATTGCCAGCCTGCTATGGGAAACGTCTGAACAACCTTTATAAATGTTGTTATAGTAATATAAATGTGGAAATTAGTGGAATGGGGTATTCATGGCGCTTAAATCAGGATTCGTAAGCAGGGATGCAACCCTCCAGAAGAGGGAAGGGAGGAAATATTTTGCAAATGCCCAGCTCAGTGGCACCCGGATGGGGCCAAACCAGGTGCTGAGGAAACTTCTCGAGGAGAACAGGGAGATGGTGCGCTCGAGGGAGATTGCCAGGTGCCTCGCGGAAGAAAAAGCCGCGGAGGGCAGGCCCGACCAGCATTACGAGCAGGAACTCGGGGCATACCGGGTGCATTCCCCAAAGGCCATTGTGGTGAGCCATGCCTGCAACCCGCCTGCGGAGATGCTTCTTGATGCGAATAGGGGGGAAATTTATGAGGTTACGAACGTGAAGTTCGGGCCCGTGGCGCTTAGGGCGGTGGAGCGCGGCGTCGGGCTCGGCGCAGGGCTGCTTGCGGTTATATGGGGCGACATGATGGCAAAGGGCGAGGACGGCGCCCTTGCAAGGGCAGAGGAAATCGCCAAGGACATTATTGAAATCAGCCCCATGGTCAAGGAGGCCGTTTCGGATGGGAGGCTGGCGGTTGTCGCAGCTTCGCTTGGGATGGTAAAGAATTCGCTAATACGCACCACTCCGGAGAAAGCGTGGATGGAGAAAATCAGGAAGGAGGAAGAGGCAAACAGGAAACTGGCGGCTGAAGGGAAGAAGCCGAAGCCACTCTCCCGCCGCAAATCAAGGTTCATTGCAAACGAATCAGAAGGGGGCATTGCAGCATGGAACGGGCTCGTGGGCAATAACAACCAGCTGCTCATGCGCGGGGTGCTGGACAGGGGCGGCCGGCTGTTCAGCATATGGTCCGCGATGCTCGTGGAATCGGATGCGAGGGTGCTGCTAAGGGACATTTTCAGCCCGAGGGCCAACAGGCACATATTCAGCATAAGAAATGCGGGTCCTGCCGCCACCATGTCAACTGTTGAGGCATTCGAGAGATTTGCGCATGAGGGCCGCGGGAACGGCAAGCGCATCCCGCTGCTCGGGGTGATCGGGCACGGGGGAAACGAAGCGGCTGAAGAAGTTGACGTTGACGCGGCCATTGCCAATGTGCGCGAAAACTGCGAAAAGATCGGGGCCAGCCCGGCCATCCGCAAGCTCATAACGGAAGGGGAGGCCGGTGTTGTGGGGCTGCACTACTCGCTCGAGACCGGGAAGGCGGAGGTCGTGTTCGCAGACGGCGTTGACGCGCCTTCTGAGGAAGACCTCAATGGGGAGAAGTTCAGGGTAAGCAACAACCCGTAAATGCGCCCGGCATATCCCTTTTTTAAATTCTTTCCAGTCCATTCCCTACACTTTCTAATCAGGTGAAAGCATGGACGCAGAAGAGGCAATGAAAAGGCTGAAGGAAGGGAATGCGAGGTTCGTGAAAGGGGAGAGGAAGCAGTACGACTTCCCCCTGCGCAGGAAGGAAGTGGAGGGCGGGCAGAAGCCGTTTGTAACCATAATTACATGCTCCGACTCCCGCGTAATCCCCGAATACGTGTTCGATGCGAACATAGGCGAGATATTCAAGATACACACCGCGGGAAACGTGCTGGGCGACATCGGAATGGGGAGCGTGGAATACGGGGTAGGGCACCTGCACACGCCCCTGCTTGTAATCCTCGGGCATTCCAAGTGCGGCGCGGTCACCGCAACCTGCGGGGGAGGGCATGCGGAAGGCCACATCGCGTCAATAGTGAAGAAGATTGCGCCCGCCGCGGAGGCAGGGGGCAATGATGTGGAAGAGTCCTGCTGCATAAACATGGAGAACGTGAAGAAGGACCTCATGGAGGGGAGCGAGGTTGTGAGGAAGGCGGTTGAGGACGGCTCCCTCAAGGTCGTGTGCATGAAATACTTCCTTGAAACAGGGGAAGCGAAAGAGATGGAGTGAAGAGATGGCTGAGGCAAAAAGCGGCAAGATGTACGAGCTCAAGAAGATGGTGCGCGACCTTTCGTCGCTCTCGGGCAGCGGCACCCAGCTCATTTCCGTGTACATACCTTCGGGCTACCCGATACACGAAACCGCGGGGAAGCTGAGGGAGGAAGTGAGCCAGGCGTCCAACATAAAGTCCAAGCAGACGCGCACAAACGTGATTGACGCGCTGGAGAAAATCCTGCACCACATGAAAGCGTTCAGGCAGACTCCTGGCAACGGGCTGGTCATCTTCGCAGGAAACATCTCGGGAGACCCATCGAAGAGGGACGTGCAGCTCTTTTCGCTCGAGCCCCCTGAGAAGCTCAATGTTTCCATCTACAGGTGCGACTCGCGCTTTTTCCTTGAGCCGCTCGAGCGCATGATGGATACGCGCGACGCGTTCGGCATAATCGTGCTTGACGGCAGGGAAGCGACGCTCGCGGTGGTGAAGGGCACCGAAATCAACATAGTGAAGAAGATAGAGTCCATGGCTCACGCAAAGGTGAGGAAGGGCGGCCAGTCGGCGAGGAGGTACGAGCGCCTCATAGAGGAATCAATCGAGAGGTACTACAAGCGCGTGGGCGAGGCGGTGGACGAGCACCTCCTGAACCGCGTGAAGGGCGTGATAATAGGCGGCCCGGGCCCCACCAAGGACTTCTTCGAGAAGGCAAAGACGTTCAACTACCAGATAAAGGTGATGGGCGTGGTGGACACGGGCTACACGGACGAGTACGGCGTGCGGGAGGTGCTTGCGAAGAGCGAGGACATACTTTCCGAGCAGGAAACCGTGAAGGAGCGCGTGCTGGTAGAGCGGTTCATAGGCGAAGTGGTGAAAGAGGGCCTGGCGACCTACGGACTGAAGGAAGTGATGGAGGCCGTGGAGAGCAAGCAGGCAAGCGTGGTGCTCATTTCCGAGGATTTGGATTTCTCGCTTTCGGACTTCGAATGCGAAAAGTGCGGCAACAGGGAGAGGAAGGTTTCGCACGGGAAGGTCGACGACCTCGACTGCCCCAAATGCGGGGCTTCCATGATGCTGATTGAGGAAATGCCGCTCATTGACTATTTGATAGACAAGGCCGAGGAACTGGGGGTCACTGTAGAGATAGTTTCCTCACAGACGGTTGAAGGCGCGCAGTTCCTGCAGGGCTTCGGCGGGCTGGGCGCTTTCCTGAGATACAGGAAAAAGTACTAGCCGGATTCGTTTGCCGCTGATTCGTTGCCGGGCAGTATTTCGGGACCGGGGCCTAGAGGGAGTTCCCCCTCCGGCAGTCCGCCTTCTGTTTCATTCCCGGGGATTTCCGGGCCGGGGCTGGACGGAAGGTCGCCCTCGGGCGGCATGGTCACGTTGCGCCCTCCCGTTTCGTCCGGGGTTTGGGTCACTACGACCAGGTTCACGCTGCAGTCCTTGTACTCGTAGCTCTCGTTCACGCCGATGAGGAGCTCCTGCTCGTATATTTTTACGCTGTCGCCCTTTTCCGCATAGAAAATCACGTGGCCCTGTGCTGTGCGTGCGGCCTGCAGCTCGTTTATGCAGTCCGCAATGGGCATCTCGCCTTCCTGCGTGGTGCATATGCCACCCTCAAATGAATAGACATGCAGCGTCTTTGAGACGAGGCCGCTGCCTGCGGCAAGGTCTATCCCGCACTGCATTATGTTAGCCCTTGCCTTCCCCTCCGAGCCCCTGAGGTCCATCACGATGTGGACGTCGTTTGCCTCAACGGCGTTGTCTATGAAATACTGGATGTATTCCACTTCGTCGCCCCTGTCCTGCGGCGGGGCCGGGCCCGGCGCGGGGGGCTGCATAAGCACGTATGCGGCCACGATTGCCGCCAGCAGTACGATTATGGCAGTTGCAATGGTCTTGGTTTCCATTCACTCCTCTCCTCCGGTTTCATCTGCTTCGGCTTCCGGCCCCTCCGGAAGCTCCACGGGTGCGCCGAGCTCGGCAGGCATGGAGAACATCGCGGAGAAAGCGCATTCCTCAAAGTACATCTCGTCCCCTGCGAACACCGCCTGCTCCACGAATGCGGTGGTGAATGCCGGCCGGGTTGCCACTGCGCTGTACCTGAGCGTTATGAGGGGCTCGGGCACCGAATTATAGCAGTCCTCGAGCGTTGAGTCCCCGGGGGCTATGCACTCGGAATTCGTGCGCTCGTAGACTTTTACCTGCTGGGGCGAAAGGTCGCCCGAAATCTTCTGCGCGCAGGCCCTCATCTGGTCAACCGCGCCTGAGGTTACCCCCTCGGACTCGATGAGTATCGAAACCTCGTCCGCGCCCGCAACCGCGGACTGGAAGTCCCTGAAGTCAGCATCGGTGGAAGCCGCCTTCGTCACGAAATAGACGCCTGCGGAGAGCGCGCCCACGAACACGATGCCTGCAACAAGGAGCGCAAGGCCGAGGAACAGCACCGTCCTCTTCCTGAACACGTGGGAAAGCGCGCCGAACACGAAAAGGAACATGAAGGTGAGCAGCGAGGCAAGGGAGAAAAACGAAATTGATGCGAACACCATGGGTGCATAGGAAGAGAGCTCATCCCTCCCAGCCCTGTCCATTGGCTGCACGGTTTCCACGAGTCCGATGAAGCCCTCGTTGGTCTTCTTGCCGGCGGCCTTGAAGGCGCTGGTTACCGAGCTGGTCCGCTCAACATCATTGAGCAGTGGGGAAAGGTCGGTTATTACCTCCTGGTATTCCTCGCGCAGCTCAAGGTACCTTTCTGCGCTAAGGCCATCCACGAGGCTCCTGTCGAGCGTCCTCTTCTTTGCGGCAAGGGTATCGACCGTTGCCTCGTCCTCTGCGGAAAGCTGGGTGGTCTCAAGCACGAAGAGCATGCTCGCGGCCTCCGCCTTCGCGTCAAATGTGGAATTGTATATCTCCCACTGTGCGTCTATCGCATCATCGAGCACGTTGGTCTTGGACTCCAGCTCATCGAGCGAGGAATTTATGGACGAGAATTCCGCTTCTTCCAGGGAATCGTTTATGCCTTCGACAAGCTCCTCCACGCGCTCGGCCGTGGATTCGAGGGATGAGTTGGAGATGTGGTCGAAGAGCTCGTCGGCATCTTCAAGGGCTTCTTCAGCATCTTCAATCCAGGGGTCAATGAATGAATGGTAATATTCCCTTTCCTGGTTGAGCAGGTAGTACTCTTCCCTTTCGGCTGCGCCTTCGGACATCTCCTGCGCCTGTGCCGAGTAGTCGCCGAAGGAGGCGGTCTTGTCCATCATGATGGAGAGCTTGTTGGTCGCGGTTGTGAGCGCATCCGCATCGATGTCTATGGGCGGGCAGATGCCCCAGCAGTCATTGCATTTCTCTCCCCCGACCGGGAGCCTGAACCTGCTGGTCTCCATGTCCTCCTCGTAGCCCTGCATGTCGGGTATCATCGACTGTATCTCGGCAAGGCTCTGGTGGATGGTGGAAGGGCTGATGTTGCCGATGAGCGCGTATATCCTGCCCGTGTGCTCTTCCATCCCGTTGCTTGCGAAGGCGAACTGCTCTATGTCGTCCCTAATGTCCGCGGGGTCCATGCAGCCCACATAGTCCCCATATTCCTCGCAGATCACGTATGAAGTCAGTACGCAGTCCGTTTCGTTTGTGCACGGGAACGCGTGCAAAAACAGCGACATCCTGCATTCCTCCTCCTCGACGTCCTTGTACCAGTCCCCGTTTTCCCTGCTGTCGTCGTATGCGCGGAATGCATCCTCAAGCTCCTGCAGCTCCTCTCCGGAAGGGTAATAGATTGTGGTATAATGCTCGACCAACGCCGTCTCTATTTCCGCCCTGTCCGTGGCGAGCTCGCCGTCCCTGAGCAGGAACACCGGCTCTTCGTCCACGAATATGAGCTTGTAGTGCACCCCGTGGATTATGAACGTCTCCTCGGAGGTGATCTCCTCGCCTTGGTAAAGATAGTTGTCTACGGTGAAGGCCGAGAGAATACTGGCTAACAGTAGCATACTCAGGAGCATCTTGGTTGGTCGCATGAGGGTAATATGCCCTGAAACCATTTAAATAGTTTTTCATTTTTAACGGCGGGGGCGGCAGGCAGGGTCATTTCTCGCGAGATACGATGTAATCGGCAAGCCCGCTGAGCAGCTCCCTGCCCCCCCCATCCTTTATGCGGGAAAGCGCGGCCTTCGAGTTCCCGACGTATTCTTCCGCCGCCCTGCTTGCGTAATCCACTGAGCCGGCCTCCTTTGCCATGGAGATTATCTCCCGCACCTCTGCTTCCGTTTTTTTTTCTTTTGCGAATATCTCCACTGCCCTGCGCTTCATTTCGGCAGGCGCGTTCGCAAGCAGGTGGATGGTGATGAGCGAGCGCTTGCCCTCCATTATGTCCTCGCCTATTTTCTTCCTGTATTTCGAGGGGTCGGCGGTGAGGTTCAGCACATCGTCCTTTATCTGGAAGGCGAGGCCTATCGCCTCCCCGAATTCCCTCATTGCGGCGCGCCCATCGTCCCCTGCGCCCGCGGAGAATGCGCCGAGCTCGCACGCCGCGCCTATGAGGGCCGCGGTCTTGCCCCCGGCCATCCTGAAATAGTCGCCCTCTGAAACGTCGAACCTGTCCTCCCTGTACCAATTGAGCTCTATGCCCTGGCCTTCCACCACCCTGCTGAATGCGGAGACCATAAGCCTTTCGGCCTGCGCAAGCTTTTCCGGAGGGATTTCCTTGGAAAGCAGGGATGCCCAGACCACGGTGTAAAGGGCGTCGCCCGAGTTGATCGCAATTGCATCCCCGAATTCCTCATGCACGGTCGGCCTGCCCCTGCGCATGGGCGAGCGGTCCTCCAAATCATCATGGATGAGGGTGAAGTTGTGGAAAAGCTCCACTGCGACCGCATAGGGGAGCGCATCTTCCTCTCTCCCCCCGCAGGCGGAAGCGCACGCAAGGGTGAGCACGGGCCGTATCCTCTTGCCGCCCCTTGCGATGAAGTCGCCGAGCATGCCGTAGACTGCTTTCGGCTCGGAGGGGATGTCCCTGTACAGCGCCTGCTCTATTTTTTCCGCCCTTGAACGGATGTAGTCAGGAATGTCCATGAGTAGATTGCGCTGCGAAAAGCAAATAAAAGGAGCCGCACCCGCATTAGTTTTAATAATGTTGGCATCCTCTGCTTAGCAATGGAAAATTTTTTCTATGAGTTTTTTGTGTCCCCGATACTGGAGAAGAGCGGCTACAACCTCGTGAATACGCTAGTGTATGCGCTGATTGCGCTCGGCGCGGTGTACCTGATATGGAAGGGGCTGAAGCGCACGGGAATAGCTGTGGACAGGGAGTTCTTTTTTGGCACGCTCGCGTTCGTGCTCTTCGGCTCAACGATGCGCGTGGTTACGGATTCGGTGGACTCGGGGGTGTTTTCAGGGGTTACTCCGGTGCACCAGCTCGTACTGGACTCCGGGCTTTACGAATATGGGTTCCTTACGGTGAGCCCGGGGACGTACATACTTGTTGCCGCCATCTACCTTGTGTGCCTGTTCGGGCTGCACTTCATGGGCCGCATAAAGGATTTGAAGTGGGCCGGGCTTGCGCTTTTTGCATTCCACTTCCTGCTGCTTGTGCCGTTCATGAACTATGCCATGCATGCGGTGCCCGTGCTCGTGCTCACCGCGGTGCCGGGGTACCTTGCGTACAGGTATTTCAACGACATGCTTTCGGCCATCGTGGTTGCGGCGCACGCGCTGGACGGAGCTGCGACCTTCTACATAATAGACATATTCCCCCAGATTACCGGGATTTCCTATTTCGAGCAGCACGTGGTGCCGCGGATGATAGGGGACGTGTTTGACACGTATTTCCTGTTCTACCTTGTGAAGATTGCTGTTGCCGGGCTTGCGGCCTATGTGGTGAATAGGGAGAAGCTCGGCGTGCAGGAGAAGACATACATCCTTCTGGTATTCGCAATTGCCGGGCTTGCGCCGGGCGTGCGCGACGTACTGAGGATGGTAGTGGGGGCGTGAGCAAAATGCGCGGGAAACTGGAAACGGGAAGCCCAGGGGCGGCCGCATGAGCCTTTCCTTAGCGGGCCTGGGCGTTGCGTGCGACATCACCCTTGAAGGCGCTGCCGAGGCAAAGGCTGCGGATGAGCTGTATTTGGATTCGTATACTTCCTATTTTGACGAGGCAACTATTGCGAAAATAGGGGAAAGCATTGGGAAGAAGCCGGAACTGCTGGAGCGAGAAAAAGTTGAAGGCGATTTCCTGCTTGGGCGCGCCGCGGAAAAGAGGGTGTGCCTGCTCGTGGGCGGCGACCCGCTCAGTGCAACCACGCACATAACGCTCCTGCACGGCGCAATGGAAAGGGGGATTGGGGCGCGCATTGTGCACAATTCCTCCATCATTTCAGCCGCGGCAGGGAAGAGCGGCCTCCAGCCATATTCCTTCGGGAAAACCGTCACGGTGGCTTACTGGAGGGAGAACTATGAGCCGACCTCGCCCCTTGGGCTGATATTGGGGAACCTTTCGCTCGGGCTGCATACGCTCGTGCTGCTGGACCTTGACAGGGAATTGGGCCCGATGGATGCGAAGAAGGGGCTGGAGCTGCTTTCGCGCATGGAGGAAAAGGAGGGGAAGCGGCTGCCTGATGAGATAATAGTATTAAGCAGGGTAGGCTATGCCGATGAGAAAGTGGGCTGCGGGAAGCGGGATGGGCTTGCAGACGCCGATTTGGGAAAGCCGCCATTCTGCTTCGCAATCCCCGGGAAGCTGCATCCATTTGAAAAGGATTGCCTTGATATGTTGAAGGAGAGAAAATGAAGCTTACTGTTTACGGAGGCGCGCAGGAAGTTGGGAGGAACTGCTTCCTCCTGGAAGAGGGGGAGAAGAGGCTCCTGCTGGACTGCGGCATAAAGCTCGGAGAGAAGGTGGAATATCCCACCATTACGGGCAATGAGCTCAAGAGGGTGAAGGACATCTGCGTGAGCCATGCGCACCTCGACCATACTGGCTACCTGCCGCACGTATTCGAGAAGAAGCTCTCCCCGCGCATCAATGGGACGAAGCCCACGCACGACCTGATGGAAATACTGCTCGCGGACTACAAGAGGATAGGCGAGGGCATCACATTCTCCCAAAAGAACCTGGACGACATCAGGAAAAGGTTCACCGCGCGCGAGTTCGGGGACTGGTTCCGCGCCGGGGGGTTTCATGCAGTCTCCTACAACGCAGGGCACATACTCGGGAGCGCGATGTTCCTTGTGGAAGAGGGCAAGCGGCTGCTGTATACCGGAGACATTTCGGTGCGGGGGACGCGGCTGCTGGACGGATGCGAGCGCGGCCTGCCTGCGGAAGTAGTTGTCATAGAGGGCACCTACGGGGACGAGGAGCTGCCCAGCACGAAGGAGAGCGTAAGCCGCATCATAAAGGAGATAAACGAAACCCTCAAGGAGGGCGGGCACGTGCTCATACCCTCATTTGCGGTAGGCAGGGGGCAGGAGGTGCTTATGCTGCTTGAGAGCTACATGCGCTCCGGCCTCATCCCGGACGTGCCGATTTATATGGACGGCATGATAAAGAAGGCGATGCGCATCTACAGGCAGAATTCAATATACTGCAAGGATGAGATAAAGCGGCGCATACTCATGAGCGAGGACGACCCGTTCAACAGCAGGCATTTCCACATCCCGCGCAGGAAGGACAAGCGGGATGTGTTCAAGGAGCCGTCCATAATCGTGTCCACTTCGGGTATGCTTTCGGGCGGGCCCGCGCTCGGGTACCTGAAGCATATGGCTTCGGACCCGAAGAACAAGCTCATATTCGTGGGCTACCAGGCGGAGGGGACGCTTGGCGCGAAGATACTCGCAGGGGAGCGGAGGCCCGAGATTGACGGGGAGGAGGTTGAGCTGAAGCTCAAGGTGCGCGAGGTGCGGCTCTCCGGCCACTCGGGAAAGAGCGAAGTGGTGCAGTTCATCAAGGGGATGAAGAAGCTGGAGACTGTGGTGCTCATACACGGGGACCCGAAGGCGCTGGAGAATATCAGCGACGCTCTCGGGGATAAATATGATGTGACCATCCCCAAGGAAGGGGAAACCCTGAAGCTCTGAATTATAAAAGAAAAAGGAGGGATTGCACCTACACGTAATAGATGCATTCCACTTCCGTGTTCGGGATTATTATCTGCGCGGTGCAGACCGCATCGCCCTCTTCCCCATAGTCGACTGTCGCGGTGACGGTAACGGTCTCATATTCCGTTGTGACCACGAGGCCCTCGTCAACTGTCACGTTCGCCCAGATGTCGTTGTAGTCCTCGAGCGTTCCGTGCTCGGTCACGTCCCAGTCCACATCATCCGCGTAGTAGCAGTCGTCCTGCGTTCCGTCGCAGTAGAGGTCAAACTCGTAGCTCTCGCCCGGGAGCCCTTCGTACTCGGGGGGCTCGATTTCACAGTAGTGGTCCTCCGGGCCCGGCTCGGTGAGGTCCCTGCAGTGGACAACGAAGTAGTCGAAGTTGTCGTCCTCGTTGGACTCAACGGTCGTGTCCGCGACGTCCACGAGCATCATCACCCAGTAGTCCATTTCCTCTTCGCAGGTGAGCCTGCCATAGGGGTGCGGCCAGTCCGCATCGGTGAGTGCCGGCACCCTCCACTCCGCGAAGTCGAGGAGGGTGAATGTGCCGTTCACGTCCGAGAACAGCCAGAACCTGCTGTGGCCGGAGTTGCTCGGGCCTCCGATGACCCTTGTGGTGAGGTCGATATCCGGGGTCTCGTTGCCTATCTGGATAGTCATGTTGCCCGGGAGCACCGGGATTATGTTGAGCTCAGTCTCGTTTTCCTCTTCACGGTCGAACGGGATTTCCACCGGTATCTCGAGGGGCCTGTTGTCCCCGCCGCAGTCGGTTGCAATGCTGCCGTCGAAGTTCGCGCAGTTCGTGTGCACTGTGAAGATTACGCTGTCCGGCGCGGTTGAGAGGTCGGAGGGCGCTATCAGGCTGCCCCTGTAGGTCCTGCTCTCGCCCGGCCTTATCACGAACGGCGGCGTGCCGGAGGTCACGACCCTGAACCACCTGAACGGGTCGTTGACCGTTACGCCGCTTACCACGACCGGCATGCAGTAGTAGCCGCTCGGGCAGGGCGGGTTCCTTATCGTAATGTCAATGGCAAGGCTCTCGTCCTCTCCGAGGGTGATTGGGCTGGGCTCGACGCTCACGATTTCCGCGTCGCACCTTATGTGCGCGTCATCCATGACATTAAGGGTAATGGATGCCGGGCCTACTGTGTTGGAGTATTCCGGGCCGTCTCCGGGGCTTGTCCTCGTGAACAACTCCTCCCATCCGGAGAAGTCCAGGCACGGGTCGAGCCTGTTGATTATCGCGCACCCGTCAATGTCCATTATGCTGGAGATTGTGTGGGTGCCATAGCCGAGATAAGTGGAGCCGCTCACCGTGGAGCCGGAGCCGGTTATCCCAAGCGTGGAAACCGGGGTGCCGTCCCTCCTGAGGACGACGCTGCCGTCACAAACAGCTGCGACGTTGCCCCTCCTGCCCGTGAGCACGCTTGCGGTCCTCTCATAGGTGACCTCCTGGCGGTTCAGGGTGCCCTCGTCGCCCCAGCAGGAATAGCTGCCGCCTTCAACGCAGGTCTGGGAAGGCAGGCGGTAAATGTCATAGTTGTTCCAGTAGATTGAGCGCTCGGTGTAGCCGGAATAGGTCGCCGGCTGGCACTGCTCCTGCACGTAGAAGAAATGCGCGTAAAGGCCGAAGCCGCCGTGCGCGTAGGTGCCGTCCGGGTCGACGTCCATGTTGACGTCTCCTTCGCAGATTATGGCCCCGTCATGGAGGTCGGAAGGGTTTCCGAAAAGCACCACGGAATCCGTGGACGCGGTAAGCACCTCCTCGAACCAGAGGTGGGGGGTGGCATGGAACCTCGAGTCGATGGACCCGATGTTCCGCGTGTAGAAGTCCGTGGAGTGGTCACTCTCCGTAACGGTGACCGAAGCGAAAAAAACCGAAACCAGCAGCAGTGCGCAAAGCAGGCTCTTCATCATATTCACATCCTTTACGGTTTTGGCTCTACAGGTATTATTGGCTTCTTCCCGCTGTAGCCGACTGTAATGAAGAACATCGCCGGCTGGCCTTCCATCGGGAATGGCGTGACCTTTGTGGGGGGCATTGCCTGCACGCCCACCTGCCATACTGCGGCAGGTGTGTCAAGGGCGAACCCCACGGTTGCGCCCGGCTTGCCCGGCTTGAGCTTTTTCCCCTTTATCGTGCCGGGGAACAGCGCCCCAAGCTCTATCGCGCCCTTTATCCCCTTCTCCTTGGAGATTGGGAACTTGATCTGCGCGGCGGCCTTGCCCGTGAGCTGGTCGGTCGCGGTCTTCTTGCCCTCGTACGCCTTGTTGTACATATAGTAGTTCATCCAGTCAACGCTGCCCACAAGGAAGAAACCGATGGGGCCTGCGTGCGCAAGGCCGACCATGAGGTCTCCGGTTACTTCGGTCGGGCCCGCGGTGACGGGCTTGCCCTTCTTTTCAGCCACGAGCACGGACTGCGCGACCGCGGCCGAATAGTAGAAGGTCAGGTCGAGCGTCTTTATCTTCACGTCGCCTGCGCCGTAGAAGGTAACCTTGCCCTTCATCACGCCGCCCTTCTTGTTCAGGAATGCGTCCTTGCCCGCCATTATCTCTATTTCCATGTAGTGCGCATTCTTCAGCTGGGCCGCGAGCGCCACTCCCCCGGTCCCGCCGAACTTGGTCTCGGTTTCCCCGGTTGGCCTGAAGTCAACCGTGTAGACGCCCGGGCTGGTCTGCGTAAGTATCGGGTTGAATACATTGCAGAAATAAGAATAGAATTCCGCCTGCACCGCAAGCATGGCTTTCTCATTCCCCACGAACGGCTGCTTGAGGCCAAGGCCAACTGCGACGGTGGGTATCGGCACCTTCATCTGCTCGAAGACGCCTTCAAGGTAGTCAATGAGCGTATCTCCGATGGGAGTGCCTTCCTCCCCGCCCGCGTTTATCGCGCCGAGGACATCCCCTGCGAGAAGCCTGTCTATTACTGCGCTGATTGCTTCTGCGTCGTCCGCATTGATTGTCGGGTCCCTGCCGCCCCAGACCTGGACTGCCTTTTCTCCGGCAGTGAGCGGCCCGGTGCTGCCCCAATTGAGATTCACGAAATCCTCATAGCTCATGCCGCAGGAATCGGCAAGCATCTGAAGGATCTGCCTGCCCGCATTTGCGGCCATCGTGGTGTCGCCGACCGCAGCTGCCATTGCGGCATCGCCAACCTGGCCCTCAAGCGTGTCCCTGTCCTCCTGCACATGCATGTTGACGATGAGCTGGGGGTTCAGGTCCACGTCGCGGATGTCTACCTCAAGCTCGCTTATGATGGGGACGGAAGGTATCGGGAACTTCACTGCGGGCGAGGGGTCGCTGACCTTGACCTTGCTGCCTTTTTCTATGGAATACATCCCTTCCTTGAGGCCGATTGCAGTGGTGTACTTGTTGATTTCCTCTACTGCCGCTTCAAGGTGCGAGACCTTCTCCCCGGCTGCCTTGCCCTCGTAAATCTGCGTTTCTATCTTGCCCTTGAGCTGCATCATCGCATTCATGGAATCCGCAACCTGCTGCTCAGTCATCTTCTTGCCGGACTTGTAGGCATCATTGAAGAATTTTATCGCATTCATGAGGTTGCCAAACTCGTCCATGCTGAGCACGTTCCAGTGCTTGACCCACAGGTCGAGGACCTTCTGGGCATCCTTCAGCGAGCCGACTTCCCCTTCCTTCTTTTGTTTTTGCACACCGCCCATCATAATCACCTCAATCCTCCTCAAACTTATACTTGTGGACAGGGTTCACAAAGCCGTTCCCCTTGAGCACTTTAGTGGTCGTTACCTGGCCCACCTTCACCTTCTTTGGCTTCATTTCCTTGGTCACGGTAATTGTAGGCGGGTACACTTTTACCGAAAGGATGACATTCTCGTCCTTCACCACTGCCGCGCACTGGCTCGAGGCCGGGAGCTCGACGGTTATCGTGCCATCAACCTTGTCCAGCTTCGTGTCCGGCCTGTTCTTGATTCCCTCCCCGCTAAGGTGGGAAACGAGCAGCGGCTCATAATCCTTGGTCGCGAACACCCTCACGATGCCCTTCTCATGGTCGACTTCGTAGGTGCCTGCATAATATTCTTCTATATTCGCATCACCCTTGTGCTTATAGCCATATTGCGCATCGACCCATTTGCCGGTCTTCAGGTCCTTGTACATGTATATGTTGTTGCCTGCTAGCCTTGCGGTCTGCTTCACGAACTTGGGGTTCTTTTTCGGCTCAAGGTCGTACGCCCCGGGGTTCGCCTTCTCCAGCTCAGGGGTGACGAGCAGGTAATATTCGTCCACGCCTTCGGCAGGCTGCCTTGCAAGCACGAAATCCACCTTGGTGGACGGATTGTCAAGGAACGACTCGAGCGTCACGGGCTTGCCCGCAAGCTTGATGTCATTGAGCACCAGCTGGCCCTCATTGTAGCGTTCCGGCCAGAAGTAGCCCGGCTGGGTCACTTCTGCGTCAAGGCTGTAGCTCAGCGGCACCGGCTCTTCCTTCACTTCGTCCTTGTAGATGTCCCACGTGGACTTCTGGTAGAACCGCATCAGGGGGTAGGAGCCATAGTCCCTTGCTTCAGTGCCGGGCTCCTTGGCCGTGGTCCATTTGGGCGCCAGCCCGGACCAGCCGAGCGAATCCTTGCCGCTCACGGTGTGCAATACCGGCTTGATGTCGCCTTTCTTGTCCTTGAAGAGCTTTATCTTGTACCCTGTCGGGTTCTCCTTGGACTTCTTCGCCTTCACTATCTTCCCGATGACAACCACCTGGTTGGAGCCATAGGAATCCGGGGTCGGCATCACCACATATGCGCCGTCACCATGGCCCTTCACATTCCCGACGAGGATGTTGTGGCCCGCGACTATCTTGGTTTCCTCCTTGTAGGTCACCTTCTTGTCCCCGAAAGTGAAGGTCCCGGGGGTCAGGACAATCTGGGTGAACCACTTTGCAGGGTTGCCGATTTCCGCCTGCATTTCCCCGAGGATTATTATCTCCGCGGCCTCCTTGCACGCATTGAATATCTTCGCGCTCTCCTCTTCTGTCTTCGGCTCCCCGTGCTTCTGCACGTAGTGCGCCCAGAGGTAGGCGCCCATCTCGCCGGTCCAGTACTCAAAGCCGGCCTTGGCGTCGAGGGGGAGGGTGTCTATGAAGTCCTGCCTCTTCTTCTTGTCATACCATTTGCTCACATACTTGTATGCGTCCGAAGCGTACTTTGTGTGGTAGTCCTTCTTGCCCTTGCCCTTCTTGCGCGCTATCTGCGCGTTCTCCCCCACCATGTCGAACCAGTCCTTCCCGGCCGCCTGTGCCTCGTGCCCTGCGCCGCCGTAAAGGGTATACATCACCGCGGCCATGGCCGCGACATCGGTATCTTCAAATGAAGGGGCCTTCTTTGAAAGGTCGAGGGTTGCTAGGTCCCCCTCCTTCCCAAAGATTACGTCGTCCACGAAGCCTATCATCTTGCCGCTTCCCTTGGGGATGTTGGCCATCCTGAACATGTACGTCATGTACATCGCGCCCACGTGGTCCCCGAAAGTGCCATGCAGGAAAATCTCATAGGGGGATGCCCAGCCGACTTGCTCCGCATAAACGTCTATGTCTTTTGTCTTGGGGTCGCGGTAGAAAACCTTGGAGCCGAACAACGGCACCTTGTCCCCGTACATCTTCTTGTCAACCGAATCGGCCGTTTTGTAGAAGTTCTCCGATTTTTCCTCGAGCTCCGCGACAACGTCTTCCATGTTCCCCTTGTGCATCTCCAATACGTCACCATAGAGGTCGCCATAGCTTTCCTTGTGCCTCTGCATGAAGAGCTTCCTCTTCTCCGCAGGCGGCCTGCCCATGAATTCCTCTTCCTCCGGGCCCTTGTACTTGACTGCAGAGATGACATATTCCGTGCCTTCCTTGGTCTTTTCCTCCTCTATCTTGGTGGTGAGTATCCCTTTCTTGTGGAGGTAGTTCTCGAGCATGTAGGCGGACTGCTTGTCGTTTACGCTGATCGCGAAGAACGAGAAGGTGCCTACCAGGAAGTCCGAGACGAGGTAGCGTATTTCCGGCGAGAAATTGTAGGCCGTCATCTCTTCCTTGTAGCTTTCCGCCTTTACGCGGTCCTCATACGGCAGGAGGCCCGCCCTCTGTACCGGAAACGGCCATTCTGCAATGAGCCTGACGTCCTTTACCTTGCCCTTCTTCGGGCCCTTGTTATAGTAGATCCTTTTCTCCTCGATAAGCATCAGGTCTGCCTTGCTCGTCATGCCGCGGGCCTTCATTTCCTGGCGGATGATGCCGTCGATTTTCCACCACTTGGCCCCTGCCTCCTTTATGTCGATGTTGAGGGAGGGGACTTCCCCATTGAGCCACTGGAGGATGAGGTCGACTTTCGGCTCTGAGAGCCCTGTAGAGAGAAGCTGTTTGCGGACGCCGCTCCATTCCTTTTCTTTAAGTGCAGAACCTACCATAAATTACACCACTATTATTTCGGTGCCCGCCTTTAAAAAGATTGTGGAAACGCCCGAATTGAGCTACTTTTTCCCGCGGCGCTTCCTGCCGGCGGCTTCCTTCTTCTTTTGCGAGAGAGGGTTGCCGAAAATTATGAGAATTACCACAATTATTGCGAGGGCTGCACCGAGGAGGCCCACCCATTCCGGGATTTCGCCGCCGCTGATGAATTCCGGGCCTGTGCTTGCTTGGATTGAGGGCTCGCTGAATGTGAATTCGGTTTCGGTGTATGCGTCCGTTGTGGTCTCGAGGACCTTCACCTTGTATGCACCCGAGCCGGAGAGCGTGAGGAAACCCTTTGCCACCCCGTCGAAATCATTCACTGTCTGCACTGAGACCTGCCTGTTGCCGCTGAATACGGAAACCTTGAGCGTGCCGTCGCGCACACCTGTGGCAGTTACTGTATACTCTACTATATTGGAATTCTCGAGCTGTTCAAGCTCTATTGACATCTGCGCGAACAGCACCGCCATGGCCAAAAGCGTGAACAGCACCCTCTTCATGCTTTGGTATGGGAAGACAATGCATATAAACTTGATTATTAGGATGAAGTTCGGGGTGAGGTGCGCCTCAGGGTTTTGCGCTGCTGCTTCCGCCAGCTTGCTGGCGATTGAACCTGCGTAGCAGCCCTTAGGGTTTTTCCCAGGGGCTTCCGCCAGCAAACTGGCGGGTTGGGGCCGCCGGAAGCGGCGACTGATTGCCCGAGGTATGACTAAGACAAAAAGGCTTTGCAGGAGGCAGGATTTGAACCTGCGTAGGCGCTAGGCCACCAGATGGCTCACCAAAGGCCGGGTTTCGCGACGGAAAATCGGCCCCTTGCCTTGAGTCTGGCGCGTTTTCCAGACTCCGCCACTCCTGCGAACGCATGAGCAGGTGGCGGGTTATTGCCGGAGGCAATCTGACCGCCACTCCTGCGAACTTGATTAGTAGAAAACGGGGGGACAGGATTTTAAACCTATTCCTCGAATAGGATGCGCAAGGTGTTAGAATGAGTGTACGGCTCTCAAAGATGTACGGGATGGAAATCTTCACGGATGTAGGGAAGTACGTAGGCACTGCCCAGGACTTTATCGTCGACCTTGAGTCCGGGGAAGTCGCAAGGGTCCTTCTCGAGCCGCTTTCCTCCTCCAAGGAAAGGACAAAGGCCATCCTGAAGGACAAGAGCGTCATCTACAAGAACGTCAAGTCGGTTGAGGACGTAATCGTAGTGACGAAAATGAGACAGTAAGCATGGGCGGAGCAATAGAAGCCGCGCGCGCCATTGTTGCGGTAGTGGTAGGCGCGGCAGTAGCCTATTTCTGGAGCACCACCCGCCCTGCGGATGATATCACCATTGTCATCGGAGTAGGGATAGTCAGCATTGTGGTGCTGTTCGTGCTCCTGAAATCAATCGGAAAAAACTGAGCCAAGGGCTTTTTCCGCCATTTGTTTTCCTTTCTCCCCCACCAGTACGCAGCCCTTGCTCGGCTGGCCATAGAGCACTGCAGTTTTCCTGTCTGAGAAAACGATGAGGGGTATGGCCGCGAGGTCTTCCTCGCCGCTTATCTTCACCGCCCACCCCTTCATGAGTATTTCCGGCGCAAGAAGCATGAGACGTTTTGAAATCGTGCCCTTGGGGTTGCGCAGCTCAAGCATTTTCGGAAATGCCCTGCGCAGCTTTTGCTCCTTTTCCTTTGCTATCTTCTTCCTTTTTACCTTGAAGTCGAATACCGCGACATGGGGCCTCTTCCCCAGCTCAAGCATTTTCAGCACTGTCTCATCGCCCACCGCGACTATTTTCTTGCCTTTCAGCGTTTTCAGGTGCGCCTTTACCGTTGCGACTTTGCCCAGCGGTTTTTTAAGCATTCTTCGCAAATCCTGCTTGAGCCTGGCCATGCCCGCATATCGCGCGGCCAAATTAAAAAGCTGATGCAATGGAGGACAAGGGGGTTTCGCGGAACACCAAGGTATTCGGGATTGCCAGCTTCCTCACCGACCTTTCCAGCGAGATGCTCGTGCCCATAGTGCCCATTTTCCTTACCGTTTTCCTAGGGGCGGGCGCGTTTGTGGTCGGGCTCATGGAGGGGCTCAGCGAAATCACGGTTGCGGTATTCAAGTATATTTCCGGCCGGATGGCGGACGTGCGTAAGAAGAAGCCGCTCGTGATGGGCGGGTACGGGCTGTCCGCCCTGATGAAGGTAATCTTCGCATTCGTCGCCACGTGGCAGCAGTTCCTAGTAGCGAAGGTAGTAGAGCGCGCGGGCAAGGGCATAAGGGACGTGCCGCGCGACGTGCTCATAGGGTTTTCCGAGGATAGGAAGCACGTCGGCCGCGCATACGGGTTCAGGAAGATGCTGGATTCCGCAGGCGCGATCCTTGGGCCACTGGTGCTTGCGGGCATGCTTGTGCTCATGGAAGGCTGGGAGCCCGGGGAGATGTACCGCACTATATTCCTCGTTGCGGTCGTGCCTGCGTTCCTTGCGGTGCTTGTGCTTTTCTTCGTGCATGAGAAGAAGGCTCCGGAGGAGAGGAAAGAGCGATGGGACGGCCTTTCCCCGAAATTCAAGTCCTTCCTTTACGTTGCCGCTGTTTTCTCCATAGGGCAGATTGGGATTTCCTTCTTTATTTTGCGCGCGAATGAGCTGCTCACGCTCATCATGGTGCCGATTGCATATATAGCATATAATGCGGCATATACCGCGGCCGCGCTGCCTGCGGGGATGCTTGCGGACAAGTTCGGGCCGCGGAAGATGCTGGCGCTTGCCTATCTCTTGTTTGCCGCGGGGTGCGCCGCATTTGCATTTGCTTCCGGGATGGCCGCGGTGCTGGTTCTTTTCGCGCTGCTCGGGATATTCATGGCGATAATGAAAACCGGGCCGCGCACATTTGTCGTGGATACGGTGGTGCCCAGCAGGTTCGGCAGCGCCATTGGAACCTATGAAGGGCTTACTGGGATGCTGTTCCTCCCTGCGAATTTGTTTGCCGGGCTGCTCTGGGAGACTTATGTGCTTGGTGCGCACCTTCCGCTGCTGATTTCCGCGGTGATTGGGCTTGGCGCCGCGTTTGCCATGGCATTTTTGGTGAAGGATTAGGCATGTAACCATGTTACATGAATTCGAATTCAAAGTTCCTTGTGCCCCTTTTCGTCACCGACGATTATCTTTGAGAATTTGGTGAAGATGCCGTTCTCCACTACGCCTGGGATCTGGTTGAGCTCTATTTCCAGCTTTTTCGCATCGTTGATTTCCATCTCCGCGTCTATGAGGAAGTTGCCGTTGTCCGAAACAACCGGCCCGACCTTCTTCCCGCCTGTGCGGAGCACGGGCTTCGCCCCCATCCCTTCCAGCTGCTTCATCACCAGGGAATAGGAGAAAGGCAGCACCTCAACCACAATCGGGTAGGATTCCAGCTTCAGCTTGCTCCCATCTATCACGATTATGAGCTTGTCCGCAAAATAGCCGACCACCTTCTCGCGGGCGAGCGCCCCGCCGCCGCCCTTCAGCACGTGGTGGTCCTTCACGATGTCCGCGCCGTCCACCGCCAGGTCAATCTTCTTCACCATGTCCAGGGAGACTATTGGAATCCCATTCTTTTTTGCAAGCATCTCCGTGTCAAAGGAGGTCGCGACGGAAACGAATTTCTTGCCCTTCTTCATCTCCTCCCCAATGAGGTCTATGAAATAGGCAACGGTGCTGCCGCTCCCGAGCCCGAGGACCATCCCGTCCTTTACGTGCTCCATCGCGCCTTTGCATGCGTTGAGCTTGGCATTCATGGTCTTCCAACTCCGTGAAAGGTTATAAGGTGGATGGGCTTCCCGGATTGCCATCTGTCTTCCCGAAGGAGCTTCCGCTTTCAGCTCCACCTCCTTGCTCCTAAGCTTGGCAAAACGCGCTTAGGGCTGCTCCTTCCGGCCTGACCCGGTTCGCACGGTTTAGCCAACCTAGAAGGGAAGGCTTCGACGCTTACAACGAAAGGCATCGAAAAAACAGGCAACGCCCCGGGCGTTCAGCCTGCCTAAAGGGGATTTGCAGGATGGGGACCCCTGGCCCCCGCCTAGCCCATCCGTATAAAATTGCGCTGGGGCGCTTTAAAATCCTATTGGTAGCGCGCCCTCTTCCGTATCTCTTCAGCTTTTTCCATCACTTTTGGATAGTTCTTGCACCGGCGGTAGCCTTTCAGGAATTCATCCTTTTTCCTCAGGGACTTCAGCATGGTAATCAGGTCCACTGCCTGGTCCTCAATTTTCCGCGAGAAAAAGCCCAAGCCGAAATCTATCGCATGCAGCCCTTCCCTGCCCACAATTATATTGTATGGCGTAAAATCCCCGTGTATTATCCCCGCATCGTGGAGCTTTGCAAGCACCCTCCCCGCTTCCCGGAGCTCCGCGGGCTTTTCTGAGAGCTTCCGCCCCCGGATGCGCGTAATGAGCAATGTGTAATCAGTGACTTCGTAAACGATGGGTGCGGAAACGCCCGCGAGTTTCGCCTTGTGCAGGAGGCGCGCCTCCCTGCGGGTGCGCTCCCTGCGCAGCCGCTTGTCCAGTTCCGGCAGCCGGTAGGATTTCCTCATGCGGTCCTTTCTGAGCATTTCCTTCCCGAGGAATTCCTCCGGCACAAGCACCGCTTCAGCCCCTCTCATATTATCACAGGTTAATGGCCGCTTAGGCATATATGGTTTTTGGGCCCTTTTTCTCAAAAAGGGCAATCACAAGAAAACGAACATCCCCAGCAGCACTGCCGCGACTATGCCCCAGGCGAATATGTTCCAGGCAAGCACCTTGCTTCCGTCCAGCGGGTAGATGGGGATCATGTTGAACAGCCCTAGGAATATGTTGATTTTCGCGCCCCAGTACCATGCATTCATCCCCAGGAAATATACCGGGCTGAGCAGCGCGACCGCGAAGAATATCAGCGCAAGCACGAGGTTGGTGAGTGGCCCTGCAACGGAAATTATCCCGTTCTCCCTCCTTGTGAGGTGCGGGGAATAGATGTAAACCGCGCCCGGCGCCGCAAAGACGAACCCCAGCAGGGAGATGAAAAGCATGAACACCAGCCCCTGCACCCACATGCGGAACTCCGCTGCGGCGCCGAAGAAGTTCGCAACGAACTTGTGCGCCAGCTCGTGGAATATGAAGCCCACTCCCACAGTCACTATGAAGAACGCCATGAGCACCACTGCATCGGACGGGTGTCCGAGCACCCCGAGCCCTGCAACGGCAATCATCAATGCAAATGATATCGCAAGCACTGAGATGAGTATTTCCCTTGCCTCGCGGTCTGTTATGTAGAACCTCATTCGCCCACCTCATACACAAGCTTCACTTTCACCTCTTCGCCCATGCGGGCCTCATTGAGGGCTTTCGCCCCAAGCCCAAAAAGCACCGCAAACGGCCCGCCCATCACAATGAGCGTGTCGCCCTCCCTTATCCCCCTCGCCTGCGGCCATGCGACCATGAACACTATGGATGCGCCCAGCGAGAGCGCGAGGAGCTTCGCGAGCAGGAGCAGGCCTGTCTCCGGGCCGAGCGCAAAATAGAGTAGGGAAATCGCAAACAGCAATGCGAAAACCTTTGCCCCCTTCACCGCAAGCATTCCCTCACCTGTACATGTGCTCATAAGTGCTCTTGAACTTCTTCACGCTGTCAACGTCGGATTTCACTATGCGCGGGGAAATCGCCTTCAGCGCGGCCTCGAAGTTCGCGGCCGATACGGTCGCTTTCCCGTCCCTTATCGCATTCATCCCCGCCTCCCTGCATACGTTCTCTATGTCCGCGCCGGAATAGTTCTCGGTCTGCTTCGCGAGCAGCTCGGGCTTCACGTCCTTGTCCAGCGGCATCTTCTTGGTGTGCACCTTGAATATCTCAACTCTGGACTTGTAGTCCGGCAACGGTATCTCTATTATGCGGTCGAAGCGGCCCGCGCGCATGAGCGCCTTGTCCAGCATGTCCGGCCTGTTGGTAGCTCCGAGCACCACCACCTTCTTCATCGCCTTCAGCCCGTCCATCTCAGTGAGCAGCGTGTCCACGAGCCGCTCGGCAACAAGCGTGCCTTCTCCGGAGCCCGAGCCCCTCATGGGCGCGAGCGCGTCCATCTCGTCTATGAAGAGGATGCACGGAGCAGCCTGCCTTGCTTTCCTGAAAAGCTCGCGCAGCGTCTTCTCCGACTCGCCCACCCATTTCGAGAGCACCTCACTCCCGCTTATCGCGATGAAATTCGCCTCGCTTTCGGTAGCAACCGCCTTCGCCAGCAGCGTCTTCCCCGTGCCGGGCGGGCCGTACATCATTATGCCCTTGAGCGGCCTTATTCCCATCTTCTCGAAAATGTCCGGCTTTTCGAGCGGCAGCTCTATTGCCTCGCGTATCTCGCCCTTCACCTTCTCAAGGCCGCCCACGTCATTCCAGTGCACATTGGGTTTCTCGACAAAGACCTCCCTGAGCGCGGAGGGCGTGATGCCCCTGAGCGCATTGAAGAAGTCCTCCCGGGTTACCTTTATGTTCTCCAGTATTTCCGGCGGGATGAACTCCGCCTCGAGGTCGATTTTCGGGAGGTAGCGGCGCAGCGCCTTTATCGCTGCTTCCCTAGTGAGCGAGGAAATGTCTGCGCCCGTGTACCCGTGCGTGAGGTTCGCGAGCTGGTCGAGGTCCACGTCATCCGCAAGGGGCATGTTGCGCACGTGTATCTGCAGTATCTCCTTCCTGCCCACGCGGTCCGGCACGCCGATTTCTATTTCGCGGTCGAACCTGCCTGGCCTGCGGAGCGCCTGGTCGATGGAGTCCACGCGGTTGGTCGCGCCGATAACAATCACTTCGCCTCTGGATTTCATCCCGTCCATGAGCGTGAGCAGCTGGCTCACCATCCTGCGCTCAACCTCGCCCGTAACCTCCTCCCTCTTTGGCGCAATCGCATCCAATTCGTCAATGAAGATTATGGATGGCGCATTCTCCTGCGCCTGCTTGAATATGTCCCTTATCCTCTGTTCGCTCTCGCCCACGAACTTGCTCACCACTTCCGGGCCCCCTATATAGTGGAAGTTCGCGTCGCTCTCGTTTGCAACCGCCTTCGCCAGCAGCGTCTTCCCCGTGCCGGGCGGGCCGTAGAGGAGCACGCCTTTGGGCGGCTCAATCCCGAGCTTTTCAAAAAGCTCGGGGTGCCTGAGCGGCAACTCCACCATCTCGCGGACTTTCTGTATCGTCTCCCCCAGCCCCCCAATGTCGTCATAGGTAACTGTGGGGACTGCGGTCGCCTCCTCTGCGGCGGCCGGAGAGTCCCGGAGCGAAACTTCGGTCGATTCGCTTATCACCACCCCGCCGCTGGGGCTGGTCGCGGTGACTACGAGCGGCACTGCGGTGCCGAACACCCCAAACTGCAGGATGTTGCCCTTTGCAATGGGTTTCCCCGCGAGCTTGTTCTTCAGGTACTGCTCAAACCCCCCATAAAGGTGAACTCGCTGCAGCGGCGCAAACGTAACCTTTTTCGCGGGCTTCGCCTCGCCCTTTGCAACGCGCACCTTGTCGCCAAGCCCAACCCCGGTATTCTGCCTGAGTATTCCGTCTATCCGTATGATTTCCTGCCCTTCATCCGAGGGATGGGCGGGCCACACGAGCGCGTATGCCACTTTCTTGCCGGCGAGCTTCACTATGTCGCCTGTCTCAAGGCCGAGCTCATCCCTTGCCTTTGAATCCAGCCGCGCAATGCCCCTGCCTGCATCCGTGCGCATCGCCTCTGAAACCTTAAGCAAAATTGTCTTCTGTTCCTTCAAACAATCACCGTATTGTTGCCTCCTGCACGCGGGCGCCCCCTTCGTTCTCCTCAAAAACAACCATCACGTTTTTCCCCTTCAGGCCGGGGAGCTTCGCGGAAACCGCGCTGCCAAGGTCAATGTCTTCCTTTAGCCCTTCCAGATTTAAAAGTTTCGTTAGGGCCCCCTTGCCGGTGGGGAACTCCCTCCCGCCAACTGTAATGGCCCATTCATCGCCTTTCTTCCCGACGTTTTCCAGCGGGCCGCGGAATATGTTCGGGGAGACCTTCCTGAGGAATATGCGCGAATGCCCGTCCAGGGAGAGCGTTTCGCCGTCAAAATGCGCGCCCTCGATTATCACGCCGTCGCCTTCTGAGACCGCATCCCCCTTTTTCGAGCCCTCCGGAAGAAGCGCCGTGACCGTTTTCTCATCATCTGAAATTGAAATGGAGAAGCGTTTCCCTTCTCCCGCAGCAACATAGCCGTTAACTCTGGCAATTTTCCCGGTGCAGTTCGCG
This sequence comes from Microcaldota archaeon, assembly GCA_964552755.1. Classification (GTDB taxonomy): domain Archaea; phylum Micrarchaeota; class Micrarchaeia; order Anstonellales; family Bilamarchaeaceae; genus CAZKHX01. The sequence continues at coordinate 96,877 of CAZKHX010000001.1, read as the reverse complement.
CGGCCCTTCCCGAGCGCGGAAGGCGGCAGGAACTTCGCTCCCGAAACCGTCTTCATGGAGCCGCGATATCCGAGGTTGAGCGAGCCCATCTTTTCGTATGCGCCCCGCACCTCCACCTCGTCCCCGAGGTGCAATTTGCGCAGCTTCTCCGTGTCCTCATTCCAAAGCCGTACCTGCGCCTCCCCAGTATCATCCGAGAGCACGAAAATGCGGGAGCGCTTGCCGCTTGCGTACTGCTGCAGCGGAAGGATGCGCTCTACCTTGCCCCTCAGGTTCACGCTGTTCGCCCCGGGCCTCACAGCGGCTGCGGGCAGGAACTCCTCCTTTATGAGCCCCTTCTCGGAAGCGATGAGTTTCGCGGCCGCCTCGCGGGTAAGCAGGCCGCTGAACGAGCGTATCTTCTCGCCTATCATCTCCTCTGCCGCGGCTTCGCCCACTTCTTTTGAGAGGATGCTGAGAAAATCCATGCGTTGGGGTATTAAGGGAAAACCTATAAAACGGGGAAGGGTTTTCAGGTAAGGTGGATGTAGAAATAGTACGTTTCATAGGTTGCCGGGTTCTGGCTGGTCGGCGCCAGTATTTCGAAATCGCCGGTTTCCCCGTTGAAGAGCGTGCCGCCATGCGTTATGTTGCTGCAGAAGAGCATCTGGCCCTTTGATGCCACGGTTGTGGTGAGGCGCATCGCGCACGTGGCAAAAGTATGCGTTGAGCCGGTCCATGAATAGTCCGCACCCTCCACGAAGCTTGAGCCAATCGTCATGTTGCACCCCGACTCGTTGAACGTGTTCAGCCCGGAGTCCGAATCCGCAGGGTCGAAGCCCCAGGCGGTGTCCACATCCGTGGCCGGCGCGGCATATACGAACGGCCTTGGCGAAAGCGTGGAGTTGGTTGAAACGCACACCGCGCCCACAGCAGAAGGCGACCATGTCCAGTTGTACTGCAGCCGGGACTCGTCAAAGCCGAGCACAAGCTTGCCGGTTATGTTTCCGTAGAAGCCCGCCCATTTTTCCGTGGAGGTGTTCCCGTCGAGGTCCATGGGGGTTATATTGCCCTCTTCCACCGGCCGGCTGTCCACAACGCGCATATCCTCATACCTGCTTTCGTTGAAAACAGAGGCGTCCGCAGCTTCGCTGATGTCTATATCCCCGCCGGTAGTCTGGTTCGCGGCATGCAAAGCAAAAGTCAGGAATGCGAATAGCAATACTGCCGCAAACCTCATGCATGCAAATAAGAAGGCAAAGCTTATATTCCTGAGGGGGATGCGCTACTCTTCCATCTGCATAGCGCATTCATGCCTGATTTGGCCGGCGTTGCCGCTTGCCGCCTTGCCGGCAATGATGTCCAGGAATTCGCTGGTTATGTACTCATCGCCCTTCCCCCTGTCCTTTAGCGATATTGCAGTATCCGAAATCAGGGAAACCAGTTCCGGGTCAATCCTGTTTTTCACAATTGCCTCTAGGGAGCTCCTGTAGCCAAGGTACATCGGGGCAAGGAGTATCGCCGGGCCCGGGCTCAGCTCGCGCAGCATGACTATGGTATTGGTTATTTCCTCGAGCTTGTCGCCCCCGAGGTAGATGCCCATCTTGAACATTGTGGATGGGAAGTGTATCCCCGCATTAGGGGCTGCCGCGATTATTTCGTGCGCCTCGGCAAATTCCTGGGTGCGGAAATGGCCCACCGTGCACAGGATGGGGTCGTGCATGCCCTTGTCCGCCGCGCGCGGCACCGCCTTGTCAAGGAGCTTCAGCGAGCCTGAATCCCCGTCCTTCAGCGGGAAAATGGCTTCCGCCGCCATGAACAGTGCCCAAAACACTTCCGGGTCCCTGGCATTCTGCAGTATTGCCGCCAGCGCAGTAGTTGCGCTTTCCTTCTGCAGCTCATTTTCATACCCGCAGATAAAGCCAACCACCCTTGCCCGGGCGTCCTCCTCCAGAAAGCCGAAATACTTGTCAAGGTCGACCATTTCCCGGTCTTCCCCTATCCTCACGTTTGCTATCTTCGGGAGCGTGGGGCCTCCCAGCGAAGGCACGCCATCAAGCATCCTCCTCTGCGCCTTCACTTTTGCGATATCAGAACTTGTGGGCCGGCTGACTCGTGCCCTTTTGCACATGTCCGGAGTATCTTTCTTTTCTCCGCCCCTTGTCATAGCGATATTAATATGTGGCGAAAAATGCTTATAAATACACAATAATTTCCGCTAATCTGCACTAGAAAGGGTTTTTATTCGCAATTGCCCCTATTCAAGCCAATGCGCGGCATGGCAAACCTCGAATACACGTACATTGTGCAGGAGCTCCAGCCGCTGGTGGGCCGGCGGCTCGACAAGTTCCATGAATTGGGGCCGGGCCGCTTCAGGCTGAAGTTCGGCAAGGACCACCTGCTCATTGTCCTGGGGCAGCGCCTGCACCTCACGAAATACCTTGAGGAAGCCGGGGAGCCGCGCGGCTTTGCGCAGAAAGCAAGGAAGGAGCTGAAGGGGAGGAAGCTCTCCTCCCTGGTGCAGAAGGGCAAGGACCGCATCGTGATATTCGATTTCGGCGGGAAGGAACTCATCGCGGAGATGTTCAGCTCCGGGAACCTCATGCTCGTTGAAAGCGGGAAGATAACCGCTGTTTACGAGCGGAGGAGCTGGAAGGGCCGCGAGCTCTTCCCCGGGAAAGAGCATGCATTTCCGCCCTCTTCTGAGAAAACCCTTGACGAAGTGCTTGCCGGGGGAGGCGACAAGCGGATTGCCGCTGCGCTCGTGCCCCTGAACATCGGCATCGACTATGTGAAGAAGATTCTTTCCTTGGCGGGGATTGAAGAGAAAAGGCCGGTCGGGGAGCTTTCCCCCAAGGAGATAATTGCCCTCAGGGCGGCATACGGGGAATTGCTTGGGGGCCTAAAGCCAGTAGTGTTTGAAGGCGGCTATTCCCTTTATGGCGAAGGGGAAGCAAAAGGCTCTCTTTCCGAAGCCTTGGATGAGGCATTCGGCCCGCCCTCTGTGGGAGAGGCGGGAGATGAGGGGGAGGGGAAGCGCCTTGCGCTGCTGAAGCGGCAGGAGGGGCGGCTTGTGGAGCTTGCGCGCGAGGAGAAGGAGGCAAAGGCAAAGGGGGACCTGATTTACGAAAAGTATGCCGAAGTGGAGCAGGTGCTGCAGCTTTACAGGGAAGGCGGGCTTTCCGCGGTTGAAGGGCTTGCAAAGGAAAAAGGCTGGATGCTCGATAAAAAGAAAAAGGAATTGGAAATGGACCTCTAGTAGTGGGTGTCCACATTTTCTATGAGGAACTCGGAAAGCAGCTTCTTTGCCTTCCTTGGCCTCGAAACGGACACGCCCACGATTGAGCTCTTGCCGTCCTTGGACACAAGGTACAGGTTGTCCACGTTTATCTTGTTGTCCGCGAGCTTCTTTGCGACTTCCGAAAGCGCCCCCGGCCTGTCCTCAATCTTGAGGAAAACCATGTTCGCCTCGCTGACCTTGAAGCCGTTGCTCTCAAGCGTCTTGGTCGCCTTCTCCGCATTCTTCACCATGAAGCAGAGCACGGCCTTCCCCCCAACTGAGGAAACCGCAATAGAGTCTATGTTTATCCTTGCCTTCCCCAAAATGTAGGAGATATCGGCCAATAGCCCAACCCGGTCTTCGGCAATTACTGATATTTCTTTCATGGGTACCCCTCCCTCAGATTCTGTAAATTTGTATATGTGGAACCCCATTTATATACTTAACGTCGTTTTGTTCCAGAATCCCCTGTTCAAGGGCTACGGAAACCGCTTTTTCCCCCACAAGGTTCAGCGAAGAGGCTCCGCGCATCGCCTTCAGCAGGTCAGCTTCTTCCGCCGGCTCGCCCTTGTAGAACGATGCGTACTCCTTCAGGTCCAGCACTGCATCCCCCTCATGCAGCACTTTCCCTACCAGCCCCCTGTCGCACGCGGCAATGATTTTCCCCCGCGTATGCTCGTGCACCTTCATATACATAACTGGGTTTCGCAGAAAGCATTTTAATGCAAATGCCCGAATGTTGCGCATGGAGAAGCTCAGGCGCGTCCGCGTGGACAGGAAGGGCAGGGTTTACGAGGGGATACTCCTCCCGTCCATGGACAAGGGCTTCCTTGCCCTGAAGCTTGATTCAGGCTACAACATAGGCATTGCGAAGGACGGGGCGAAAGTCGAGGAGCTCGGCTCCGTTCCACAGCCCAAAGAGAAGGAGGAAAAGGTTCCGGGCAAGGCCGAGATTTCCATCGTAGGGATGGGAGGCACCGTCTCATCCAAAGTGGAATACAAGACCGGGGCGGTCTTCCCGACCACCAAGCCCTCCGACCTGATGAAGGGCATCCCCGGCCTGCATGAAATTGCATCCTTCCGTGCGCGCGAGGTGTTTGCGATACTTTCCGAGGACATGAGCCCGCTGCACTGGGCAAAGGCGGCGGAGGCGATAAAGGAAGAAATCGGCTCAGGCGCGCAGGGCGTGCTCGTGCTGCACGGCACCGACACCATGCATTACACTTCCGCGGCGCTTTCCTTCATGCTGCAGGATTTGCCCGCGCCGGTTTACCTTGTTGGGGCGCAGCGCAGCTCCGACCGGCCATCCACCGATGCGCGGCTGAACATCCTAAATGCGGCCTATGCCGCTAAGAACGGCCCCATGGCGAACGTGGGCGTGTGCATGCATTCTGGGACCGGAGACGGCATGGACGTGATACACCTCGGAACGCGGGTGCGCAAGATGCACACCACGCGCAGGGACGCCTTCCATTCGATAAATTCTCCTCCGCTTGCCCGCGTGGACTACAGGAAGAAGCTCGTGGAGCCCCTGCTTCCCTACCACAATCGCGGCGGCAAATTGAAGTTCAACAATAAAGTAAGCGGCAACGTTTCCCTGTTTTATTTGTATCCGGGGGTGCAGCCTTCGTTCGTTTCAAAGCTCTCTTCCTTCGACGGGGTGGTGCTCGTGGGCACCGGGCTGGGCAACGCGCCCACCAACGCCTTCAACGACAAGCTTGCGAAGAGCATCCTCCCCGAAGTAAAAGCGCTTGTTGATTCCGGGGTGCCGGTTGCGATGAGCTCGCAGTGCATCTCCGGCCGCCTTGATTTGAACGTATACACCGCGGGCCGCATGCTCCAGGATGCGGGGGTGTTCGGCCACCTTGCGGACTGGACCCCGGAGGCCGCCTATGCGAAAATGTGCTGGGTGCTGGGGCATGAGAAGAAGGTGGAGAAGGTGCGCGATGAGATGATGCGCAACATTGCAGGCGAGATTACGCAGAGGAGCGGGCTTGCCTGAGTTTCCTGCACATGCTCCTGAACTGCCTCCTTGTCTCCGCGGCCTTGAACATGCCGGCATTCAGCCTGCCCTCCACCCCCAATTCTATTGCGATTTCCGCCCAAGGTATCTTCCAGCCCGGGACCTCGTTCCACTGGACCGAGCGCACCGTCTTTTCGCTGGCGCCCATTGCGCGGACCGCCTCCTTCTTCTCCTGGACGCCCTGGGAGGCATGCCTTTTCCGGCCTTTCCCGTTTTTGCAGTATTCCCTCCTCGGCCTGTTCATCCCTTCCAGAAGCTCGGAAGCTCCCTTCCCGAGGAACTCCTGTATCTTGAGATTCTGGGAGAGCCGGTCGCCCATTTTCTTATGGGCTGCCTCCAGCACCTGCCTCACCCGCTCCCTGCTTATGCCCATCGCCCTGCCTATTTCCGCAAGCGGGGGCTGCTTTCCTTCCCTTCCCCAGCCGAGGCCGAAGTAGCGCCTCCTCACCGCCTCGAGCTCCCGGCCGTTTAGCACAGCCATGGTGCCGTCAACGGCCATCCTCATCCTGGTAACGTCCCTGCGCTCGTCCGGCATCTGCACGGACCGGTCGGCTAGGGTATCCGAGTATAACCGCTCCTTGCCGTTTTCATCCGCCCTTTCCGGGGAGGAAAGGAAAACGTGGTCCGCGCGGAAGAGGCCCTGCTTCATCTTCTCTATGCGGCGCATGACCTCCTCCTCGCTCAGCTCCCCTTTCTGCATCCCTATAAGCATCTTCTTTGCGGAATCTGTGAGCAGCTCCCGGCCCTGGATGCCGCGCCTTGCGTCCAGCGCGCTCTGCGCCACCCTTACGCGCGAGATGTTCGCATAAACGGAGCCGTTCTGGGTGAACGCGCGGGAAATCTCGCTGGTTATCGCGCCCTCTATCTGCCTGCTCATGAAGGTCTCGAATTTCACCCCGCGGGATGGGTCGAACTTGTCGAAGATGTCCTGGACCATCCTAAGGTGAACTTCCTGCACGAGGTCCTCCTTGCTGATGCCCACGTTCTGCTTTATCCTGGACTTCCTCCATGCGATTCCCGATGCGAGCGGCGCATATGCCTGGACTGCCTGCGCTGCGGTTATGACGCCAAGGTTGCCGAGGTCCCAGCGCCTCTCGTTCCCATCCTTCGCCCTCTGCATCGTTGATTTCACAGGCTGGGCTTGCCCCCTTCGGCTGTTCCGCTTTTGGGTAGCTACAGAAGACATTATGCGTATTTTGTCTCCCAGATTTTAAAACGCTTCCGGGAGAGGCTCAAATGCGGTCGTAGCGCGGCACGTGGGACTTCGCCTTCTCCTTGCACCCCATGCCCGCGAAAAAGCGGCGCTTCCCGTCTATGGAATCCTCGCTTATGCCCAGGCCCGCGCTCACGAATTCGGAAACAAGCGGGTCGGAAAGCAGGCGGGGCACCATCTCGGCCATCACGCGAGCATCGAGCTGCCTCACCCTCTCGCGTGTCAGCCAGAACATTTCCGCAAGCTCCGCACCGTTCAGGGGCTTTTCGCTGAGCCACAGCGAGCTGAATATTTTCCTTGCCCTGCCTTTCGTGGTTTCGTTCCAGCTGGAATTGGTGACCAGCACATAATTCAGGTGGAATTCCACCCTCTGCCTGAGGCGCTCCATGTCATAGCCCTCGGTGTTGAATGAGCCGCATGGGAGCTTTGAGCTCTCGCCCAGCGGGGTATCAACTCCCCGCGCAACGGGCGCATCGAGCGATTTTGGCTGCGCGGCGTTGTGGATTTGCCCTGCCGCCCTGCTGAGCCATGCATCCACCTGCTTCGCCGTGATTTCCCCGGACGCGAGGAGGTCGTATTTGTTTCTTGCGAGCTTCGGGAGCAGGCCCGGGTCCCCGCCGTTCTCGTAGCAGTCGAGAGCATCGGCAGTGCTCTCATACCTTTCAACCGCGTTGAAGCTGAGCATGCCCTTCGCGTCCCTCATCACTTCGCGCTGTATCGTCCTGCCGATGAAGTTCCCGCAATATGCCCTGAAGTCCACGCCCCTCTCCGGCTCGAAGCGCATGTATGCCCTTGCCAGCCCGGTCCTGCCGAAGTGCTCGAGGTCCTGCCAGCTGAACCCGTACCTTCTCCCCCATGAACTCAGGCGGCGCACCCAGTTGCCTATGATGTCGCCGTTCTGGCTTATCGCCTCCTCTATGGAGCTTGGGAAGCCCAGTTCAGGTACCGGCTTCCTCGCCCTGAACGGGATGTCGCCTGCGCCGGCCTTCCTGCTCCATGTTGACTTTGGCTGTGGTGCGCGCGGCCTGCGCAGTGCCGGCCTCCGCTCGCTGGGAGGCAACTGTATGGCTACAGAAGACATTATGTGGATTTTCATTCACACGTATTAAAACGGTTTCGCAGGCCGCCATTTTCCGGCTAGGAAGCGTCCCGCGATTCTTCGCTTAGGGGGCTGATGAACGGGAAGAAAAGCCTGATGAGGTCGCCCTTCTGCATGGACGCATACCTCCTTATGGCGGCATCCGGGTCGGCTGAGCGCTTCGCGAGCATCATCGCAAGCACGAGGTCTTCTATGGAAACAACGTCCAGCAATTTCCTGCCCAGGGCGTCGCGCGGGAACCCCTCGTGCTCGAGCATTATCTCCTTTACCGGCACGTGCTCCGCGAGCTCTTCGAGCGACATCGATTCCCAGTTCATGCCCTTAAGCATTTCAGAGATTCCGGCGGGCTTCCTCCTGGCGGCTTTTTCGCTTTTTCTCTGCAGGGCCGCGATGAAATCCTCCTGCGTGGGATACTGCAGGCTGAGTATGCCGCTGTTGATATGGCCTGCCAAATCCTGCCTGTCCGCTTCCAACACCCATTCCAGCCTGCTGGTGGAGATTTGCTTCAGGTGGGGCGTGAGGTTTTCGATTGTCTTTTTGCGGACGCCCAATTCCCTCAGCCTTTGGGCTTTTTCATCTATGGTAAGGCGATTCTTCCTGGCCCGCCTTGCCTCTGCTTTCGCTTCCTCTCTTGCTTTCCTTGCTTCTTCCCTTTCCGCTCTCCTTTTCGCTTTTGCTTCCGCTTCTGCCTTCTCCCTTGCTTTCCTTTTCGCTTCCCGTTCTGCTTTCCTTTTCACTTTTGCTTCCGCTTCTGCCTTCTCCCTTGCCTTCCTTGCAGCCGCCCTTGCTCCAGCCCTTCTCGCCTTTTCTTCTGCACGGACCTCCTCTTTTGCCGCCTTCTTTGCTTTCCTTGCTTCTTCCCTTTCCGCAGCCCTTGCCTCAGCCCTTCTCGCCTTTTCTTCTGCCTTCACCTTTTCCGCTTCTTCGCGGGCCGCCGCCATTATCGAGAGCCTTGCCTTCTTCCCCCTAAGCGCGGCAAGAAGCTCTTTCCCTGACTTTGCCGTAGTTATGTTACTGGTATTCACATGCTCAAGCAGGCCCTCATCCGCGGCTTTTTCCACCCATGCCATCTTCTTCGGGTGGACGTAGCGCCATATCTTATACGCCATGCCCTCATGCATGCCCAGGCCCACCAGTTTTTGTATTTTTTCTTCCGGGGAGAGGGGCTTCCCCTTCTTCCGTTCAATCGCCCTGGCCTCCCTGCACTGCTCCCTCTCCTGTTTTTTCCGGAGGGCGGCAATGAATTCTTCTTCCGTCCTTGACCTCAGGTTACTGACTGCTGCATACCTGGCCAGCCCCTGCGCTGCCGCTTCCTCCAGCCAGCCGATTCTTTTTGCAGAGATAAATTTCAAAGTGGAATCCGACAGGAAGCCTGCAGGCATGCCGAGCGCCACAAGCTTCTGCCTTTTCTCTTCCGGGGTTAAGCTGCCTCTCTTCCCCTCGCTTCTGCCTTTGGTTTTCGCTTTCCCGGTGGGACCGGCTTGCGCCCCATCCTGCCCGCCGGAGGGCAGCCCTGCCTGCCTGTGCACCAACTCAAGGAATTCGGCCCCGGATTTCGCTTCCCTGAGATGGGAGGCCATTACATGCTTGGAATGCCCGGAACCGGATACCAGCGGAGGATAGCGCTCAAGGTTCTGCATGGAGATGTACTCCAGGCCAAGCTGTGCGGCCAAATGCCCGCAGCCGTGCTTTTCCAGCAATGCAATTTTCACCTCCACGCTTGCATTGCCCTTCGCATTGGCAAGCCTAGAGATGAATTCCGTCTCATTCCGAGCCTGGAGATGCCATATCCTGAGCTTCTGCATTGCCCCGAGCTTCTGCGCGACCGGCAGGCGCTCACGAAGCTTTTCGAGGCCAACCAGTTTCAGCGATTTGGATTCGGCCAGGTGGGCTGGGGCCTCGAACTCCCTGAGCAGCGCGATTTTGGCATCCCTGGTGGGCTTCCTCCCCACCCTGCCATGTTCCACCCTCCCTCCGCCATAGAAGAAAGAGCGCCTGCGCGGCTTCTGGGGAACATGTTCCTCAGCCGCGCGGGCAGGGACGTGCGCCGGCACAGAAACCACGTCCGAAAGCGGGTGCAAAACATGCTTCCGCTTGCGCGTTATCTTGGAAACAAACTCCTCCCTTGTCTTTGCCCTGATGCTGGAGATATTTACCTGGGAGAGCAGGCCCAGGCCGCGGGCTATCGGCAGGTATTCCTTCAATTTGCGCATTTGTATGCCCATCATCTGCGGCTCCAGCCGCTTGATTAACTCCTCCGGATACCCCTCTTTCCGCAGGAACGCAATCTTTTCCTCTACAGGCACCTTCCCGGGAATAAAGAAATCCAGAAGAGTCCGACCCTCCCCGAGCAGTTCCCTGATTTCCGGGACCCTTCCGAGGCGGGTGAGCGCGGCAGACTTGATCTGCCGGACGCGCTCCCTGCTGACCCCCATCCCATTCCCGATTTGCTGAAGGGTCCGCTTCTCCCCTGAAAGGTAATATTCCCTGATTGCTTCCTGCTGCTGAGAGGTAAGGACATGCAGGGCGCCCTGCATGGCGGCATGCATCTCCGACAGCTCAACCGCCCTTTCCTGGCCTCCGATGCGGCCGACAAGGTCCCCGAAAGCCGCCTTGCCGTCTTCGTTCACCTGCTTGTCCAGGGACAGCGCGCCGTGCGCCATTGAAATGAGGAAGTTGAGTTCCGTTGCTTCCGCTTTCAGGTCCTCCAGCGTCTTTTTTCCCGCTGAAACCGATTCGATGTGCCGTTTCGCCCCAAGGGTCATTTCAGAAGTCTCCTCAACCCCTGTTTCCAGCGCATACACCGCATCTTCAAGCGCATTCCTGTTTGGGTATACGTTGGCCGGCAGTGGGATGGGAGATTTTACTCTTGCTTCCCGGTATATGCTGTTCCACATCCAATAGGCGGCATAGGATACGAATTTCACCCCGCGCTCCGGGTCGAACTTGTGCGAGGCCTTCACCATGCCCTCCTCCGCGGCCCCGCGGCATTCCTCGAATGACATGAAATGGCCGAACCTCGTATGCGCGAGGTTTGCGATGTGCATTATGAAGCCCATGTTCTCATTCACCAACGCATGGCGCTCCTGCTCCGTGAGGGAATTCACAGCGCTGTTGCGCTCATGGTATTCTTTTGAGCGGCGCAAGAGCGCAACAAATTCCTTTTCGTCTTTGGCCTTGGCAAAAGTGAACAACCTTGCATATTCCGCCAAGCCGTGCTCCATCGCGGCCTTGAGCCACGGAATTTTTTTGAGGGGTACCTGGCCAAGACCGGGGCGAATGCGCTCAAATATTTCTTCGGGCATACCCAGCCCGTGCAGCGCCTCCAGCTTTTTGCGGGGCAATGACACTTTGTCCCTTCGTTCTTCAAGGGCGGCGATGAATTGCCCCTTGGCCTCGTGCTTGAGAGTAGAGGAGTTCACATGCTCCAGAAGCCCGAGCCTGTCCGCGTCTTTCAGCCATGGGAGCTTGCGCATCGGGATGGAAGGCACGAGATGCTCAACGCGGGCCATCTCCTCCTTCGTGAAGCCAAGGTTATCCTTCATGTGCAAAAGCTTCATTGCCTTTGTGGCCGCCTTTGTATTCAATCTTGACAGGCTGGCCTTGCGCTCGCGGAGCTTCGAAAGCAGATTCGTTAGCTTGGTGCTATGGATAATGCTCGGCACTGCGCAGTCCAAGAGCCCTTCTTCTGCCGCAGCCATGAGAACTTCCAGTCTTTTGGCAGAAATCTTCCCGGGGTTCAGCTTGGAGACCAAAGAAGCCGGCGCGCCGGCCTCCTCAAGCGCCCTGAGCTTTTTTTCATCGGAAGGTGAGTTGGGCGGCGGCTGCCCCTTCTCTTTCCCGGATGAGTATGGCATTGGGGGCTTTATTCCCGTCTTTCTCTTCCTGAGGCGATACAGCAGGGATATGAATGCGTATTCCGAAGTGATTTGGAAATGGTGTACCGCAACATATTCCAGCAGGCCCAGCTCGTGCGCTTTTTTGACCCGCCCCAGCCGGTTGGTGGAAATGCGGCCTATGAAGGACTCAAGCCGTTTTGTTTCTTCTTCCGGCAGGCCGTAGCTCCGGAGAATCCGCAGTTTATCTCCAGAGGTGGGCCTCCTGCCCCTGCCCCTCTTCTCGAGGAAAGCAACGAATTCCTCCTTTGTTTTGCAGCGCTGGAGATTGGAGGCGCTCACCATGCCGAGAAGCCCGTGCCTCTTTGCTTCCTCGAGCAATGGCAGCGTCTCTGCGGTTACCCGCCTTAGGAACCATTTGCTTGAGGGAAGGGGCTCAGCTACGCCAAGCTCCTCCAGCTTCTTCAGCTTCTCTTCTTCGCCCATGAGCTGCCGCTGGCGGGCGGCCCTTTCCGCGGCTGCCTCCGCCTTTTCCTTCCTCTTCTGCAGCGCCGAAAGGAAGTCCGCTTCGGCGCGCTTTTGGCAATCGGTCGGCTTCATGAAGCATGCGAGCTCCGGCCCCGCATTCTCAGCCCAGCTTATCTTAGCAGGGGACCATATGCGAAGGTAGTATTGAGAACCGCTGATTTTGCGGATTGCCTCTTCCGATACGCCGGCATCCCTGAGCTTCTGCAGCTTCTCTTCTTCGCCCATGCGCTGCCGCTTCGGGCGTGCGGCCCCAGGCGCCTGCGGCTTCCCCTCTTTGCCAGTGCGCCGCTGCTTTGGCCGTGCAGCCATTTCAGCGGCCGCATGCGCCCCCTTCCGCAACGCAGCCATGAACTTCTCTTCGCTCCCTAGGCGGAGATGGCGCGCCTGCACGTGCCCCGCCAGCCCTTCATTCGCCGCCTTCCTGAGCCATTCCAGCTTTTCCTCCGGAAAATCCCCATAGGCAAACGTTTTCCTGATGCCCTCAACCGCCTTCTTCGGAACCCCGTATACCCGGGCAATCTGGAGCCTGCGCTCCCAGCTTATGCTGCGGCGGCCTTCCGGCTGCGCCTCACCGGAGTCCTTGCCTCCCCTGAATTGCGAATCGCCGCGCTTTTGGGCGGTGCGGCCGCCGGCTTTGGCCTTGGTACTAGGATTTGGCATTGTGGGTATTGTTGTTACTAGAGATTAAAACGGTTCCCATGCGGAGGGATTTTAAAGTCCGCATTGCAAATCGTGGAACGATGGCAAAAGGGCTTACTTGCGGCATTGAAATCCACCAGCGGCTCGCAACGGGCAAGCTGTTCTGCAGGTGCCCCTCCGGGCTTGCGGAGGAAAAGCCGGACCTCGTTTTCAGGAGGTTCCTCAGGGCGAGCGCTTCGGAAACGGGCGAGATGGACCGCGCCGCACTGGAGGAGCAGGAGCGCAGGCGCGTATTTGAGTATTATGCGTACGAGAGGAACTGCTGCCTCGTGGAAACGGACGAGGAGCCGCCCGCGCCCGCGGACCCTGAGGCGCTGCGCATCGTCCTCGGGCTCTGCCAGCAGTTTGATATGGATGTCTTTGACCGGCTGCACGTGATGAGGAAAATAGTCGTGGACGGCTCGAACACTTCGGGGTTCCAGCGCACGATGCTCGTGGGCAGCGGGGGGAGCATTGAAACTTCGCAGGGGCCCGTAGGGATTACAACGGTCGCGCTTGAGGAGGAGAGCGCGGGCATAGTTGGCGAAGAAGGCGGCGTGAAAACCTACCGGCTGGATAGATTAGGGATTCCGCTCATTGAGATTACCACCGACCCGGACATAAAGAGCCCGGGGCATGCGAAGGAGGTTGCGGAGAAGCTGGGGACGATGCTGCGGGCCACTGGGAAGGTTGCGCGCGGCATAGGCACGATAAGGCAGGACGTGAACGTATCTATTCCAGGGGGTGCGCGCGTTGAAATCAAGGGCGCGCAGGAGCTGCGCAAGCTGCCCCAGCTTATTGAATATGAAATGCAGAGGCAGGAAAAGCTGCTGGAAATTCTTGCGGAAATGAAGAAAAGGAAAATAGGGAAATTGAAGGGAAAGCCGATAGATGTCACTAATGTGCTAAGTAAGACTGAAGCAAAACTAATCAAGAAGGGGCTTGAGCGCGGCGATTCGGTATTCGGCCTCCTGCTGGAAAAGCATGAGGGGCTTCTGGGCACTGAGCTGCAGCCCGGCAGGAGGTATGGCTCGGAATTCAGCGATTACGCGAAAACCGCGGGAGTGAAGGGCATAATCCACTCCGATGAGGACTTCGGGAAATACGGGATTTCCGATGCAGAGGACTCTGCGGTGCGCAAGGCGCTTGGGGCTAAGAAGTGCGATGCGTTCGCGCTCGTTGTCGCGCCTGCGGAAACAGCGCAGGCCGCGCTGGTGAAAGTGGTTGGGAGGGCGAATGTGCGCGAAATTCCCGGGGAAACGAGGAAGGCGCGGCCGGACAGCACCAGCTCCTACCTGCGGCCCACCGCGGGGAGGGCGCGCATGTACCCGGAAACCGACCTCAAGCCGGTTGACGTGACGGAGGAACTGCTCAGGGAAGCAAAGGAGGCGCTAGGCGGCGGCTTCGAGGAGAAGGAGGCAAAGCTCAAGGAAGTGCTCGCCCCGGACATGGCAAAGAGGATGCTCAAGTCCCGCAACCTGGAACTGTTCTGGGAGCTTGTTGAAATGGGCGTGGAGCCCAAGCTTGCCGCGGGCACGCTTGAGGAAACGCTTGTTACGCTGAGGAGGGAAGGCAAGGAAATAAAGGAGCCGGGGAAAGCGCTTGCTGGGCTGTTTAAAGAGTATAATAAGGGGCTGTTCGTGCGCGCGGCCATCCCTGATGTGCTCCGCGGCATGGCCGGGGGGAAAGGAGCGAAGGAAGTCGTGGAGGAGAAGGGGCTTGCAAAGATTTCAGGGAAGGAATTGAAGGAGCTTATCGAGAAGGAGGGAAGGGACTTCGGCGCGCTCATGAAGAAATACCGCCTGCGCATGGAGCCCAAGGAACTGAAGGAAGCGCTAGAAGGGTAACAATGGCAAGGAAGGCAAAAGAAAAGCAGCCCCCGAAGGCGCTTGCGTGCGGCATGCTACGCGACGGGAAGCGCATTCTTTTCCTGGTGCGCACGGATGCGAGGGGAATAGAGCGGCTCGAGCTCCCGTGCACCGAAGTCCGCGGGGCCGAGGACGCGGTAGGCAGGCTCGCCTCGGAATTCATGCGCCAAACTGGAATAGACGCGGAAGTGCTCGGCGTGGAGGCGGAAAAGCGCTACAACGCCGGCTCACGAAGGAGGAAAAAATGGGTGCAGTGCCTCGTCTTCGGGATGCGCGCGAAGAGCGCACGCGCAAGGCCCTCGCCGGAATTCTCGGGCTTCAGGTGGCTGGCCGTTGAGGATGCGAAAAAAGAGAAGCTGGGCAGGAAGGCGGAATGGGTTGCGAAGGCATAGAAACTGTTTAAAAAACAAAACCCCAATCATATTGTCCCATTGGTGGATAGAATGAAGAAAACAATAAGTGCTATCGTTGAAGGCGGAGCGGCATCAGCAGGGCCGCCCCTTGGCCCGGCGCTCGGCCCCATGGGCGTGAACGCAGGCCAGGTGATTGCGAAAATCAATGAGCTTACCAAGAATTTCAAGGGGATGAAGGTCCCGGTGAAGGTCATTGTGGAGACCGAAGACAAGTCCTTTGAGGTCGAGGTCGGCAGCCCTCCTGCATCCGAGATGATAAAAAAGGCGGCGGGCGTGGACAAGGGCACCGGCACAAAGGAAACGGTCGGAGACATTTCCGTTGAGGAGCTCGTGAAGATTGCGGTCGGCAAGAAGAGCTCGGCACTCGGCAAGAGCACGAAAGATGTGCTGAAAGAAGTGGCAGGCACCTGCAAGTCCCTCGGCATTACCATAGGCGGAGTGGGCGCGCGGAAATTCATATGGGAAGTCAACGAGGGGAAGCACGACTCGGTCCTTGCGGGGAAATGACATGAAGCGCGCCGTGCTGATGCTCCTGCTGGTTTCGCTTTCCTTTGCGGGCGAAGTGTGGGACGTGAACACGGACGGCGCCCCGGTGGGCAAGCCGGTGGAGCTTGGCGGCCGCATTATAGCAGGCACGGACAAGGGGGCGCTGCACGGGATTGCGGACGGGCAGATTGTGTGGACGCAGCAGCTTGAGGCGCCCGTTGTGGGCGATGCTGCGCTTTTTGGGGAAGCCGCAATAATTCCAACGGAGAATAGGGTTTATGCGGTGAATTCCGCGGGCGGCATCACCTGGAGCGCGCCGGTGGTAAGCGTGCGCGGGGTGGCTGCCTCGGACAAGGTTTACGTCGCCTCCGAAACAGGGGTGCATGCGCTTAACACGGACGGCACAATTGCGTGGATTTATAATACCGAAGAGGCGGCGAACGAACCTGCGACTTCGGAGTCATACATAGTATTTTCCGCAGGGGAGAAGCTCGTGTGCCTGCGCAGCACGGGCGAGCTCTTCTGGGAGGCAGAAGTCGGGGAGGCATGGAACACCGCGCCCTTCGTGAACGCAGGCAACATCTATGTGGGCACAGGTGACGGAAACTTGCACTCCTACAGGATATATACCGGGGAAGAGAGGTGGGTGCTCGCAGTTGGCGAGCAGATAACCACCACCCCGACTGACTACGGCGCATACATCGTTTTCGGCACAGCAGGGGGGATGCTGTATGCGACTTCGGACGACGAGGTCGCATGGGCATCCCAGCTCGACGGCATGGTGGGCGAAAAGATGGTAAAGACCATTGATGGCAGCCCGCTGCTGATTGCCTCCACGCGCAGTGCGCTCTATGGCATAAGCCCGGGTGACGGCAGCGTGCTCATCAAGAGGGGCTTCGCGGACTGGCCGCTTTCCCCTGCGTTCATCAGCGGGCTCATCATCGTCGGCACGGAGGATTCCAAGGTGCATGCAATAGACCCGAAGAGGGGCTGCAGCTTCATATACCCCCCTCAGGACTCCATTGTCGGGGACGCTGAATTCGCAATCACCGGCAGGAGCTATTCCTCCGGCGGCGCGCCGGCAACGCGCATCAGGCTCAACGAAGGCCCATGGGAGGACGTTTCCGGGGAGGACTGGGAATACAAAGTTGCTCCGGCCGCGCTTGCGTACGGGGTGCACACCGTGGAATGCTATGTTTCGGGCGGCGCGGGCAGCGAGTCCGCGCCATACACCGAGCTCACATTCATCAAGGCCTCAGACGCGGCAAAGCCAGGCATCATTGTATATTACCCGAGCCAGGTAAAGGAGGGCGAGCCATTTGAGATACGCGCCACCGACACTTACGGGAACACGCTCAGCGATGTGAAGGCAACTGTGGACGGGAAAGAGTTCACCGGTGACGGGACAATAGAGATTACAATTGGCAGCTCGGGGGACAAGGCAATAACCGTGGGCAAGACAGGGTATGCGGATGAGGAAGTGAGGGTGATTGTGCGCTCCCAGCCCACGCTCGCGTATGTTTTCGGGTTCCTGTTCCTGCTTGCGCTGGCGGCGTACATCTACATTTTCGTAATAAGGAAGAAAGCCTAGAGCCTGTCCACGCGGGTGACCTGCACCTGCGAAACCGAGTCAAGCGCGGCTATCTTTTCCTCAATCGGGTCGAGGCCGCCTTCCTCTTCAGTGCGGAAATGCACGAGGAGCGCCTTCACTCCGAAGCCGATCTCTTCCTCCTCAAGCTTGTCAACGCTCACTATCTTGGAGATTTCCTGCCTTATCTCTTCCAGCTTTTCGGGGTCTTCCGGGAAGACCTTGAGGGTAACCATAACCTCTGCCATGCAAACCACCTATGGGCCCTCGAACCCGCACTTGCAGGAGTAGGGCGCCCTGGTCTCCCTGCAGTGGAAGCACCTGACAACCTTTTCAGTGCACTCCGGGCACGGGAAATCCGCAAAGTCCTTGGTGAGCCTTCCGCAGCTTATGCATCTTTTCATGAGCACATCACCTAAGATGAGTTATCCTATTCTTTTGAGGAACCCTTTTTAATTATTGCCGCTTAGGGCTTTAAGCAGGCGACTGGAATATGCGCATGGTGAGCAGATGCCCGTAGAGTCCGCTGTGAAGAAAAAAACGAAAAGAGGCGCGCTCAGCGGCATTGTTCCGGTGAAGGTGCGGGAGCCGCCTGCCGCGGAAGTGGAGAAGGAGGGGCGCCAGAGGCCTGGCGCGTTGGGGGCCAAAAGGCCGACTGAGCCAAAACCGAAGCCGGCTTCTAATCCGAAGGCGCCTTCCCTCAAAGAGACTCCGCCTACCCAAAGGAAAAAGCCCGAATTTGCGCCCCCGAAAAGCGGTGGCGGCGAAGTGTTCGATGTCAGCGCGGAATTCGCCAAAGAGATGGCGAAGAAAAAGAAGGGCCGGAAGCCGGAGTGGATGCTTTGAAGAACAACGCCCCCGCTGGGATTCGAACCCAGGTCTCAAGCTCCGCAAGCTCACATCCTATCCAGGCTAGACTACGGGGGCTAGGTTTCTGATTAGGCAAAGAACTGCTTAAAAAGAGTACTCTCATTCCTCAAGCTTCACGGCGCGCAGGCCCTTGTCGAAGTCGTAAACCCACACGCAGTTGTGGTACCTGTCAATTTTCACCCGCGGGGTGGCCACTTTGCTGAGCACTTCCGGGGAACGCACTCTGACGGCCTCAAAGGAATCCAGAGTTACGTCCAGACCGGTAATTACAGGGTAATCTGCCATCCTGCCGTTCTCCAAGAACTGGACTGTGTATTTGCCCATGATCGCCAGTATGCCTTCCCCTGATTCTTCGGGCATGAGGCTTTCCACGGGCTCAAGGAAGGAGAGCAGCGTGCTCCCCATTGGGGAAACCATCTCCCTGAGCTCCGCGATTTCCGAAACGGAAAGCAGGCCCGTAGAAACCATCTCGGGGATGAACGGGTCGCACATCATATTAGTAGTGCTCCCTGCAAGCATGTGCTCGTAAGTGGAAACGCCCATGCCGAGCGTCGCGGCATTGAACGCCATCTTCAGGAGGTCTCCGGGCATCCCGCGGCTCCCGTGCCTGAGGAGGGATTCCGCGATGTCCCTGGGGCATTTTGCGTTTGGGAACGCCTCTTTCCCTTCACCTGCCATCAGCCGCTCGAATGCGATGCTCCGCAGCCTGCCCTCGAACCTGCCAGGCGCCTGCGCGAGCATTCTCCTGCGCTCGAGCTCGGATTTCCAGAGGTCCGCCTCAAGCTTCGAGGAATCCATGCGCGGGTCCGCGAGGACCGGCCTGTAGCTCTCCACGACGGGCTTGTCAATGCACAGTATCTTCCAGCTGCCTTTTGGGGGGCGGTAGCTCTCGGCCGGATGCTTCGGCAGCCTGTGGGTGGGGCTCACTCTCCGTGAAATCATACTTATTATAACACATAAAAGATTTATATACCTGAGCATTGAGGAATTCCGGACGGGTATAGCGGTTTTATAAGCATTTCTTAACAACTCATCTGTTGCATATTTCTTTCAGAGGGGATGATGTGACAGGAGAAGAGCAAATCGCAAAAGAGTTGACTTCCTCGCAGACGAAGGACGATGAGGAGCTATTGAAATTCATAGAGGAGAGCAAGCCCCGCGTTTACGTGGTAGGGACGGGGGGCAGCGGCACAAACACGCTGGACCGCCTCTATGACCTCGGGATTGAGGGCGTGAATCTCGTGGGCATGAACACCGACGCGAAGCACCTCCTCAAGATAAAAGCGAACAAGAAGATACTCCTTGGAAAGCAGCTGACGAAGGGGCGCGGCGCAGGCAGCGACCCCGACGTGGGCATGAACGCCGCAAAGGAGGCGATGAGCGAGATGACCGAGTCGCTCAAGGACGCGAACATGGTATTCATCACATGCGGCCTCGGGGGCGGCACGGGCACGGGCTCCGCGCCGGTCATTGCGGAGGAGGTGCAGAAGAGCGGCGCCCTCTGCGTTGCGGTGGTCACCCTGCCATTCTCCTCGGAGGGGAGGGTTCGCATGGAGAACGCGCTGCAGGGGCTCGAGAAGCTCAGGAGGCATACGGACACCCTTATAGTAATCAGGAACGACAAGCTGCTTTCGCTTGCGCCGGACCTTCCGCTCAACACCGCGTTCAAAGTGTGCGACGAAGTGCTTGCGGGCTCTGTGAAGGGAATTGCGGAACTGATTACAAAGTCCGGCCTCGTGAACGTTGATTTCGCAGACCTGAAGACGATACTCAGCGGCGCGGGCTACGCGGTAATCGGCATCGGCGAAGCATCGGTGGATGCGAAGAGCGAGGACCGCTCCACGATTGCAATCGAGACCGCGCTCAACTCGCCGCTGCTGGATGCGGATATCTCCTCGGCCAACAGAGCGCTTATAAACGTTGTAGGAGGGGAGGACATGACGCTGAAGGAAGCTGAGGTGATTGTCGCGGAGACGGGCAAAAGGATACACCCGTCAGCGCACATCATCTGGGGCTCGCGGCTTGACGCGCACCTCCAGAAGGCCTCCATAAAGGTGCTGGTGGTGCTTGGGGGAGTGAAGATACCGAAGTACTCCCTGGACGCCTCGCCCACGAGCAGCCTCGAGGGCATAGACCTGGACATAATAGGGTGAGATGTTGTTTGAGATAGTCGGGAAATGCATAAGGCTCCTGCAGATTGCCCGCAGGCCCACAAGCAAGGAGTACCGCCAGATAATCAAAATCACGGGCATGGGCATGCTGTTCGTCGGGTTCGTGGGGCTTGTGATGTTCCTGGTATTCTCAGTGATATAGGTGATGCGTTGATATACATCTACAGGGTGACGACCGGGCAGGAAAAAATCGTCTCCCAGATGCTTGAGAAGAAGGCAAAAGTGATGAAGCTGCCGATTTACTCGATACTCGTGCCCGAAAACGTGAAGGGCTACATCTTCATAGAGGCGGAGAGCGACGAGGCGGCGGTGAAGCTTGCGCACAACACCCGCCACGTTAAGGGCATGCTCAAGAAGAACATCACCATCGGCGAAATAGAGAAGATGATAAAGGCCGAGAAGCCCGCTGCCCTGAAGATGGAAATCGGAGACATCGTGGAGATAAAGAGCGGGCCGTTCAAGGGCGAAAAGGGCAAGATCACCAAGATAGACGAGAACAAGGACGAGCTCGTGGTGGAGTTCGTGGACATGGCCGTGCCCATCCCCACCACCATCAAGAGGAAGATTGCGAAGCTGTTCCAGAAGTCAGGAGATGGTTCGGAATAGCTTTTAACCTTTTTTCCGATGGTTCCCTATGGCCAAGGCGGAGAACGGCGGAATTTTGGGGAAGTTCAGGCGCGCAGTCTACAGGGCGAGGCACAACATAGGCGCCGCATTTTTCGTTACCGGCATTTTCGTAATCGCGCAGGAAATCGTCAGCCAGATGCATGAGTCTCCGCTGTGGAGGGTATCCTTTGCATTGATAATGGTAGTGCTCGGTCTCTACCTGCTCGGCCTGCGGAGGGAGCTGCACGTGATAGGCGAGGCCGCGGACACCGTGGTGGAGGCCGCCTCGGAAGTGGGGAAGACCGCCAAAAAGGCGGGGAAGAAAATAAAGAAGATTGGCAAGGACTAAGATGAGCGGCGCTTCTTTTTCTTCACCAGCTTCACCGGCTTTTCCTCGCCCTCAATGTAGACGGTCCTCGTGGGGAACGGTATGGTGAGGCCTGCCTTCTTGAACTGATTGTAGACTTCCTTGATCATCTCCCCCTTAACGGTGAACTTGTCCACCCTGGTGGGCACCTTCACGAAAACCTTGTAGTTCACCGAGCTTTCCCCGAAGCTGTCCGCCCGGGCGCTGGGCTCACCGACAACCTTGCCGGTCCGCTTGGCGGTCTCCTGGGCGGCTTTGAGCAGCGCCGCTAGGACCTTGTCCGGGTCGTCGTCATAGGATGCGCCGAACTCCATCGCATATCCCATCTCCATGTCCGGGGTGTAGTAGTTGGTGATTATGCTCTGCGCGACCTTGGAGTTGGGTATGTAGACGTTGTTGTTGTCCCAGGTGGTGACCCGGGTGGTCCTCCAGCCCACTTCCTCAACCGTGCCCGCAATGCCCTCCATCTCTATGTAGTCCCCGGGCTTGATGGGCTTGTCCGCGAGTATGTACACCCCGGAGAAGAAGTTCTGGAGGGTGTCCTGGAGGGCAAGTGCAACCGCAAGGCCCGCTATCCCGAGGCCGGCAATGAGCGGCGCAATCTCCACCCCAAGCTCACTGAGGATTATCAGGAGCACGAGTATATAGATTATCGCGCGCACGATTTTCCTGAACAGCGGGAATACCTCGTCATCGAATTTGCTGGTGGTCTTGGGCGCAATTTCCGTGCCGTACCAAAGCATGAGGCCGTCAATCACCCGGTCCAGGCCATAGGCGCCGCCCAGCAGCAGTGCGATAAGAAAGACCTTTTCCAGCGAATAGTCCCCAAAGGCGAAGCCGGGGTACACCAGCCCTATGGAGAGATATATTGCGGTTATTATGGCGAAGTATTTGAGCGGCCTCCTTATCCGGTCCACGATTATGTCGTCCAGCTCGGTCTTGGTCTTGCCGCTCAGCCTTCTTATTGCTGAAATGACGAGCACGACCAGTGAATAGAGCAGTATCGCCATTATCGCGAACAGCACGAACGCCACAGTCGGCTGGCCGCCGGGCAGCGTCTGCAGGAATGCGATAAAGTCCGAGTAGTAGGTTTCCATCGGAGGAATCATGGGATAACCTCATGAATAAGGAATTAAAAGGTTTATGCGCTCAGCCCTTGTGCACTTTCGCGCCGCCCCCGGGCAGCTTGTCCTGCGAAACGGTCTTGAATGCGTTGGTGCCGCTCTGCGCCGCGAACTCATTCACGTGCGCCAGCTCATCTGCACTCAGGTCCTTCTCAAGCTTGAACGTATATTTCTTCTTGCCGCTTGCGCTGCGTCCACCTTCTGCGTAGAAAATTGCATCGAACTCCATTGTCTTGTACTGCCCCCCGAATGTTTCCACCGTGAGGGAGACCTTCACCTTGTCCCCATTCTGAAGGCCTTCGAGCACTTTATTGTCTCCGATTATGTTCTGGGCAAGGCCTGCATCATTCATCTTGAGGTCCACATATACGAATTCCTCGGCTTTCTTGGGCTTGAACTTGGGGCACATGCAAACACCAATATTATTGTGAACATAACCGTTTAAAAATTAGAATAAGGCAAATCATTACGGAGCGGTAGCATGCCTGAAAAAAAGGGAGGGGCGAAGAAGCAGAAGAAGGCGGTCCCGAAGAAAAAGCCCAAAGGGCCCGAGGCGGAAGAGGTTGTGCCGCACCACAGCCTGAAGAAGCCGCTCCCGTACGCGAAGGGCGAGAAAAAGCACTGGACGCACGTCCTTTCCTACAAGACGATGGAGGTGTGGGTGGAATTCAGCAAGGTCACCCGCGAGCTCAGCTTCACCGAAAAGAAGGAGGGGATTTCCAATTCCACCTTCATCACGCCCACCGCACAGGAGCTGGGCAAGGTGAAGGCTGTTGAGCCTTCGGCCACCCATACGCTCATAATTTCTGACAACTATGCGGTGATTGCGCCCGGCTGGGCGCAGATGCTTGGGAACGCACTCATGATGGAAGAAAAGGGCGGCTTCTCAATGAGCACGGAATACCGGCTCAAGCTCTCCGGGGAGGCACAGGGCGACAACCTTGCGGCGTGGGCCGCTGCGGACGGGAGGCTGTACCTCCTGTGCAGCAACGGGACGCTCAAATACTGGGACTTCGTGAAGTCCGAGTATACCGGAGCGCAGCCCATGGAGATAGAGCTGCCCTGGAAGCCCAAGAAGGGCGTGAAAATCTTTTCCAAGAACGGCCTGCTCTTCATAATGGAGCCGGGCTCATCCAGCCTGGTTGCGCTGGCGCAGGACAAGGACGGCAACTGGGACGTTGAGGAGATAGAGCTCGGGATGCTGCTTAAGCAGGGCTTTTCCCTCTTTGACGGCGGGGAGGGCAAGTTCCACATTCGTGTGGGCGGCAAAGTGGTGGAGGTGAAAGTGCCCAAGAAGGGCGCAAAGGAGCCGCTCACCAAGATATTGGCCGATATTATCCAGGGAGTAGGCTCAGAGGGGAAGGAGTAGGGGGCCAAAGATACTATTTTTAAGGGCGGATGAGCAAATATCAGCATGGTGTTCAACATGGCTGATGCCAAGCAGAAAGCAAAAGGGCCGGAAAAGAAGATGGAGCTTCAGTTCGAGACTGATTACAAAGGGCACAAGCTAGAGGTCTATTCAAAGGAGCCAATCCCGGAGGGAGCAAAAATGGATGATTTGCTCCTGCAGAAGGGCGTTGCGTTCAAGGAGGGCGAGCACTGGCTCAGCCCATTCGAACGGGAGGAAATGCGGGAAGAGGCCTACAACTTTGAGAAGGAATACCAGGGGACGGCATACTTGTTCTCCACAACAGTGGGGGAAATGGAGAAACTTTCCGCAAAGGAGCTGCTCGCCAAGACCATGGATGTCAAGGTTTATGGCGAAGGCGGGGAAGTCGTAAGCATTTCCGAAAGGCGCAAGCTGGTGGCCTCCACGGGCCCTGTAAGCAAGGAAGCCGAGGCAGCGGCGAAAGGCGCTGGTCTCCTTGCCGCGATGGAGCCGGAAAAGGCAAAGGCGGAGAAGGCGCCGGAAACCAAGGTTGCGAAGGCCCCGAAGAAAAAGCCCGCAACGGGCAAGAAGAAGGAGGGCCTGCTCGCGGAGGCGAGGGGGACTTTCGAGCCCACGGTGATGCCGGGGCAGTTCAAGGAAGAGGAAGAGAAGAAAAAGAAGGCTGCCGAGGCAGCCAAGGGCGCGGGCATCGTTGCCGCTATTGAGAAGGAAACTGCCGCGAAACCTGCGCCAAAGGCGAAAAAAGGCAAAGGCAAGCCGAAATACAGCAAGGAGGCGGATGCGCTGCTTGCATCGCTTGGCGCTCCTCCTGTTACGAAGAAAAAGGAGGAATCCGCTTCTGACATTGAGGAAGTTATCGAGAAGGCCAAAAAGGCGAAGAAGGCTGAGACGGGGAAAGGCGGCCTCGGCGAAATCGCGGGGGGCGAGTCAAAAGCAGCCGAACTTTCAGAGGCGCAGGCCGGCAAAGCGGCAACCGGGAAGGTAAAGGCGGGGGGCAAGAAAGAGGTGGAAGTGAAAGCAAAGGAAAAAGGGGCGGAAAAAGCCGCAGGGGAAGAGCTTGAATGGCCTTCATATATCGCCCCGATGGAAACAACCGTCCATGTGCCATATACGTTCGAAAGCGGGGGCGAAACTCACAGCATCATGATAGAATGGGGAGCGGATACCGCTTTTGAAGGCAGGGTTAAGTCCTTCAATAAGGCGCTTAAAGAGGGCAGGATAGGTGCTAAGCCCACGGACATGACCGTCATGGGCGTTCTGCAGATGGCAAAAATGAAAACTGCCTATATTGACGGGAAGGAGGTTTCCAAGGCGGACCTCGAGGCGCTCGAGGCGGCAGTGCGCGCCGGGCAGATTAAGATCGTGCCGTACACCGGCACGGTGCCAACCAGTACTCTCGACACCATAAATCCCTATCAGTAGAAGGAACCTCCGGGAAGGGCAGAGCGTTGCTTTTTTTAACCATCTGCCCAATAGTTCCCATGTGGGCTTATGCTGAAGGATGCAGACCCTGAGGTCTACTCATTGGTGAGGAAGGAGCTGGACAGGCAGAGGGGCACAATCAACCTCATTGCCTCGGAAAACTATGCGCCGCAGGAGGTGCTGGAGGCAACCGGCTCGGTGCTCACGAACAAGTACTCAGAGGGCTACCCCTACAAGAGGTATTACGGGGGCAACGAATACATAGACGCGGTGGAGGACCTTGCGCGCACCCGCGCAAAAGAGCTTTTCGGGGTGGACCACGCAAACGTGCAGCCCTACTCCGGCTCCATTGCGAACTATGCCGCCTACTTCGCGCTCATGGAAACCGGGGACAAGCTCATGGGCCTTGAGCTCTCGCAGGGCGGCCACCTCACGCACGGCAGCCCGGTAAACTTCTCCGGGAAGAGGTACAATGCGGTAAGCTATGCGGTAGACGAGGAGACCGAGCAGCTGGATTACGATGCGATAAGGAAGCAGGCGGAAGAGGAGAAGCCCAAAGTAATCGTGTGCGGCTACACCGCCTACCCGAGGGCAGTGCATTTCGACAAATTCAGGGAGATTGCAGATGCGTGCGGCGCCTATCTCATGGCGGACATTGCGCACATTGCAGGGCTCATCGCAGGGGGTGCGCACCCATCGCCCGCAAAGTATGCGGACGTCATCACCACCACCACGCACAAGAGCCTGAGGGGCCCGAGGGGCGCGATGATAATGTGCAGGGAGGGGCTCGCGAAGCAGATAGACAAGGCGGTGTTCCCGGGCTCGCAGGGAGGGCCGCTCAACCATGTGACCGCGGCGAAGGCAGTATGCTTCCACAATGCGATGGAGCCGGAATTCAGTGAGTACGCACAGCAGATTGTGAGGAACGCGCAGGCGCTCGCAGAGGAATTGCAGGCGCGCGGCTTCCGCCTTGTTTCGGGCGGCACGGACAATCACCTCCTGCTTGTGGACCTTTCTGACAAGGGGATCACGGGCAAGGAGGCGGAGCAGGCGCTCGAAAAGGCAGGCATCGTGTGCAACCGGAACACAATCCCGTATGACAAGCAGAAGCCGTTCATAGGAAGCGGCATACGCCTCGGCACCCCTGCGCTCACCACCCGCGGGCTGAAGGAAAGCGAGATGAAGGAAATCGGGCAGATGATTGCAAGGGTCCTGGGCAGGAAAGTGGATGAGATACTGCTCGCCAAGATAAAGGAGGAAGTGAAGGCGCTTTGCGGCCAGTTCCCGCTCTATGCCGGAAGGTAACCAATTTAAACAATCGTTCAGCAATATTCTTATGGGCGCCCAGACGCAGGTGCAGAAAAAGGGGGGAGGCCTCGCCAAAAAGAGAAAAGTGCTTGAGGACAAGGTAGACTGGCTCCTGCACAAGTACGAGTACATAGATGTGCACATCAAGCTGACTGCCGGGGAGAAAAAGGGGCTTGTGGACAAGGCCGCGAAAAGCAGCAGCCCATTCTCAGCGCTCAACTGGGAGCTCAAGAAGCTGATTATGAGCAAGGACCCGGCTTCTGCGATAAAGATAGACATCGCTGAATACAGGGAAAAGGGCAAGGACATCCCTTCCAAGGTGGAGCTTGAGGCCGTAAAGAAGGCGGAATTGATAGGCGGGTTCAAGGGGTACAGGATAGCGCTTGAGTACCTGCAGGGCAAGGATTATGGGGTTGGGCCTGAAGTGAAGAAAGGGAAGAAGGCGGGGAAGATTGAGCCCAAGGAGGCAGAGGACGAGGCCGAGATAACCACTGTGCTTGACGACCTGAAGGAGCTCAAGGAGCTGAACGCGTACGTATATAAAAGCGCAGTATGGCTGGCGGATTACGGGCTGGCCGCTGAAGAGGCGATGAACCTGCTCAAGGGCAAAAAAGACCGCACCCCGGAGGAAACCGCCAAGATGGAGCAGATGGAGGCGGACCTCGAGGGAGTGAAGGCCGACCTTGAAGAGGCACGCAGCGAGAGGGATTTATTGCTTAAAAAACTGGGGCTGGCCCACCTTTACGAATTTGAGATAACCCCTGGGGGGAAAATGAAGCAGGCCCCGCTTGCGGAAGAGATACAATCCCAGGAAAAGCTTGAGACATACACTGCGATAGCGGGCAATGCAAGGTACATGGACGAGCAGCTGAGCATGATAATAGATGAAGTGGGGAAAGAGGCGAAGGCGGAAAAGAAGGAGGCAAGCGCATGATTCTTGAAGGAAAGCCGGTTGCAGAGAAGGTGGAGCAGAGGGTGAAGGAAGCGGTGGAGGCGCTGGATTTCCAGCCCACGCTGGATGTTGTGAAGGTCGGCTTTGACCCGGCTTCGGAAATTTACGTGAAGAAGAAGGTGAAGAAGGCTGGGGAGCTGGGGATAAAGGGCGAGGCGCACGAGCTCCCGGAAGATTGCCCTGAAGAGGAATTGCTTTCGCTCATTGAGGAATTGAACAAGAAGGAAACCGGGGGCATGATAGTGCAGCTGCCCCTGCCCGTGCACCTGGATGCGCAGAAGGTCGTGGAGGCGGTTTCTCCCGCGCGCGACGCGGACGGCCTGCACCCGCTCAATGTGGGGAGGCTTGCGCAGGGGAGCCCTTCCATCGTGCCGGCCACCCCAAAAGGGGTGATGGAGATGCTCAGGCACTATGGCGCGGAGCTTGCGGGTTCCGAAGCTATCGTCGTGGGCAGGAGCAGCATGGTCGGCAAGCCGGTTTCCTACCTGCTTACTAATGCAAATGCGACCGTAACGCTGTGCCATTCGCGCACAAAGGGCCTTGCGGAGCATGCGCGCAGGGCGGACGTGCTGGTTGCCGCAGTTGGGAAGCCAGGCATTATCACTGCGGAAATGGTGAAGGAAGGGGCCTTTGTCGTGGACGTGGGAATAAACCGCGTGGAAGGGAAAGTCGTGGGGGATGTTGATTTTGAGGGGGTTTCGCAGAGGGCGAACGTGAGCCCTGTGCCTGGAGGCGTCGGGCCGCTCACAGTCGCAATGCTCATGGAAAACGTGCTGGAGTGCGCAAAGCCCTAGAATTCCACCAATTTGGAGCCTTCAGACTGGTAAATCCCCTTTGCCTTCTTCCTCTGCACCGCGCCCACCACCTCGCCCACAAGCAGAATGTGGTCGCCCATTTCGATTTCCTTCACGAGCCTGCATTCGATGCTCACGGGCGAGTTCTTGAGAAGGGGCACTCTCAATTGCCCATACTCTTTCGGGATTTTGAATTGCGAAAACTTGTCCACCTTGGAGCCGGTCGTGGTGCCGGCCTGCCCAATGAGCTTCTTCATGCGCGGCCCTGCAGTATTTATGCCAAATGCTTTCCTCTTCCGGATGAGGGAGTAAGTATGCCGCTTTTTGGTCACGCAGACCCCGAAATAGGGAGGGTCTGCGGAAAGCGGGAAAACCCATGCGGCAGGCATCACATCCTCCTTCCTCCCGTAAGCGCTGGAGATGAGGCAGACCCTCATGGGGTACAGAAGGCGGTAAAACTTCTGCATGCGCCTACTGGGAAGATGGGATTTTTAAGTGTTGCCCACCTCGAATGAACAACATGGAACATTTTTCTTTCCTTGAGCGGTTCGGCTCAATCCCGGGGCTTGAAAGGGTGGAAGCCCTGCTGTCGGATTGGGGGGACCCGCAGGGGGAAATGAAGGCCGTGCTGGTGGGCGGGACCAACGGCAAGGGCTCGGTAACCGCGATGCTCAGCTCCATCCTTCAGGCGCAGGGCTTCCGCACCGGCTCGTATTATTCCCCGCACCTGCTCAGGTTTTCAGAGAGGCTGAGCGTAGATGGAAAGGGGATGGGCCCGGGGGAGATTGAGGGGTATGAAAGAAGGGTGAGGGAATGGGTGGATTCCGGGCATGCGATTACCTATTTTGAGGCAGTTACTGCTATGGCGTACGACTGGTTTGCGAAAGAGGGTGCGGAATTCGCAGTAATGGAGGTAGGGATGGGCGGGCGCCTTGACGCAACGAACGTTGCGGAGGAGGCGCTTTCGATAGTTACCAATGTTTCGATTGAGCATTCGCGCTGGCTCGGAGACACTGTCGATAAGATTGCATTCGAGAAGGCCGGGATAATGAAGTCCGGCCCTGCAGTGACCGGCGCGGGGAACGGGCTCGAAGTGATACGGAGGGAAGCGAGGAAGAGGGGCGTGCCCCTCAGCGCCTACGGGGAGGACTTCGAATGCTTCCCGCTCTCAGTGAATCCCGGGGGGTGCGTGTTCGGCTATTCGGGGAAGGGCTCTTATGAGAGCCTCAGCACTAAGCTTGTGGGGGCGCACCAGGTGGCGAATGCCGGGCTCGCGGTATGCGGTGCGGAGCTTCTCGGGTGCCCTGAGGATGCGATAAGGAAGGGGCTTGCGGGGGCAAGGATAAGGGGGCGGATGGAGGTGCTTCGGACAAAGCCGCTGGTGGTGGCGGACGTGGCGCACAACCCGGCAGCGGTGGAGGCGCTCGTGGAGGCGGTGCGGCTCTTCGGGAAAAAGGATGCCACAGTCGTGTTCGGCTGCATGAAGGACAAGGACTGGAAGAGAATGCTGGGGCTGCTTTCGGGGGTGGCACAAAGGTTTATATTAACAAAGCCAAAAACGGAAAGAGCAGAAGAGCCTGATGTTTTGGCTGAAGAAGCCGCAAAATACTGTGCTGCAGAGGCTGCTGAAAGCCCTGCGGAAGCAATGCGGCTTGCACTCTCCAAAACGCCAAAAGATGGAATGGTAGTGGCAACAGGTACTTTCTACATGATGGAGGAAGTGTATGAAGCAGTCCCTCAGGAATGAGATGCTCAAAAAGAGGAAGGAGCTTGCGGAGGAGGAGCGCGAGTTCCTCAGCGAGAAGGTGATGCAGAAGCTCCTCGGCCTCCCGGAGTTCAGGAAGGCGAAAAAAATCGGCTTCTACCTTGCAAAAGACGACGAGGTGCAGACGCTCGCTATGATAAAGCACTGCTGGGTGGGGGGAAAAAACGTGCTCGTGCCGGTGGTCGAGGGCGAGGACATGAAATTCGTGAAGTACAGCCCCGTGCACCAGACCAAGAACGGGTCGTACAACGTCCCCGAGCCTGCAAAGAAGGAATACGCAACGGGAAAGGACCTCGTAATCGTGCCCGGGGTGGTTTTTGACCGCAAGGGCAACCGAATAGGCCGCGGGCGCGCTTATTATGACAAGTACCTGAAGGGGAAGAGGAATGTGCTGAAGGTCGGGATTGCATTCTCATTCCAGGTGGTGGACTCGCTGCCAAAGGAGAAGCATGATGTGCCCGTAGACATCATAGTCACCGAGAAGGAAATAATCCGCTGCAGGAAATAGGTTTTTAAGAGCGGGCTGCGCATTCTAATCATGCTCAAGATAGGCGTGCTTGCTAGCGGGAGGGGGAGCAATTTCCAGTCGATAATAGACGGGATAAAGGAAGAAGACATCGATGCGGAAATTGTTGTGCTCGTTACCGATAATCCTGAGGCAAAGGCGATAGAGCGGGCAGAGAGCAACGGCATCCCCGTAGAAGTGGTTGAGAGGAAAGGTTTTGGGAGCAAGAAGGAGATGGATGCGCGCACCGCTGAGATAATGAAGGAGAAAGGGGTCGGGCTCGTTGTGCTTGCGGGGTACATGCGCATAGTTACTGAAACGCTGCTTGAGCCGTTCAAGTGGAAAATGATAAATATCCACCCTGCGCTTTTGCCCTCTTTCCCGGGGCTGCACGCACAGGGGCAGGCATTTGATTACGGGGTGAAGGTTTCGGGCTGCACAGTGCATTTCGTGGACGGGGGCATGGATACCGGGCCGATAATCGAGCAGACCGCAGTTTACATCGGGGGCTGCAAAAGCGCGGATGAGGTTTCCGAGAAGATTCTGCCCTATGAGCACAAGCTCATGAGGAAAGTGGTGGCGGACTTCTGCAAGGGCCGCTTTATTGTAGAAAACAGGAAGGTCCGGTATGAGCCAATGTAACCAGGGTTACATAGACTCCCCGTAATTCAGTTATATGTCAAAAAGCACCTGGAAGTGCCATCCCTCTGCCGTCTTCTCCGCAATGAGCATCCCGTAAGTAACCGCCTTTATCACGTTCTTCGGGTTCTTCCTCTCCCCGTGGATTTTCATCTCCACTTCCTTCTTCTCAGGGTCCGCCCTCACCACTTCGGCACGCACCGGAGAAAGGGGCGTGAGCTCGCACTGAACCACGAGGTCCTCAAGCAGCTTCACCGCGAGTGCCCCGAAATCATCGGCCGACGCCTTTATGGTGATGGAATGCCCTTCGCTCCCGCCTTTCCCTATAAGCGTAAACGTCGCTTCCGCAAGCTCCCGGAACGCGCTTGCAAAATCAGGGCTCTTCACCTCGAGGAGCTCGTCCGAGGTGTGCTCCAGGAACCTATGCATGGTGCGTTTTCTGCTCGCCGTTTTTTAAGGGTTATGCGGCCCGTAATATCAGCATGCCCCTCAAGAACCTTGCCGAAGGGCAGGAGATAGCCGAGGAATGCGTGGTCTCCGGCCAGAGGAAGGGCCGCACCGGCTTCGAACACACAATTACGGACGGCATAGGTGAAATTGCGTTATCCTCCGAGGAAAATTACCGCCCGGGCACGGAGCTGTTCGTAAAAGGCACGGTAATTGAAGAGGATGGGGCGCTGAAGCTGAAGCCCGAGTTCGTGCAGGAGCGGGAAGGCGCCTACGAAGGGATCCTCGGGAGGGCGGAGGAAAATGCGCAGGTGGAGGTGCGGGAGCCCATTGCGGACGGCCTTATGGAGGAGCTGGCGCCGCGCATAGAACTGGCCGCCCGGAAGCTGCTTGCTGCCAAAAAGACCGGCAGGTTCTGCCTGCTCCGCTTCCACAGCGACGCGGACGGCATAGTTGGCGCAATTTCCATAGATTCCGTGCTCAAAACCCGCTCTTTCCAGCAGAATTCCGCAATCTACCGCATCCATGACGCAATGCAGGACATGGGCGTGCTAAGGCACGAGAAGAAACCCCTTGCGATACTTGTGGATATCGGCTCCGGGGAGGAAAGCGAGGAAGGGCTCCGCCTCCTGAAGGCAGGGGGCGCGGAAGTGCTGCTCATCGACCATCATCCGCCCTGCGAAAGAGTAGAGGAATACTGTTCGGTGTTCCTTTCCCCGTGGGCAGTAAGGAAAGAGGAAAGCGCCTCAACCTACCCTGCAGGCTACCTTGCGCTGGAGGCGGCGCGCGCCTGCGGCTCCTCCGGGCTCGAGCCCCTCGCGGCAGTTTCCTGCGCAGGCGACAGAAGCGAAATAATGGAAGTAACGGGGGAAGACCGGGACACGGCCCTTGCGATTGACTTCATGGCCACTCACCCCGAATTCGGCAACAGCCTGGAATCCTACCGCAACGCGCTGGAAAACAATGAAACCTACGCCTCCATCCTCGTGCAGGCAAAGGAAAAGCTGGAAAACGTGAGGCATGAGCTGAAAAAGAGGATGAAGAAGCGCTCCGGTGGAAAGCCGGCCATTTACACCGTAGACTTGGAAGGTCTGGGGCAGAAGGAATTCCCCGGGAGGGGGAAACTCACCACCCGCGCCTTCGACCTGGTGGCTTCAGAAGACCCGGTAGTGGTAATCGGGGCATGGCAGGGCGGCATGTCCATCCGAATCTCGGCCGGCGCGGCAGAAATGGGCGCAAACGCCAACATGGTGATAGAGGACTTGAAGAAAAGGATGGGCGAGCTCGTCCTCGGGGGCGGAGGCCACGGCAGGGCCGCTTCGCTGAGGGTAAGGAGGGAGTTCACTAAGGAGATAGTGGATGAGATAGTGGATATTCTCTCTCAGCTGCATGCTTCCCAGCCGCAACCGTAGCAGAGTTTGCAGCCTTCCTGGAAAACAAGCGAATTGTCACACACCGGGCAAATCCCGTTTTTTATCTTTTCCTGAGGAGACATTGGCCCACCGCAGGTGATATCTAAGTATATGTTTAAATAAATGAGTTTTCTATTCAGAGATTATTTTGAACAAAAGTTAATCAACGCCCACAAACAAATGGTTTTTAAGCCCTAATAACAACTATATGGAAGGGCAGGGGCTGTGGCGTAACCAGGTAGCGCGGCAGGCTCCAGGCGAGATCCGCTTCGGCGGAGTTCTCTCAAGAAACCTGCATGTTAGGGTTCAAATCCCTACAGCCCCATATGGTGGACAAGCTCGAAGTGGATGAGGCAGGGGAGCACCTTGTGCACCACCCGGACCCTCGGGTAAGGATAGCATGGTCCCTGCACATCCTCGGGGCCGGGCTTCTGTTCTGGGTAGTGGCAACAATGGTCGCCGGTGCGCTGTTCACCTCCCTCATCGGGATAGACCGCGGGTTCTTCCCACTGCTGTTCTTCTCCATTACCCTCGTGATAGTGCTCCCCCATATAGTCTGGGTCGAGCTCAACTACCAGAATTATACCTACGAATTCGGCAAGAAGAGGATAAGGATAAGCAAGGGAGTGTTCAACAGGGAGAGGGTGATCATCCCGTACACGAAGATACAGAACCTCTACGTAATGAGGAGCGTGCTTGAGAGGGTGCTCGGGATAGCGACTGTGAAAATCGAGACCGCCGGAGGGAACCCCAAGGCCGAAGGCGTAATAGAGGGGGTGGCCGACCCGCAGGACTTCGTCCAGAAGGCAATGGAGATAGTGGAGAGGAAGAAGAGGGAGATAAAGCGGGAAGAGATGGGGGCCATTGAGCCGAAAAAGGCGGCATCGGAAGACGAAATAAACTACCTGAAGGAGATTCTTGAGGAATTGAAAGAGTTAAAAAAAGTTATGGGCAAGACTTCTAAGCCTCGGAAGCCGTTTCCGAAGGGTTGATTGTTATGGAAGAACTGAACAACTTCGAGCTCGCCAGGATAATCGGCGCAAGGTCGCTCCAGCTTTCGCTTGGCGCCCCGCCGCTCATAAAGCCGGATGAGGGGATGGATTTCCTCTCCGTGGCCAAGGAAGAGCTGGCGAAGGGAGTCATCCCGCTCGTGGTTTTGCACTGATGCCGCTCACGCCCATTCATCGGGCTTTCGGGCTCATAGCTCAGCAGTAGAGCGCTCGCCTCGCACGCGAGAGGCCGGGGGTGCGAATCCCCCTGAGTCCAACTACCCGCTTTTGTCCTACGGCGTTCTGCGGGCAATCAGTCGTTCGTTTCACTCACTCCAACTCGCCACTGCGGTGGCGAAGCAGGCATCTCAAAACCATGAGGCCTAATCGTCGAATTTTTCTACGGGGGTGTGACCAACGGCTCTGCCGTTGGATTGGAGCGCAGGGCGCAACTGAATCCCCATGAGTCCATATTTACTTTTACATATTGTTCCCCATGGACAAAAATCCGCTATTCCATGAAGTACCCTGAAAAATTCATCTGCTTTTCTGTCACAGGGTCCACCAGCGGATCGCGGCCTTCCCTAAGGTTGTAGAGCTCCGAAAGCACGTAACTAAGCTGGGAATGAAGGCGCTGCTTCCTTTCCGGATCCGCCTCTTCGGCAAAGGCGCTAAGGAGGCGCTTTTGCATCTTGGAAAGCTTTTCTTCGGACAAAAAGGGCTTGCGGCCATTCTTCCTGCGCTGTAGCATACGCAACCTGCACATCTCGATACTATAGTACTGCCGCACTGCCGTTCCCAACTGATCGCCTGCCCAACTATACAAATATAAAATTTATAACGCTTCCCCTGCGCGCGGCTGGAATGGTTTTTAATAACTACACTGAACTAAGGGTATACTTTTGCTGGGGTCGCCTAGTCCGGCAGGGCGGCAGGTTGCTAACCTGTTTTCCGCAAGGATTCGTGGGTTCAAATCCCACCCCCGGCGCTTTGCATCCGCCAATGCAATTGCCAGCTGGATTGCGCACAGCAACTTTGAATGCTTGCTCCGACCCGGAAAAAATCAGGAAGAATTAGGGGGAAATCAGCAACAGCTGCAGCCCTTCTTTTTCATGGACTTGTTTTTTGCGGATTTCTTTTTTGCAGTCTTCTTTGTTGTTTTCTTCTTTGTTGCCTTTTTTTTCTTTGCTGCCATGCAAAACACCTGCGCAGATAATGCAGAAATCTAATTAAACCTTTCCGCTGCGGCAAAAATTCTGGGGCGGTGAAAAAACAAAATTAGACAAAGAAAGACCGAATACACGACCTTAGAAAGACCTATCTCTTCTTCTTTGCTTTTTTCTTGGTCGTTTTCTTCTTGGTCTTTTTCTTTGTTGCTTTCTTTTTTGTGGCTTTCTTCTTTTTTGCTGCCATCTCAATCACTGGGGAACTAATTGCAATTAATTAAATAAACCTTTCGCTGTTTTTTGCAAAAAAACGCGCAAAAAAACCCAAAAACAAATGAATTCCGTTCTTTTGCGCAAAAAAATCCGCAAATAAATTTTTGAAAAATGTTTACGCTTCCCTTGCGGTTGCTTTCCGCTCCATGCTAAGCCGGTGCTCATTTGCGCGCTCAAACTCCCCTGCAAGCGCAAGGTTCGCCGCCTGCAGCGGCAGCTGCCCCATTTCGCCGTATATTTCGGCCGCAGACAGGTGAAGCCCCATCTCTTCCATTTTCTTCCCCAGCTCGAGCGCAAGCTCCGCATTCCCTTTTTCCAGGGCCATACGGCCCGCGGCAAGAGGGTTCCTGAGGCCCATGTCGGGCATCACTTCAACCGCTTCCCCAAGCAGCGTAAGGAAATCAAGGCCGAGTATATTGAAGGTGGCGCTTTCAAAGTGCAGTTCGCGCCTGAGGCAGCTGTCAGAAAGGCTCTGTGCTGAAAATCCCATGAGCTCAAGCGCCTGCGCGCGCGGGTCAGCTGCGCCCTTTGTCCTGAGCGCGGTACCCATGGTACTGAAGAAAACCTCAAATGCCGCGCTCAGCATGCCTGTCATGAGATATGTGTCCAATGCCTGGTATGGCCTGCCCTGTTCCAGCATCTCCGCGCACCCGGTTGCCTCGCGCATGAGCATGAAAGAAAGCAGTGAAGGCACTGCATCCGCATACTTTCCGTCTGAGAGCAGCATATCCGCCTCATGCGCCCGCGAAGACATCGTGTCGAAGAAGCCCTGGACGCGGCTGTTCCCCTGCCCGGCAATCCTTTCCGCGAGCCGGAACGCTTCGCCTTCCTTCCCTGCAAGCAAGAGGTTGTAAACGGCCGGGTAATACATCCCTCCGGTGCGGAGCTGCGCCGCGGCAGCGGCATTGTCCCCGCCGTGCATGTAAAAAACTGCGGAAAGCCGGTACTGCCTGAGGTCCGCGAGCCTGCCCGCTGTTATGCGCGCAATTTCCGAAGCGTCCGGAGAGCCCCGGAAATGGCGTATGAACTTTGAAATTGCATAGAGCGGCATGCGGCCGTCCCTGATGCCGCCGCTGAGTGCCGCTTTGCAGAACATCATTTTGTCGCCTTTCATGTCATCCCAGCCCCTGCTAGTGGTCTAAGTTATAATTGTGTGTTCAAGGGTTTTTAAGGTTTTCAGTAGGGTTAAAAACTCTCGCTGGAAAACCTACTTGGTGGCAGGCATGGATGAAGTGACCATTATTACGGACAACAGGGTAGGCGCCCTCGCGGCGATTGCGGAAGCCCTCGGGGGGGCAGGGGTGAACATAGAGGCGATTTCCGCGTACGAGCAGGGCGGCAATGCGGTATTCCGGGTGCTTACCGGGGACCCCAACAGCGCAAAGAAGCTCGTGGAGAAGGTCCCGGGCGTAAGCGGTGTGTCCCTCTCCGAAGTGGTCGTGGTGAAGCTCCCGAACAGGCCGGGCGAGCTCGGCAAGCTCACGCGAAAGCTTGCGAACAGGGGCGTAGACCTGCAGAGCTTGTACATTGTGAGCAGGAGCAATGAGCACACCGAAGTTGCGGTAAAGCCTGCGGGCGCGCAGGTTGAAAAAACGAAAGAGGCCCTCGGAATCAGGAGGTAGCTCCGGTTCGATTCTTCATTTTGCTGCCGCGCGCTGGGGGCTGCCCGGCAGCATCCCTCCTTGTTCTTTTTACGAAGATGCTGCAATTCCCTTCCCTTGTGCAGCGGAGCACATTCGCCGAGATTATGTCCTTCCTGATTTCCCTGAACCGCTCCACAGCCTCGGGAGTCCCTTCCTCGCCTTTTTCCAGGCGCTTTAGGACAAGGAGCGCATCATCCTGCGACATCATTCCCGCGGCAACTTTCAGGACGAGGTCTTCTGGCGCTACTATCATAGTCATCTAATCACCGAGGGAAACTTTCCCTTCTTTTTTGAATTCCCTTATTTTCGCCGCAAGCTCCTGTATCTTGAGGCGCTCCTGCTTCCCGTCGTTCCTGAAGCGCACGGTTACAGTATCCCCTTCCAGCGTGTCATAATCTATGGTAATGGCGTAAGGGACGCCTATTTCGTCCGCGCGGGCATACCTCTTGCCGATGCTTCCGGAAGCATAGTAGAACACGTCGAGCCCCGCATCCCTGAGCATCCCCGCAACCTCCTGCGCCTTCTCCGCAAGCCCGTCCTTTTTCATCAGGGGAAACACGCAGGCGTCATAGGGCGCAATCGCAGGAGGGAAGTCAAACCATTCCCAGTCCTTCTCCTCATTTTTCGGCCGGTAGCAGCTCTCAAGCAGCACGAAGAAAAGCCGGTCCACGCCCATCGAAAGCTCGAACACGTGCGGGATTATCTTTCCTTTCTTGCCCTCCACGTGCACGCCCATGTCCTTGCCGCTTTCTTTCGCATGCGCGGAAAGGTCGAAATCCGTGCGGTATGCATTGCCCGTGGTTTCAATCACCCCGTAGGAAGTGTCCACTTCCATGTCCACGTTCCCCATTGAATAATGCGGCACCTCGCCCTGCTCAAGGACCCTGAACCACATTTTCTCTTCCGGGATGTTCAGCGAGCGGTAGAAATCCCACTGCTTGAGCAGGAAGTAGGCCATTATTTCATCAGTTGCCCATTTCTTCTTCACGATTTCCCTGAGCGTCGCCTCCACAGGCCCATTTTCCCCGGGCGGCAGTATCCTGACCTTCTCCTTTTCCACCTCCTTGAACTTCGGGAAGCTCCTGTCCTCCGGGTCGAAGAAATACTCCAGCTCGAGCTGGGTGAATTCCCTCATGCGCACAAGCCCCTTCCTGGGCGAAATCTCGTTCCTGAAGCTCCTCCCCACCTGCCCGACGGCAAGCGGGAGCTTCATCCCGTGGTTGCGGAATATCCGCGGGAATGCGGTGAATATCCCCTGCGCGGTCTCGGGCCGCGAATAAGCTGGCGCCAGCGAGCCGCCGATGCCCGTTTTGAACATAAGGTTGAACATGTAGGGCTCTTCGAATTTCCCCCCGCAGGCCGGGCAGGTTATCCCTCCCTTCGCAAATTCCTTTGCAAGGGTCTCCATCTTGCCGTCCCACCTCTTCTTTGCGTATTCCTCGTAAAGCAAGTCCGCGCGCACTTTGGATTTGCACCCCATGCACTCGGCCACCGGGTCGCCGAAGCTCTTTACGTGGCCCGAAGCGACCAGCACCGGCTCGGGCGTGATGAGTGCGGTTTCCACCTCATGGAATCCTTCATTCCTGAGGAACTTCCTCCTCCAGAGGTCCTCTATTTTCTTCTTTATGAGCACTCCTGTGGGGCCGTAATCATAAAATCCCGAAACCTGGCCGTACGGCTCATTCCCGGGAAAGAAAAACGAGCGTGTCAGCGCAAGCTCGTAGATGCGCTCGTGCAAATCCATCGTTGAAACACCTACCTCTTCCTTTTCCTTGCAGGCCTTTTTGCCTTCTTCGCCCTGGAAGCTTTCTTCTTCGCAGTTTTTTTCCTCTCGGGCTTCTTCGCGGCTTTCCTCCGCGCGGGCTTCCCCGCCCCCGCCTTCCTTGCCGCGCCCGAAGCCCTGAATGCGGGGCCGCTCATTACGTCAACACGCTCCTGCATGAGGTCCACGGAATCCATCGCCTTCTCCATGCAGATGACCATCCTGTCAAGCCAGCTGGCCACTATCACCGGGTCTGCGCGCATCCCTGACCTGCGTATGTCCTGCCTTATCCCACGCAATTCGGACTTGAGCTCCTTCATGGTCTCAATCATGCTCACACCTGCTCTGATTTGGATGGGTGGTTTTAAAAATCGGTAAGCGCCGTCTGGGATTTGTCCTGCTGGGGCACCTGCGCGGAAAAGGAAAGCTCCCCGAAAACCCCATCGTAGCCCGGCCTCCAGTGCACCTTCCCCTCCCTTGCGGCAACGACCCCGCGCGCCAATTCCGCATCGGAGGCCAGCGCGAGCTCGCTCTCCGGCGCCTCCAGCGCCGCAAACTCTGTGCCAAAGTAGTTCACGAGCTTGAAATACTCGTCTTTAACGCCTTTTGTCTGCTCGCCCCTGCCCCGCACCGCGGAAATCACTGTGGCGAGCGGAACCAGGCTGGTGTACGGAACCGCGCCTTCGGGCTTCTCCCCTTCCCTGCGGTCGGCAAGCGCCACCACGCGGTGCAGTACCCCCACTGTAAGCGGCTTCCTGCATTTCGGGCATATGTCCCTGTGCTTCATTGCCTCCCGGGGGGACATGAATATCCCGCAGTTCCTGTGCCCGTCCCAATGGTATTTTCCCTCCTCTGGATAGAATTCGTATGTTTTCACGAATCCCTTGTGCGTCCTTATCGCATCCATCAATGCTTTGTAGGAAAGCTCCGGGAGCGAGAAAACGTTTGCCTCCCTCCCGAGCTTCGGCGGCGAGTGCGCGTCGCTGTTGGAAATGAGGGAGACGCCATCCAATCCGCTGAGCATCCAGTTCATCCCCGGGTCGCTGCTCAGGCCTGTTTCAATTGCAAATATGCGCTTCGCATGCTTTCCCAGCGCTTCTTTCAGCGAATCAAAGCCCGATTTCGAGCCAAATATGCCGAACCAGGGGGTCCAGGCGTGCGCAGGCACAACCACAAGCTCATCGGAAAGCGAAAAAAACGTATCCAGCATCTCCATGACATCCATTGTGAGGATGGGCCTGCCATCCTCCGCAAGATTGCCGTGTTTCCCAATCGCATCAGAAACCTGCTCCGCAACCTCAAAAGAAGGCGAATAGAGGATTGTATGCAGCTTCTTGAGCTTCTCGCCCCTGCGGAAGATGTTGCTCACCTCTGCCTGCAGCACATACTTTATTTCATTGTGCATGAAAAGGCCGTCTTCCGCGGGCTTGAGCTTCTGCTTCAGCTCCTTCCTCCACTTCGGGTGCGTGAAATCTCCTGTGCCCAGAAGGCCTATGCCCTTTATGCGGGCCCATTCCGAAAGCCCTTCAAGATCGCACTGCGGGCTGGTGGCGCGCGAATATTTGGAGTGTATATGCAGGTCGGCAATCAGCTCCATGGGATGGATTGGGCACGTCATGTTTAAATAAGGAAACGCGAATATCCAATATGGCGTTCGACCCTGCGAAATTCGTGGAGGATGGGGAGAAGGAGATGAAGGAGAAGGTGGGCAGCGCAAGGTGCATCACCGCCGTCTCGGGGGGAGTGGATTCCATGACCGCAGCTGCGCTCGCCGCGCGCGCGGTGCCCGGCCAGCTGGTCGCTGTTTTTGTGGATACCGGCTTCATGCGGAAGAATGAGGCGGAGCGCGCCCTTGAAGCTGCGGAAAAGGCGGGCATCCCCCTGCGTGTGGTGGACAGGCAGGAATATTTCATCTCAAAGCTCGAAGGCGTTTCCGACCCCGAGGAGAAGAGGAAGAAAATAGGCGCGATGTTCATAGAGGTTTTCGACGAGATTGCGGAGAAGGAGGGGGTGGAATACCTCATACAGGGGACGATTGCGCCCGACTGGATCGAGAGCGGCGGCATGGGCCGGGACACGATAAAGAGCCACCACAACGTCGGCGGCCTCCCGGAGGGGATGAAGCTCAAGCTATGCGAGCCCCTGCGCGAGCTCTACAAGCATGAGGTGCGCATGGCAGCCAAGGAACTGGGCATCCCGGAGTTCGTCTACGAGCGCCAGCCATTCCCCGGCCCGGGCCTTGCGGTGCGGGTAGTGGGGGAGATTACGCGTGAAAAGCTGGAGATAGTGCGCGAGGCCTGCGCAATCGCCGAAGAGGAAATCGACCGCGCCTCGGAACGCGGGGAGATGGAGCGCCCATGGCAGTACTTTGCGGCGGTGCTGCCCGCAAAAACAGTCGGCGTCGCAGGGGATGAGCGCATATACAAATATACCATAATAGTAAGGGCGGTGCGCAGCCTTGACGGCATGACTGCGAACTTCTCGGAAATCCCGCACTCAGTGCTCGCGAAGATTTCCACAAGGATTACGAACGAAATACGCGGGGCCGGGCGCGTAGTTTATGACATTACCAATAAGCCGCCTTCAACAATAGAGATGGAATGACTAGAGCACTGCACCCCTGAAATTCTCAAAAAGCCTAAGGACGTGGTTGTGCGAATAGGACTGGTGGCTCGCATTCATGGGCAGGCCTTCCCATTTCTCCCTCAGGGCGACATGCTCCCATGCGGAATGCGCATTCCCGTAGTGCCTGCTTTCGTGCTCCATCTCGCGCACGTTCCCTGCAAGGTGCTTCAGGGAGTGCATGGTATAGTCTGCCTTTGCGATTTTCGGTATGAGGCCAAGCTTCTCGGATTTTGCCTCTTTTTCTCTAAGCATCTCCTTAAATGCCATTTTCGCACACATATATTCCACTTCCAATCTTTATAAACATTACTAATATGGGGGAGGGTCGGGAATCAAAGAAAAACCAGGGAGGGGGCATCCCCCTCCGCGGTTGTCTTAGCCCCGACCAGATTCGAACTGGTGCCTGCAGGTTTCCCCAAGCCTTTGGCGTACCTAAGGGTTTTTCCCAAGGCTTTTTGCCCTGAGACACCCGAAAGCCAAAAAGGCTTTCCAAAGCCTGCTATCCTAGACCAACTAGACGACGGGGCTTTTCGTATTGGAAAGGAGCACAACTATTTTTAAAAGCGGATGTGGAAGGAAAATCATGGATGAGCTTCTTGCGCTTCTCAGCAAGGGAAAGGCAGGGGAAGTGCGCAGGATTGCAAAGGAGCGCCTCGCGAAGGACAAGGGGGATGCGGAAGCGTGGTTCATGCTCGGCATGGCCGCAAAGCACGAGGGCGACTCCATGCGCGCGATGGAATGCTATACCCGCGCGCTCTATTCCAAGGTTTCCCAAAAGTACCTGAAGGCAATCGCGCACCTGCACATGGAGCGGTTCGAGTTCGAGGCGGCCGCCAACCACCTCCACCGTGCGCTTGGGCTCAAAAAGGATGCTGACGTAAACTTTATGCTCGGCGTATGCTACCTATTCCTGGATTCCCCAAAGGCACGGCTGCACATACGCGAAGCATGGCGCATCGACCCGGAGCGCACGCGCAAGCTGCTCCGCGAATTCTACAATGACTTCTTCAGGGACGACGAAGGCATCCCGGAAGAGGAGAAAAAAGCGATTCTCGAGCGGCTTTCCCGCTCTGATTAAATGCCTTTTCCATGCTAATCCTTCCCATGCGCATAGTGCACTTCGACCGGAAAACCGGCGAGATGAAGCTCCTGCTTGAGCGGCTGGAGGACCTGTGGCACCTTGAGAGGGTGCTGCGCCCCGGCGACCTCGTTACCGCAAGGACGTGGCGCAGCGTGAAATTTGGGGAAGGAAAAGAGGAGAAAAAGCCGGTTACGATTGCACTTCGCATGGAAAGCGCTGAATTCGCGGAGTATGCGAACCGGCTGCGGGTGGGCGGCACGATTGAAGCGGGCACGCCCGAGGAATTCGTGCAGAGGGGCCGGCACCATACGTTTGAATTCGGGCCCGGCAGCAAGCCCAAGGTTACCAAGAAGTGGAAGGAGTTCGAGGTCTCGCGGCTGAAAAAAGCAGTAGAAGAGACCAAGAGGCCGGTGCTCCGCATAATAGCGATGGACGAGGAGCACGCGCTCACCGCGGTCCTGCGCGGCTACGGGGTCTCCTACGGCCCTGAATTCGAATTCCACGGCTCGAAAAAAGAGGGAAAATATGAGGAGAAGCTTTTGCAGTATTACGGGGACGTTGCGGCCTTCATCTCCAAGCACCCGGAGAAATTCATAGTTGCCGGCCCTGGCTTTGCAAAGGACGGGCTCAGGGATTTCATAAAGAAAAAGGAGCCCGCCCTGCTTGAGCGGATGGTCTTCGAAACCTGTTCCTATGCCGAGCGCACCGGGGTGAATGAGCTCCTCAAGGGAGGGGTTGTCGCCCGCGTCGCGGGGGAGGCGCAGGTGGAAAGGGAAGAGACACTCATGGAGGAGTTCATGGTGGAGCTGCACAGGGACAGCGGCCTTGCATGCTACGGCCTTGGGAAGGTGAAGGATGCGGTTGCCGCCTCTGCTGTGGAGAAATTGCTCGTCCTTGACGAGGCGTTGCGCAAGAGCAAAGAAGTAGAGGACATAGTCGAAGCCGCTGAAAAGAAAAAGGCGGAAGTGGTTTTCTTCTCGGAAAGCGATGCCGCGCAGAAGCTCAAGGGCTTCGGCGGGCTGGTTGCGCTTTTGCGCTTCCGCATTGATTAGGGCTCCCGCGGCCCATTGCGCCGGAGGGTGCCAGCATGGCGCTTCCGCACCGGTCAGAGCTTCCTTGAAAGGGATGTGAGCATTTTCCTGGATTCTTTCAGCGCTTCGTTGCCTTTCTTCGTAAGCCTGTAATATTTCCTGCGCTCCTTCATTTTGCTTGTAATAAGCCCCTCATCCTCCAGCATGTGCAATACTATGTACATCATCACCCTGCTGGGCTTGAAGGAATAGCGCTTCTCTATCTCTTCCGGGAGCGCATATGCGTAAACTTCCTTCTTTTTCCTGATTAATGAGAGGATGTATAGCCAGAGGTTCTCAACCGTGAGGTGGCGCCTCAGGCGCCTCATCGGCCGGGTTCCGGTCATTTCTTACCGCCTTTGGAATGCCCTGCGGCCTTTTCCTCCCTTGTTTTTGGGCCGGTCGCTTCGTGCGGCGCTTCAAACCTCTCAGTAGCCCTTGGCAACGGGCGTTCTTCAAGGAAGGGCACGGTCTCTTTCTCTTCCTTGCTTATGTAGCCGCCCACAGGTATGCTTTCGTAGGTTTCCTTCGCGGTTTTTTCCATCTTGAATGCTTCATCATGGATCTTTGGGTCTTCCATGTATTTGCCAATTGCCTTCTGCGCTGACGGCAGGTTGTATATGTTCTGGAAATTCTGCATCGGGTCGAGGCCTTCCACCCCGGCCAGGGGAGGCTTCGCGCCCGGCTCCGGGGG
Organism: Microcaldota archaeon; assembly: GCA_964552755.1. GTDB lineage: Archaea > Micrarchaeota > Micrarchaeia > Anstonellales > Bilamarchaeaceae > CAZKHX01. Next base: position 52,811 of record CAZKHX010000001.1, on the reverse strand, counting down.
AGCATATGCGGGGGGCGGAGCGCCATAACCTTTTTTCGTGATTTTGAACTGTTCCCCTGCTGTGGTTTCGGCAACCGTTTCTTCGGGAGGCAGCAGGTTGTCAGCAGGCACCTTGTCCGCAAGGCCTGTGAGGGCCGCCCTTGCCAGCGCCTTGTCCTGTGCGCTGCTTTCAGGGTTCTGCAGAACGCCAAGCGTCAGCGGCCCAAGCACAAGCAACGATTCGGCTACCTGGTCCGGGGAGGAATTCGGGTCAGTCGCTACCTTTGTCTGGGAGTCAATCTCTTTCTTCAGGTCCCTCCCCCCGGGGATTGATTCAGTGCCAGCGAAAGTATTTCCCATGGTGAGGTAAGTCGTAAGCATCCCTGAGGTTTCCGGCTTCGAATATTCGGGCTGGGGGGCCTGGTATTGCACCTTTGTTATTTGTATCTGCTCCGCCGCGGCGGTTTCGGCAGTCGTCGTCTCGAATGTGGGGAGGTATTCTGGGCCAAGGGTTGCGTCCGTATATTGGTTTGTTGCCTTGGTCACGCCGAGCTCTGCAATTGCATCCAGCGCAATGCCCCTGTCCTTCTTGGCGCTGCCGGAGCTCTGGATTGTGCCCAGCGCAAGGTACCCAAACTGCTCAAGCGCCTTGGCTTTTGCATCCGGGTCTGCGGCAGGGTCAAGTATTATGGCTGCCTGCGCATCCAGCTGCTTCTGCAGCTCCGCGCCCTTATATTCCGGCGGCTTTTCCCCTGCCTTTTTCGCGCCGGAGTTTATGTAGTCGAATTGTTTATACTCCTCCGCCCCCCGCGTGGAAAGCGGCTCGCCGAATGAGGTTTCCAGCGTGCTCATCATTACATAGATGGCCGAGTCGTACAGTTCTCCCTTCTTCTTGCCTTTCGGCTCTCCCGAAACGAGCAGTTCGTAAACTGGCTTGCCTTCCTTGCCGGTTTCCGGGTCCCCGCCTACACTCATTGCGTTTATGTTGTTGGCCACTGCCATCGGCTGCAGGAGCATTCCCATCGTTTCGAACGCATTGCCTATCTGCCCAAGGTTTTTGAGATACGTCGCGGCTTCCTGCTGGTTGCCCACTATCTGGTAGGTGCCTGCAACCGCAACGTCCCCGACGCTCACCTTCGGGACGCTCTCCAGCTTCGCCTGCCCAGAAACCACGCCGATTGCCATGGCAGAGGGCGAGCCCTCCGGCTTGTACTGCAGCGCGGGGGGCATTTCCGGGAGCGCGAGCGCAATCTCCTGCGAATACCCGAGGAATGCCTGATAATCCTTATAGGAATCCGCAAACTGCTCCAGCTTCTCCCCCTTCCTCTCGCTTACGTCTATCTCGAGCTTCTTCCACGCGGCATACTCCGCAGAGTATTTGTTCAGCTTGCCGGTGCCGGTTTCCGCAATTGACTTGTTCCCAAGCTGCTCGGAATAGGCCATGTTCGCAAAGCCCAGGGAGAGTATGCCCAATTGGACGGCCTTGCTGTCCTCGCCCATGCCTTCGGTCGCGAGGACGGAGGAAATCCCCATGCCCTTCCCGCGCAGGTATGCCTCCTGCCTGTTTTTCGCAACCGCGATTTCCCTTTCGCCCTTTCCCTCAAGCAGCATCTGCGCTTCCATTGCCAGCAGCTGGGATTCTATTGCCTCGTTTTGCGCCGCTCCGGTTGTCCGGTCAACGGTCCCCTCAAGGTTCGCCTTGAACGCGGCTATGCCGCTGACTTTCTTCTCGGATACCCCTTCCAGCTGGCCCGAGAGCAGCATTGCTCCGGTAAGGGCGGAAACGTTGAATTTGCCGTCTTCGCCCACTAGGTCCGCGGCCCCCCCGTAGCCGAGCAGGAAGCTGTTGAAGCTCGTGTATTCCTTTGATGCCTTCGCAAGGTTCGCCTTGTCCGAGGACATGTAGGCAAGGAATGCGAAGAGCTTCTGCTCGGAAGTGGCCTTGCGGTCTGTGAGCACCGCGTCGACTGCCTTTGCGTCGGAGTATTTCTGGAGCTCCGCAACGTTCATGCCCTGCTCGACAAGGTAGAACTGGGTGAGCAGGTCCCCGGAATCCCCTGTAAGCGCCCCGTTCCCCTGCTTTGCCATTTCCTGCTGGCCTTCCTGCATCTGGCTCTGGATGAATGAGGTGCCTATCTGGATAGGCATCACTATGTTGATGTTGAGGAAGTGCTGGTAGGCCTTCATGCCCTTTTCTGTGGTTATGTCAAACGTTTCCTTTACTGTTTCCCCGGTGGCGACGTTGTCGAACTGCACCGTGACTATGCCGTCCTTCTCCTTTATGTAGGCGGTGCCTTCCTTGAACTGGTTTATGAGGCCTGCCGCGACAAGAGCGTTCCTCTGGCCCTGGTATTTGGCAAGCTGCTTCTTGACCGGGCCCAGCTGCCCGAATGCATAGTAAAGGCCGAAGGGGGTTGCGAACAGCAGGAGGGTATCCAGGAATGCGAGCCCTGCCTCCCTTACCCCTGCTCCCTGGTATTGGGCCGCCATGTCTCCCCTGAACTTGCCGGCAGACATCAGCTGCCCGAATTCCGCCCATGCTGCCCTTGCGGCATCGCCGCCCTTGAATATTGAGAATATTGCCTTGAAGAAGGACTTTCCGAAGGCCATCGCGGTGCCTCCGGGCATCGCTTTTCCTGCGGCCGCGCCCATCGCTATTTCCGCCTGCGTCGGCCCCCCCGCCCCGGTCAATTCGGCCTTTTGGGCCTGCGCGCCCCCTTTTGCCTCTTCTCCTTCTTGCACTCCCAGCTTCTTGGAAGGGGTCTGTGCGCCTTTCACCGCCATCTGCACCTTTTTGGCGCTCACTCCCGCTTTCTTGGCCTTTGCCGCGGCCTTTTTCGCGGCCTTCTTGAGCGCCTTGCCCCCTGCCATGGCGAGGCCGAGCGCGCTCGCGACGCTTGCCGCGTCAATTGAAAACCCGCGGGCACTGATTGCGCGCTCCGCGCCCCGCGTGTAGCGCGGGGTGTAGATGGAAAATGCAGAGAAGGGATTCCTGCCCGCGGCAAACATCGCGGCCGCAAGGAAGCCGAAAATGACAAGCACCGGGAAGCAGAGGTCGAACTCGAATGCGGTGCCAATCACCACCTCTTCGGGCGGCCTCACCGTTTCGGTATACGCAGGGAAAAGCGGCTCCTCTGAACCGTCTACCGTTGCGGCCTCGGGCCATATCCCGCCGCTGTAATCTGCGCACATTGGGAAATCAGTATAATCGGTAATCGGCTCGTCAAGGCAGCTTGCGATGAGGCACCCCTGCCCGGGGTTCGGGCAGCAGAAGATGAAGCGCATCGTACACCCGTCCCCTCCGGTGCATTCCGGGATGCCGCTGAAGTCGAATTCCGCGGTGCCGGATGAATCGGTGTACATCCTGCACTTGTCAGTTTCGAACCCGTCACGGTCGTAAACATATGCAAAAATTGTGGCGCCCTCCACGGGGTAGCGCTCGTCCGCAGCCTGCACCCCCATCGTAACAGTGGTAATCTCCGCCTCCTCATTTAGGGAGGAGAACATGAACGGCTGCAGGGAACCCTCTGCAGGGCATTCCTCGCAAGGGGGAGGGACGTGCATGGGCGGGACGCCCATCCCGGGTATAAGCGGCGGCTGGTCGATCTGCATGGGCAGCCGGCCGGTCGTGGAAAAGGCTAGGGAAACGAGAATCAGGAGCGCAAGGAATGCGGCGGGCCTCATCGCCTTTATTTCGGGACAAAACATTAAATCACCCTCACCTCACCCCTAGTATTTCACAGTGCATCTCCCTGTCGCTCACGGGCGGCGTGTAGCCGCAGAAGGAAAGGTCGAAGCCCTCCAGCGGGGTGCAGGACTTGGCGGTGTCGCCATCGGTCCTGAACATCGTGGGCGTTGCCTGGAAAATCGGCTCGCCAATCTTCACATAGCTTATGTAATTGCCGCTGAAGTTGAAGCAGGGCGTGCCGTAGCCCTCCTCGATTGAGGCAATCACGTCCATGTAGAGCTGAGGGGTTTCCGCAATGTCATCAGAATGGTAGGTTTCCGTGGTGCGGGTGCCGTTGTTGTATATCACGTCGCATTCAATCTCATAATCATCCTCGCCGGGGAGGGTGCACTGGTTGAGCGAGACGCACATTTCAGACCATTTGCTGCGCGAGCCGTCATAGTCCTTGCACTCATAGCCAACCCCGCGGTAGCGGCCGTTGCAAATCTCATCCGGGTCGGAGGGCAGGCAGGGCTCGCAGTAGCATTCCTCGGTTGCGCTCACCTCGTTGAAATAGGTCTTGTGCTCGTAGCCCGCAAAGATGCGCGAGGCGATGAAGGCGCCCTCATAGAACGTGCCCCTCCTGCCGTCCACGTCGCCCGAGTCCACGCGGATGTAGGCGCGGCCCTGCTCCGCAGCGGTGGCGGTGCCCGTGGGCGCGGCCTCCGCCCGCTCCTTCGTCCATGCATCATAGATTATGCCTAGGTGGCCGCTCTCCGCAAGCTCCTGCGTGTGCTCCGAAAGGAATACCATGAAGCGTGCGGCGCTCTCCGCGTCCCAGCAGGTATCGAACTCGGTGAGCACTATGCTGAAGTCCGTAATCACGACCGGCTTGTGGAAGCGCGCAAGCATGCGCGAGCCGAGGCCGGTTTCCGCGTCAAGGATTGCCTGGAAGCGCTCCTGCTCATTTTCTATTTCGCAGAAGGAATCCTCCTTGCTGAGCTCCCATTTCATCGCAAGCACGTCCACCAGGTTCAGGGCCTCGTTGTCGCATTCAAGCCGCGGGTCTTCGCACGGGATGGTCAGGTTGTAGCTGTCCGGCCCGTTGAGTATGTAATGCGTTGATTCGTTCTGGTAGCGGAAAAGGAAGTTCGCGAAATCGAGCCGGCGCTGGTAGCTGTTCTCGGCATCCCCCCCGTATCCGGTATAACCCGCGCCCACTGCGACCATGCAGTTGGGGCAGATGAGGCGGACCGCCCTGGCCCTGTCCCTGTTGCTTGCCCCGCCCCCGGCACTGTAAGCGCCGAACAGGGGTATGCTGCTCCAGTCGCCAAGGTCCTGGTTCCCGACGATGATTATCGCGGCGCCCATGTCCTGTATGCCGTTCAGGAGCAGCGGGCCTCCGAAGGCATAGTATTCCCCGGCCTCGTCATGCTGCGCGAACTGCTCCAGCAGCTGCGGCTCGTTCTCCGCAAGCTCAATCATGTAGGGGTGGCTCGCGTCTATAGTTACCCGCGCATATCCTTCGTCATCCCTCGTGATGTGGTTCCAATAATACGCCATCAGCGCCCAGTCTCTCTCGCCCCCGGGGCTCGTGTATGCCTCCCAGAGGCTGTCGTTGGTCGCGACGATTACGGGCATCACGCCCCGCACTAGGTAGCTCTCGGTTTTCCTCTTAAGGTAGTATGCGTTGGGCAGGTAGTCGGCCCAGGCTTCCTGCAGGCCGTTCTCGGAATAGTCCGGCATGTAGCACTGAGAATAGTCCTCGGTGCCGTGAGTGCCGCCAACCTGCCACTCGTCATAAGGGCCGAGGCTCCCGAATTTCGTTACTGCAGGGTCGTTCGGCTCGTAGGGCGTCTCCACCACCACGTTCGGGCAGTACTTGTTGTCCTCCCTGTCGCCGCTCCCTGGGTAGCCCGGGTCGTCCTCGTCCTGCGGGAGGGGAACGATTTCCTGCTTCGCGAGCGTGAGGAAGGTGCACTGCTCGCAAATCCCGTAGGTGTGCGTGAGCAGCTCCGTGCCGTCCTCGTCCGCAAGGCAGTTGCCGAAAGCATAGCCTGCAATTTCCCTGCCCTCCTCATCGCGGTAAGTAACCGGGCGCGGCTCTACAACTATCGCGGTAGTGGACCATGCTACGCAGTCATCGTCTATGTTGCGCTCATAGCAGAAGACCTCATCGTACAGCTCGCTGTTCCCGTTGAGGGAGGCGCAGAAGCCGGAATCCACCGCTTCCCCGGTGGAAGGGGACACTTTTTTCCCGTAGACTGCGGCGGGGGGTGCAGAGCCGCCGGAAACCTCGGGGAACTCCCTGCACATGTGGAAATAGTCATACGCATCCGGGTCGGAATCCCATTCGGGCATGCATGCCTCCGCAAAGGTCGTGTAGAACTTGCCGCAGTCCGTGCCGCACTGGCCCCACTTGTCACGGGAAAGCGCCTGGTCGATGGTAAGGGTTCTTGCATCGACGGCCATGAGCCATGCTGCCATCGCGGCCCTGTACGATTCATCATCGAACACGCCTGCCATGTCCAGGGCTCCGAAATTAGTGTACCCGTAAGTAGGGTGCCTGCTTTCCCCGCCGACCTGTATCACTACGTAGGGGATGGTTTCCCCGGTCTCATCATCCTCATGGGAAAACACGCGGCCCTTGGAGGGCATGCTCCGCAGCGGGGTGAGCACCTCCAGCTCTTTGTGCGCACGCACGGGGGCGGAAAGCGCTGCGGTCGCGCGCACCCTTTCGCTTGTGTCGTCCCATGCCTGCGCCTCATAGCTCTGCATCCCTGGGCAGAGCGTCTCGCCCTGGTATTCCCAGCAGCCGCACGGCACTTCATAGTTGGAGATATATTCGCCCAGAATCCACTTGTCCTTGGGGATGCAGTTGCCCCGGTGGTAGTCGAAAGTGTTGCAGAAGCCGGAGATGCATTCGGAATTGTCCGCACACTCGAACTCCGCGCCCGGCATCCATGAGCCGTTGTCTAGCCTGTGGCCCTCGGCAAGCTGGTCCGCATAAACCGAGTGGTGGGTGAGCAGCGGGATGTACGCGCCGTGCAGGTCCTGCTCCGCGGTGGTGAAAACGGTGGTGGAGCCGGAGAACTCCATGGAGTCCGTGTCCTCCATCTCCCCGGAGTAATAGTCGTATATGGAATCGGTGAAGAAAATGGGCAGGCCGTATCTTGCGACTGCCCAGTCTATTCCCCCCCTCTCCGCGCTGAGCGAATCGGATTTCCTGAAGGTCGCGCCGTAGAAGTTGTAGCCCGGCTGGTACTCGTCCTTGAATGGCGAGGTGGAAGTGAACGTGATGCCGGACATGTCAACCTGGTCGCGGTACTTGCTGCTCAGCACAAGCGGCTCGGCCGGAGCAAGCGAATAGGTGCCGTAAATCCCGTACGAGAACGGGTTGCCCACGAGCTCCCCGGCCTCGTTCTCCGTAGGGTAGGGGTTGTCCGGGTCCACATTGGGCTCGTAGCCCTGGTATGCGAGCGCGCATCTGCTCGCGCAGTCGTAATAGCTGTGCGACTCGATTGTGGAATCAATATTGCAGATATACATCGCGTCAAGGATGCCGGTGAACCTGCACAGCTTTTCCGAGCCGTCTATGCTGTTCGGCAGCACGTAGTTCACGTAGCGGTCCTTCGTCCCGTACATGTTTATCCTGCAGGAGAGGTCGGTGAGCGGGAAGTATGCCATCGCCTCGTCGAATTCCGCGAAGGAGTTCCCGACCCCGAAGCGAAACACGTTGAGCGTGAACCCGCCCGTGCTCTTCGCGGCGCGCAGGAACGCGGGGGTGATGTTCTTCACCCTGCACTCGGACTGGAAAAGGTTTATCGGCCCGCGCTCGGAAGCGGAGCCTGCAGTCACCCGCTCCTGCGATTCCTCATCGTCGCTCTGCATGTCATCCGCGGGGCTGGGCAGCGGCCTCGGGTCGTAGTCGAAGCTGCCGCAGAACACGCCCACGCAGGAGGTGTTGCATCTAACCTTGTCCACTTTCGGGCAGAGGGGGATCTCCAGCTCCCTGTCGTCCAGCGTCACGTTGCAGGTGAGCAGTTCCATGTCGCAGGTGCTGTCATCGTAGATTGTGCCGTTCAGCATCACGCAGATGCCGCTATCGCTTGCGTTCGCGTAAAGGCAGCAATCCTGGTAAGTGGGCGCGTTGCACCCCAGAAGGAAAAGGAAGGCGATTGCGGGCAGCGCAAGAAGCTTTTTCATCATATCCACCTCGAAACCATGTGCAGGAACACCCCTGTCTCGGTGCCAAGCAGCACCCCTGCGTAGCGGAGCGCGGTAAGCGCAATCGCAAACGCGACCATGTTCTCATAGAACATCCTCACGAATACCGTATTCACAAAGGATGCGATTGTGTTCACGCTTGCGGAGGCCATCGTGCTCCCGCCCGTGCCGGCCATGGTCGCAAGGTTCGCGGAGCCGAACGCCATTCCGGAGTACATTGGAAGGTCGCAGATGCCCACTGTGGTAAGCGAGGGGACCGGCACGGCCGGCGGCCCGATGGAAACCGCGGTCATGATGAACAGCGCTGTGGGGTATATGAAATACAGGGACAGCGCCAGCGCTATGAAGAACCCGCCTATGCCGCGCGTGAAATAGAACGTGCGCAGTATTATCCCCAGCGGCAGGAAGATGGTGAGCATGTTTTCCCGTATGTATTTCAGCAGGAACATCTGCGCATTGAGGGAAAGCTGTATGGACACTATCTTGTACGCAAGGTAGTGCGCGGTCTCCACCTGCCTGTGGATTGACGCCACCCAAAGCCCCTGGAACAGCGGCACGCCGTAATAGGAAATCGTGAAGTAGTAGAACCATTCCGCCCCGCGCACGTCCTCGCGCAGGAAGCTCCATGCCTCATCGAAGAATATCAGCCGCTCTTCCGTCTTGCACATCGCGGCGCTTATCGGCTCAACATATGTTTCGCCCATGCATGGCACGCCCAGTCCCTCGAGGGAGGTGGAAACCGCGGCAGAGCCCAATTGGATGAAGGCCACCAGCCCGATTACCATCAGCGCGGTAGCCGCGAGCTGCAGGAACTCCGATGTCGCGTACCTCCTCAGCGGGAAGGAGTTGATTGCGTACGCAATCACGTAGATTATCCCGAATATGAAGGCGGTGACGATGACCGCGAGCACCGCATTGGTGAACCAGCCCATTTGCGCAACCCACTGGCTGAGGAAAACCGTCCCGAGCATCTCATCAACGCCTGCAGTCATCTCATCACCTACACTATCTGCATCAGCCGGCTCATGTCAACCTCGACTCCGAGCACGCGGCCGAACTCCCTCGCGGAGGCAGTAATCACAAGCACGTTCAGCATGAACAGGAAAGTCGAGGACATGAATGTGGCGGACGAGCCGAGGAACACCTGGTCGAAGTACCTCTGCAGCTTGGAATAGCCGTCGCCTCCCGACCAAAGCGTGAGGTCATCGGAGTGGCTGGCATCGCGCGCCTTCCCTGCAAGGTCTTCCAGGCCATCGAAATTCTCCTGCCCTATCATCTCATACGGGTTCCAGAAAAGCGATTCCGCCATCAGCAGGAACGGGTAGACTATGAGCAGGGATATGCATATCGCGAGCAGGCCTCCCCCGAATATCCGCATGAACGGGAGGGAGCGTATGATTATTGCCGCGGGCATCAGCACCGCGAGCCCGCCCCCGAGTATGAACTGCAGCAGCGCAAGCTGCGCAAGCACCGTGAGATATGAGATTGTGTCTGTGTAGAGGGTGAGGTTCGCGACCTGTATCCATCCGGAGCCGCCCCTGTAGGGCGCGAGCGTGTACCCGTTCGGCCCGAGCATGCAGAGGAGCCACGCGGGCATGCATGGGGAGCGGCTATAGCGCAGCGCCTTCTCCAGCCCGCCGTAAACCGCGCGGGAGTTGCCCATTGCTATGTGCGCGAAATACGCGAGGTTCTTGAGGTAGCCTCCCGCGGCGTCCGCCACCACGTCCGTATCCGATATTGCGGGATGCTCATACGCCTCAACCGAGATGGGCGCAAGCGAGGTGAGCGCGCCATACTGGAACGTGCACAGGCTGTCCACAAGGAAAAGCGTGACAATCACCAGCACGAATGTAACGAATACCTGGAACACTTCCGTCTTTGCCCAAACGTTGAAGCGCGGGTTCCTGAGCATCTGCCCGAGCGCATAAGCAAGCCCCACGGCAATCAATGTAATGCCCAGTGCCAGCACCGAAAGGCCGTAAACTCCTGAAAGGTCAATAGGGCATCCCATCATATCATCCTCGCAAGCGCGGAAACGTCAACCTCCGCGCCGAACAGCCTCGCAAGCCCCCCGACAACGGAGAGGGCTATCATAAGGCTCAGGGCAGTATTCAGCAGGCCGGCAATCATGAAGTGGAACAGCATGGGCTGCAGGAAATCGTCATCAAGCAGCTTGTTCATCGCGCTTTTCGTGTATTTGTAGTCATTGTCGAAGGGGTTGCAGTCGACGTCCGGGGGCAGGTCCACGCCAAGGATTTCCCCTGCCTCGGTCGGGTCCGGCGCCTCGAAGTGCGGGATGTCCGGGTCCGGGTAGTCCACCATGTCCGCCATCCCCTTTGTCACGAGCACGCCGACCGGGTACATGAAATAGAATGCCGCGGCAATTGCAATGAGGAGGGCGCCCGCGCCCCTAGTGACGTGGAACGAGCGCAGGAACAGCCCCACCGGCAGCAGCACCGGGAAGAAGAAGCCCTGCGCGAGCTTCAGCAGGAAGTATTGTGAATTGAGCATAAGCAGCGAGGTTGAGAGCACGCGCATTGCGAGGGACGCGGAGGCGAACGGCACCGCAAGCCCTGCGCAGCCCGCGAACCCGAAGGAGAACCCGAGGAACGAGCACCTTGCGCTCAGCGCGGAAAGCGTGCCCAGCGGCGAGACCACGTTGTTTGCGAAGGAGAGCATCTCGCCCCACTGGTAGGCGATGAGGCCGTCGGATGCGTCCGGGCCGCCCGTGACCTCCAGTGCGTAGTCTATCTGGTTCTGGCCCTCCGCCGCCCCGAAATCGAGGCCGAAAGCCGGCCCGATCACTTCCGCGGAGAACGCCTCCACCCCGATGAATATCGCGATTATGAAAAGGGTGAATATCACCTGGTACATCTCGCTGCTCACCATTGTGCGCATTTCCGGCGAATTCGCAAGGTAGGTGAGCATGTACAGGATTACCAGGACTATGAACGCGACGAACACCGCCATGATGGAGAGCGCCTGCCATTCATAGGGCTCGGCAGCCCAGCAGGCCGCAACGGCCAGCAGCACGAACAGCAGCAGCTTCCTCATCATATCAGCCTCATCATGCCCGGTATGTCGATGTCCCCGCCGAGCATCGGGGAAAGCGTCTGTATGAATATGAAGGTTACCGCGAGGTTGAACAGCGGCAGCAGGAACGCGGGGACCACCAGCTTCGCCGCGGACTTGATGTCCGAGTTCCCTATGAACCCGTCCACCTTGTTCGAAGCGGTTGCCGGGTCCTCGGTGTTTATGGTGGGGTTGGTGGATGAGCCGCAAAGGGAAGTGCAGTCCACGAACACCTGCGGCTTGTACGCAAGCCCGGGATCGAGTGTGTAGCTGCAGTCATTGCAGTAGGTCGGCTGGTCATAGACCTTTTCCGGAATTATGTACACGCAGCTCTCCTCCGCGCGGGCTCCGCTCCATAGCTCGAGCGCATTAGTTGGGTAATATTCGGTGCACCAGCACCCCGGCTCGGTCTTTGTCGCGCCGGTCCCGGTATCCAGTATCACGTACCTGCACTGGGACGGGCATGAATACCCGTATTCCTCGATGCAGTCCCTCTTCATCGGCACGAGGGGCTGGCAGTCCGCCGGGCATGCCTTCACCTCCGCTGCGGCATCTATGTTCTGGAGCACCGGGTCCGCGGAATCGTAATAGTGCGAAATTATGCACGCATCGGGCATCTCCGCGCATGCCGCCTCCCGCGCGGCGCAGCCCGAGGACTGCATCGGGTAGGGGAGGCTCCTGCATGCGGAGCTGCAGTTCAGCGCATCTTCATTGCCGTAGTATTCGCACGACTCAATGCCCCCGAGGCGCTGGGTAGAGCCATTGAAGAACCCGCGGAGGACATCATTTGCCGCTTCCGCATCCCCGTCCGCCTCTTCCAGTGCGGCCGCATAAACGTCATTGTACGCCGCGGGCTCCAGCGTGTCGGTGTAGAAGCCGGAAGGAGGGGCCTGCAGGCAGGACTGCGGGCATGTGCCCGTGGGGCCGCTCGCAACGTTCTCCACTCCGTAAATCGCAACGTTAAGCGTGAACCAGCCTAGCGCATACGACGCGGGGTAGACCAGCATGAACCCAATTCCAAATGCCATCAGCAGGCCGCCCATCTTGCGCGTTACGAAGAACGAGCGGAACACTATGCCAAGGAGCAGGGCAATCGGCCCGAAGCCGAGCGACATGGAATCTATCAGGAACCTCTGCGTGTGCAGCGCGCCCAGCACCATGCCGGTGAAATTGATTAGCTGCTCCAGCCGCTCCACATTCATCATCTCCCACGGCTGGTTCCTCCATGAGATGGAGAGGTAGAGGTAAATCTGGTAAGAGATGCCGAGCCCGGAGGAGTAGGTCGCATCCTGCGCCTTGTTTATCGCGCGCTTGGTGAGCTTTTCGTAAAGCGTTTCCGCCGCATCCACGTACTGGCCGATGTATTCCTTTGCGAGCAGGGACGGGCAGAAGGCATGCCCGGCCTCGGGATTCAGCATCGGGTCGCACGTCCCTGCGAACATCGGCTCGCTTGCAACCATCGCGCCGGCAGTAACATCCACGAATACCAGTATCGCGATTATGAAAATCACTATGAGCGCGGTGGTGAACACTTCCGAGAGCTCAACGTCCGCCCATGCCCTCAGGTCGGGGAGGTTGAAGGAGATGGAAATCGCATACGCCATTGCGACAAGGCCCACGGAGATGAGCATCAGCATTACCGCGAAGAGCTCCCAGTTCGCGACCATGTTGCCTACGAGCGTGTCGCGCTCCTGCGCCTCGATTATCGCGCTTTCGGTCGCAGTGCCTTCCGTGGCGCACCCGAAAAGGAATATCGCGAGGAGCAGCAATGCCGCTATGCGCCTGTTCATGGAATCACCTTCGCGACTTTCACCAGCGCGCCTGCGGAAGTTGCGAAAATCACCAGCGCGAGGTTCGGTAGGAATACCGTACGGAACAGGTAGAGCCCGACCGTGCCGAACCCGTACCCATCCCCGCATGCGCCGAACACCCCGTCATCGCCGTCGCAGAAATCAGGGATGATGTCCGCAGCGGTGGAATTCACAGCATACGCAAACGGCAATACCACATATAATGCGAGAGCGAGCGCGATGAGGATGTTGCCGCCCTCCCTGAGCTTGGGGAGGGAGCGCAGTATCAGCCCGAACGGGAGCAGTATCGCGAGCGTGAGGTCCCGTATCCCTTTCAGTATCATGCTCTGTATGCCCACGCTCACGTAGCCGATCATCGCCATGTCGAAGACGATTTCCGCATGGCGCGCATATGCGTTGTGCTCCCCGTAGGGGAAAAACGTCTCGCCCCCGCTCAGCGGGATGTAGTAGCCGGAGAAATACGCCGCGGTGAACTTCTCGTTCACCACCTTCTTCATCAGGTTGGTGAGTATCTGCGCACCCTCAATCTTGAGCTGCCTCAGATCGTAGATTGCGGTGGAGAGGGCATCCTGCCCTCCCAGGAAATCTGCCGTCATGAGGCACAGCCCGGTGAACAGCCCCTGTATGAAGAGCACTAGCAGTATGGAGACGAATGCCTGGAACAGCAGGTCCTTGCTGCCCACGTGCAGGCCGGGGTCGTGCAGCACGCTGCCTGCCATGTACATTATTGCGGCAAGCGCCACTGAGAAAAGTATCGCAGCGGCGATTATCGGGATTGCATCCGCGAACACGTCGCTCGCGAAGTCGCAGGTTGCCGCGGAGCACAGCGGCGCAAGCAGCAGGAGGAAGAGCGCGGCCCTCATCATATCAGCCTCGAAAGCCCTGAAAGGGCGTACTCGCCTCCCAGGGCGACAGATATCGAGCGCGTTCCTGTGAACGTGATTACCGCTATCACTATTATTGACATTATGGAGAAGGTGGTGAGCTCGCTCACCGCTGGGAATAGGTATTTTACTATGTCCGCGACCAGCAGGTCGTAGATGAACCCCGCTGACGGGGTGCCGGCTATCGCGACAAGCACCGCGAGTATGTTCTGCGCAAAGAACATTATCCACGGCCACAGGAAGAACACGAAGAAGTTGAACTCAATCACCCAGCAGGCCGCATAGCCGGCGAGGCACTTTATCGCGGCAAGCGTCGCATATATGACGCCCCACACTATTTCCCCCAAAGAGAAGAACGTGCGGACTGTCGCTATTTCGCAGGTTTCCTTTGCGACCAGGTAGGGCCATATGAGGAGGCTGTAGAGCGCATCTCCTGTGGCGCTGCCGGTCATCTCGCCCATGGCGCTGCTCACCTGGAAGCTCATGAGCGCGGCCGCGTCCACATGCTGGAACGTGATTGCCTTCCGCATCTCGTCCACCACAAGCAGGGACGCGGGCAGCATGAAGAGCGCGCCGAGAGCGAGCGCAATCAGCGTGTTCCCTATCTTTTTCGTGAACGGGAACACGCGGAAGGCCATGCCCAGCGGAAGGAGGAAATTCGGCACCACTACGTCTATGTACTGGAGAAGCACAAGCAGGAAGCGGAAGGAGAGTATCTGCATCGTGAGCTGGTAGGTCTGCTGGTTGAGGCTGCCCATCACCGGGCTCACCCCGTAATACGGGCTCTTGGACTCATGATAGTATATGTAGCCGAGGTTGCCAGAGACGTATGAGGTGGAAGAGCCCTGGTACTGGCCGAGCGTGAAATAGGCCTCGCCCACCTTCTTGTATATCTTTTCTATCGGGGCGAGTATATCGCGGATGTTGTCCTCCCCCAGCTCCACCGCGTTGGGGTAGCCGGTCATGCTGGAGATGAGCTCGTTCGCCGCCACGTACGCGCCGACAACCAGTACCACTATGAACACCCCGACAATCAGTTCCCGCAGCTGGTTCTTCGACCATGCAATCGCCTGCGGGTTCTGGAACGCGCTGGAGACCATGTACGCTATCGCGATGAATGCCGTGGAAAGGAGCACTGCCGCGCCAACGAATACGAACCCGAGCTCAGGGAGGTCTACTTTGGGGGAGGCGCCGCCTGCATGGCACAGGGCAATCACTGCCAGTAGCAGAAGCGCCTTTCGCATGCGCCACTTTCGAGGAAAAAGATAAAAAGGGTTGCCGGTTAATCCTGACGCATGAAAAGGCCGCTGTTCCTGCTGCTGGCAGGCTTCCTGATGCTTTCCGGCTTTGCTTTTGCCGCAACCGAGATGGACGATTCAGACGTAGAGGTAAGGGGCGTGCACCCGGGCTACAGGATACCCAACTGCGGCTCGAGCGGCCCCTCCATAGTGAGCTTCGAAATATGGATAATCAACCCGTACGGCGAATCCGAAACCGCAACCTTCTACTACATGGACCGGGAAACAGGGGGATGGGTGGAAATCGGAGAGTGCAGCATTTCCTCCTACGGGAGCGTGTGTGGGGACAACGAGGACCTTGAGATGCCCTTCCAGTTCGGGGGCGAGCCCGAGGAAACCCTCGACGGGGTGGAAGTGCTCAAGTTCGAGCTCGGGGACGACTATTACTATATTATAGAGCTGGACAACCTCACCCATTACCCCTCATCTTCCGAATCGCAGGCAATCGAGGATGCGGACGAGCTGGAGGCGCTCTACTCCGGGCTCGAGGGCGGGGACTACTGCACCACGAGCGGAGCATGCTGCCCCTTTGATGTGGAAAGCCTTTCGGGCAAGGCGGGCAGCGCCCGCACATTCTTGAGCCAGTGCAAGGTGAGCAGCGCGGCCAGCCTGCTCGGCCCCGCGCTCGAGGATGCGCGCGAATATTCGGAGGGCAAGGCCGCATGCGAGGCCGCGGTGAAAAAAATTGACGGCGTGCTCAAGGTGAAGAGCGACAGGTCCTGCTCCAGCTCCACGGTTGACGCGGCAATCGCCTCGCTCGAATCCGACCTGGAGGCGGGCGATTACGATTTGGACCTCTCGGTGGTGAACGCCGCGATGGAGAATGAGTGCGGGGGGGAGCTCCCGGAGGAGCTGCCCGCCGTGGAGAAGGAAACGGGTAGCCCGGGCAGCGGCTCCCTTGAAGGGGGCGGCGGGGATGAAGGCTTCGACCCGTTCAACAGGCCAGTGCCCGAAGAGAAGAAGGTCTGCTGCGTTTCGCTTCTGATACTGCTTGCGCCGCTGGTGGCAAGATGGGCATACTAGACGTGCTGAAGGGCGCGGTGGGCGGCAAGGGCAAATCAACCCTCGCCGGGAAGAAGTTCAAGTGCCCGAGCTGCGGGGCGCAGGTCACGCTGGACATGGAGCGCTGCCCGAGCTGCGGGGTCCGCATAAAATCCATGTTCAAAAAGAAGTGCCCAAAGTGCAAGGAGCTCAACGACCTTGACGCGAATGTGTGCGAAAAGTGCGGCTTCAGCTTCAAGGCGGAGATGGAGCGCGCAAAGAAAACGGTGTGGCGCTGCCCGATATGCGGCTACGAGATGGGCGGGTACATGACGCGCTGCCCGGTATGCAGGACGAGGTTTGTGTGAATGTCTGAGTTCAAGGGGCCCGTAGTGGACGAGAAAGAGGAGGAAAAGGAAGAGAAAAAGAAGAAGTTCCATGCGCCCTTGGAATTCGAGGAGGCGGAAATCAAGCGCCTTGAGCCCTCTGATACGGAAGAGGTTTCGCGCATCATGCGGAAGTGTCTCTTCTCCGTTACCGAAAAAGAAGTGGGGGACGTGCTTGGGCTCGGCATGAGCTACGGCGCATTTGTCGGCAGGATGCTGGTTGCAGTGGGCCTCGCATGGGGGGTGCACTTTGATGAGGACTCGGGGGGGATAGTCGAGGGGGAGGAGAACGCGGTTTTCCTTGAGGATGATGCGGTGCTGCTTCCCTATGAGGGGAAGGGCCTGCGCGAGCTGCTCGTTGACCGCAGGGAGAAGCGCGGGAAGGAGGCGGAATTCGAGTTCGCAGTGACCATTACCTCGCCCACAAACCCCGACGGGCAGCTGGCGGACATAGTTGTGCAGAGGGGCACAAAGACCGAGAAGGTGCTCATGAAGATGGGCTACAGGTTCCGCAAGACGGCCGCGGGTGTCGCCGCCTTCAAGCGCATCTGAGGCGCACGTATAAAAAGTTTCCACCTTTTACTCTAGCATGGCCGGGGCGACGCTCACTCAGCAAAGGATAGTGGCCTACACGCAGCAGCTCCAGGAGAGCGAATCCTTCTGGAATGCAATACTCGTATTCCTTGGGGCGCTTGCGCTCCTCACCGCAATCCCATTCTACCCCATTGCGGTTGCATTCGTCCTCGCGCTCATCTGCGGCGCAATCGCAATGAAGAAGCCGCCCCTCGGGGTGGGCGCGACATGGATACTCGCAATCCCCGCATTCGCGTTCCAGTCCACCGTATGGGGCTGGCTGGGGCTCCTCCTTCTCGCAATTGTCTTCTTCGAGATGTTCGACAACTGGGGGATAATCGCGCTGCTGGAAGTAATCTGCCTCCTGCCCTTTGCCGCCGCACCCTTTGCAATGCTCGGCGGGATGGTTTACCTGCTCATGCTGCTGGGCAGCTTCCATTTCGGCTCGCGCAAGAGCGTGCTGATTTCCGTGCCCGCGGTGTTCATCATACTGCTGCTCTCTTCGCTCTGGCTGGTGCCGAACAACGCATTCCTGCCGGTCACGCTTTCCGCATATGAGCCCGCGGTGGGCCAGCTTGCGCTCAGGGCCGGGCCGGTTGAGCTGGGCGCCCTCGGCTCCGAAATCGGGGCTGCGCTGGGCTCAATACTCAACTTCGCCTCCGCAACCCATGTGTGGGCGGTGCTCGGGAAGATATTCTCCAATTCGGTCACGCTGCTGTTCATGGACGGCGGCATTGTGCAGTTGATGGTGTGGGGTGCGGCGCTCTACGTTGTGGGGATGCTCCCCCGCGTATTCAGGAAGGGGAGGTGGAACCAGACGAAATCCGCGCTTGCGATACTGCTGGTGCCCCTTGCATATTTCCTTCTTTCCTTTGTGGGCTTCGCATTCAGCTGGATGATGTTCCCCTATTTCCTGCTTGCGGTTGCGGTGGTCGGCGCGGCCGACTTTCTCGGGGCGCACGTATCCCGCGAGCGCAAGATAAGCGCGAAGGAGAAAATGAAATCATTCGGGAAGTTTGGGCTGCAGGACATGTCCATCGGAGGGGGCGAGGAGGGGCTTGACGATGTGGGCGGCTACGATGACGTGAAGGATGAGCTGCGCAGCTCCATAGTGCTGCCCCTGCAGAACGTTGAGCTTGCGAGCGCATACGGGATTAAGCCGCCTTCGGGGATACTGCTCTTCGGGCCTCCCGGCACCGGGAAGACGATGCTCATGCGCGCCCTTTCAAAGGAGCTGGACTTCCGCATGTACTATGTGAAAAGCTCGGATATCCTCTCCAAATGGGTGGGCGAGAGCGAGAAGAACATAAGCGAGATATTCGCAAAGGCGCGGGAAAGCGCGCCGGCGATACTTTTCTTCGATGAAATCGATGCGCTGGGGAAGAAGCGCATGGCAGCCTCTTCAGATGACGTGGGGCCGCGCGTGCTAAGCATCCTCCTCCAGGAAATGGACGGCCTGAAAACCGACAACAAGAAGCCGGTGATCGTGGTTGGCGCAACCAATGTGCCGAACAAGCTGGACCCGGCGCTCATGAGGCCCGGCCGCTTTGACAAGATAGTGTACATGCACCTTCCGGACAAGGAGGCGCGGGAGGCGATATTCAAGGTGCACATGGAAGGGCTCGCAAAGAAGGGCATACTCGGGAAAAAGGTCGATTACAGGAAGCTGGCGGCTGAGAGCGACCGCTACTCCGGCGCGGACATCGCAAACGTAGTGAAGGAGGCGGTGGGGCTCGCTGC
The DNA here is from genome assembly GCA_964552755.1 of Microcaldota archaeon. Classification (GTDB taxonomy): domain Archaea; phylum Micrarchaeota; class Micrarchaeia; order Anstonellales; family Bilamarchaeaceae; genus CAZKHX01. The sequence goes on along the minus strand of CAZKHX010000001.1, from coordinate 34,193 downwards.
AGGCCAGGCAAAGAAGACCGGAAAGGTAGTGCCGGTCACCATGGATCTGCTGCGCGCTGTGCTTGAGCACACCAAGCCCAGCACCACTTTTGCGCAGATTGAGGATTACGATGAGTTCAGGACCGATTTCGAGCGCTCGGTCGCAGGGGTTGCGGAGCGCGAAGCGGAGAAGGCGCCCAAAGAGAAAGAGGCGGAGAAGAAAATCGGCTGGAACGATGTTGCGGATTTGGAGGACGTGAAGCGCTCTTTCCGCGAGGCGATTGAGACGCCGCTGCTGCACCCCGAGCTGGTGAAGAGGTACGGGGTGAAGCCCACCAAGGGGATTTTGATGTTCGGCCCGCCCGGGTGCGGCAAGACGCTTGTTGTCCGCGCAGCTTCCAACGAGCTGGACATCACGTTCCTTTCGCTGGGCGGTGCGCAATTGATGAAACGCGGCTACACCCATGCGGTGAACGTAATCAAGGAAACCTTCAACCGGGCGCGGGAGAACCCGCCTTCCGTGATCTTCATAGATGAGATTGAAACGGTTGCGCCTTCTAGGGATATCGGGCGCGCTGAAATCACCGGCCAGTTCCTTGTGGAGATGGACGGCATAAAGGGAATGGAGGGCGTGATGATTGTGGGCGCAACGAACAAGCCGGAGATGCTCGACCCCGCAATCCTGAGGCCCGGCCGCTTTGACAAGATAATTTATGTGCACGCGCCGGACTCCACCGGGCGCGAGCAGCTCTTCAACATCCACCTCGGCGAATTCGCCACGGGGCTGGACCTGAAGAAGCTCGCGAAGGTTTCCGAGGGATTCTCCGGGGCGGACATCGCTGCGGTCGCCCAGCAGGCGCGCATGTACCTGCTCAGGGAGAGCTCAACGGGCAAGGAGCCGAAGCTGACCACTGAAAAAGTTGTTGACATAATCTCGCGCATGCGGCCCTCGATTACTGCGGGGCTGCTTGCGGAGTACGAGCGCTTCATCACCGAATACGGGGAGCGACTTTAGGTTTTCCCAAGGCGCTTGCAATTCAGGCCGGGCTGTCTTCCCTGCTTTCCCCTACGCCTTGCTTTTGAGGAACTTCCCTATGTTCTCGTATGCCTGCTGGAGCTTTTCCTCAGTGGGCAGGAAAGTGGTGCGGAAATAGACGCCCTCTTTCCCTTTGAGGAACGCGGAGCCGGGCGCGACCAGCACCCCTGCCTCGCGCATGAGCTGCCTTGCGAATTCCCAGTCATTGCCCGGGTAGCCCTCCACCTTGACCATCGCGTACATCGCGGAGTTGGGCTTGGGCGAAGAAAGGCCTTCTGTTTCCTCAATTAATTTGTAGAGCAGGTCGCGCCTTTTCTTCAATTTTTCAATGTACGCCGGGTCCGCGGGCTCGCTGAATGCGGCGATTGCCGCCCTCTGCATTTCCCAGTTCACCGAAAGGCGCTGGTTGCACATGCGCAGGAACGCATCGGTAAGCTTCTTCTCCGCGTCGCCGTGGAATGCAACGTAGCCCACGCGGGCGCCGGGGTAGGAGTAGTTCTTGGAAATGGAATTCCCCCCCATGACGACCGCGTCGCCGCGCACCTTCCGGGCGTTCGTGTACGAGCCCTCGAACACTATCTGGTCGTACACCTCGTCCGCAAATACGGGGAGCTTGTGCTCGGAGGCGATGTCGCATATTCCCTTCACGGTCTTTTCGGGCCAGATTGCGCCCGTGGGGTTGTTCGGGCTGATGAGCACTATGCCCCTTGTTTTACCGGTGATTTTCTTCCTTATGTCTTCGAGTATGGGCACCCATTCCCCGTCGCAGTCGTAGAAGACCGGCTTCGCGTCCAGCATCTCGGCCTTCGAGCTGTACAGAGGGTAGACCGGGTTCGGGAGCAGCATCTCGTCCCCGGGGTCTAGCAGTATGCTCATTGCGAAGTCTATTCCTTCGCTGAGGCCCGTGGTGACGAATACGTCCTCCTTTGTGACGCCTTCCATCTTCGCGACCAGCCCGCGGAGGTCCTCGTCGCCCCCCGAGGGAGCATAAGCCGCATACCTCTGGGAGAGCGCCTCCTTCGCCACTTCCCTTATGCGCGCAGGCGGGTCGAAATCGTACTCGCACGGGTCGCCTATGTTGAGGTGGATTATCTCCTTGCCTTCAAGTTCGAGTAGCCGCGCCTCCGCGGCGATGTCCCTGATTGCATACCTTACCTTATCGCTTCTTCTGGAAGGCAACATGGGAGAGATTCTCCGAATACAAATATAAAGGAATGCTCCAAAACCACTGCATGGAGGGAAAGCTGCAGGCGGCATTGCAAATAATTTTCGCCCTCATTGTCGCAGGGATAATACTCTATTTCAGCAGCTACATCCAGCAGTTTGAGGGATACGGGTATTTGGGCGTGTTCCTGATTTCGCTGTTTTCCGCGGCAACCATCTTCGTACCCCTGCCCGGCTGGGGGATTGTGCTCGCGATGGGCGCCATATTGAATCCGTTCATTGTGGGCATAATTGCGGGAATCGGCTCCGCGCTTGGGGAATTCACCGGCTACTTTTTCGGGAAAGGCGTCACGGAGCTTACCCTTGAGAAGCAGAAGATGCTGGGGAAATACAGGAAGTGGATGGTGAGGAACGACATGCTCGCCATTTTCGTATTTGCTTTCCTCCCGAACCCGTTCTTCGACCTTGCTGGGCTTGCCGCGGGCGCGGCAAACATGCCCAAGAGGGAGTTCTTCGTTGCATGCGCGGCTGGGCGCATGCTGAGGTATGTTATATTCGGGTATTTGGGCGCGGCGCTTTTCGCCTAGGCAAGCAGCTTCCCGGCCGCTTCGCGCGGGATGCGCACCGGGTTCTTTTCCCTGGGAATGCTCTTCCGGTCGAGGAAAGTCCTCTTCGTGAACCTGCCCCTTATGAATTTCATGTCCGCGCCCCTGAGCTCTTCCATCTGGGAGTGGAGCATCGCCTCCTTCGTGAAGCCGGAGAGCACGGTGCGCAGGGCGAGCTCGGTGAGGCCCACCACGAACCTAATGCCGTCGTCCCCGTAGCCCCTGCCGAAATTGAGGACTAGCTGCGGGTCGATGTCCATCTCATCCAGTATCGAGTCGATTGACTGCTCCGCAAGCCGCTTTATTTTTGTATCCGGAGGAATTCTGCCCAGCAGGTTCATGAGCCTCTGCATCGTCTCGTTTGAATTGCGTATTACGTCCGCATCGAGGCTCTTTATCTTCCCCTCGAGATACTGCCTCATTCCCTCCAAATCAATCAGGTAGTAGAACATCACTATGTTTTCCCTGAGCATGTGCAGCGAATTTTCCGAAAGCCAACGGGGGTAGGTTTCGCCCAGCCTGCCTATGTCCTCTGCATCATCCTCGGGGTGCATGTGGTTGTTGAGCATGAGGCGCCCTGAATAATCCATGTCATTCAGGTTGGAAATGCAGTGCATGAGGAAGTCCACGCGCGGGTCGCTGTCGTTCGCGTCAAGGTCGGACATCCCGGTTATGCTGCGGAAGGAAGTGTCAAGCCTCGCAATTTCTCCTCCATCAAAAACGTCAAGGAACGTGTCCCCGAATGCGGCGATGTAATACCAGCCGTTCTCCACTTCCCCGAGGTGGAGCTTCTCCGGCTCCATGCTTGCCTTGTGGATGAGAAGGTCGAAGAAGCCGCGTGCTGCCGCGTAGCCTTCTGTCTTGTATGCATTACCGATGAACTGGTCAAAGTACGCGCCATCGTAGGTGGCGGTAATTAGCGGCCGTTCGTCCAGTGCAGAAACCATATGGTTATTTAGGGAAGGATGTGTAATATAAAGGTTGCGGTTTTTTGCCCATTTCCGGGCGGGAACACGGGTGTGCGCGAACAACCACCTTCTGCCAAAAAAATACATTTATAAACACTTCCAGCCACAATAGTATTACTATGGCCCCCATAAGGAAGGCACGCAGCGATGCACCATGCACAGAGCGGGAGCCGGACCGCCGCCCGGGCGGCATAAGGGCTTTCGGCCGCGCAGCGGTTCTCACTGCTTCTATTATTGTTGGCGGGCTCGTGGGCTGCGGCAAGGACGGGAATTTGCCAAAGGACCCGCAACCGGGCTTTACCGCGAACAGGCCGCCCATCACCGCGGTGGTTCCGGAGCAGGCAAAAAAGATTGTCGTGCTCACGCGCGAAATGTTCAAGGGTTCCCTCCAGCGCTATGTTGATGCAAAGGCCGAGGAAGGCTTTGAGGTTGAAGTGGTTACGGTCGAGGAAATCCCCTCAGGGAGCGGGGATGACCCGCCCGGGAGGATAAGGGATTACCTTGCACAGCTCAGGGTTTCCGGCGGCATGGATTATCTTTTCATTATTGGGGATGTTGACGCTGACGATTACCGGCAGGGCGAATGGCCCAATTACGAAACCGACAAGCCGTGGGAAGTGCACGCCCGCTATGTGAGCATGGAAGGTGCGGACTATAGCGAAGGGCCGATGGAAGATTTTGGTACCTTGGAGGAGTCATACAACGACTCAATCATGCCTGCTGATGAGTACTATGCCAATTTCTCCGGCACGTGGGACACGGATGGAGACGGCATTTACGGCGAAATGGGCCTCATGGAGGACGAGTTCTCGCTAGACGGGGAAACGGCAGTGGGCCGCCTGCCCGTGCAGACCGTTGAGGAGCTTGAGGCCATGCTTGATACCATTATGGGCTGGGCGCCGCAGGAGCGGCCAGTGCACTTAGTCACCAAGGGAGGCTACTGCCAGGATGGATTCAGCACGGAAGAGAGGGAAAACATAGAAGAAAGCATCGTGCGGGGGAACCTCCCGGAAGTCAAGGATGTGGCGCCGCATGCGTGCGCAACCGACGAAGGGGGAGACATTGCCTCCCTCATCAATGAGGAAGGCGCGGACTTCGTAAGCAGCTTTTCCCATGGATGGACCTACGGAATCCTGGAAATGGGGCCATATGGATACTACTTGAATTATTCAAGTACGGCGGTTGAGAAGCCACCGGCGTATTTTGCATATGCATGCCTGGTGGGGGCCATAGACCATGGCAGTGATGTGCTGGCCGAGTGGCTTCTCAAAACCGGCCGCGTTGTGGCATTCATAGGCGCGAGCAGGAGCCATGCGCCCGTGCACTTTGACCCGTGGAACCATGGCTACCTGAGGGGCGACTACCGCCTCGGGGACATGCTCAGCCAGTACAAGCGCATGCTTGCAACTACCGAATCAATGACCCCGGAAAGGAAGGAGCAGCTCATGCAGTTCCAGCTCTTCGGGGACCCGGCGATGCTGATTGCGGAGATGCCTGAGGTGAGCGTCACCACCCCTGAATTCGTGGACGTTTCGGTGACTGCCGATGCCAATGCAGTGCTCTACAACAACTCCGATTTCTCGGTAACCACGCTTGCGATTTACAACGTTTCAAACAATGACGTCGAAGTGTTCAACGGGACGGTTGCGCCCATCCTGCCCAAGCCATTCTCCTTTGCGCACCACCTTGACAGCTCCCTTGAGAGGTATGTGGGCGCGAAGCTGATAGTGGAGAACGGCGCCGGCGGGGCGGTTGCGGTCTCCGGGACCACGTTCTACAGCGGGAACATAGTGAAGGGCCCGCATGAGATGAAGGGCGTTGTTGCCGGGGCGGAAACGACCGTGCCGGTAATAGTCATCGGGGGAGATGACGGGCCGGTTGTGATAAAGGCAGACTATTACCCCGGGTGCTACGAAGACGGGTGCGACCTCGGAGTAAGGGAAAAATTCGAAGTGTATTCCGGAGAGCATGACCTTGCGGCAGGAAGGAAGGTCCCGGCGGTCTTCGTGATGCCGGGGAACGCCAACCCGTTCGAGGCGGGCAGGGGCTATGGGCTGCCGCTCCTTGAATTCTACATCGAGGGCTCCAGCAGGGACGGCTTTACCTACTTAATGTACCTGGAAGAATAGAAAAGAAAAAGGAGAAATGGAAAGGCCTACTTCTTCTTGCCTTCAAACATGTTGTACAGCCAGCCGAGGAGGTAGAAGAAGATGAATCCGTCAATGAATCCGTAGATGAGCCCGATGATGGCACCTACGATTCCCTCCTGATACCCGATGTACACTGTCCCGAGGCCGGCCACTAGGCCTGCCAGGTACCCGGTTACTCCCACAAGCGCCATTATGAAGACTGAAAGCCCCCAAAGGACACCTGCAGCAAGACCCAAGCTTTTTGCATTCAACATGGTCATGCACCGAGAGCATAAATTCCGCGATTCTTTTAAGTTTTTTGTTTTTCCTGAAAAATTTGTAATGTGCCTATTGCACCGGGCTGAATCCGAAGCAGAGGCGCCCTGCCATCTCCATGCGCGCGCCCCCAAGCTCTGCCCGCCTTGCTTCCGTTGCCGCCTTCACATCGGGGAACGAGAGGGACATGGGCAGCTCAACCCCTTCTTTTGAAAGGGCGAGGATAGTATAGGATATGGAAGCTTTTTTCCGGGATATGCTTGCCGGATCCACTCCGAGCGCTTCCAGCTTCTTCGCTGCGCCATTCTCCCCGTGTTCTTTCTTTTCAACCACTTTCACAATCAGGGTATGCGCTCGAGCATAATTGCTTATTTATGGCAAATAGGGGTTAAATGGCTTTCGTTATAGAAGGAAGAAAAATGCTGCTGCCCGTCTCCGGACCGACGAAACCTTTAAATAGCCGTATGTTCATATATCTAGCTTACCTCTTATTGAGCGCCCTCTGCATGTATGGCGCGGTGACTAAGAGACTACTTAGCTTGTCCCCTCAATCAGGGGAGAGCGGCGCATTGGCCTGAAAAGGTTTTGCGGCTCATTAGCTACTGAGACCGCTTTATGCGCGAACACGTTCAGGAAGAGATGGCAACAGAAAGTTTGGATATGTTGCAATCCACGTAGTGGATGGCTAGGCTGGTGCCCGCACGGTCACGCGGTAAGCGGCGATACGCCTAGGGTAGCTGCACGCAAGCTATGATCCTAGGATCTGACGGTGCACCTTCGGTTATGCTGAGGGTGTAAGAACCCCGGAAATTGAAACATCTTAGTACCGGGTGGAAAAGAAACCAATTGGGATCCGGTTAGTAATGGCGAATGAAAGCCGGTCAGACCGAGCCGAATACCCTGCAGCAATGCAGGGCAGATGTGGCGGGGAGCATCCCTGAGCTGAGCAGAAGTTGGATGGAAAGCCATACCATAGCGGGTGACAGTCCCGTATGCGAAGGCGAAGGGAGCGATCCATGAAGAGTACCGTCCTCCGGCTTGAGGACGGGAATATGGGGAGACCAATCTCCAAGTCTAAATATGGGGCACTAGACCGATAGCGAATGAGTAGCGCGAGCGAATGCTGAAAAGGACCCCGGGAGGGGTGCGAAAAGACCCTGAAACTACGTGGTAACAGGCAGGTACGGCGCGAAAGGGTAGGGCCGCCGAAGTGAACTCCCGCAAGGGTGGGATCGAGGCGGTTTAACCAGTGTCGTATCTTTCTTCTCGAAGCAAGAGCCAGGGAGTCATGGCATGTGGCAAGGCGAGAGCCGAAGCGAAAGCAAGTGCCCGCAAGCAATGAGGGGCATCCTCTGAAAAGGGGACCAGTCACATGTTACGGACCCGAAGCTGTGTGATCTACGCCTTGGCAGGGTGAAGCCAGCCTGACGGCTGGTGGAAGCCCGCAACCAGTGGTGGTATATTCCCCTTGGGTGACCGGGGTGTAGGGGTGAAAGTCCTGTCGAACACAGCAATAGCGGGTTCCCTCCGAAATGTGTCTCAGCACAGCGTCTTCCGAGGATGACAGCGGGGTAGAGCACTGACTGGAAAGAGCGGCTCCGAAAGGTGTCACTTTCCTATCAAACTCCGAATCCGTTGTCTCTTTAGACGAAGGCGGTGGGCTCTACGGGGTAAGCCTGTAGAACCTTACGGGAACGACCGTACGTGAGGTTAAGGGCCCTAAATTCCGGTTAAGTGTTAATCGTAAAGGAGTCTCTATCCAAAGACAGCTGGAAGGTAGGCTCAGAAGCAGCCACCCTCTAAACAACGCGTAATAGCGGACCAGTCGAGGATGCAGATTCTGAAAATTGACGGGGCTAAACCGGATTCCGATACCTTACCCAGGCCAAAAGCCTATGGAGTAGGGGGGCGACCGGGTTGGTGAGAAGCAGGGGCGTGAGTTCCTGTGGACCGATCTGGTACGAATATCCTGGCGTTAGTAGCAGCATATCCAGGTGAGAACCCTGGACACCTGATAGGGCACGGATTCCTCAGCCATGTGAATCAGCTGAGGGTTAGGCGATCCTAACTGCACAGGTAACTCCTAGTGCAGGAAAGGGAAGCAGGTTAATATTCCTGCCCTTTGGAGGTAGATGCGGCAACGCAAGTTCAGTTTCCGACGCTTTTGGATAGGCCGAGCAGGGGAGACCCTGTCTACGGGCAATAAATCCCCGGAGTCTTATTATGAGGAGAAGGGGATTAAGGCCTTAATGGGAATTTCTTCGGCTGATTCCAGTGGCCCGTGAAAAAGAAGCTGATCCGATCCTCTGAAACCGTACCTAGAACTAGTACAGGTGCCCCTAGCTGAAAAGGCTCAGGTGTGTCAGGATAACCCAGGCAAGGGAACTCGGCAAAATGGTCCCGTAACTTTGGAAGAAGGGATGCCTGCCTTTGTGTAAAGGGCAGGTGGCACAGACCGGAGGAGTGCGACTGTTTACCAAAAACACAGATCATCGCTAGGTCGAAAGGCTGCGTACGATGGTCGACGCCTGCTCACTGCCAGTACCTGAAAGTCCTGTCCAAGGGAAAGAAGGGCTGGTAAAGAGCGGGGGTAACTCTGACCCTCTTAAGGTGAATTAAGTTGCCTTAGTAAAATCTAGCTATATGCTGGAATACCTGTGTATCCCACGCTACCACCGGAAATGCGGTGAGGCAACGGTTAATAACCGCTGCAGAGCTCGTGAAGGTGGTGAAAAAGCGATGGGTGCAGGCAATCAGCAGGAAAGGCTGGATGCTGAGTGGATTGCCGGTTTCGTCGACGGAGAAGGTTGTTTCCACGTGGCTTTGAACAAGCTCGGGAAAATGACCCTCGGTTGGACTGTGCTGCCCGAATTCAGGGTGGTGCAGCACCAGCGCGATGAGGAAGTTCTTTACCGCATCCGGAATTACTTCGGATTCGGCAAAGTGACCCAGAACAATGGAGACAGAAAGGAGTTCCGGGTGAGAGGGGTGAAAAACCTGAGGAAACTCATTGAGTTCTTCAAGGAACACCCGCTGCAGACTTCCAAGCGCAGGAACTTCGAGCTGTTCGAAGAAGTTCTTTCCATGATGGAGGAAAAGGAACACCTCCGGAGGGAAGGGCTCGACCGGATAGCCCGGATAATCTCCCAGATGAACCGCAAACCGATCCCGAAGTATCTAGAATCCTCAGAGACTGAACGCTAGACGGCGAAAGCCGAAGATACAGTCCGACCCGTGCAGCGATGCACGGAGGCCGGCAGAAATGACCGGCCCCGCTTCTTGTGAAGCGAGTAACAACGTGAGCGTAATACCTCGCCGCTTAATTGGCGGCTTGCATGAACGGCGTAACGTCGCTCCCACTGTCCCTGCTTGGGACCTGGTGAACTCACTACCCGGTGAACATGCCGGGGACTTCCTGAGGGAAACGAAGACCCCATGGAGCTTTACTATAGCCTGATGTTGTGGTATCGGGGTGGTTACCGAGAGTAAGTGGGAGCCTTCGAAGCGCGGCTTCCGGGCCGCGTGGAGGCGAAAGTGTAACACCACTTAATCATTCTGGTATTGCTTACTCGCAAGAGGACAGCGTCAGGTGGATAGTTTGGCTGGGGCGGTACGCCCTCGATAGGGAAACAAGGGTGCCCAATGCTCTGCTCAAGCGGGTCAGAAATCCGCTGTAGAGGGTGAAAGACAAATGCAGGGCTGACTGTGTTCTTAAAAGCATGGAACGCAGAGGCGAAAGCCGGGCTTAGTGAACCTTAATATCCTATTGGTAGGGATTTAAGCTGTCAAACAAGCTACCCTGGGGGTAACAGGCTCGTCGCGGGTGAGAGTACACATCGACCTCGCGGCTTGGTACATCGCTGTCGGCTTGGGACATCCTGGTGGTGCAGGAGCCACCAAGGGTTGGGTTGTACATCCATCAAAGTCCCACATGAGCTGGGTTCAGTACGTCGCGAGACAGTACGGTAGTATCTTCAGGAAGTGTTGCTTATTGAGAGTAAGGATCCTTGAGTACGAGAGGAACAGGGATTCGGAGCCTCTGGTGGACCAGTTGTATCAATGCATTGCTGGGCAGCTACGCTCTACGTGGATAAGACCTGAAAGCATCTAAGGTCGAAGCCACTCTCAAAACGAATAAGCAAAGGCCGCGGATAACAGATCCGTTTGATAGAACTGGGGTGTAAGAGCTTAGCGCAAGCGAGGCTTTCAGCCTGCAGTTACTAAAGGCATAATACATACGCTAAATTTTCTGTTGTCATCTTTTCCCCGAATTTTTATTCGGAAAATGATGCACTCAGCGTGAGCCATATCCTATTCAAAGCACCATGCGAAAATTCCCATGTTCACGGGGATTGCCTTTTCCATCAGCTCGTAGGTAATGAGGCGCTTGTCCGAGTCCACTTCCTTTTCCGCAACCAATCTCCCGTCAGTCAATGCGCGGGGCATGGAGTATTCGAAAACCGCGTCCTCCCTGAGCCCCTTGAGCATTTCATTGTTCAGCGGCTTGTACCCTTTGTTGAATTCATCCACTATCTTCTGGTCTGCGCCTTTCACCGGCAGGCCTTCGGGCACGAAGAGGAAGTCCACCTTTCCTATGAAATCCTCCAGCTTGCCCCTGCTGAACTTGCCCCCGTTCTTTTCTATTTCCCCAATCAGCTCCGGCTGCGTGCCCGCTTCGTCAATGATGGAATCCTCTATGAAGTTCGCGCCCAGCTTTGAAAGTATCCTGTATAGCGCAATCGCCGGCCGGGAGTACCTGCTGAGCCCGTAAACCCCGACGTTCAGCCCCTCCATTTTCCCGAGGCGCTTCCATACGGTGTACGCCATCCATATCACGCCTATTGAGTGCTCCATCCCTATCATCGCATTTACCATCGGCGTGCTTATCTCCTTCGCAATGGGCGCGATGTCGATGTCCGCCGGGCCGCGGATGCCTATGATGTCCACCATGGGCGCAATCGCCACGAGGCTGTCCTCCAGGTCCTCTTCGCCGCTCTTCACATAGCTGAGGTCAAAGTCCACCCAGCCGCCGCCCAGCTTTATCATCGCCACTTTCAGGGAAGCGGAGGTGCGCAGGCTCTCCTGCAGGAAGACTATGCCGAGCGCCTTGCCCTTTGCATATCCGTAGGGCTCAAGCTTCCCGGTGTCGAACTTGTCCGAATAGTCGAGGATTTTCAGGATGTCCTCCTTGCTCAAATCTGAAACAGAAACAAGAGTCTTCATGGAAATAGATTAGGCGGATATCTTTTTTACTGTTCCTTCTTCTCCAGCACCCTCACCAGTCCGTGGTTGGCATTCACCTCGACGATGTCCCCGTCCTTGAGCACCCTTGTAGCCATCTTCGTGCCGATTATGCAGGGAATCCCCAGCTCCCTGCTCACTATGGCGGCGTGGCACGTGATGCCGCCTTCGTCCGTGACTATCGCGGCGGCCTTCTTCATCGCGGGCACGAATTCCGGCCTTGTCATGGAGGCAACGAGCACGTCTCCCTCCTTAAAGTCGCGGATGCTTTCAAGGCTCTTGCATATTCTTACTCTGCCGGAAACCTTTCCCGTGGAAGCGGTAAGCCCGTGGAGGTCCTCGCTCGTGCCCTTTCTTGCCGCGCTGATGGCCCGGTGCAGCGCCTTATAATCGTCCCCGGTGAAAATTGTGGTTTCAACGTCGGGGAGCCCATCCTTTTCCACCAGTTCTGAATAGATTACGCAGCCATCCCTCCTCTCTTCCAGCATTTCATTGGTCATTTTCCTGAGGGTGCCTTCATCCACTTCGTAATGGATTAAGTACCGCATCAGCTCCTGCTTAAGGCCGAACCTGCGGACGATTTCGGAAAGCACATTCTCGAGGTTTGCGATGCCGACGAGTATCTCAATCTTGCGGTCGTCCTGCCACTTGGCAACCGTTTCCATCATGGACAGGTAGGACCTGAGCTCTTCGTCCTGCATGCCAAGCTCCTCCATCAGCTTTTCCTTTTCCGAGCGGATGTGCGCATAGCGCTTCTCTTCCGCTTCTATCTGCTCTTCAAGATTCAACTCGGTCACGAGCCCGGCAAGCTCCTCCACTATGTCCTCGGGCCCAAGCGGGACGGCAGAGGCATAGTTGCACCTCAGCCAGTAGTATTTTTCAACATGCCGCCATATCATTTCCTTCGGCCCTTCGGGAAGCTTTTCCCACGCTTCCGCGGGAGAGCCCCTGAACAGCCCTGCATAGCCGTTGTCCCTCAGGTATTTTGCCAGCCTGAGCATCTCCAGGTTCTGCAGGTTGGTGAAGGACGGCTCAACCGGCTGAGTAAGGACCGAAAATATCCTGTTCAGCTCCCTTTCCCTCCTCGCCTTCTTCAGAACGTCCAGCAGCTTCGCCTTTATCACCCCATCCGAGGTTATCACAAGGCCCTCCAGCAGGTGGCCGTAGCCGAGCGGCCCGTAATAGCGCTTGAACAATTCCTGGTAAATGCCGATAAGCTCGCCGGCCGGGAGGGAGGAAAGGTCCTTTTTCCTGAGCTCTTCCACGAATGAGAAGAGCTTTTCCGCCTCCGCATCATATTTCGCTATCATTTCCGAAAGGTAGGCAGGGTTTTCCCTTTGCCTGCGCATGAATTCCCTCCCCACATTCTCCAGGTCCTTTGCGTAATACCCAAAATCGCAATAGTCGTTCCTGTATTCCGAGAGAAACTTCGTGTAGCCGTAGCCGCTCATGCGGTTGCATGCCCGAATCCCCGAAACTTCGCCCAGCATCATGTAATTCGGAGCACCGTTGAACCCTTGTATGTACCATTCCTTCTTTGCTTCTTCCTTCACTTCCTCTACGCTCTTCATGCGAATTCCATTCAGCCGGATATCTTTTTTACCTTTCCCTTGTCCGCATTCACTTCCACTTCATCTCCATCTTTCAAGACAGTAGTAGCGATTTTTGTTCCTATTATGCATGGAATGCCGAGCTCACGTGAAACAATTGCCGCATGGCAGGTCAGCCCCCCTTCGTCCGTTACTATTGCGCAGGCCTTCTCCATCGCAGTAACCATCTCGGGCCGGGTCATGCTTGCGACCAGCACGTCCCCCTTCATTACCTTCACCAAATCGTGGGTCTTCCTCACAACCCGGACTATCCCTCTCGCGATTCCTTTAGAGGCAACAGCTCCCCGTATTTCATCTGCCTTGGCTTTAATCCTGAATTGCCGGTCATAAATCCTGCCGGCTTCATCGCCGCATATTATCTGGTAGCCGCCCAAGGTGAAGATGCCCATGCAATTTTTTTTCCGGGAGCGCAGTGCCCCTTTGTCCACTTTCCCATCCATCAGCATCCCTTCAAGTTCCCAGATATAAGTATAGTCCATCTCCTCTTCGCTGAGCCCCAGCCTTTTCCCAATTTCATCCCTGAATAATTTCTGGTAATGGTTTGAGATGAGGGTGTATTTCTTCTTGACGTCTTGCATGTAGGTGAAAACTTCCCCTATCCGGAGCAGATTCTGAAGTTCCTGAGGAATGCCGAGCTCCTCAATCAGCTTTTTCTTTCTCTCTTTTATTTCAGGGACCTGAGCTTCCATTTTCTTCAATTCGCCGGATGCATCAACTGCATTTTCCGGGAGAAGGAGGCGCTTGACTTCGTTGATGAAGAACCTCATGTCAAGGACTTTGGCTACTGCGTAATTGTTCTGCACCCAGTAGAACTTCTCCGCATGCGCCTCCAGCATGGCTTTCAGTTTTTTGTGTTTTTCCAATTCCTCTTCGATCTCCGCAGCATCCTTCCCGAACAAATCCGTCAATTCCGGGCTTTTCTGCACCATCTCCAATATCCTGAGGAGGTCGAACCTCTCCTGGAAGATGAAGGATTCGTCTACCGGGGCAGTGAGGATGGAATAGTACTCCACGAAATAATCTCCGATGCCCTTTTCCTCAAGGAACTTCTTTATCGCGGGCAGCACAAGCTCATCTGCATGCATGGAAAAGGACTCTTGAAGGCCTGTGCACAGGGCAAACTCATCCAAATATGCCAGGTATAGCTTCTTGTAAAGGCTGAAAAGCTCCTCATTATCAAGCTTTGAAAGGTCGGTCGAACCAACTTCTGCCATCGCTTCCTCAAATGCCTTCACGCGCACAAGCCAGTCCTCCTGCAGCTTATCGAGGAAGGACGGGTCTTCGTTTACTTTTGCTATGAGCGAATCCCGCATCCGCTTCATGTCCGTGGTATTCCAATACCAGTTTGCATGGTCTTCTGAGACGAAGAAAACATGGCTGGTGAAGGAGTCACCATAATAGTCCCTGAGGGGCTTGAACGCTTCCTCTGCCGCAGGGAAAAAAGTGTGCAGTATCCCATGGAAGCTTTTGTGCGTCCATTCCTGCTTGAGGTCCACTTTTCCCAAAAGCTGCATTTCTTCCATTGGCTCACCTATGCCCGCAAGATTATTTAGAATGCTCTGCCTTCTTCACTGTCCCTTTGTCTATGTCCAGTTCCACTACATCCCCGTCCTTGAAAATTGCAGTTGCGCTTTTGGTGCCGACTATGCAGCTCTTGCCCATCTCCCTGCTTATTATCGCCGCGTGGCAGAGGATGCCGCCCTCGTCGGTCACGAATGCCGCGGCGCGCTCAAGCGCGGGCGCGAAGGAAGGGGCAGTCATGGGCGCTATCAGGATGTCGCCGTGCTCCACTTTTCCGATTTCGTCCGCGGTGCGCACTATTTTCGCTTTCCCGGAAATATTCATTACCTTGTTCGCAACAATGCCCTTTGCAAATTCCACTTCTCCGATAAAGAACCTATTTACCTCTTTCACGAGGGCCTCTGCAGAATCGCCGTATAGTTTGACAACTTCACCCTCCAGAGTCCCAAAAACAGGGAAGCGCTGCCTTTCCCGCAGCACGGAAGCGGGCTGCAGGTTGCCTTCTGTGAGCTCTTCGGGGTAAGACCACAATATGTCCCAGGGCTCAATGCCTTTCCTCCTCCCAAGTTCCTTCAGGAGGGAATGCTGGACTTTCACAAGGGAAAAACTTGCGGCCTGGTGCCGGGCGGTGCGGAGCCAGGCGTAGCCGCGGCCGAGGTCCGACCACCTGCGTAGTTCCATGTCATCTATTTGCATCTCTTCCTCATACGCGAGCTTCTCCAGTTCCGCATCCGGCTCTTTTGCCTCTTTGATGCGCAGTAGGAGGTCCCCACGGCTCATGGGGGAGCCGGAGCCCCAGGAGAAGCTGGTGAACCAGTATTTCTCAATGTGTTCGTCTATAAGCCCGCTGAGCTTCTCTTCGCTTATTCCCTGCTTGCATTCCGAAGCGATGCGGAGCATGTCCAGCCGCTCGTTCGCGTCGATTGTCTTCTTGGACGGCTTGGCCATTGCGTAGAGGGTGCCTTCCACATCCTTGCAGCCCCGCACTTCGAGGATTTGCCTCATTTTGGATTCAATATATTTTTCGATGTTGAGGATGGAATCGAGGTAGCTGAATATCCTTATCCATTCGAAGTAGAAGCTGCCGAATTCTTCGTAAAGGCGGACTTCTCTCTCGCCTTCAAAACTGGTGGAGAATATCTCGTCTCCCATGCCCATGAGCTTCTCCCCGAGCGCAGTGCCGCCCTCAAGAACCCTGTGCAGGAAATTCGGGTCTTTTTCCGCCATAGCGGAAACCGCCTCGAAGTCCCTGTCCCATTCCTGCTTCGAGAAGAGGACCGTGTTGCCCACGTTCAGGTCGGTGGGCAGTACGTGAGGGTAGCCGAGCTCCTTATGGTTGGATTCCTCGTCCCCCACCCGCATGCCCATGGAGAGCATGACGAATGCGGGTATCCTCCTGTAGACGAGCTTTTGGTAGGTGCCGTCCTTTATCCCACTGAGGATTTTGCCTGAGGTGGCTGCACCCGGAATGGCCATGCATATTCAATAGCCCGAAAGCGGTTTAAAGCAAATTATGTGGTTTTTAAAGGGTTTCGGTGGTTTTTAGGTGGGGAGAAATGTTTAAATATGTCTTTGACGGTATATATATCCATGAACAAGGCAGCCAATGCGCAGCGCACCGATGTGCGGAGAATCCCCGACAGCAGGCTCTGGAGGAAGAACTTCAAGGAGGGAACTATAACAATCCCGGGCCTGAAGGACCTGCATACGCACCCGTTCGTCTACTCTCTATTGCATACCGTGGGGCTCGTCGACATTTCAAAATGCAGCACTATAACCGAGCTGACCAGGGCGCTCGAGGAGAAAAAGGGCACCGGGCTCATAATCGCCTCGGGGCTCGATACGGACCGGCTGGGCCACCTCACCCGCAGGGAGATAGACGGCATAAGCCACGAGGACCACATAATGCTATTCGACCCCTCTTACCACGGCGGGCTGCTCAACACAAAGGCCGCAAAGAAAATATTCATGGAATCCGCCGGAAAGCTGGTAATCGGGACGCTGGAGGACAGCGGGGTTTGGAAGGAGCAGTACCTGGACTACTGCCTGAAGCTCGCGGCAGAGAATACTGGCAGGGATACCCTGCTCAAGGGCCTGCTCGGATGGCTCAGGGAGCAGCGCAGGGAGGGGGTCGTCGAAATCCACGACAAGCAGGCGATGGGTGCGCTCGGAATCGAGATGCTCCTTGAGGCGAAGAAAAGGTGGGGGGGCGAGTTCCCGGTAACCAGGGTTTACTGCGAAATAGAAGGGCTCATGGAAGTGGCCGCGGACAAGAACCTCCTCGTGAAGGCGATGGACGAGTTCGGGGGAATAGGGCTGAAGATGTTCGCGGACGGCTCAATCGGCTCGCAGACCGCGGCGCTTATCTCGCCTTACTCCGGCACCATGAACAAGGGGATATACTACCACGACATTGAGGCAGTGAAGCTTATCGGCAAGAGCATAAGGGAGCGCGTGCCCCTGGAGGTAATCCCCGAAGTTGCGATACATGCAATCGGGAACAGGGGGATAATCCATGCGCTCAGCATGGCTAACCTGATACGCAATGCCGTGGACAGGCCGGTGAGCATAGAGCACTTCGAGCTTTCCGGGGACGAGATACTTCTTGAGGCAGTAAAGGGAGCGATAGAATGCGGGGCGATTTCCCACGTGCTCACAAACCCAAACTTCTCCTGGGACGACGTTGGGGCCTACGGGAAATGGCTCGGGGAAACCATGAAGAGAATTAACCCGCTCAGGCAGATTGTGGAGAAGGGAATACCCATGAAGATGGGCACGGACGGCATGCCGCAGGATGCGCTTTACATGCTCTGGTGCGCAATCAACCAGCCGTTCAACATGCACGACCTCAGCGTTGAGGATGCGGTGGGGATTGCCTCAGGGGTAGAGGACCTTGCGGATGCAAAGCGCACGATTACCCTCAGCGGGCCGGTGCTGGATGCAATTTTCATGAAGCAGGACTACACCCGCGAAGGAGTCATTGAAGCTAGGGGTTAGAGCAGCCCGAGCTCCCTCATTGCCTTCTGCGGGTCCGCATCGTAATAACGCACCACCACATACCAGGCCATGAAGCCGTGCTTTTTGTTGCGGAAGAAATCCGAGGTGGAGAGCACCGTGCGGTCAATGCGCGGCGGGCCTTTGCGGCTGATGAACTTCTCCAGCGCGGAGCGCCTTTCTTCTACGGGCATTTTGGAACAGCGTACGCTCTTTATCTTCCTGAGGAGGCGCTCCCTGCGCTCGGGGTCCACTTCATAGCCAAGGTCGCGCAGAAGTCCGACCACCCCTCCGGGATGGACCTGCGCGGCCCTTGCCGCGCCTTCCTGCCTGAGATGCCCGTGCACCAGCACGGAAGGCTCCAGAAGCCGTCCGCTCTTCAGCAGCTTCCCCATGACCCATGCAGCCGCGAACAGGCGGTTTTCCCTGCTCTGGAAAAATCCGCGCGGACGGTAGCGCATGTGCCACGGCATGAGGTTCCTTTCAGGGAAGGCAGCCGAAACGAGGCCATATACCGAACGATAGGAATTTTCCCCGGGCGCTCCCTCGCCCCTCCTTTTGCCCTTTACCAGGGAACCCAGGTGGTTTTCGAGAAAGTCGCCCCAATTGAGGTGCTCCGGCTTCTTGCCGGTTTTCTGCGCAAGCCAGCGGACGGCCTCGGCCGGCACCCCGCCCTCATGCAGGACATTGTACGGTGCCTTCTCCATCTCCCATGGCATCAGCCCGTACGCCTCATGCGCGGCACGATACGGGGAACCGCCGTAGTGGCTCAGCAGGCCCAGAAGCCCGCACTTCGCGAATGAGGAATAGCACAGCCCGGAAGCAATCTGCTCGGGGGTTTTTCCGTTGTTTTTCTTCAGTTTCGCAAGGCGCTCTTCCACCATCCACTTTACCGCGGAGATGCGGTTTTCGGGCTCCTGCCAGAAGCCGTGCGGGGTTTCGTCCATTTTCCACGGTAGTATGCTGTAGCCGGCGAACACCAGGACTTCGTGCGGCTTGAGCCCAAGGTGGCGCAGGCCTGCGGCAAATACGTCTTTCTGCTGGAACTGGCTGGGCTTCTTGCCGGTTTTCCTGAGCTGCCTCCCTACCCTTTCTCTCACTCCACTGGGCGTAAGGGGGTTGCCATAGCGGGTGCAAAGCCGCCCGGTTTCCGGGTCCGGCTTCGTGCTGCGGAACTTTCGGCGCAGAGGCGCAGCGGCAGTTGCGCTGGCAGAATGCGCTGCAGCAAAACGCATGGGCCCTCCCATACATTCAATTTTACAAATTACAACATAAAAAGCTTTCCTAGCCGCCCAAGGCAACCTTTACCCATATCATGAGGGCTATGCCCAGGAAGAACACGACCAGCCCCTTCGCCTTGTCCCATCCCTCGGCCTTGTGCATTTCGGGAATCAGGTCCGAGGAGGCGATGTAGATGAAGTTGCCCGCGGCAAAGGGCACCAGGAAAGGCACCAGCCAGTCCATGGAGCCCGCGAGGAAATAGCCGATGAGCGCGCCGGGGATTATCGTGGCCTGCGCGATGAAGCTGTAGAGTATCGCCTTGTTGCGCTTGAACCCTCCCTTTACCAGCACCCCGAAAATGCCGAGCTGCTGGGGGAACTCATGCGCCACAATCGCTATTATCGTGGCAATCCCGAGGGGGATGCTGACCAGGAAGCTCGCTGCGAGCACGAGGCCCCCTAGGAAATTGTGCACTCCGTCCCCCACCATCACCATGTAAGAGAATGGGTGGATGTCGCACTCCTTGCACCTGTGCCAGTGCAGGTAGGTTTCAAGGAGTATGAACAGGACGAAGCCCGCAAGCGCGACGAGGAAGACTTCATCCGCAGGCATCTCTGCGAGCGCTTCGGGGAGGAGGTGGAAGAACGCGCCCCCCAGCAGGCTGCCCGCGGCGAACGCCATCAGGATATGCGCGAGGCTGTCAAGCTTCCTCTGGCTGAGCCATAATGAGAATGCCCCCACGAAGCCGAGCAGCGCATCTGCAACTGCGGCGCCAAGTATCCAGAAAAAAACCTCTTCCATGAACTCTCCTTTCCTAGACTTCTTCCGAACCCTTTTAAACCATTTGGAGGGATTTCCGTTAAGGTGAATTTGCATGAAGAGAATATTTGCATTAATGGCAGTTGCGCTCCTCCTTTTCGGTTGCCCCGGAGGGGAGCAGGCGCCGGAAGGGCAGCAGCAGACCGCTGCGCAGGCAGGCACCCCGCAGGGAGGGGAGCAGGCTTCCGCGCAGGAACAGCAGGGCGGAGCCGAAACCGGCGGGGAATCTGCGGGCAGTGAAGGCACCGGTGGGCTGGGCCTGCAGGGCTGGGACGTCGCGGCCATGATGGCGATGGGGAGCCCCATCCACTGCAGCGGGAGCAGCACCGAGGATGGCGTGGCCAGCACGTTCGACATGTACCTCAAGGGCGAGAACTACCGCGCAGAGGGCACCTCGACCTACGACGGCGAGACCTACACCTACGTGATGGTCATGAAGGGCAAGAAGATGTACATGAAGGATGATGGAACCGGCATGGGAATGGGCATGTTTACCGACGAGACCGGCTGCGCATGGTACCTCATAGACAGCGAAAAGCTGGAGAGCGAGATGCCGGAATCCGGGGAGGAGGAAAGCGAGTTCACGGGAACCCCGGACTTCGAGGCAACTCCGCAGGACTATGAATGCGGGGCAGGGGCCTTCGGGGACGAGAAGTTCGAAACTCCCGGGAAGGTGTGCGACATCACCGATGACCTGATTGCGATGATGGAGATGGCGGCGCAGCCCGGCCCTGCAACGGACCCGTGCGCAGGCCTTCCTGCGGACGCAAGGGACGCATGCTACGCAAGCTACGGTGGGGCGCAGTAGCCCCATTTTTATTTCTTTTTCTCCCTTATCCTCACGTGGTTCAATGGCAGAGGTAGATGTGGAGAGGCTCACAAAGGAAACAATCAAAGACGGCGGAGTGCTTGCGCTGCTTTACTTTGACATGCACGGGAAGGAGAGGGACCAGCTAGTGCAGCTGGGCACGGGCTTCGTGCAGAAGCTCATAGCGGAGGAGGGCGTGGTGTACGCGGTGGGGGAGATAGACGAGCCCATGGAGCAGGGGGGCATGTGGGCCACTTCCCTCGAGGTGAAGCTGCTCACGAGGGACTTCGGCTCGCTCGGGCGGCTGTGCTCGATGTACAGCCCGTTCTCGCTGGAGGTACTCAAGCCGGAAGAGGTAAGGATGGGGGTTTCCGAGGCTCAGGAGCTGCTGATGGGCATGTCCACTTCGGCATACGAGCTCAAGAAAATCATATTTGAGAAGTCCTCCAATGCAGAGGACAGGGAAAAATTCCAGAGGGGGCTGAAGGCCCGCGCAGAGGCGGGGAAGCGGCTCCTTGAAAAGAAGAAGGAATGAGCGCATGGAGGACACTGTGAAGACCGGCATCTCCGGATTGGACAAGCTTTTGGGGGGAGGGCTGAACAAGGGCTCGATAAGCACGCTGAGCGGGACAACCGGCTCGGGGAGGAGCACGCTCGCACTGCAGTTCCTGGTGAACGGAGCGAAGATGTACAATGAGCCCGGGCTATATGTGGTGATTGAGGAAACCCGGGACAGCATGCTCAAGCACATGAACTACAGGGGGTGGGACCTCGAAGGTTTGGAAAGCACAAAGCAGCTCACATTCCTGGACTATCCCGCGTACGAAGTGGACCAGTTCATGAGCCAGAACAGCGCAATAGGGGAGCTCATAGACACCATGGGGATTGAGAGGCTTGTGATAGATTCTATCATGCCCGTGGCGCTGCTGTTCGCCACCGCGGACCAGAGGAAGAAGGGCTTCCTCGAATTCGTGCACAACATAAGGAAATGGAAGACCACCACCCTCATCGTCACTGAAGCGCACTCCCAGGAAGGCACGAAGCTGCCCCAGACTGCGTACGGGCTGGAGTCCCTCACGGACGGGTGGGTGCACATGGACTACTCCTACCTGAAGGGGAAGAGGCAGAGGGGGGTCGAAGTGCTCAAGATGAAGGGCCGCAGGCACCTCATGAAGCGCGTGCCGTTCGACATCGGGGAGAAGGGCATAGAGATGAAGGTGTGAGCATGGTGATAAGGGCGAACCTTATTGCTTATGGCAGAGTGCAGGGCGTCAATTACCGGTGGTATGTGCAGAAGACCGCAAAGGAACTGGGGCTGAAGGGCTGGGTGAAAAATCTTCCAGATGGAAATGTGGAGATAATGTGCGAGGCGCCCATGGAGAAGCCCTACAGGGAATTCCTCAGGGCGGTTGAAAAGCCGGGGGACGCGGTCCCGGCAAAGGTGGAGAGGGTGGAGGTAGTGAAGTTTCTGCGGGACGCTGAGCCGGAGTTCGACTACTTCAACATCGAGTACTGACAGCACTGTTTTTAATACTGGAAGATGAATACCGGCTCATGAGGGTGCTTGCTCTTGCGCTGGTGCTGGTCTCGCTTTCTTTTGCCATCCAGATGGTGGACCCCCACCTCATGGAAGTGAACGGGGGGGATACCGTAGACCTGGGCGTGATGGGCCCGGGGCAGACGATGGAGGTTTCCATCCACCCGAAAGTTTACGAAGGCGGGGTACATGGAATCGGCGGGAACTATGACCTTGCATACGTGACTTCGCTCCCGGGGGGATGGAAGTCCACAAGGAGCAAATTGTACGGCGATCCGCTGCAGGTGACCGTCACCGCGGACCCGCTCGCAACGGAGGGAACTTATTACGTCAACATTGCGGTTGAGGACGAGGGCAACGGGGAGCTGCTGGGGGCAGTGGACTTCATTGCGAAAGTCGAGATAAGCAACGAAGTGATGGATGCGGAGGTGAGCCCGCTGGAGCAGAGGGTGGGCATCGCCCAGCCCGCGACTTTTGAGATTACGATCACGAACAAGGGGAATGCGGGGGACGTTTTCAGGGTTTCCGCGGAGGGGGTCCCGAAATGGTCCTTCACCAAGACCATTTACGTTTCTGGGAAGGGAAGCAAGAAGCTGCTCTACGAAGTGGCAGCCCATGAGGAGGAGAAATACGAGCCGTCGATTGTTGTGGAATCCGCTTCATCTTCGCTCGTGAAAAAGAGCATTCCGGTGGAAATCTACGTTTACCCGGATGTGTTTTCGGATTACAAGGCGATAAACAACGGCGCGCTGCTCTTCCCGATTGTCGAGGCTCCAGTGTACGCGCTCATGGGCCTGCTTTCAAACCTGTGGTGAGCATGGGGAGAAAGGCGGCGCTTTTTATTGCAAGGCAGATCCTGGAAGGCAGGGGGGACCTGGAAGCATTGAAGCGGGAAGCTGCGAAAAAGTACAAGCTTAGCGAATTCCCGAAGAATTCCGAGGTGATGGCCGCAATTCCGAAAGCAAAGCGGACAAAGGAAATTGTTCTCCTGCTCAGGAAAAGGCCAATGCGCACACTTTCCGGGGTAACCCCGGTTGCGCTCATGGTGCGGCCCGAGGGCTCGTGCAAATGGAATTGCATCTATTGCCCATTTACCGGGAAAGCGCCGAAGAGCTACACCGGGGAGGAGCCTGCTGCCCTGAGGGCGCGGCAGGGAGGGTTCGGCCCGGAGAGGCAGGTGCGCCTGCGCCTCGGCCATTTCGCGGAAACCGGCCACCCGACGGACAAGTGCGAGGCAATCGTGATGGGCGGAACCTTCCTCGCGATGCCGCATGGATACAAGCGCGAATTCATCCTTGGGATGTACGAGGGATTCAACCGCTCGAAATCCCGCTCGATTGCAGAGGCGAAGAAGAAGAACGAGAAGGCGAAGCACAGGGTAATCGGGCTTACGATAGAAACGAGGCCGGACATCTGCGGGAAAAAGGAAATAGATGAGATGCTGGGATACGGGGCAACGCGCGTGGAGCTGGGTGTGCAGAACCCGTCGGACCGGATTTACAGGCTTGTGAACAGGGGGCACGGAGTGGAGGAGGTTGTCCACTCCACTGCCCTGCTAAAGGATTCCGCGTTCAAGGTATGTTATCACCTGATGCCGGGCCTGCCGGGCTCGGACGGGAAGAAGGACATTGCGATGGTGAAGAAGGTTTTCGGGAGGCAGGAGTTCAGGCCGGACATGCTCAAGATTTACCCCACCCTGGTGATGCCCGGGACCGGGCTGCATGGGATGTGGAGGCGTGGGGAATATGAGCCGTACTCCTCTGAAAAGGCGGGGAAAGTGATTGCGGAGATGTACAGGCATATCCCGGAATACGTGCGCGTGATGAGGGTGATGAGGGACATCCCCGCGCCTGAAATCGGGGCAGGGGCCTCAAGGAGCAACCTGCGCGAAATAATCGAGAAGGAATTGGGGCCGGAGGGGGCAAGGGATATACGCTCCAGGGAAATCGGAGCGGAAAAATTCCCGGCGGAAGAGGCAAAGCTTGTGCGCAGGGATTACAGGGCAAGCGGCGGGAAGGAGGTTTTCCTTTCATATGAATGGGAAGGGAAGCTCATCGGGTTCATGCGGCTGCGCATTCCGCACAGGCCGTTCAGGAAGGAAATCGCCGGGCACAGCGCGCTCGTGCGAGAGCTGCACGTGTATGGGCAGGAGGAAAGCATAGGGAAAGGGAGGGGGAAAAGCCAGCACAGGAGCTTCGGGGCGAAGCTGCTTGCGGAAGCAGAATGCGTTGCGCGCGAAGAGTTTGACTGCAGGAAAATGGTGATAATAAGTGGCGTCGGGGCGCGGGGATATTATTACAAATTCGGATATTGCCCCGACGGACCCTACGTTTCAAGGAAGCTTTAGTGCACTTCCTTCAGCTCATTCTCGTAGTCCTGCGCAAGGTCCTTGCGCATGTTGAGGAGCGTGAGGTATGTGCTCTGCAGGTCGTTGAATTCATTCATTTCCTCTTCCCCGAAATCGCGCACCTGCCTTTCCGCATTCTTTACCTGCAATTTGGTGCTTATCTCCATTATTGATTTTTCGTTCTGGGCAAATGCGGGCAGCCGCGTCTTGTCCAGCCAAATGTATTCGTTATTCAGCTGCACCTTCCCCTCCTCCCAGTCTTCCTGGGTGGGGGTGAGGATGCCGGCTTCAAGCCTGCAGCCAAGCCCGAGGCGGTTCAGCACCGCAATCAGCATCTTTGATTTCTTCTCGTTGTTCGGGATGGGCATCTCCTCGGCCTTCCCTGCCTCAACCATCCCCCTCAGCCTGTCGCGCTGCTCCTTTGGGAACTGGGGGAGCAGGAATGCGAGCTTCCCTATCTCGAGCCTGTGCTCAACATTGCTGCGGATTATCGCCCCTTTCTCGGAAAGCAGCGTGAACAGGGCGCCCTCCTTCGCCTTCAGCGCCTCGTCCATTTCCTTCGGTTCCTTCTGGGAAATCTCCGCATCAAGCTGGTCGAGGCGGGACTTGAACGGGAGGATTATTTCGACATTTGAGGAAGAGGCCCTTTCCTCCAGCGCGGTGAGCTTCGCCTGCGCTTCACCTAGCTCCCTCTCCACCTCTTCAAGCAGCTCCTTGCTGCCCGGGGAGTTCCTCTCCACGAAACCCTTCTTGAAAACAAGCTCAGCGTATTTCTTCCTGGCCTCGATGATGGCGCCTACTGTCCTCGCATCAACCTTTCCCATTAAACCGACCTTGTAATTAGTATTGTCCAATTGATTTTATAAAGAGTGCCAAAAGGATGAGGAACGGGAACAGGCAGAGGGGCGATTCGGGCTGCGTTTCGCCTTCAGGGGGCGCAGGCCCTTCCGGGGCCGGCATGGTGGCGGGCCCTTCCTCCCCTTCAGGAATTCCAAAGGATTCCACAAAGGAATCCATGTTGTCCGCGAATACCGCTATGCGGTAGCCGTCTATCGGCTCATCGCTCTGGTTCAGGTAAGAGGCCTGCGCGCGGAAAACCCTGCCCCATATGGAAACGGATTCCCCGGAAAGCAGTTCCCCGAACCTCTCCGCCTCCACGCCTTCAACGAGGTCTTCGTCCGCCTCCAGCATCGAGGAAACGTAGGTTATTTCATATGCCGCGCCTGCATAAAATCCCTGGTCATAGAGCTCCATTGCGTTTTCCATGTATTCCGCCCAGTCGCCTGCGTCTTCGGTGGAATTGAGGAGCTCCTCTGCATACGGCTTGAACACGGATGCGCCCATCGGCTCCCCGCCTTCGTCCCGCGCAACGGAATACATGTCGCGGGCAGCCTCGCACCATGCGACCGAATACCCCAGCTGGTATACGAGCAGGTACCTCTCCTCAAGCGTTTCCGCATCCAATTCGATATATCTGCGCAGGTTCTGGAGGGCGCGGTGCTCGCGCGCCTCCCCACCCATTATCCATTCGTAATTCCGCGTGGTGAGGTTGGGCTTTTCAAGGGAGGCAAGGCATTCTTCGACCTCTTCCACCCGGCCGTCCACATCCGGGCTGGTGACCTGCGAAAACGCCGAAGCCGAGATATAGGTGAGGAACGCGCCGTTTGCCGCGGAATAGTCATAGCCAAGGCGCGAAAGGTTCTCGTGCTGCCCCATCTTCTGCCCGAAATAGGAGCGCACCTCCGGGTCCCTGATCTCCGCGATTGCGGCCTTTTCCCTCCCAATCATGTTGTGCATCACCCATGTGAAGCCCGCAACGCGCTGGCCGGAGTAGGGGGTGAGGTTCGCAAGCGGGGGGAGTATGAGTTCGAGGGGCGGCTGCTCGGGTACCGTGCCGTTTGCGAAGAAGGCGATCGCCTCTTCTGCTGTGGATGCCTGGTAGATTGTGATGCCGGTGATGATGTCTGCCATCATGCGCTCCTCCACGCTGAGCGGAGGCGCGATGAAATAGTCGAAGCCGAGCTTCTTTGCGGCAAGGGCCTTCTCATATACCCCGCCCACGCCCTGCACGCTGCCCGAAGGGTCTATGCGGCCGGTGATGGTTGCATCTTCGCGGAGGGGGATGCCCGTGAGTATGGAGTATGCCATGACCGTGAATGCCGCGCCGCCGGAGGGGCCGTCCACCCCATTGGTGTTGCTGCCCTCCACGCGCATCAGGAAATCGCACTGGCCCCCTGTGCCGGCAAGTCCGGTGGCAACGCCTATCGCATCGGCAAGGGAGGCCTGTGTGTCGGTGCCAACGGGCGGCTCGGTGCCGACGTATGAATCGCCCTCTCCGGGGATGAGCTCTATAGTTATTTCCACCAAAGTCCCCTCGCCTTCGGTGACTGCCGGCAGGGGCATCGTGATTTCGCCCTCGCACGCAGAGTGGAGCATCGGCAGGAGCATTAGCGCGAAAACGATTGCTGAAGCCCTCATCGCACTTCAATTGCAGGGAAGCTATATTAGCTTTGGGGTTTCCTCCGGCAGAAGGAGAGGTGCGCCCAGAGGTTTTTCGGAAGGCACGATTACGCCTCAGGGTTTTGGGGTAGGGCGGAGTGTGCCTTAGGGTTTTTGCACTGCTGATTTTGCCAGAATACGTAGTGGGCCTAATGGGGTTGAGATGCCCACTTTGCCCGAAGTTGGACTATGACAAAGTGGGTAAGTGCGGCCGCCGGGGCTCGAACCCGGGTCGCTGGCTTGGGAAGCCAGAATCCTACCACTAGACTACGGCCGCTCGGAAGCGAATAGCCATTAACCTGGAAAAGGGTTTAAAACATAACAGTCCAATAAGAAGCCCATTCTCGGGGTATGAGATGATTCCTAATATCTACAAGGGCGAATACCGTTACCTGGTTGTAATCCCCCTTATACTGATATTAATATCACTATATTTCATCCCCGGCCTTCAGCTCGGCGTGGACTTCCGGGGGGGCACCCTCATCACGCTGCAGCTCACTTCCTCCCTGGACGGGGATGCGCTCTCCGAAGACCTGCTCTCGAACGGGTTCGATGCGAAGGTGCAGGTGTTCGAAACCGGGGTGGGCAGCAAGGCGGAAGTGGAGGTTTCCCAGACCGGGCAAATGGCCGAGGCGGACGAGCTGAAAGCCCAGTTCAACGAGCTGATTGGTGAAGTGGAGCGGCTTGAGGCCTATACCTACACAAACGCTTCCTATACCGTGGAATACGGGGAGAAGAAGGAGGAGCTCTACGGCATAGCGAACAGGATGTTCGACCTTGCAGGGCTCAACACCCGCGCGGAGCTCGAGCCCAGCCTCAATGAGCTGAGGAAGGACTTCATAGATTCATACCTGGTCGTTTACAATGCGCAGGTGGGCAGGATAATGGAGGTGGTGGACCGGCATGCCACATACTCCGCCTATTCTTCGGAAACGGTGAGCCCGGCGCTGAGCACGCACTTCCTTGAGAAGGCATTCTGGGTGGTGGCTGCTTCTGCGGTGCTTTCGGTAATCTTCGTATTCTTCTTCTTCAGGACGCTGGTGCCCAGCCTCGCAGTGCTGCTGGGCGCGTTCAGCGACATTGTGATTGCACTGGGCGCGATGAGCTTTTTCGGGCTGCCCCTCACGCTGCCCTCCTTCGCCGCCCTGCTCATGCTCATCGGGTTCTCGCTGGACACGGACATACTGCTCACGATGAGGATAATCAAGAGGAAGGGCGACCCGAGGGAAAACGCATTTGATTCCATGAAGACCGGGATGACGATGAGCATCACCGCGATTGTCGCATTTTCAGTCCTGCTCATACTCTCGAACATAACCCACATCGCGACTTACTATGAGATTGCATCGGTCGCGCTCGCCGGGCTCGTGGGGGACCTGTTCGCGACCTGGGGGCTGAACGCGGTCCTCGTGCTATGGTACAAGGAAAAGACATCCGGGGGGAAATGAAATGCTTAACCACAGGGCAGTAATCGGCGCGCTCGTACTCCTGTTTGCCGCAGGCATATTCTTCTACCCCGTGTACTCCGGGCTCCTGCTCATCGGAGGGCTTATTGCATTCGGCGCGCTCTCCTACGTGTGGAAGGAGAGGGAAACCAAGCTGATGTGCCTCGCCGCGATTGTGCTCATTTCCATATTCAACGTAGGCATCCATGGGATGAAGTTCGGCATAGATTTCAGCGGGGGAACGCGCATCCCGGTCATACTTGAATCGCCTGCGCCGGATTCGGTGATGGACGAGATGGTGGACACCATAAAGAAGAGGGCGTCCGCCTTCGGCCTTACCGAGGTGAAGGTGAAAGCAATAGGGGACACGCAAATCAATGTTGAGGTGCCGAGCGGCGACCCGCAGCTCATCCAGTCCGTGGAGGAGGTGCTTTCCCACCAGGGCGTGCTTACTGGCGTGGTTGACGGGAAGGCGGCCCTCAAGGGCGAATATGTCCTTTCGGGGACGATACAGAAGCTGCCTGCGCAATACCTGCAGGGCGCGGACTGGGGCGTGAGCTTTTCCGTAACGCGGGAGGGCGCGGAGCACTTTGCGGAAACCGTGAAGGGAAAGGCTAACTTCCCTGTATACATGTTCCTTGACAGGCCCACGGACGCGATA
This sequence comes from Microcaldota archaeon, assembly GCA_964552755.1. Taxonomy (GTDB): domain Archaea; phylum Micrarchaeota; class Micrarchaeia; order Anstonellales; family Bilamarchaeaceae; genus CAZKHX01. Next base: position 5,333 of record CAZKHX010000001.1, on the reverse strand, counting down.
GTGCTCATTACCGAGGATGAGGCGGCCGCGAACCTCGAGGCAGGCATGCCCTCGGACGCGGCAGACGCTCTCGAAGAGGCGTTGAAGCTGGAGGGCTCCGACATCCCGGTGCACATCTATGAGGACACTTACATAGAGACGCTCGTGCCCGCGACCAATTCCACGGAAGCGATCCTTTCGCAGGAGCTTGCGGATGAGGTTGGCGCGCAGCTCGAGGCGCGCGGATTCGTGCTTTCAATCGCGGAAGAGGGCGAAATCCAGCCCATGCTCCTTTTCAACGAGAACACCGGGGAAGTCGCGGTTGAGGAATGGAAGGCGGTTGGGCTTCTTTCGTCCCCCGTGCTTTCGCCTTCAATCACTACCGGGATACCCAGCTACGGGTACACCATTTCGGGAACCGCGCCCGGCACCGGGCAGGAGAAGTCAATAAATGCATATGAAGCGGCGCGCAGCATCGAGTCAATACTTAAGGGAGGCGCCCTCCCGATACAGATTTCAGTGGGCAGCCGGACCACGATACCTGCGCCGCTGGGTGAGGAATTCCTCAACCTTAGCATAATCGGCCTCGTGCTTGCGCTTGTGGCGATTTCGGTGCTGGTTTCGGTAAGGTACAGGAAATTCAACATACTGCTCCCCATCGTGCTTATCAGTTTCTCCGAAATGGTGATACTGCTCTCCATACTCGGCTCGTTTACCATAGACCTTGCGGGCATGGCAGGCATCATTGCGGCAATAGGCGTGGGCGTGGACGCGCAAATCGTGATTACGGACGAGCTTCTCAAGAAGGTGGGCAGCGCCGCGGAGCGGCTGGACAATGCGTTTGCAATAATCACTACCAACGTTACGGTTGCGGTAGTCGCGATGCTGCCCCTGCTCTTTTCCGGGCTGGTGGAAGTAATCGGGTTCGCGATTTCGACGATTCTGGGCTCGCTGCTCGGGCTGCTCATTTCCAGGCCGGCCTACGCGGCGATAGTCGAGGACATCGCAAAGGATTAGGGTTTTCTTCTTTTCCGTGGATATCAGTTCATGCTGGTTAAGCGGATTCCTGATTGCAGGGAGTTTGAGGCAAATGACGGCACGCTCCTCAGGGAGGTGCTGCATCCCAAAAACGAGGATATTGCTTTCAAGTGCAGCATAGCGCATGCACGCGTGCCCGCCAGGGGGAAGTCAGTGCCGCACGTGCTGGGGGCGCGCGCGGAGGCATATATCTTCCTAATGGGAAAAGGCATCATGCACATTGGTGGTGAAAGCGCCGAAGTGGAGGAAGGGTGCGTGGCCTGCGTCCCTCCTGGAGCCGTGCAGTGGGTTGAAAACACCGGAAATTCCGACTTGGCTTTCCTGTGCGTAGTGGACCCGGCATGGAGCGCGGAAGATGACAGGCGTGCCTAGAGCCCCGTTTCCTCCTTGAAGAATTTCGGGAGCGCGAACGCGCCCCTGTGTATTTCCGGGGTGTAGTAATGCAAGTCCGGAAGCTCCGCAGCGCGCTTCTCCGCCCCCGGCCCGAAATCCTTCATGGGGCAGTATTTCTTCGAGAGGAATGAGAAGCCGATTACCCCGCTCGGGTATGTTGGCACAAGCGCGTTGTAATACTTGTAAACCGGGTAGAGCCTCCGGTTGAATTCGGCCATTTCCTTCAGCAGCTTGCGGTAGTAGAACATTGACTCGGACTGCGTGACCACTATCCCCTCCTCGTTTGTTGCGTCCTTCAGGTCCTGGTAGAAGCCCTCCTTGAAGAGTGGCTCGGCCGGGCCGACGGGGTCGGTGGAGTCCACCATTATCACGTCGTAATAGCCCTTGCGCTCCTTTATGAATTTCGAGCCGTCCTCATAGAAAATAGTCAGGCGCGGGTCGCCCAGCGCAGAGGAAATCTTCGGGAAGTGCTTCTTCGAGAGCTCAACCACATCCCTGTCGATTTCGCACATGTGGATCTCCTCCACGCCCTTGTGCTTTGCGATTTCGCGGACCGCCCCGCCGTCCCCGCCGCCGATTACGAGCACCTTTTTCGGATGGGGGTGGGTGAGCAGGGGCACGTGCGCCATCATTTCATGGTAGGAGAACTCGTCGTAGTCGGTGAACATCACCGCGCCGTCCAGCACCATCATCTTCCCGAAATGGTCGGTCTCGTATATCTGGATGAACTGGTAGGGGGACTGCTTCTGCTCCAATAGCTTCTTTATCCCTATTGAGACCGCGCGGCCCTTCTTCATTTCCGCCTTCTCCTGGAAGGAGGCCTTGCGGTAGATTGTGTTTATCTTGTAGTCTTCGGCCCCGAAGGATTTCTTTGTGAACTCGGCGGCCTGCCACGGGTCGAAGTGCTTGCAGGAGAATATGTCGATGTATGCGTACCCCCTGCCGGTTTCCTCGTCTATCCCGAAGTGGCCCGCGATTGCGGAGGTCGCAATGAGCTGGATTGCGGAATAGCCCTCCACGCGCTTCTCCTCCCCGAAGCGGATTATGGTCGGGTCTCCGAACCGCTTCATGTCTATGAGGTCGCAGAGCTCAATTATCCACTGCTTTATCTTTTCCGGATTTTCGACCGTTTCGTTGTCGCAGCCCGCAAGGTCGAGGCTGGTCAGCATTCCCCAGGCTTTTACGCTCTCATATTCCTTTTTTGAAGCTTCAATCATAAAGGCACCGGAATACCCTGTGCAGAAAAAGCAATTTAAAACAATTCCCCCGGAAAACATCCCAGGGATATTGATGAAAGAGCTCATAATCCACGCGGACAGGGTTTCTTACGAGGTTACCAAGAAGACCAAGCTCGCGGAGGAGCTTACCGAAGACATGCGCACGGGCGAGATGGAGGACGTAATCTGGGTGAGGGTTGCGGTCGAGAAAGGCGACGAGAAGGACATCAACGGCCTTGCGGACAAGGCGGTTGCGGACATCGAAAGCGTGTCCGACCAGGTGAAGACGAAGAACGTAATGCTCTATCCGTATGCGCACCTGCTGATGGGCTCGAAGCCGTCCTCCCCGCAGGCGGCAATAGGCCTGCTCGAGGGGATGGCGGGCGCGCTGCGCAACCGGGGATTTACGGTGGTGAGGGCGCCCTTCGGCTGGTACAAGAAATTCACGGTGCATGCGAAGGGGCACCCGCTGAGCGAGCTGTCGCGGGTATTCAGCGTGGAGGAAACTCCGGAAGGGGAGGAGAAGATAGAGGTGTCCACTTCCCTGAAGGCGGAATCGAAGCTGAAGAGCAAGTTCTATGTGCTCACCCCGGAGGGGGAGCTTGTCGAGCATGAGAAATTCGATTATTCCGAGTTCCCGAATTTGAAGAAATTCATGAAATACGAGACTGAGAAGGTGCGCGCATATGATAAGGAGCCGCCGCACATTGCGCTCATGAAGGAGCAGCAGCTCGTGGACTACGAGCCGGGGACCGACCCTGGAAACTTCCGCTGGTACCCCAAGGGCCGGCTGCTGAAGAAGCTGCTCGAGCGCTGGATTACCGAATGCTGCGTGGACTACGGCGCAATGGAGGTGGAAACCCCGCTCATGTACGATTACGAGCACCCCTCGCTCAAGAAGTACCTGAACAGGTTCCCCGCGAGGCAGTACGTTGTGCTCTCGGAAGAGAAGAGGTTCTTCCTGAGGTTTGCCGCATGCTTCGGCCAGTTCCTGATTTCGCATGACATGGTGGCGAGCCACAAGCAGCTGCCGCTCAGGATGTACGAGCTTACCCGCTATTCGTTCAGGAGGGAGCAGAGCGGAGAGCTTGCGGGGCTGAAGCGCCTGCGCGGCTTCACCATGCCGGACATGCATGCATTCCTCAGTGATTACGGAATGGCGAGGAAAGAATTCCAGCAGCAGCTCGAGCTGGGGGTGGACTGGCTGGAGAGCGTGGAGCTATACGACTGGACCGAAGTGGGCTTCAGGATAGAAAGCAGGTTCTTCGAGGAAAACCGGGACTGGTATGTGAAGATGGTGAAGAAGCTCGGGAAGCCGGTGCTCGTTGAGATGTTCGATGAGAGGTATGCTTACTTCATCACCAAATTTGAGTTCAACTTCGTGGATTCCGCGGACAAGGCAAGCGCGCTCACCACGGTGCAGATAGACGTGGAGAATGCGGACACCTATGACATCATATATGTGGACGAGAAGGGCGGGAAGGCGAGGCCGCTAATTACGCACGCATCAATTTCCGGGAGCATTGAGCGCGTGGTGTATTCCCTCCTTGAGAAGGAGGCGATGAAGATGGCGAGGGGGGAGAAGGCGATGCTGCCGCTCTGGCTTTCTCCCACGCAGGTGCGCATAATCCCAATAGGGGAGAGCCATCTTGAATTCGCCGGGAAACTGCTCAGGAAATTCGAGGGCGTGCGTGCAGACATCGATGACCGGAGCGAGACGCTTGGCAAGAAAATCAGGGATGCGGAAAAGGAATGGGTGCCATACATAATAGTGGTAGGGGACAAGGAAATGGAAAGCGGCAGGCTCACGGCCACCGTGCGCGCGGAAGGGAAAAAGAAGGAGGTGGAGGCTTCTGAAATCGTGAAGGAGATAAAGAAGGCGGGCAAGGGAATGCCCTTTGAGAAGCTCTCCCTGCCGCAGAAGCTTTCGAAGAGGCCGATTTTCCACGGCTAGAGCGCGCTTGCGAAATCCCTGAGGAATTCTTCCCTTTCCTTTGATTTCACGTATGCAGAGGCGAGGAGCACCCCTTTTGCGCCGAGCTCAATGGATTTTGCAACGTCCTCCTTTGTGCCCACCCCCGCGCCGCAGAGGACCTGCACGTCCTTGTTTACCGCTGCAACTGCTTCCACAGTAGAGGTGATTATTTCGGGCTTGGCAGTTGAGACGCTTATGCCGCTGCCTATGAGCTCGGGGGGCTCGACTGCAATGTAATCGGGCCTGAACTGCGCGAGGGAGGCGCACTCCTCCGCGCTTTCTCCGCATACGAGCGCCTCCAATTGGTTTGCCTGGAGCAGGCCCACTGCCTTCGCAACGTTGTCCATTCCGATGCGGTGCTCGGAGTGGTTTACCAATGAGCCTTTTGCACCGGCGAGCTTCAGGCCCTCCGGGATGCAGAAGCCGGTCATCGCGCCCGCTTCAAAGGGATCCACATGCTGCGCGAAAACCTCCGCGCTGTTCTCCAGCGCAACGCGCAGGTGCGTGGGAGGGGGGCACACTATTACCCTTACTCCGGTTTCCTTTGAAACTACCGAGGCTGCGCGGGAAAGGTCTGCGCAGAAATCCATGGATTCCCTGTAATTCTTCAGATTCAATACTATCATGGGCTGACTATTGCGTTATAGGATTAAAAAGGTAGTTTTGCCTAAATTAGGCATGGAATTCATGAAGGAACTGGAGGAGAGGATGCTCGGGAAGGAGAAGCGGCT